>CAVWUV010000023.1:0-24729 GCA_963758245.1 uncultured Acidobacteriaceae bacterium | reverse complement strand
TTCGGGTAGCCGCATCAACCGAGAAAGGTTCTATGGACTACGTGCGGATTCATTAAATGAGAAGCCCCGTGACTCTACTTCCACGGCTTGAGAAGGACATGGATCTCCTCCCGGGAAGCGGCCAGCGGTTACTAAAATCTTCGGCGGCGACAAGCAACGCTGCTGCAGCGCCGCGCGGGCGGCATCGGCAAACCCAGATTAGGGACGCTCCTTTGCTCGGCCTGCTGAACTGTAATATCGACGCGCTTGCTCCATACACCGCATACCGCCATGGCAGCCAGCACCACTTAGTACCGCACGGTTCTCATTGCGAACCGGCTCCACTCACGTGAGTACTCTCCCAGCTTCGGACCTTACGCCGGCCTTCATCGAAGATTCTCTCGTAGTTCCCTAACCGGACTTTCCGGCTCGCTTCGGGATCCAGCGACTTCCACAGAGGCTCGTACTGATAGAACACCCTCGAATAAGCGGCCCAATCGCGGGGCGCCACCTCATCGGTGCCGAACAGGAAGCGATCCGGGTAGCGGTTGATCAGATCCGCTGTGATCTTTGTAGCTTCCGGGCTGGCGATAATGTACTTCGCAACTTCGTCCCAGGAGATGTCGAAATTCACGTGGCGAAAGTCGGGATCGCGCAAGATCCCCTCGATATTAGCGGCATGATTTTTTATCGGCCGGACAACCCGGCCCATACCCGTATGCGCCCAGACGATCGTCGTGTTCGGGTGCCGTTTAAAGAGTGCCTTAGCTTGGTCAAGGTACGCCGGTTTGGATCCCTCCTTTGCGAAGGGAACATCCATATCGTTATGGATCAATACGACAAGACCCACCTCGCCGGCGAAATCCAGTATTCGGTCAAGCGCGGGATCCTGCAGGCTTGCGACCTCACCCGCGATCTTTGCTGCCACGAACTCCTTGTGAATCGAGAACTCACCGATGCCGGTGAACACACCGGGGAAAGTCTGGAGCACGCGCCGAATGTGGTCGGCGGCGTACATGTCCGAGGGATTGAAGCCCGTTATCATGGGATCGAATCGGGCCCGCTCAGCCTCTGTTAGGGACTTATAAGCCATCGCAATCCATGCATCCGTGAACGAGTAGTAGTACAACGGAGCGTCCGAATTCAGATAGTAAGTCGGGCCCTTGTCGCCGTCGACCCGGTATGACCACTGCTGCTGCAGCGGGATACCAAACAACGCGACTCTTCCCACTCGGTTGCCGATGATGTTCACAAAATCGTGAATATTCGTCCCTTCCTGGATGTAATTCGTCAAATGAAAATGGCAGTCATTGAATTCGTAGTTATTCGATTGCGTCTGAGCGGGCCTGCTGGTCAACAGGCCAGCCACCGCAATGAGCGCGAAGACTCCGGTGCGCGCCGAAAGAGCGACTTTCATAATTGCCGACCTCAATAAAGCGCAGTCATACCGATGGCGAACACCTGCCCAGTGATTTGGCCGGTATAGAAGCCGAACGTGCTGCTGACCGGCGAGTGATCGACGTTGATCAACTGAAGGTTCAGCCGCAGGTTCCGTGTGTTCCACGGATAATAATTACCGCCGATAATGAATTCTTTCGGGTGTCCGTATTTGCTGAAGACGTAAGATGTAGCCCCGTAGAGTTCGATTCTGTTCGGCACGACCATGTACGCGATCTGAACGTAGAAGCCATAATCTCGAACGGCCCCTATTGGTAACTTACCGTCCGCAACGAAATGATCCAGTTTCCTGCCGTAGCCCTCACCCTGGAGCCAAAAACCGCGGTACTTTATTCCGGCGGAAGCGGAGGCCAATTTATAGTGCGCCTTCTCTACGGTCACACCATTAGCGAAGGCGCCCGTATCGAATATGTTGAGGCTGTCTGCAAGACGAATCGTTGTGTTGCTGGGTGAGGTGCCGATTGCTGATTGGCGATCCTCGGGGCTGTAGGTATAAGCCAGATTAAACCGGGTCGCGAGCTTCTCATGACGTTCGTAGTCCCCGAAAGCGCCACGAGGGCCAAACTCGCCTGTAGTCGGCAGCCACGTCAAGGCAAACCCCGCGGAAAGATCCCGGTCGAGTTTGGTCGCCGGAACGTCCAAGTTGCTGTTATTGTTTCCGACCATCCACCTGTACTGAAACGTTCGAGTGAGATTCCCTTGAGCGAACACACCTTGGGAGAAGAAGGGCCGGAAGAACTCGTCCGCCATGACGCGGTCGTAAGAGGGCCAATACGGGTGAGAGCCCTGCAGGGACTGTGTACCAGGATAGGCGTTCCAGCCTGCTCCGAGCGTCAGGAGTTTACCGAAGTTGTAATATAGGGCTCCGCCTACGGCCACCTGATTCGTATCCTGCACCGTCCAGACGAACGTACTGTATTGAAACTTGGGACTGAACAGCCATCCTTGAGAAAACAACATGACTCGATGGAACTGAAAATCATTGCGGGGATTCACCGCGAGCGGGCGGCCCAGGTGATCCCTGGCTGACTGATCGGGTGGTAACTGGTTTAGATACCGTACGGCCATATAGCCGCTAAGATTCAGTTCGCCGTCCTCGCCCTTAGCGACAGTAAATCCGCGGCCTGGATTGAATTCTCCGAATATGGCGCGGTTTCCTCCGGACCCTTCCGGAAACATGGTCTTATCGTCATCGTCGCTCGGGGTCTGGGTAGAGGACTGGTCGGCGGTTTGGGCTGGCGACTGCTGTGGCGTACCTGCGGGCCCTGCTTGGGCCGGAGATGATGCGCTCTGAGCCGGTGATGACTGAACCGTCCTCTCCTGCTTGGCAACGGTCGAACGAAGAGAGTTGATCTGTTCCATGAGTTGCCGGTTCTGCTGCATCAGTTCCTGATTCTGCTGCTCCAGTTTCCGGTTCTGCTCCATCAGTTTGTCGATCGGCTTCAGGACATCCGCTGTTGCTGCTTGACCCTGTGGCGCCTGCGCTGAAAGGACGACTGTGGTGTTTGCCGCCGTGAGCAGAATCAAGCCGGCAGTCAAAGCCTTACTAGGCACAGCGAGTCGTCCGCGCATATTGTTCCCGTGTAACAACCGCTTGCAATGACCGGGTGCAAGCGCCTACTGTGGCAAGCCCACCGAACCAGGAGAAAACAGGTTCAACGCGAGCTTTTGGGCAACGTAGGAGATAACCTTCTGCGCCTTCACGCTGTTGCCTGCTTCATCCAGCCGAGGCGCGAAGGCCACAATGGCTCCCTTGCCCGGAACGATAGCGAGGATTCCACCGCCGACGCCGCTTTTCGCCGGCAGCCCGACATGCCAGGCCCAGCCACCGGATCCGTCATACAAGCCAGCCATCGTCATCGTGGAAAGAATTTCCGGAACATTCTCGGCCTTAATCACGCGGTTGTCGGTGACAGGGTTAATCCCGTCGTTGGCTAGTATCGCCCCCATCTGGGCAAGCTGCTTCACGGTTACGCCAACAGAGCACTCTTTGGTATAGATGTCCACTGACTCCAAGGGGTCCGCGTAAATGCGGTCGTACTTCAGTAGCAGCGCCGCGAGGGCCCTGTTGCCCTGATTTGTGGCCGCCTCTGACTTGTAGACCTCGTCGATGAGCGAAAGCTTCTCCCCTGCTGCTGCACTATAAAACGCAAGAATCTTGTTCCACTTTTCATTCGCACTAGAGCCTGATATCAAGCTGACCGTAGCAATGGCTCCCGCATTCACCAGGGGATTCCCGGTGTGACTCGGCATGTCGACCACGGCCGAAACGGAATTGAACGGCCTGCCCGTCGGTTCGCTGCCGACTCGCTCGAACACCTTATCGACTCCGAGTTCCTCCATCGCAAGCGCGAGGGTGAAGACTTTGGCGATCGACTGGATAGAGAAGGCAGTGTCGCAAATGGCTGAACCTCGGTTGGTAGGGTAAGCAAATGCCGAAAAGCAGGCCGGCGCTGTTCCGAGGGCGGCACTTTCAAGACGAGTTGATTGTGGTCTGCGTCCGCCGATATCTGCGCTATTCACTCAGCTACCGTGACCTGGAGGACCTCATGGCCGAGCGTGGATTGCAGGTGGATCATTCGACAATCGCCCGCTGGGTTCTGCGCTATGCTCCCATCCTGAACCAGCGAATGCGTCGTCATGTCCGTCGCGTAAACCGGTCATGGCGAGTGGATGAAACGTATGTTCGGGTTGCAGGCAAGTGGACCTATTTATATCGAGCATTGGATTCCGAAGGCAACACCATCGATTTCATGCTTTCGCCACACCGCGATCGTGTGGCAGCCAAGCATTTCCTGCAGCTTGCTTTGGGCCGTGTGGGCTACCTTCGCCCACGAGTCATCAACGTCGATGGACATCCCGCATACCCGTCCGTTATTACCGAACTGAAACAAGCCGGCGAGTTGCCGAGGATCTGTCGATGTCGACGCTCTCATTACATGAACAATGTGGTCGAGCAGGATCATCGCTTTATAAAGAAGCGG
The DNA here is from genome assembly GCA_963758245.1 of uncultured Acidobacteriaceae bacterium. Classification (GTDB taxonomy): domain Bacteria; phylum Acidobacteriota; class Terriglobia; order Bryobacterales; family Bryobacteraceae; genus Bog-105. Next base: position 20,308 of record CAVWUV010000023.1, on the reverse strand, counting down.
ATCATCGCCAGTCAGTGGTTTCGTTCCGTAGAAGGAGCGCTCAACACCATCCAAGGTTACGAGGCACTGCACATGATTCGCAAAGGACAAGTCCGATGGTCAAAGAAGGGAAATGTGGGCGACCAGATCCGATTTGTGAATCGTGTGTTTGGCCTTGCTGCCTGATAGTCGCCCAATCCCGCTTACCCGCGCCTGCCGCTTTCGGTTTGCGACACTTCCTTCGCAGGACTACGGCATCACCGTCGTGAGCATGAAGCGGGATTGGAACGTTGTGTTTTGATCACCGCTCGCCGTAGATAGTCTGTGCATAAATCAAGAGTTATGCAGCCCCGGCACTTGAGATCACCTTCACCTAGGCGCCGAAGCTCGAGCGGCCTTGGAGCTTCCAGTCGCCGTCGACGCAGGTGAATATGTAGAGAGAATCGCAGACGCTGAGCACCGAGCCATCCTCGCGGTAGCGTGTATATTGGACAGCGTAATGGGCCTTGGTCGATGAGGATTGGACGAGCTTTATCTCATTCCACGCGCTGTGATGCCAGCCGTGCTGCTGCCGCAACCGCGTGAACAAATCCATAGGATTATCGTCGGCTTGGTAGATTGCGACGCGGTTCTCGGCGAGCCGCACATGCGGGAAGCGCATCACCGATTTCATGCCCGTGGCGTCATAGCTGTTCAGCGCAACCATCCAACGCTGCAGAAGTTCTTCGCAGCGCTCCTGATCTTCGCGGCTAATCGTGGGGAGCGCAACGCCGTTCGGTTCGATCACAGGATGGCATTTCCTTTCGGCTTCCGTTCGTAAAGGATGGCGCGACAGGCTGAAGGCGTCCAACCGTATTGCGGCCTGCGGCACGCGGGATCACGAAACGCTTTCCTACACGGATACTCGGGATAATGCCGGAATTGAGCGCCTTGTAGACATTGCTTTGAGCTGGCAAAGACTTACATGGATGTCGGCGATCCGGAGTGCGCCGGGATGAACCGGCATGTTGTTGGGAATGAAAGAGTCCTACAAGAAAGGAGAAAGCGACTCCATCTTGGCCTTGAGTCTTGCGGCGCGCATCGCGAGGTGCTGGTCGAAGCGTAGACAGAGGTATCGGTGGGCCGGGCTATTGAGCTTCGAAAAGCCGATGTATTAGGATGCCGACTCCGTTCCGTAGAGGAGGAAGGCAACACGGCAACCGCGTTATCGCGAGCGGTTGTTCGGTCCTACGTAGTCTAAGAACCTGTGCACGCTGAGAAACAACATGCACGAGAACCGGGAGATCTCCTGTACGTCTTGGTCGAAAGATCAAGACCGGTCCGCGAAGCCCAAAAAGCGAACGGCGGACATGCACGTGCAGGAGAAGTCGGACTGTGCCGTAGTACCTGTGAACCAGCCGAACAAAGAAGGGCAACCTTCGGCGGAGGTTGGGGAGGGAAGGGCACAGATCGAGGAGAACATCGTACGATCTCACATGTCCCCGACACAGAGCGGGAAACGCATGTCCCAGGGATTGCGCGGTGTGCGAAAAGCAGCAAGAGAAAGGAAGCAGGAGAGGTTCACTGCTTTGCTCCACCATGTCACTGTCGATCTGCTGCGGGACAGCTTCTACGCCTTACAGCGGCGAGCTGCACCGGGAGTAGATGGCGTGACGTGGCGAGAGTATGAGGCCGGATTGGAGGATCGACTTGTCGATCTGCACAATCGGGTTCACCGGAGAGCGTACCGGGCACAACCATCAAGGCGAGTCTATATTCCGAAAGCTGACGGGCGGCAACGTCCATTAGGCATTGCGGCCTTGGAGGACAAGATTGTTCAACAGGCCGTGGTGACGATCCTCAACCAGATCTATGAGGTCGATTTCAAGGGCTTCTCTTATGGGTTCCGCCCTGGTCGCAGCCCGCATCAAGCGCTAGATGCGCTGAATGTCGGGATCTTCAGGAAGCGAGTGAACTGGGTGCTTGATGCGGACATTCGAGGGTTCTTTGACAATATGAGCCACGAATGGACGATGAAGTTCATTGAGCATCGCGTGACTGATCGGCGCATGCTCGGCTTAATCCAGAAATGGTTGCAAGCCGGAGTGTCGGAAGATGGTCAATGGGCGGAAACGAATATAGGAACCCCACAGGGAGCGGTGCTCACGCCCCTTACACAAAAGGTAATTTCGGCCGTCTGAAGAGCCCGATCCTTCGTTTTGAGATGGGCCCGAGGGAATCGGAATGCTGTGACGAATCGTAATCGTATCTTCGCCGACCAGCACGTCTTTGACCAGCAGTCGAACGATTTTCTGACGCTCCATGACGCTAAGCGTCTCTGCAGCGCTGCGCAAGCGGGCAAGAAATGCCGTGAGGGTTTCTGCCAAGCGCAGGAATGCGGCGCGATCATTGGTCTGATCAGCGATCGCCTGCAGCTCAGCACCGAGTGCCTGTTGGCGCTGACGCAACATAGGCATGCGCTCACGCAACTGTTCGATCGACAAGAGTCCTTCCTGGTATGCATTGAGAAGTCGTTCGATACCTTTGCCGACATGGGCTAATTCTCTTTGCAGACTCTGCTCACGCTTTCTGGTTGGATCAGAGGCGCGCGCTGCTACCAAGCGACGATCCAGTTCCTGCTGGATCAGAGTGGGATCTTCCAGCAGGCGGATCACCTCAGCCCAGACGATCTCATCCAGGAGTTCTTGTCGGATGAAGCGGCCATTGTCACAAACCGGGCCGCCGAGTTTCCGCCAACTATCGGAGCCGATGCACTTGTAGTAATGAATCTTACGTGCGCTGGTTTGAGTCGATGTGCGGGAAAAGGCATAGCCACACTTCGCACAACTGACTAGCCCCTGCACCACACTGGGTGCGATAGTACGCCGGCGCGATCGTATCTTGTTCTGGTAGAGCAGCTCTTGAGCACGGGCGAAACTCTCTTCGGTCACCAGGGCTGGTACGGGTATTTCGATCCACTCTTCGCGCGCGCGTTCGTGGCCTGCTGTGGTGCTGGGCGTAGTTACACCCCGCCGACGCTGTGGGCGCATAACCCGCGTCCGTGCAGAGGCGTGGGTCTTGCCGAAGCAGGCGAGGCCGCGATAGGCTGGGTTCCGCAGCAAAGCCCAGACCACTGAGCGTTCCCAGCGGCTTGCCCTGCGGGTCGGGACACCTTCCCTGTTGAGCCGTCGCGCGATCTCCCCGATGCTGAGTCCCTCGATTGTGTACATCTCATAAACGCGTCGCACGACACGGGCTTCGGCTTCATCAATGATGTAGGCGGCCAATGCTTCGTCGGTTTTATGGAGGTAACGGTATCCATACGGAGCGTTGCTCATGACACTCACTTCGCCCAATTGCGCTCGATGTCGCTTACCGCGCCGGGAACGTTCCAGAATCTGCGCCCGTTCATATTCAGCGATCATGCCTTGAAACTGAACCAGGAGTTGGTCTTCGGCGCTGTCACCTTGTGGCGACTTCACGAACCGCATCTCGACTCCATGGCGGGCGAACTCCTCAATCAACAGAATCTGGTACGCGTACTTGCGGCTCAGTCGGTCTGGCGAATACGCGAGCACAACCTGGATCTGTCCTTCGGCGGCGAGATCACGCACACGCTCCAAGCCTGGCCGCTCCAGCGTCGCTCCGCTGTAGCCTTCATCTTCGAAGACCCACTCCTTCGGCACTTCCAGATCGTGGTTTTTGGCGAACTCGATCAGCAACGCCGTCTGGCTCGCAATCGTGTTCTCCTCGCGCTGTTGCTCGGAGGAAACCCTCGCGTAGATCGCCGCCATTCTCATCTTCAAACTCCTTCACGCGCGCGCCAACGGGGCGCTTGCGACATGGGACCAGAATCTCGTAAGCCTGCGCAAGCTTCAACTCGAGCAAGCGATCAAATGAATAGGAAACATCAACTTGAAAATGGCCGCTCTTTCTATGCGGCTCAGCCATGCCTCTTTAGAGTCCGCAGAAACGCATTTACCGCGGTGGTTACGATCGCTCCGATGGTGAGACCGCTGCTTCTCGCATATTTTCGAAGCAATTCCACAGTCCGGGGCGGCAGTTTCAAGGTGACCGATACTGTGGCTTCGGGAATTTCGACGGGCCGATCGAGCCGGGAGGCTTCTTCCAAGTAACGATATGCTTGGCGCTCTGACAAATCGAACTCCCGTGACAGGCGACGCACTGCTTCGGGCAGCGCGACTCCACGCTGCAGCAGGCCACGAGCGGCATTCATTTGGCGAGCTTTCTCCGCCTTCGTTGAGCGCGCCATTCGCCATAAATATATTACTGTTTACGACGGAGGTCAAGCAGTGCATACCTTTCTCGCCACCCTGCGATTGTTCTTACGAACTGAAAATTACCTTTTGTGTAAGGGGCGAGGTTTCACCGTTGCTTGCCAACGTATACCTGCATTATGTTTTCGATCTGTGGGTTGAAGCCTGGCGCAAGAAAGTGGCAAACGGCGAGGTGGTTGTCGTCCGCTACGCCGATGATCTTGTGGTGGGTTTTCAGCACCGGACAGATGCCGAGCGGTTTCTGAATGAGTTTCGGGACCGTCTGGCAAAGTTCGGCTTGGAATTACATTCGGACAAGACAAGGCTGATCGAGTTCGGGCGCTTCGCCGCTCGAAACCGAAAGCAGCGTGGCGAGGGAAAGCCAAAGACCTTTACTTTTCTAGGTTTCACCCATTTCTGTGGGCAGCTCACTACGGGGACATTCACCGTTTGGCGGATCACGGCTCAGAAACGGATGGTCGCGAAGCTGAAAGCCATCAAGGCTGAACTTCAACGCCGGAAGCATCACCGTACGTCCGAAGTCGGCGCGTGGCTTCGACAGGTCGTGCTGGGCTACTACCAATACCATGCTGTTCCAGGTAACACGACTCAGTTGCGCGTCTTCAGCCGGCGCGTCGCCTGGCTGTGGCGGAATGTGTTAGTTCGTCGCAGTCAGCGCGCGCGTGTGAGTTGGGATCGGCTCACCCCGATCTTGACTCGATGGATTCCTCAACCTCGTACTCTGCATCCTTACCCTGACGCACGCTTCAACGCCACTCATCCTTGATAGGAGCCGTATGCGTAAACGCGCACGTACGGATCTGCGCAGGGGGCGATCAGTGATGGTCGTCCCTACCGCGACAAGAATCCAGTTTTCACCCGACAGATCCGCCCTGGTCGCCAAGTCTAGAGCTATCGTTCAGTTGGACGTATAACGCGCAAACCGCTGAAGTGATTAGGCTTCTGCACATCCCGCAGGATGGGTCCCCACAAACGACCTTCACAACTGCGATCCGTCCTCTTTCCGATTCGACACTCTTCGCTAATAGGGTTTGCCGAGCATTATTAACGCATCGCGCCGTTATCGTAGCAATCAAATTGCTGCGATCCTTCGATTTTGCTTGCCTGACCTTACCTCACCTGCAGGATCGAGCGCACGAAACACAATGTGATTCAGTTTTGCGTTGTCACCCGAGCAGGCCGACTCACTCGATCGTGATGCCGCCCGAGTCCACGCGAATACTGACCGATGGCCCGCCGCCGCGAATCTTGCCTTCTATGTGATGTTTGGAAAAAACGCTGTTGACCGCCATCTCCGGAACCGAAATGTTGCCGCTGTCGGATTCCGCGCTGACGTCGTACCCGGCACTGGGTACGAGCTTCACCCTGACCCCCCCGGAGCCTGCTTTCGCGCGAATCGGAGCAGCAACAGTTTGGCCGATGGTAATTTGCCCGGAGTCGGCCTGCACGTCCAGCGCGCCGGCCACATCTGAAGTATCGATTCCGCCCGAATCGACACGGGCAAACACCGCACCTTTCGTCTTATTGATGTGCACGCCTCCGGAATCGGCTTCTGCATGAACCTCAGATCCAACGTGGATTTCGATTCCACCCGAATCCGTTTTGCAATCTATCCGGCCTTCTAGACCTCGAACCTCGATCCCTCCTGAATCGGCGCGGGCCCGAAGCTCGGTGTTGGCCGGGCTTTCAATTTCGAGGCGCATGGAGATGTTCCTCAGCAAGTTATGTTCGTGGACAAAGCCAATGCGCACCCTGTTGCCGTTTTGTTCGATTGGCGGGTTGCGCTCGAGCTCCCGAATTCGCGCGTACACATCATTCGAGCTGAACCAGCCGTGCTGCGCCTGGAGGATCGCATGAATGCGCACGAATCCTGATCGGCCTGCGGTCACGGTAATCCCCCCTGAGTCGGTCTGAACATCCAAATCTACGGGGCCAGAAATAGTGAGCGACCTATCAAATGAGCCATCGGCTTCAGCCGCACTCACTAGCGACCCCGCGACAAGCGCGGCCAAGCCTAGCGCAAAGATCTTCATCGACTAACTCCCTTCCAGGTGCCTCTTGATCAATACGCATGGCAGAGTGGAAAGTTCCACTCGGGTCAGTTGCTATGAAGCGGATCTATCCCGATTGTCAACGCGGACGACGGACCTGACATTGCGGCAAGCGAAAATTATTCCTCGCGGAGGGCGAGCATGGGATCGATGTGGGATGCGCGACGGGCCGGGACGTAGGCACCGAGCAAGGTAGCGCATAGCAGCAGGAGTGTGATGGCGAGGAATGGCTTAAAGCCGGCCGAACCGAATGAGAACAACACCATCGACTTGATCGCGATGGACGCGAAGACCCCCGCGATCAAGCCCGCGGCGATGCCGGCGACGCCGATGACAGCGCCCTGGCGAAGCACCATGGACACCACGTCGCGGCGGTCGGCGCCTACCGCCATACGGATTCCAAACTCGCGAAAGCGGCGGGCGACGGAGTAGGAAACGACTCCATAAAGTCCGATTACGGCAAGAATGAGACCCATGACGCCCATCCCTGCCACAAGCTCGGTAATGATGGCGGGGGTGGCAATTGCGCGGCTGTGATAAAGATCGGCCATGGTGCGCACGTCGAACACCGGCATGTCTTTGTTCAGATTTTGAATGACGCGACGGAGCACCGGGACAATCGTTGTGGCGTCGGCGGCTTTCGATTGAGCCATTAGGAACAAGTTCGGCTGGGTGTGCTGGGAAAGCGGGAGATAGATGTAGTCGCTCGCGTTCTCGCCGATCCAAAAATACTTAGAGAGCTTAGCGACTCCAACGACCTCAGTCAGGCGGCCCGGGGCATCGCCGACACGAAGCCGCTTACCGATGGGATCTTCTTTCGGCCAGTAATGCCGCGCGAACTGTTCGTTGACAATTGCGACGGCCGGGCTGTCCGCCGTGTCGGTTTCCGAGAAGGAGCGGCCGCGGAGAATTGGAATTCCCATGGTTGCAAAGTAGTCCGGCGTAACGACGTTGTCGAGGATCTTGGGGATGGTTTGGCCGCGCTGTAATTGGCGTCCATCAGGCAGAGCGGCGACCGCGTCCTGGCCATCCATCCCCATCGGGACGCACTCGGCGAGAGCCGCGGAGACAACGCCGGGAGAATGCTGAACGTTTTCGAGAAGCTGCTTATAGAAGACCTTCCGCTGAGATTCGTCATAGCGGATGAGACCGGGATCGAAGCTCATCAATTGCAGACCGTCAGTACGAAAGCCAGGCCCTTTGTCGATTTGGCTCTTGAAGCCTTCAAATAAGATGCCGGAGACGACCAACAGCAAGACCGATAACGCCACTTGCGCTCCGACGATGACATTGCGTCCCCATAGCTTCCTTCCCTTCGAGGCCGTTCCTTCTTTCTCCTTCAGGGCGGTGATGAGGTCCAATCGCGTGGTTTGGAGAGCAGGCGCGAGGCCGAAGACAAAAGTGCTCGCAATACCGACAAAGAAGGTGAATAACAACGCCTTGCCATTGAGGTGGAAGTTGATGTCAAGCGGAGCGTCAGTCGGAAACGGTATGGTGTTGAGGAACGCGTCGGCGCCAAAGGCGACAGCTAATCCAGCCGCGGCGCCCAAGAGAGACAGGACCAAATTCTCGACGAGCAACTGACGGATTAAGGTCCAACGGCTTGCGCCCGCTGCCAGTTTTACGGCGATCTCGCGGGCACGCATGGAAGCGCGGCTGAGAAGCAATCCTGCAACATTTGCGCAGGCAACCAGGAGCACGCAAATGGCGAGCAATGCCAGCATAATGACCAACGCGGTGTCGGGTGGATCCTGCTCGACGTGAGATTTAAACTCAGTGATTGCTTTTAGCTTCAGATTTTCGTCCGCCTTTGGATACATTTTGCGGAGAACGGCGGCAATAGCGGTGAGATCGGCCGAGGCTTGGGACACCCCGGCTCCTGGCTTCAACCTGCCTCTGACGCTGAGCCACGCGTTATCTCGCTTCTTATACGGAGAGGGATTCCATAGGTTCTCCACTGTGACGAGTGGGACGAACATCGCGGCCTTTAAAGCATCTAAGCCATGGAAGGTTTCTGGGGCCACTCCAATGATGGTGAACTGAATCCCGTTGAGCCAGATCTTTTGACCCACGATTGAGGGATTCCCTCCAAACTCGCCCTTCCAAAGATCGTGGCTGATCACGACTACGTAATCGCGGCCGGGGACGAGGTCCTCGTCGCGCCGGAAGCCACGGCCCAACGCCGGCTTGATGCCCATGACGTCAAAGAAATTGCCGGTGACGAACATGCTCCATTTCATGCGCGATTGAGTATTGCGGTCGGGTTGGAAGCCGAGGTGCGTGTAGCCGCTGGCGACCAGACCGTCGAACGTGCGATTACGATCGCGCAAGTCAGCGTAGTCGGGGTATGAGAGAGCCGTGTTGCCTCCGAAAGGTCCGTTTGTGATGGCATGAACGTTGACTACCCGGCTGGCATCCAGAACAGGAAGAGGCCGCAACAGCAGGACATCGGCAAAGCTGTAGATGGCCGAATTCGCGCCGATACCGATAGCCAGCGAACAAGCCGCAACCACCACGAATCCTGGGCTTTTGGCCAACAGGCGAATCGCAAAGAAGAGATCTTTGAGCATGGGACCTTCCGGTTTGAAATCTAAGGAAGGTACGCGATCCGCGGGGAGATTGTTCAGCAATTCAGGGAATTGCGACGGAATGATCACAGACACCTCAAATCTTCCTTCTTCCACGCTCACAGCGCGTTAGATGGACTTGACGGTTCCGCCAGAACCAGTGCAATGTACTCTCGTCACGAGGAGAACCATCATGTCCGCTCGCTCGATTCGCCGCGCACAGGAGCGCCAAGCCCGAAAGTTGGCACGCAAAGCCATTTCTGAACCGCGCACGTCAGTAAGCGGAGCCAGAAGCATTTCCGCCACCGAACCCAACCCCGAACTCCTCGACGAATTCACTCCCGAATTCATCGCTGAGGCCAACGCGGTCCGCGATCGCGTTTGGCGCAAAGCCGGTCTCCTCCCCGCTTCCGACCCCCGCGCTTCAGAACCACGAGCGTCAGCGAGTGGACGTGTTTCACCTGCCCAACTCGCCGCCAACCGTGCCAACTCCCAGCTCAGTACGGGGCCGCGCAGCTCCGCGGGCAAGGAAACCGTCTCCTTCAACGCCTTCCGCCACGGTCTCGCCGGCCGCTTCAAAATCATGCCCTACGAGAGCGAACAGGATTATGAAGAGCTTCTCAATGGCCTCCGGGAAGAGCATCGTCCTTCCACCCCCACCGAGCATCTACTCATCGGTCGCATGGCCGAGCATCACTGGCTTTCCCAGCGCGCTCTCTACCTCCAAGGGTTTTGCTTCAACGAAGTCGGCGGCTGCGATAATGACGCCCACCTGGCGCTCTATCTGCGCTACCAAACCACCCATGAGCGCGCGTTCCATAAATGCTTGAATGGCCTCCTAAAGCTGAGAGCAGAAAAGCGAAAAGAACAAAGTGGCTTTGTTTCGCAGCAGCATAAACAAGCCGATCAAGCCCGCCGCGAAGCACGCGAAAAACGCCAGCAGGAACGCCACAAATGGGCCGCCCTGATGGATTCCGCCAAAGTCGATCATCAAAATCTGCTCAATCTGCAGCTTCCGGGTGGTGAACAGTTCGTCGAAAAGGCTATCCAGCGCATCATAGCCCTCGAAAAAGCTGCCTAGCTGCCGCAGTCGATTGTCCTGCTATCTTCGGCAAATGGGCCTTTCCTGTACGATCCGCCGGTTCGGCGCCGGAGTTATTCTTCCTGTTTCTCTATGCTGTCTTGCTACGCGCGTGTTTCCTCAGGAGCATCCGGAAGCCGCGCCGGTGGCGAAAGCGTCTCCTGCCGCTCCCGAGGCGAAGCCTGAACCTTTGCCGCCGCTGCCCGCCGACGCGTCTGTCGCGCAGACGGTCACGGTGAACGGACAGCCACTGCATTACACGGCGACGGTCGGCGTCATTCCCGTTTACAACGTCACGGACCCGAATAAGCCGGAGATGAAGACCGGGGAGGTCGTCGTGACCTCGTACATTCTGGATGGGGTGAAGGACAAGCTGGATCGCCCAGTGACTTTTGCGATGAACGGCGGTCCCGGCGCGGCCTCCGTTTACCTCAACTTCGGCGCGATCGGCCCGAAGCACGTCCAGTTTGCCGATCAGGGGGATAGTCCTTCCGATCCGGCACGCCTGACGGACAACCCTGGAACCTGGCTGCCGTTTTCCGATCTCGTTTTTATTGATCCTATTGGGACGGGCTTTTCGCGATCACTTGTCTCGACCGCGGACACGAAAAAATTCTTTTACTCGACGACGCCGGATATCGAGTACCTTTCTCGCGTCATCTACGACTGGCTGGTGAAGGGCGGGCGGCTGCAATCACGCAAATATCTGATCGGGGAAAGCTACGGCGGCTACCGCGGACCACGCGTCACGCATCACCTGCAATCGCAGCTCGGTATTGCGATGAACGGCCTGATCCTCGTTTCGCCGTATCTGAATCCGTGGATTGAAGCCAATGGCGAAATTTCTCCGCTTCCCTGGATGATGACTTTGCCTTCGATCGTGGCCGCTCATCTGGAACGCGAAGATCAGCTCACTCCGCAGCGTATGGCCGAGGTGGTTGCGTACACGCGGGGCCAGTACGTGACAGACCTGTTGGCAGGCCGCTCGGACCCAGAGGCGACGCCACGAATCATCAAAAAGGTAACGGAGCTGACCGGACTTGATCCCGCCTTCGTGAAGTATTCCGGGGGACGCATCGAGGCAGGCGCCTATCTTCGCGAGGTACACCGCGAAAAGGGCGAGATCGGGTCGGTGTACGACTCAAATGTAACGGCGTACGATCCATTTCCTTTTTCACCCAATCAGATCTCAAGCGATCCCATCCTGGAAGCGATTATCGCGCCAACCACGACGGCGATGGTGGATTGGGTCACGCGCGTTGTGGGCTGGAAGACGACGGCGCGATACAACGCGCTCTCCTATGAGGTGGCGCGGGGTTGGGACCGCGACCGGGTGCTCGAGCGTGGCTCAAGCGCCGATTTGCGTGAGGCAGTGGCCGCGGACCCGAAGCTGCGCGTGCTGATCGCTCACGGATGGGACGATCTGAGTTGTCCGTTCATGAGCTCTGTATTAACGGTGGACCAAATGCCGGTCATGGGCGATCCGAAGCGCGTTGCGGTACACGAATATCCGGGCGGACACATGTTCTATACGCGGCCGGGGAGCCAATCGATGTTCATTAAGGATGTTCAGGCGATGATGGCCGTGCATTAGGTCACGAGAATAGCGTCGGCCAGTGCCAGGGCGAGACTAGTGAACACGATATCGAAGACCACGAGGAGTCGGCCCCAGAGGAGCTGATCGGGGCCAAGGGTCTGATCGGAAAAGAGAGCGTTCGTCAGTTCGATCGCGGCAATCAGGAGCGGAATCAGAATCGGATAAATAATTACGGGCAGCATCAATTCGCGCAGGCGCAGATTGACGGTGAGGGCGCCGAACACCGCACCCAGGATGGAAATGCCCCAGGTGGAGAGCAGAAAAACCAGAGCCAGCTCGATCGGATGAAGCCACCAGCGAATGTTGTAGAAGATTCCGAAAACGAAAAGCGCGGCAATCTCGACCAGCAGAAGCATTACGAAGTTCGCGGCCGCCTTTCCCACCAGCAGGCTGGGGGAGGAAAGCGGGGAAGCGAGCAGCGCATCCAGACATTCATTCGGAAGCTCGCGCGCGAAGCCGCGATTGAAAACGAGCGCGCCCGCGAATGCGAAGACCAGCCACAGCAGCCCTCCCGCGATCTGGCGCGTTTCTTCGGATGAAACGTCGAAAGCGAAGCTGAAAAGCAGCAGAATCGAAATCGCGAAGGCTCCCGCCGCGTTGAGAGACTCCTTCGTGCGGAATTCGATCGCAAGATCCTTGCGGGCGACCGATAGGGCCTGGCCGATGGTCCTCATTCGCTGGCGAGGCGACCAGTCAAGCAGCACCCTGATCGGTGTAGACCCGATAGAGGTGGCTGGCATCGTCGAGCATCTCGGGAGTGCGCTCGCCGGCAAAGCGTAGCCGCCCGTTTTCGAGAAGAGCCACATGCGAGGCGATGGCGAGGGCCTCGCGAAGCTGATGGGTGGAAAGAAGGATCGTTGCGCCGCGCTCCCGGGCCTCGACGAGGAGTTCGCTCAACATCACGATCGCGCGATCATCGAGCGACGTGAACGGCTCATCCAGCAGCAAAATCCGGGGCGAATGGAGGAAGGTGCGGGCGAGCGCGAGACGCTGGCGCATGCCGCGTGAGTACTGCCGGACTGGCATAGTAGCGACGCGAGCGAGACCCACGCGATCAAGCCACGGTTCGACTGCGCGCTTACGGTCCCCGATTCCAGCGATACGTGCAAAGAAAAGCAGGTTTTCGCGAGCGGACAGGTCCTCGTAAACGCCGATTCCGTGGCCCAGAAATCCGATCTGCCGCCGGACCGCACTGGAGCGCGGTGATTCGCCCGCGATTCGCACAGTTCCGCGCTGGAAATGTGAAAGGCCGGCAAGGATGCGAAGAAGCGTAGTCTTGCCGGCTCCGTTTCGCCCAAGGAGCGCACAGCAGGAGCCTTCCGCGACAGTGAGGCTGACATCGCGGAGCGCCGGGTAATCGCCGTAGAACTTCCAAAGGCTGGATATTTCTATCGCAGCGGAGATGGCCTCAGGCATGCGATCGGGCTACTTACCGGAAGGCGAGCGCACCGGCGAACTGCGGTAAAGCGCAATGAGCCCGATGCCTAGAATGCCGCCAGCCAAAGCGATCAGCCAGGGTAAATGCGCGTAGATCTGCGGTTTACCCTCCGTGAGCGGGGGTTGGTCACTGGGGTCCGGGGAATTCGCCGCTTCATCGCCGGTCCGCAGGGAGCCGCTGCCCTTCAGGTCGAAAGAGAATACGTCGGGAGCGGTTACCGTGTAGATAGTCGCTTGCGTTTTCGGCTCGGTGCCGACCAGTTGAATATCTTTCCCGGCGAGCGTCACGCCGGACGGTGCGATCAAGCGAAGTGGGCTCGTCCGCATGCCTTTAATATCCGTCACGCGCCCATGAAACGTCATCGGCGAGCCAACGGGCAGAGTGTAGGCGATCTCAAATTCGGTCTGCCCGGGCTTGATCGGGAAATCGATCTTAAAAACATCGGACTGGTCCGTCTTCTCGGCTGGGCGAGGGAGCGGCATTCCCTGCGGGCCTTGCGCATTGATCCGGACCTGGCCGTTCGCGGCGGGCGGCAAATAGAACCGAAGACTTCCCACAGTGGGATTATTGTACGTCTCCTTCGAGGGGTTCTGGACGATTACGGTTTCATTCACGGCCACCTGGCTTATGGATGGCTCGAGAACCAGCATGCGTTGCGCAAGCTGAACCGAGGCGGGCGATTTGGTTGATTGGTAGACATCCAGTTCCACATTCGAGGTTGGGATGTTTGGCGTGAGCAGCTTGTTGTAATTGACGCCCTCAAAATTTGCCTGCAATAGTTGCGGGCCGCCGCCCGGCTCATAGTTTTGAAAAAGAAAATGACCGGATGCGTCGCTGGTAGTGGTTCCGAGCGTGCGCATGCCGCCCTGACCGGGCTTCACCAGAGTGACGTTGATTCCGGGCTGTGGCTTGCCAGTGGTTCCGTTCCGGATAGTGCCGTCGATGGAAGCGAACAGCGAGACTGCGCTCAAAACAGCGAGGGCGTTCAACCGAAGCAGGTTCGTCATGCGATGGCCCTACCGCATTCTCCGCAGAATTTGAGCGCTTGCGGGAAGCTGGCTCCGCAGTGCGGGCACACGGTCGCCTTTGCCGCGGTTCGCGCCGGCTTCGGTTGGGCCGTTTTGTGTGGAACGCGCGTCGGTTGCAGGCCAAGGCGCTTGATCGTCTCTTCCATTTCCATCAATACGCCGGCCAGTTCCTTCTGCACCGCCCGCTTGGTCTGCTGATAATCCTCGTCCGACAATTTCCCGAGCCGGTATTCGAAGTGCAAGTCACGCAGATTTTCATAAATAGCCTGCTTGCGATCTTCCAGATGCTGGATGGGTGAGACCGGCACCGGCTCCGGCACATCTTTGTCACGAATGGCAAGGGTGAAGAAGAGCGCGCCGAGCGCGATGAGGATGGCAAAGGCGATGATCATTTGCGTTCGGGGTCACGCTTGCTCTCGGGCCCCACGTCGGGCGAGTCGTCCATCTCTCGATCAATCTGGGCACGGAAGCGTTCAATGGTTGCCTCGTCGACCGGAGTAAGCGGTTCGGGTGTTTTTCGATTCCGCCGCACGTACCAGTAGTAAATAATGAACCCGATTGCCAGTGCGATGGCGGGCATCACCCAGGTGATTACCGGCCCCAAACCCCTCCCTGGCGGGGATGCGAGCGCTACGATGCCTTCCTCGCGAACGATTGTATCGATGATGGCGCTATCGCTCATGCCCTTTTGCTGCATCTGGTAAATGCGCCGACGCATGGGATCGGCGGAATCACAGCGGAGCATGGGGCAGTTGCCCACGGTATTGCGGCAACCTCCACAGCGGCAGGCCAACTTGTCTCCAACACGGGTAACGTTCGGAGACATGTAGGACGCGGCGTCCTGCGCGATCAATGCCGCGATTACCGCAAAGAATGCGAATACAAGCCGGGCGTTTCCAGAGCGGAGAGCGGCGGCAAAGCGCCGCAACGTGTCAGGGCTGAACCGTGGCTGGCGCAGTGGCAATGCCCACAACCTCCGTGCGCGCGTATTGGAGCCGTACCTTCCCAGGAATTAAGCAAATGATCGTGCCAAACAGCAGGGAATAGTAGCCGATCCAGATCCAGGATACGAGTGGAAAAATATACAACTGAAAAATCGCGTTCGTACTGTCGGGCGTAACGCCGGAAAAGTTTACGTACAGATCTTCGTCGAGATGGCGCCGTATACCGACAATTGAGGCCTGTTGCTGGCTCGACTTGTAGAGCCGGACCTCCGGATTGAGCTGAGCGATCGTCTCGCCGTTTCGTGATACATCGAGCACGGCGTGGGTGAATTCATAATTTCCCGTGTCGCCGTCGTTCACGCTGAGCAGCCGCAGGTCATAATGCCCGAAACGCAGACTCTGATTGAGGCCGAGATTGCGGACTTCGTGCCGGTTGAAGGCGCTACCGGTGAATCCGATAAACATGATCACAATGCCAACGTGAACGAGATACCCGCCATAACGGCGCGTGTTGCGCCAGGTAAGTTCGAAAGCCGCTCTCGGAAGCGATAAGTGCTCTTTCGCTTGAATCGCGCGCGAGCCCTTCCAGAACTCACCTGCGATGGAGGTCAGAACAAAGGCGCAAAGTCCGAAAGAAATCAGGGGTGCGATCTGGCGGATGCCGCCCAGCGCCAGCAATATCGGGACAAGAACACCAACGATGCTGGGAATTAGAAATGCTCTTTTCAAGCTGTTGAGAGAGCTTTTCCGCCAGGCAATAAGCGGGCCGACGCCCGTCAAGAAAATCAGAAATAGCGCGATGGGAACGTTAACGCGGTTGTAATAAGGAGCGTCGATGGTTTCCTTTTCACCCGTGAGAGCTTCCATCACGACCGGGAACAGAGTGCCCCAGAGTATCGCGAAACAGCTCGCCAGCAGGATCACGTTGTTGAAGAGAAAACTGGACTCGCGCGAGATGACGCTCTCCAGTTTTGCTTCGCTCTTCAGGTACCCAAGATTCTTGATAATCGCAAAGATCACCAGGCCGGTGGCGGCCAGGACAAAAGTGGTGAAATACGGCTTCACCGGTGATTGCGCGAAGGCGTGAACCGAAGCGACTAGACCGGTGCGCGTCAGCGTGGTGCCAAGAATGCTCAGGAGGAACGTGGCGGAAACCAACACCATGTTCCAGACCTTCATCATTCCTTTCTTCTCCTGCATCATCACGGAGTGAAGGAATGCTGTCGCCGTGATCCAGGGCATGACAGCCGCGTTTTCGACGGGATCCCAGCCCCAGTAACCGCCCCATCCAAGTACCGTGTACGCCCAGCCCATGCCGAGCAGAATTCCGGTGCTTTGGAATAACCAGCTCACGATAGCCCAGCGCCTCGTGGTATGAATCCATGCTTCGCCAGGCTGATGAGTGATCAGCGACGCCATGGCGAATGCAAACGGCACGGTAAAGCCGACGTACCCAAGATAGAGAAAGGGCGGATGGATGGCCATGGTCCACCACTGCAATAGCGGGCTCAAGCCATTGCCGTCACCGACATCGATGATGCCTTTGCCAAGCATGAACACGCGAAACGGACTCGCAACGAAGGTGATCATGCCCACGAAGAAGGCGAGCGTCGTCATCATGATTGCGACCACGATCGGCATCATGTCGCGGAATTTGCGGCGATTAGTGAAGACGACTACGGCGGAATACGTCGAAAGCAGCCAGCTCCACAATAGAAGCGAGCCTTCCTGGCCGCCCCACCAGGCGGTGAACTTGTAAAGCCCGGACATGGCCCGATTACTGTGGCCAGCGACGTAGGCAAGACGGTAATCGCCACTGATGAGAGCGGAAATCAGAACGGCGGAAGCGAGGGTGAGCAGAATCCAGGTGGCGTAAACGGCGCGCTCCGCGCTGACGACGAGAAATGGCCTGCGGGCATACTTACCTGTAACGGCGGCGATCACCGCAAAGACGGTTAAGCAAAACGCAAGCAGAATCGATAACGCGCCGATATTTTCCATTCGATTTCCAAACGCCTGGTGGTCTTACGAGTGCCCGACTGCGAGCGCGGGTCGGGACACTGAGCTGATCTTCGACGGCACGGCTTCGTGGGAGAGATTGCCATGCGGAGGTTTGGCCTCATACTTCGAAGCGCACTTTGCCTGAATACTGTTTGCTTGAAAAACGCCATCTGGGCCGAGCCGGCCGTCCGCGAGAGCCTGCGCGTTGTCCCGGAACGTGTCGGGCAGCGGATCGGAACCCGAATACACCACATTCAGCGTCTGAGCGCCCTGATGCAGAACAAAGGAAACCTGTGCACCGGCTTTCTTGATGGAGCCGGGTTCCACGTCGCCTCCGACCCGAAATTTCCGGCCTTGAGCAGCGTTGCCCATGTGGTGAAGCTCCGTGATGGTTTTGTAATACGTCTTGGTATCTCTCACCCCGCCCAGCGCAAGCCAGACGAGCGATCCCACGATAAGAGCCATCAAGATCCCGAACTTTACATAGGTATTCATTGGACTGCGGGGCTAAATTTCAGTATAGACAGGTTCGGGCGTGGGGGGCGCCTGCAGAGCCCCTGCAGTTCGCTTTCTAAATCGCAACTGCTACCATGACAACGCTCTGCAAAGCTAAATAACCAGCAACGCTCAGGCCTGTCGTTTGCCCGAGCGGTTTGGAGTCAAATTTGATTGAGAATCTTTCGATTGCGTGTGAAATAAGTGGTTTCCACCTGCCGCATGCTCAGGCCGCCCAGAGCGTGGCCGAAAGGGTAAACTGCATCATCCTCTTTCGCGAGCCTGGCCCCATGGCCCAGGGTCTGATTGCAGACGGTTATGCGATGAAAGGTTTTCGCGTCGACACCAAATCGTGTAACTGGGGCCCTATGAGCGGCTTTGTTTGCATGGACCCCCGCCTCACTAAAGATGAGGCGTACCTACCTAAAAACCGAAAGTGGACGCACGAGGCGCTTTCGGGAGAGATAAACGAGAATTTCTTCGGAAAGGGCGTCAAGGATCCATCATGGGTAGGCGACGTCATGCCGATCGTAATTTCGCAGAGGCGGATTGATTACTTGAAAACGAAACACGTGATCGATCCTCAAAAGGACAACAAGGGTCACTTCGTAGGAGTTTCGAAGGCCAGCAAGGGCAGTACGGTACTGCCGTGGCGACTGATACCAATTGGCAATGCCAGTCAGCCCTGGCTCAAAGGAGCGCAGCCGGATCATTGCGTGCTGTGCATTGACACCAGCGCCCGGGTTTCATTTACGCAGGAGTTACCGGAACCGAACGGACTGAAGGAACCGGTTGAACGGATCCAGTTCCGAGGCTTTGAAGCCATTCTGGGTCTCACTAACCCCGGCAGCAAGCATCTCGGATTCAAAGCATGCGTGACTGCCGACTACGATTTGTTTGCAATCTGGCCCGGGCAAAGGGGGGGCGATCTAATGGACCGGCAACATTTCGTCAGTAGTGTTTTCGCCTCAGCTCCCGGCAGCGGGCAGGGCAGGTCGCTTCCGGGCGGGGTGAAGCGAATGGTTGGCGTTGACTCGCGGCTCAAAGAGTCCGGTTCGAACGAGCATCACCGTTTTGGTGACGTCAGCGCCCGCACGATGAACGTAAAGGCATTGCTGAATAGTGCGATACAGAATCCGGGTGGCAACGCGGTCCATCACAACGATGAGGCTGGTAACTTTGCTCTCGCCAAGGGCACGCTGAAGGACTGTTTACCGATCATCGGTTTTGTCCCGAGTGTTCTTCCGAGTACGAGTAGACAGCAGGCAGGTAAGGCGGCGAAAGCGATTCTGCTCGAGACGCTCGAAGACTTCAAGACCCTGGTGCTTTACGCACGCGAGAACAACTTCCGAGAAGTGGTGAAGGCAGCCTGGCTGGTCGAAGCCGGCGTCTGATGTTCGGAGCGGCGGATGCGGCCGCGGATTGGGGCACGGGCAATCTCGATTGAGGGCTCGAGTCCAGCGCAAATCGGTGTCGATCGCCACTCGGTGCGTAGCGCGACCATAGGCTCGACGCTCGCGGCCCGGGCAGCGGGAATACAGGATGCCAGGAGCGCGGCGGCGCAGAGTAATAATGTCGCGACGGTAAGCATACGTGGGTCCCACGGAGAGACACCGAAGAGTTGACGCGTCATGAGCCGGCCCGCCACGATGGCGAGCGGGATACCGACGCCGAGCCCGATGCCGATCTGGAAGAACGCGCCGCGAAGGACCATGCGGACTACGCTAGCGCGATCGGCACCGAGCGCCATACGAACGCCGATCTCGCTCTTACGCTGTTCGACGGAATAGGCCATCACGCCGTACAAGCCCACTGCGGCGAGAACAAGGCCGAGCACGCCGAATAGCATAGTGAGGGTGGCGATCATGTTCTCCTGTTGAAAATCGCCGGCAAGAATTTTCGAGTACGGATCCACGTTGTCGACCACCAGATTGGGATCGATGCTGGCGAGCGCTTTGCGCACGTCGGCTTCGATACCGGGCGGATTGCCGGGAGCCCAGATGACGATGTTGCTAAGGAAGTGGGAGAAGAGGTCGAAAGTGTTGAATTGCGGATCGTCGTATTTGACGCTTTGCGTTTCGGACAGCCAGAACATTGGGCGGACGGGCTCCTTGTAATCCCAGGTCATGTAGCGTATGTCGCGCACAACGCCGACGATTTCGAATTTGTTCGCGTACTGAATGCGGTCCATGCCGAAGTGCTGGCCGATGGGGTTCTGGTGTTTGAAGAAGCGTCGAACGAAGGCTTGGTTGACGACCGCGATCGGGCGAGTCGTGGCGGTGTCCTGCTCTTCGACTGAGCGGCCCTGCACGATTTTTGCTCCGAGAGTTTCGAAGAAGCCGGGCATGACGCGGGCCCAGCCGGCGCTGGTCTCTTCCTTGGGCCCGGGTTCGGGCGACCGAGATACGAACGCCCTCGTTCCAGCTATCGCCGCTCATGGGCGCGTAGAGAGCGGGAGCGACCATCCGCACTCCGGGCACGCGCAGGAGGCGCTCGTCGATACGGCGGAAGAACGGCTCCATTTGTTCGGGCTTGTAGTTGCCGAGCGTTGGGTTGATGGAGACGAGATAGCTGTCCTTCGTCTCGAAACCAAAATTCTGGTGTTCGAGATTGCGCAGGCTCTGGCCGAGCAGAGCAGCAGCGGAGAGCAGAACGAGCGACATCGCGGCTTGCGCGATGACAAGCGATTTTTGCGCGACGGAGCCGCCGCCGCGCACGGAACGGTTGCTGCCGCGCAGAGCTTCGACTGGATCGACATGCGAAATCATCCAGGCGGGGGCGATACCGAAAGTATTCCGGTGAGCACCGAGACTGCGAACGTAAAGAGCAGAACGGGCCAGGAGGGCGACG
>CAVWUV010000022.1:0-177699 GCA_963758245.1 uncultured Acidobacteriaceae bacterium | reverse complement strand
TTCTCAAAGCCGTAGTATGGAAAGTTCGTGGATCCTACTGTCCTAAAAATCGTTCTGAATGATGTTGCGGAGCTGACGGGCGAGCACATTCTGCTGGTGGCGATTTCTTCCGGGTTCGCAATATTGATCGGCGTGGGCCTCGGCATTGCGGGAACGCGAAATGCTCCTCTTCGTCGAGTCTCAGTGACAGTCGCGAGCATACTGCAAACGATCCCGAGTTTAGCCCTGTTCGGTTTCCTGCTCCCTGTGCCTCTAATAGGAGGAATTGGCAAGCACACGGCGATCCTGTGCCTGATCCTCTACTCGCTGTTGCCCATTTTGCGAAACACAATTGTGGGAATCACAGCCGTCGATGCTCCGGTACGGGAGGCGGCGATCGCGATGGGAATGACGGACAGTCAATTGCTTCGCATGGTCGAATTACCCCTTGCGGCACCCACAATCATTGCCGGAATTCGAATTGCGGTCGTAACGAATATCGGAACTGCCGTAATTGCGGCCGTAATCGGCGGCGGCGGACTCGGCGTGCTGATCTTTCGGGGTGTTGCATCCGTGGATACAGTGCAAATCCTGGCCGGGGCAATCCCCGCTGCTGCCCTCGCGCTCATCGCGGACTGGCTTATGGGATTGGCCGAACGGAGAATAGCCGCCCGATGAAGCGCGGCATCGGCATTGCTATCTCTCTGGCGTGCTTATTCGCTTGCTCACGCCGCGGCGCGATTGTTGTCGGCTCGAAGAATTTCACCGAACAGGTACTGCTTGGGGAGATTGCGGCGCAGCAACTCGAGCGCAAACTGCACATTCGTGTCGAACGCACGTTGGATTTGGGCGGTACGCTGCTGAGTCACGAAGCAATTGTGAAGGGAGATATCGATCTTTATCCCGAATACACGGGCACCGCCAGCAGCGTGGTGCTTAAGCAGCAAATTCCTGATGATCCAGTGCGTGCGTATATGGTTGTCAAAGACGCGTACCTCCAACGTTTCCATCTGGTGTGGCTTCCGCCGCTGGGCTTCAACGATACATTTGCTATGGTGGTGCGCCGAGAGGACGGTCAACGGCTCAGTGCGCCCGAACTATCGTCCGCGGATTCCCGCTCTTGGCGGTTAGGCGTCGGCTATGAGTTTTTGACCCGCCCCGACGGTTTGCAAAAATTGAACCAGATCTACAAACTTCGCTGGGACGGTACTCCGAAAAGTATGGATCTCGGGCTGCTGTATGAGGCGCTGCAGCAAAGAAAAATAGACATGGCCGCCGGCGATTCAACCGACGCGCCGCTCACGCAGCAGAAATTTATGGTCCTGAAGGACGACAAAAAAGCGTTCCCGCCTTATACCGCCTGTTATGTGGTTCGTGCGAGTATTATTCAGCAGCGGCCCGGAATCAAGTGGGCGTTGACGATGCTGCAGAATCGGATTAGCGAGGAAACCATGCGCGATCTAAACCGAAGAGTGGACGTGGACCATCAGCCCGTAACGAAAGTAGCGAGAGATTTCCTAGCGAACGAGCCATGATCAACAAGCTGGTGATTGAGAACTTGAAAGACCACTGGGTTCGCACCCTGCTGAGCGCCATTGTGGTGGGTGTTCAGGTCATGTCGATACTCACTCTGATCGGCCTCAGCCGCGGCATGCTGCAGGAGTCAGCCGAGCGCGCGAAAGGGACCGGCGCTGACATCTTTTTGAAGCCCGATACGCAAGGAACTTTTTCCTTCTCGTCTGGCCAGATGAACCCCAAATTCGTCCCGTTTATCGCCAAGCAGCCGCACGTGGCTCAGGCTGTCGGCGTGCTCTCTATACCCGTGGAGCTGGTGACGCAGATTAACGGCGTGGATATTCCGCAATTTGAAAAAATCAGCGGAGGGTTCCGGTTTATTCAGGGAGGGTTGCCGCAGGCGCCAGACGATCTGATCGTTGACGAATACTATGCGCGACAGAACAAGCTCCATGCCGGAGAAACGTGGAAGCTGCTCAACCACGATTGGCGAGTGAGCGGAATCGTTCAAGGCGGCGTGCTGGGCCGTTTGATTGTGCCGCTCACAACCCTCCAAGCGCTGACTGGAAACGCAAACCCGCCGCGTATCACCGAAATTCTGGTGAAGCTGGACAATCCAGCTCTCACGCGCGAGGTAGTAAACCGCTTTAACGACGAGTTAAAAGGAAACTTGCACGCCATCTCCGTGGCCGACGTTGTATCTCAATTCAGCGTCAACAATATTCCGCAGCTCAGGGCTTTCATCGATGTAATCATTGTCATCGCGGTCGTGGTCGGATTCCTGGTGGTCTTCCTCTCGATGTATACGGCTGTGGTTGAGCGAACTCGCGAGATTGGAATTTTAAAAGCCCTCGGCGCCAAGCCTCTTAAGATACTCGACATTCTCGTGCGTGAGGCGGTTCTGCTCGCCCTGGTCGGCTGCCTCATCGGCATCATTCTCTCGTTTTGCACAAAAGGTTTGATCACAACTCTGATGCCTGCCTCGCTGCGAGTTGTGAATACACCGGATTGGTGGCCCATCGCCGCCGCGATAGCGCTCGGAGGCGCATTGCTGGGCGCCATTTATCCCGGTCTGAAAGCTGCTCGTCAGGACACCATCGAGGCGCTTGCTTATGAGTAACTCGATGCCCGCGGCAGGCCCGGCAAACGCGCCGGAGATCATTCGAGTGCGAGGCCTCCGCAAAACGTACCACGTCGGCGAGGTAGACGTTCACGCTCTGCGCGGTGTCGATCTGGATGTAGGCCGCGGCGAGTTTTTGGCCATTATCGGCCCTTCGGGTTCCGGTAAGTCGACTCTGTTCCACATTCTCGGCGGACTCGCCCCTCCTACAGCTGGCGAAGTTCTGATCGACGGTGTCGATCTTCGCAAGCTCTCCGAGTCAGAGCGCACCGAAATGCGGCAAAAGAAAATCGGCTTTGTCTTTCAGAAATACAATCTGCTGCCCACGCTCACGGCGAAAGACAACATAGACATTGCGCAGGCGCTTGCCGGCGTCACGACGCAGCCTCCGGGTTTTGAAGAGATCCTTCAACTTCTCGGAATCAGGCAGCGGCTCGACCATAAGCCGCGCGCTCTTTCAGGTGGCGAGCAGCAGCGTGTGGCCATTGCGCGCGCGCTGGTGAATCAGCCGGCAATTTTGCTCGCTGACGAGCCAACCGGCAATCTCGACACCGAGAATTCGAACGCCGTCCTGAACATATTGCGAGATCTCAACAAGCGGACTCGCCAAACCATTCTGATGATCACGCACAATCCCGAGGCCGCGGCTTTCGCCGACCGCACAGTCACCATGCGCGACGGGAGAGTCGTCTCCGTATAAGCGGTATATCCGAGCTATTGCGGCGGTACAGGCTGAGGGGGCGCTTGCTGGGTCTGAGGCGCGCCCGCCGCTTCCATCCACATGTGCATGCTCTTGAAATCAAACGTGAGTGTGGCGTGGCTCAATAAGCCACTTCCTACCGTTGCGTCGAATTTCACCGCCGGGAGATGATCGTCCGCTGTCCCGAAATACAACGGCGCATTCTGCATCAACGGGACATCCCGGAAACTCTCTGTTGCGCCATCAGCCCTCGCCAGCCTGAGACCGCCCTGTGTATACGGAAACGTCTCCTTGTGTTTCGACTTGCTTTCCTTCTTCAACCCGAGCTTCTCGACCGATCCCGGATAGACAAGCATGGTTCCAGTGAAGAGAGTATCGACCTGAGCGTCTATAGGCTGGCCATTTAGCGTGAATCCGTCGGCCGTCAGCGTGACCGGTCCAAAACCGCCGAAATGTTTGATGACCAGCTCGCTGCAACTGCGCGGGCATGGCTGCGCATCATCCTGCGGTTCTGAAATTCGCACGACGTGATTCGCATAATCGATTTGAAGCAAGCGGTTCTTGAAAGCGCCATAGGTTAGTGCGCCATCTCCCGGCAGGCGCGCTATCTTTTCGCCAGGTTTGTCAGGTTGCGGCGTGGTGTCCAAAACCATAAACGGGAAATCACCCATCGCCAGGTCTCCAAAATGAGCGCCCGGCGCGGTTGTCTGCTGCACTTCATTGATGGTGTTGCCGTCACTGCCCTTGAGCGGCTGAAGATCGAGCCCAAGCGACTGCGCAACCTTGATGTCGAGGTACGAGTTGGCCTCTCCGGTGTCAATCAGCAGCCGCAACGTTTTCCCGCTTCCAGTGGCCAAGTCCACGCAAGGCAGCCCCGAGCAATCGAGCAAAGGAATCTCGAAGAGTTTGGGCGGAATCGGTGCGGGCGTCTGTGCCGCGAGTGAAAACGCCAAAACGGCGGCAGCGGCAAGACTATGTTTCAACGTAGACTCCACGTATTATCCTTGGCGTAACGCAATCATGGGATCGACAACGCTCGCTCTTCGGGCCGGAACATAGCAGGCGAGCACGGCGGCTATCAGCAACAATCCCGCCACGCTGCTGAACGCAATCCAGTCCATCGTGCCTGTTCCGAACAGCATGCCCTGCATCGCGCGGCTAGTCCAGTATGCGCCAGCAAAGCCCAGCGCCAACCCGGTTCCAGCCATCGCCAGTCCTTGTTTAAGAACACTGAGCAATACATCTGCCGCGCTAGCCCCCAGCGCCATTCGCAAACCAATCTCCGCTGTCCCCTGCGCGACCGTGAATGACATGACCCCGTAAATTCCGAGCGAGGCTAAGATCAATGCCACCCCGGCCAGGCTGCCGTAGAGCGCCATCCCGAAGCGATCATCGACGAAACGATCCTGAACTATCTGCTCCATCGTCTTCACATTCGCTAAAGGCAAATTAGGATCCAGAGAGTGTACGGCTTTCGTTATGGCGTTTTTCATTTTCTCCGGGTCCAGGGCAGTTCTCACCGCCACCACAGCCTGCGGCCACGGACTCTGATCGAAGGGGACAAAGATCTCCGGCTGACTTGGATTCCCAAGCGGACCGGCGTTCTGCACGTCCCGGAACACGCCAACAACTTGCCACTCCACCGAAGGTCCTAAAGCTAATACTCCATTACGAAGTTGCTCGATGAGCAAACGTTGAGAAAGCGGGTCGACGCCGTGTAGAAATTTGCGGGCGAATGCTTCGTTGACCATCGCCACTCGAGGGCTGTTAGCCGTGTCTTGTTGGTTGAACGTCCTGCCGTGGTCGATGCGCACTCCAAAAGTCTGGAAGTACCCAGGCGTAACCATCTGAAATCCGGCTTCAGGACGTAAGGACGAAGGTGGCGCGGGCTTACCTGCAACGCTGAACGACATGTCTAACTCCGGACCATACAACGGCGTGCCGGTTGCTGCTGACGCCCGGTTGACACCCGGAATTGCTTCAATCCTGGCCAGCAACTCGCGGTAGAAGTTTTCGGTCTGTTGCGGCTGCGCAAATCGGGATTGCGGCACTGGCAGATAAAACGTGAGAACGTGATCCGTTCGAATACCGAAGTTCACTCGTGTACGGTTGACAAAACTGTGAACCGTCAACGCAGCGCCGGCAAGTAAAGTCAGTGCCAGCGCGAACTCGATGATCACCAAGCTGTGCCGCAGCCGTCCACGTCCGCTCACGGCTGCCGACCGGCCTCCTTGCTTCAGGCTCTCATTCAAATCAACGTTCCTGGCTTGCAAAGCTGGAGCGCAGCCGAAGAAGGCGCCCGAAAGGATCGTCGTGGCGAGCGTGAAGAGCAGCACCGGCAAACTTAGGCGAACATCCGCTTCGGAGGAGAGCATGCCCGGCGGCAATATAATCAGAATCATTTTCAACAGCGCTCCGCTGAGCAGTGTGCCCAGCACTCCACCTAATCCCGCCAAAGTCAGGCTTTCGATCAGTAGTTGTAAAAAGAGCTGGCCTCCCGATGCGCCAAGCGCGGCACGCACCGCGAGTTCCCGTCGACGCCCAGTGCCACGCGCCAGCAGCAGGTTGGCGACATTGACGCAGGCGATCAGAAGCACAAAGCTCACCGCGCCTAATAGCAGCCACAGATTCGTGCGCGTTGCCGGATTCAGAAAATCGTTTTGTAACGCCTCAACGCTCGCGCCCCAGCCCTTATTCGTCGCCGGGTACAGTTCGCCGATCCGCCGTGTTATCGAATTCATCTCCTGCTGAGCTTGCGATATTGATACCCCGGACTTCAGCCTGCCGATCACCAACCAAGCCCAACCGCTGCGGGTGAGCTCCGCAGGACTGAATCTCAGCGGCACCCAGATCTCTTCATCGTGCCGGTCCGATGGTCCCGGCGGCATTACTCCGATAACTGTGTAGGGCTCCCCATTGAGCCGGAATTGTTTCCCGATGATGTTTGGATCTGCGCCGAACCGGGTCGCCCAGCACCGATGAGACAGGATGAACACATGATCCTTTCCGGGTTGGTCTTCATCGGGACGGAAATCGCGACCCATCCACACTGTTTCGCCGAGCAGCCTGTACCAGTTCGTCGAAACCCTCTGGCCATCGATATATTGCGGCTCTTGAGTGGAAGACAGATTGTAATCCTGTTCGATAAACGCGGCCATTTCCTGGAACGAAGATGCCTGCCGCTTCCAATCGAGAAAATCCGCCGCCGAGACCTGGTTGCGCTCTCCTTTCACCTTCGACCAGATCATTACGACTTCATCCGGATGGGGATACGGCATGGGCGCCAGCAGATTCGCGTAAACCACGCTGAAAATCGCGGTGTTGGGGCCAATCCCGAGCGCTAACGCGAGCACCGCGACCGCCGTGAATCCCGGGTTCTTGGCAAGCAGCCGACAGGCAAAGCGAATGTGGCGAGCCATTCAGTTATTTTCGCTCTCCTGCCCAATCAAAGGGGTCAGGGGGTCTGGGGGAGCGTGGCGATAGGAACGTAAGAAGCGCTCGTTAACTGGCGCTTCATTTCTCGTTGGATCTAGCTTTGCTGCTCCCACGGCTTGCTCGGCCGTTCTTGTTCAAAAACGCGATCATGTCTTCGTGAGTTTGGAATGGGCCGTGGAGACGTCCCTTCTTGATGTCTCGTAGGCCTTCGGCGAGACGACGATCAATAACGCGGCGCTGGCCCGGCGAGTACTCGTTATCCGCGTTTGGCAACTGCGAACGGGCTATGGCAGCGTTCGGCGTCAATACGATCCTGCCTCCGTCGGCGATTGCCTCAACCATATCCCCATCTGCCAAGCCTATTTGGCTGCGCAGTCGGCTGGGAGTCAATTGCCCTTTAGTTTGAATCCTCAAAAACGTGCTCATCGAATAAGAGGTCCCGTCGTTCCGAAACTCTGAACTTCGGAGTTACGAAAGAACGGGTAGCAGAGCTTCGCACGTTGTATTTGGGTTTCCGAATTGACACGAGGCTGCAATGTAACTGTCCAAAATGTGTCAGCCTGCTACATTGATTCTTCGCTTCCTGCCATTTCTCTACCATAGAAGCGACCGCTCCATCGTAGTACACTTTCCTTGAGTGGGCCAACCCTGGCGGGGCGATCGCTGACGCTTTCCACCCAAACGGGCGGCTGACTCAACCATTTCTTGGGCGCGATCGCAACCTATCGCTCCCGAAAAGGAGGCCTTAGATGGCCAAGCCCACCGCTGTACCCCAACATACGACGCGCCCAATGAATGTCGTAAATACGAGCTTTATGCTCGACCGTTTGGGGGAGGATTGCGCACCGCTTCAATTCCTGCGCGAACTGACTCAGAACGCGATTGAAGGTGTACAGCGGGTTCGCGAAAAATCCGGTGAAATCATCTGGGATGTAGACTGGAACACCTACGCGCTAACCAACGTATTCAAGCTCTGCGTCATTGACAGCGGAATTGGAATGACTGGAGAGGAGATGATGCAGTATATCAACGCCCTTGCCTCGTCGGTCAACGTACTCTCTAGCACAGGTAACTACGGCACTTGGAGCCAAAATCGCAGCCGCTCCGAGAAATAGGGCAGGCCTGATCTATCTATCTTCGAAAGACGGGATAGGTTACATGATCCATCTTTGGAGAGATCCAAACAGTGGCAGCTATGGGTTACGGCAACTCGATCTTCCAGACGGAGGCGTGGGGTATTGGGCCTATGTCGACGACGATGTGAAGCCGCATTCGATCCATAAACACGGAACGATGATAGTGCTTTTGGGGAACGAAACCGATGCCGATACGATGGCACCGCCCGAGGGAACGCCCAGCCCGTCTCGGTGGATCACGCGGTACCTAAATACGAGGTATTTTCGTTTCCCGAGAACATCGTCGTGAAAGCCCGTGAAGGCTGGCAGTTTCCAAAGAGCAATACCGACAGCAATATTCTTCGCACGCTGACCGGACAAAAGACATATCTTGATAAGCATGCCGAGTTCTCAGGCAAGCTTGAGTTGACGGGTGCAAGCGCGCGATGGTGGATTCTCAAGGATGAGGAGGCCTTAACCCAGAATTCTGGATATGTTGCATCAAGCGGCCATGTCGCCGCCCTTTACCAAGATGAGCTGTACGAAATGGTGAGCGGTCGACAGGGCGTGGCTCGCCTGCAGGCGTTTGGTGTTATTTTCGGACATCAACGTGTGGTCATATATCTCGAGCCACAGAAGGGTGTTGGTCGACGACTAACTTCGAATACAGCTCGCACGCAGTTGTTGATCAATGGCGAGCCTCTGCCTTGGTCAGACTGGGCGAGCGAGTTCCGGGAGAATATGCCCGCCGAGATCTCCGATCTGGTGGACCGCGTGGCTGCAGCCGCCAGTGGCTCTGATCACAAGCAAACAATCAAAGAGCGGCTGAGAGCAATCATTGACCTGTTCAGGTTTAGTCGCTATCGTCCAACTCCGAGAGGCAAGCTCATGCTAGATGCCGACAACGGCGTAGCGGGTGGTAAACCTAAGACACGCCGCGAACGTTTATCGGATGCCGGTGAAGGCGACCCGGGAGGGAAAGGCGGCCGGGCAGGCGATATATACAGTTTGTTCTTATCAGTGAAGGGCATCCCGGGAGAAGAGGTAGTTGTCTCAAGGGAACCGACAGTCCAGTGGGTTTCTGCAGAAAACGGCACTCGCGTACCGCCGGACCTCGAGGACCGCGCAGCCAAGTACCTTCCCCAGCAGGACCTTATCATGGCGAATGCTGATTTTCGGGTCTTCAACGATATGACTGAGCGCTGGTGCGGCAAGTACAAGCACGTCCCCGGCGCGCGTGAGGTTGTGAGGGATGTCGTCCAGGAATGGTTCGAGCAACAGATAGTCGAGACAATCCTGGGTGCCCAGGCGCTCCGGGATGCTAGGCAATGGACATTCGAGGATATGCAGAGGCTTTGGTCAGAAGAATCCCTTACGGCCGCTGTTTTGCCACGTTACCACGTGGACGTTGCCGTTAAACGTGCACTAGGCGCAAAACTGGGAACGTTGAAGGAAAAGGCCGGGTAGAGGTTCAAGTCTTTAACTGGCAACGGACGATTAGATATTCCCGGTACTCCCGCCTACCCAGGCGTGTCCGTCAACATCGTCTGCAACCTCGGGCTCACTTGCTGAGCGTGGCCAAACCAGCGCTGCAGCTTGTCGTGAAAAAGATAGATGACCGGGGTGGTGTAGAGAGTGAGGATCTGGCTCAAGATCAAACCCGCGACAATCGTGATGCCGAGCGGCCGCCTCATTTCCGATCCTGTTCCGGTTCCGAGAGCCAAAGGCAAGCCGCCCAAAAGAGCCGCCATGGTAGTCATGATTATCGGGCGGAATCGCAGCAGGCAGGCCTGGTAGATGGCTTGTTTCGCAGTGACGCCTTGCTTCCGCTCTGTCTCGAGCGCAAAGTCGATCATCAAAATTGCATTTTTCTTCACGATTCCTATCAGCAGGATGATTCCGATCAAAGCAATAACGGTCAAATCCACTCCGAAGATGATTAGCGCCAGAAGCGCGCCTACACCTGCCGATGGAAGCGTCGAGAGAATCGTAATCGGATGAACATAGCTCTCGTACAACATCCCGAGCACGATATACACCGCGACGAGTGCGGCTAGAATCAGCAGCGGCTCGGTCTTGAGCGAATCCTGAAAAGCTTGCGCAGTTCCCGCGAACGCGCCATGTACATTAGCGGGCATTCCAATGTCGTCCTCAGCCGTTTGCACCGCATTAACTGCCTCGCTTAGGGCGACGCCCGGCGCCAGATTGAAAGACAGCGTAGTTGACGGAAACTGCCCCTGATGGTTCACCGTCAGCGAAGTCATTACAGTTCGATAGTGGGTAAACGTCGATATAGGCACTGGCGTGCCGTTGCTCTCGCGAACGTATATGGAGTTGAGGGAAGCAGGATTCTGCTGGAACTCAGGCAGAACTTCCAACACCACGTGATATTGATTGATGCCCGTATACATGGTTGAAACCTGCCGCTGCCCGAAAGCGCTATAAAGCGTCGTATCCACGTCGTAGGGATTCACGCCTAAACGCGACGCAGTGCTTCGATCGATGATCAACTCAGTTTCTAACCCGTGTACCTGCTGATCGCTGTTGGCGTCGAGCACCAGCGGGATCGTTTTTAGCTTGGCCAGCAGCTTGGGCGCCCATTCGTTCAAATCGCTCAAATGATCGGATTGCAGCGTGTACTGGTATTGAGAGTTGCTTCCGCGGCCGCCGACGCGTACATCCTGGGCAGCCTGCAGATAGAGAGTCGCGCCAGGGACGCGGGCCATTTTGGCGCGAAGGCGGTTGATCACCTGGTCAGCCGAGGCTTTCCGCTCATTCAGGGGCTTCAATTGCGCCCACATGGAAGCCACGTTTAGAGTGCCGCCTCCGGTAAAACCTTCGACATCGTCCATAGCGGGATCTGTCTGGACGATACGCAGGAATTCGTGCAGCTTCTGGCGCATGGCGGCGAAGGATATATCCTGATCAGCGACAATCGCACCGCCGATGCGTCCCGTATCCTGCTGCGGAAAGAATCCTTTTGGAACGACGATGTAGAGGTAGATGTTGACTGCAACAGTTACGAGGCTGATGATCAGCGTCAGTTGCGGATGCCTCAATACATTGGCGAGAGTTTTCGCATAAAAGCCGTGGATGGCATTAAAAGCGCGCTCGCTCAGCCTATATAGGAAGTTGTGTTCTATCCCATGCTGCGATCGCAGGAGTTTCGCACACATCATGGGAGTAGTGGTCAGGGATACTACCAGCGACACGCAAACCGCCACGCTCAGCGTCACGGCAAATTCGCGGAACAGCCGGCCCACGATGCCGCCCATAAGCAGAATCGGAATAAACACCGCAACCAGCGACGTGCTCATGGAAAGGACCGTGAATCCAATTTCTTTTGCGCCTTGCAGGGCCGCCTTGATCGGCGTCCATCCTGCTTCCAGATACCGGGTAATGTTTTCGATAACGACGATCGCGTCATCCACCACAAAACCGGTCGAGACGGTAAGCGCCATGAGCGAGAGGTTGTCGAGTGTGTAGCCGAGCAAATACATCACTCCGAAAGTTCCAAGCAGCGAGAGCGGCACGGCGATGCCCGGAATCACGGTGGCCCAGACATTCCGTAGAAAAACAAAGACCACCAGCACAACCAGAGAAATGGAAATCAAGAGCGTGACCTCCACGTCGTATACGGATGCGCGAATCGTCGTGGTCCGATCTTGCGCCACTTTCAGATGCACGGATGGCGGAATCGAGGCCTGGAGTTGCGGCAGCACGGCGCTGATATGGTCGACCGTGTCGATGATGTTCGCCGAAGGCTGACGGGCAACCGCCAGAATGATCATGGGTTTGCCATTATCCAGGCCGTCGTTGCGAGTATCTTCGACGGAATCAATCACGTTGCCCAGATCCTGAAGCCGGATCGGTGCATTGTTTCGATAGCTGACGATCAGTGGCGCGTATTGATATGCCTGGAATAACTGATCGGTTGCGTTGATTTGCCACCGGACTTGGTTATTGTTCAGATCTCCTTTGGCCTGATGGGCGTTTGCGTTCTGCAGAGTCGCTGCTACATCGGTCAGACCCAGATTCATGGTGTTGAGCACCGTCGGGTTCACCTGCACCCTCACGGCCGGCCTGGAACTTCCCCAAACATGCACTTGCCCGACGCCATCGATCTGCGAAAGCTTCTGGGCGAGAATCGAATCGGCGATGTCGTACATGTGAGGCCGGTCATAAATATCCGAGCTCAGCGCGAGCATCAAGATCGGCGCGTCCGCGGGATTCGATTTCCAATAACCGGGGTTGCTCGGCATATCGGAAGGCAGCTCTCCGCGCGCGGCATTGATGGCCGCTTGAACATCGCGTCCAGCCGCATCGATGTTGCGGTCCAAGTCGAACTGAAGCGTGATTCCGGTGCTGCTCAACTGGCTCGAGGAAGTCATTTCGGTTATGCCCGCGATCCGACCGAATTGACGCTCGAGAGGGGTTGCCACCGCCGAAGCCATCGTCTCGGGGCTTGCGCCCGGAAGATTTGCATGAACCTGAATGGTGGGGAAATCCACTTCTGGCAGCGCCGCGACCGGCAATAGACGGAACGCGAGCGCTCCGGAAAGCGCCAGGGCCGCCGTCAGCAGCGATGTTGCGACAGGTCTTTTGATAAATGGCGCGGATAAGTTCATAAATCTATTCCGCGTGCACGGGTTCCCGGAACGGCTGTCGCGCGGCTTCCCGGATACGCGAACGGCTCATGCGTTTCGCCAATCTGTCAAAGAAAAGATAGACTACGGGCGTCGTGTAAAGCGTTAGCACCTGGCTAAGAATCAGGCCGCCTACAATTGTGATCCCCAGCGGCCTTCGAAGCTCCGATCCCACGCCCGTTCCCAACGCTAACGGCAAGCCCCCGAAAAGCGCTGCCATAGTGGTCATCATGATCGGGCGGAAACGCAGCAGACAAGCCTGATAGATCGCTTCCCGTGCCGGCTTGCCTTCCTGGCGCTCCGCCTCTAAAGCAAAATCGATCATCATGATCGCATTCTTCTTCACGATGCCGATCAAAAGAATAATGCCGATCAGCGCCACTACGTTGAAATCGTCGTGGCAGATGAAAATCGCGAGAATCGCGCCGACACCAGCCGAAGGCAGGGTCGAGAGAATCGTAATCGGGTGGATGTAACTTTCGTACAGCACGCCCAGAACGATGTAAACCACCACCAGCGCGGCCAGGATCAGGTAAGCTTCATTTGCGAGCGAATTCTGAAATGCCGCGGCAGTCCCCTGAAAACTGGAATGGATACTCAGAGGCAATCCGATATCCTCTTCCGCCTGCTTGATGTCTTTGACCGCACGCCCCAGCGACTCGCGTGCCGGTAGGTTGAAGGAGATAGTTACCACCGGGAACTGGCCTTGATGGTTAACGGTCAAAGGTATAGTCGATTGCTCGAAATGCGTGAAAGAGCTGAGCGGAACTTCAGAACCGTTTGAAGAATGGATATAGATGTCGTCCAAAGAGGCCGGATTGCGCCGAAACTCCTGCGCAACTTCAAGAACCACGTGGTATTGATTCAGCTGCGTAAACATGGTCGATATCAGCCGTTGTCCGAACGCATCGTAAAGAGTGTCGTCGATTTGCTGCATTCCGATGCCTAATCTCGATGCGGTGTCCCGATCGATCACCAGCACCGTTTGCAACCCGCCGTTCTGCTGGTCAGTAGCCACATCGCGCAGCGACGGAAGAGTTCTGAGCTTTTCTACCAGCCGCTCAGTCCATGTATTCAGCTCGTTTGCATCGGCGTCTTCAAGCGTGTACTGGTATTGCGTGCGGCTGACGCGGTCTTCCACGGTGAGGTCCTGAACCGGCTGCATGAAAAGCGTGATGCCTTCTACCTGAGCGACCTTCGGCTGCATACGCCGAATTACGTCGCTTGCGCTGATGCCGCGTTCATCCAGGGGCTTCAAATTGATTTGAATGCGCCCGCTGTTCATAGCGGTGTTTATGCCGTCGATACCTATGAATGAGGACAGGCTGTCGACAGCCGGATCCTGGAGAATCACTTGCGCTAGCGCCTCCTGCAGGTGGGTCATAGCGGTAAAGGAGACGGTCTGCGGAGCTTCGGAAACCCCCAGAATCACCCCCGTGTCTTGCACCGGGAAGAAGCCTTTTGGAACGATGATGTAGAGAAGAATTGTGGCGACGAGTGTTGCCAGCGTGACCATCAACGTAAGAGGCTGATGCCTAAGCACCCATTCGAGAGTGCTCCCATATCTGGCTATCACCCAATTGAACGCATATTCTGATTTTCGATAGAACCACCCCTGTTCGGATTCCGCCTTGTGCCTCAGAATCTTGGCGCACATCATCGGAGTGAGTGTCAGGGAGACAACCGCGGAGACCAGAATTGTTACCGCGAGCGTGATCGCGAATTCCCGAAACAGCCGGCCCACGATGTCGCCCATGAAGAGCAGTGGAATCAATACGGCGATGAGTGAAACGGTCAAGGACACAATCGTGAAGCCGATTTGCTCTGATCCTTTCAATGCTGCCTCGAGCGGCGAATCGCCTTGCTCGAGATACCGTGAAATGTTCTCGATCATGACAATGGCGTCATCCACTACGAATCCGGTCGAGATCGTCAGCGCCATCAGCGTCAGATTGTTCAAGCTGTAACCCAGCAGGTACATCACGCCAAAGGTTCCGACGATCGAAAGTGGAACAGCAACGCTCGGGATCACTGTTGCTGACAGATTCCGGAGAAACAGGAAGATCACCATCACCACCAGCGCAACCGTCAGCATCAACGAGAATTGAACATCTCTTACCGAAGCGCGGATGGTAGTGGTTCGGTCCGTGAGGATGGCTACATCAACTGCGGAGGGTAGGGAAACCTTCAGTTGCGGCAGCAGCGCCTTGATGCGATCGACCACAGTGATGATGTTTGCCCCCGGCTGGCGCTGAATGTTGACAATCACAGCAGGGGTCGTGTTCATCCACGCTGCTTGTCTGGTGTCCTCCGGTCCGTCTCCAACATCGGCGACATCTTCGAGGCGCACCGGTGCACCATTTTTGTAAGCGATGATAACCGTTTTATAACCACCGCTCGTAAGAATCTGATCGTTCGCGCCTATCGTGTATGCCTGCTGAAGCCCGTCGAAATTGCCTTTCGCCTGATTGAGATTCGTTTGGCTGAGAGCCGTCCTTACGTCCTCGAGACTAAGTCCGTACGCAGCCAGCGCGGTCGGGTTAATGCGAATCCGAACAGAAGGCTTCTCTCCCCCGGTGATCGTCACCAGGCCAACGCCTGGCAGTTGAGAAATCTTCTGTGAGAGCGTCGTATCAGCCAGATCCTCGACCTTGGTCAGCGGCACCGTTTTCGAGCTCAGTGCAAGCGTGAGAATCGGCGCGTCCGCTGGATTAACTTTGCTGTAAATAGGCGGGTTAGGAAGATCGGGAGGCAGATATGTGCCAGCCGCGTTAATCGATGCCTGTACCTGCTGCTCCGCGATATCGATATTCAGGTCGAGGTCGAACTGCAGGGTGATAATGGAGCTTCCAAACGAGCTCGTGGATGTCATCTGCTTCAGTCCAGGGACCTGCCCGAACGTGCGCTCGAGTGGTGCAGTCACGGAGGAAGCCATGACTGCGGGGCTTGCTCCCGGGTAAAAGGTGAGGCACTGAATGGTCGGGTAATCGACCTCGGGAAGCGCGGAAACCGGCAGTTGCTTGTAGGCAATTCCGCCTGCGATCAGGATGCCCGCCATTAGCAATGACGTCGCAACCGGCCGCAGAATAAACGGCCGAGACGGACTCATCCCTGCTGTCCTTGCTTTCCGCCGAGCCCCTCCGCCTGGCGCACGCTAACTTTCATTCCGTCAGTGAGCTTCTCTGCGCCGTCAACCACCACGCTGTCTCCAGGCTGTAAGCCGCCGTCGATCGCAACCTCGTTGCCCTGTGCCAATCCTACTTTCACCGGCCGCACAGTCACCGTGCTGTCATCCTGAACCAGATAAACAAAGGTGCCCGTGGGCCCCCGCTGAATGGCAACCGCCGGGATGATAATGGCTCCGCGTTTGGTATCCAGCCACAGCTTGACGTTTACGAACTGATTCGGGAACAGCGCGTAATCGTTGTTTGGAAAGACCGCTTTCAGCCTCGACGTGCCGGTTGTCGGATCGATCTCGTTATCTACTGTCAACAGCGCGCCGTCAGCAAGCTTCTTTGTCAGATCGCGATCATACGCCTCTGCCCGCAGCTTTGCGCCTTGGCGTAGTTTCTCCAGTACCGGGGGGAGTTGATCCTCCGGGATCGTAAACAACACCGCAATCGGTTGAAGCTGGGTGATGACGGCCAATCCGTTCGCATCAGCTGCGTGCACCATGTTCCCGGCATCCACCAGCCGGAGACCGATGCGCCCGCTGATAGGAGCCGTGATTTTTGTGTACGTCAGATTCAGCTTTGCGTTATTGATAGCCGCTTGAGCAGCCGTAATGGCTGCCTGATCCGCTTCGATGGATCCTCGAATCTGGTCCGCCGTCGCAAGCTGAGTATCCATTTGCTGCTTGGCGATGATCTGGTCTTTGAAAAGTTGCTGATCGCGCTGGTAGTTTACCTGGGCATCTCCCAACGCGGCCTGATCCTTTGCCAGAGTGCCCTTGGCCTGCTCCAAGTTGCCTTGAGCCTGGTCCAGCGCTACCTGATAGGGTCGAGGATCAATCTCAGCCAGCACGTCACCTTGATGCACATTCTGGCCTTCCTTGAAGCTGACTTGGATAAGCTGCCCGTCAATGCGCGTTTTTACCGTAACTGTATTGAATGCCGTCACGGTCCCCAGGCCTTGCAGATAAACCGGCATGTCTCCCTGGTGAGCCGCCGCAGCGACAATCGGAACGCTGCGCTGCCTCATGACTGCGCCTTTTTTGCCGGCTAACGCTGTCTTTTTAGCATTTTCGTACTGGTACAGGCGATAGCATCCATAACCGATCAGCGCAAAAATCAGAGCCCAAACCCACCAATGACTCTTTGAAGGCGCGCTCTCATCCAGATCGACGTGTGGAAACTCATTTGGATGAGCTTCCGTCGGGCGCGTATCAGCTTCGTGTGGGTCAGTTGGATGCGTTTCTAAGGCCCCGGGTGGCTTCATTCCTATCTCCTTGAACTTAGATGCCAAGGGACCGAATTGCATCTCATGAAGGGCAAGACGATTACTACATTCTAGATGTTACCCATCGGAATTCGACAGATCAGGATACAATAAGAATTACTAGGTACACCCAGGAGTTCCGAAAGCAGTTTATGCGATTTTTTGTTCCATCAGCAAACGATTTGCACCAAGCCGAAGAGATCTATCGAAATATCCGCGAGCGCGTCGCCGCTTCCGCTGGTTCTGTTAAAGACAGGCGAATCTACCGGCTCAAATTCAAGCAGGAAGGTACGCAGCACACCGCGATGGTCGGCAGTGACCGTCACGCGTTTGGTAATCAGCCAGTGCTCGCGATCTTCGAAGGCTCGGACGGCGTTCATTACGTGTGTACGCAAACCGGTAGTAGTACGGAGGGACAACCCCATCCAGTTGACAGAAACGCGGTTGTTGAAGCCGAGGATTTCTCAGCTCTAGCCTAAACACGCCGCAGCCTAACGTCCGTAGTGGT
The DNA here is from genome assembly GCA_963758245.1 of uncultured Acidobacteriaceae bacterium. GTDB lineage: Bacteria > Acidobacteriota > Terriglobia > Bryobacterales > Bryobacteraceae > Bog-105. The sequence continues at coordinate 160,244 of CAVWUV010000022.1, read as the reverse complement.
TCAGTTCGAGGGCGACGTTTCATAGGCTTGTTCAAGTGCGGGCCGTAAACTCTTCTACTGCGAACGATATCCTCACGACGTCTCTCAAGTCCTCAAGGGACCTGATAGCGCCCGTGCCCATGGCCTGAGTGAGTGCGTTCCCGACGGCGGTTGCTTCCGCGGGTCCGGCAATAACACGTCGTCCGGTGACGTCCGCCGCGAGCTGATTCAGGAGTTTGTTTCGCGACCCGCCTCCGACAATATGGATCACCTGAATCTGTTTGCCCGTGAGCTTTTCGAGCGCGTCGAGCACCTGCCTGTAACGCTCAGCGAGGCTTCGCAAAACGACCAGGGATATTGAGCCGGCGTCGTGCGGTACCTGCTGCCCTGTCTTCCGGCAGTACTCGCGGATTCGCTGCGGGTGATTGCCCGGCGAGGTAAATTCATCCAGGTCTAAAACCGCGTTCGTCATCTTTGCCGCGGCTGCGCGCTCGATCAGCTCGGCATACGAGTATTCACAACCCTCCCTGGCCCACGCTCTTCGACACTCCTGGAGCAACCACAGTCCGGGAATGTTTTTCAGAAATCGAATTTTCCCGCCGACGCCCGCCTCGTTTGTAAAGTTTGATTCGAGGGAAGCGGCGTTGATAATTGGCTCATCGACCTCGACACCCATGAGCGACCAAGTGCCTGAGCTGATATAGCACCAGTTGCCGGACCCCACGGCCGGCACTGCTGCCACAGCTGACGCGGTGTCGTGTGATCCGGTCGTATAAACCATGGCATGGCCGGTCAGATCACAAGCATCGGCTACGTGCGGCAGCAGGGGTGCCAGTTCAACGCCCGGATCGATCAGATCAGGGAGCAAATTGTGGCGTATCTCGAGCCTTTGAAGAATCTCGCTCGCAAAACGTTTGTTGACCGGATTGTAGAACTGCGACGTACTGGCGATGGTTCGCTCTGATCGAAACGCGCCGGTCAGGAAATAATTGAAGAGGTCAGGCATGAAGAGCAGGTTTGAGGCCGCCTCCAGAAGCCAGGGCGACCTTCGCTTCACGGCATAGAGCTGGTAGAGCGAATTGATTTCCATGAACTGAATGCCTGTTTGCTGAAAAATGTGGGAGCGTGGCACAGTCTTGAATACCTGCTCCGGGACGCCATGGGTCCGGGCGTCGCGGTAGTGCCTCGGAATTTCGAGCAACGCTCCATCCGGCCCGAGAAGGCCAAAGTCGACTCCCCAGGTGTCGATGGCCATCCCATCGATGTGATCCGAAACTTTACCGGCAACGCGAATCCCTTCGCAGATCTCATGAAACAGCCTCAGCGTGTCCCAGTAAAGCCCGGTGGGAAGCTGTACAGCCGTGTTTGCAAAACGATGCAATTCACTGAGTTCGACACGATTATCGGCGAGTTGGGCAAGCATGGCGCGCCCGCTTTCCGCGCCCAGATCTAATGCGAGATAACGGCCGGTCATTCTTCAGGAGAGTTAGCTTTTGCCTGCAGTGGCTGTTTTCGGTTGCGGCTTGGAGGCTGACTTCGCTCCACTCATCACGTGCGCTTCGAGCATGATTAGCAGGGCCAGGATCAGCACGGCGATTGATCCGAGCGCCGGTATGAGCATTACATACTGTATCCCCAGATATGCGGCAACGTATCCGAGGAGCCACGGAGCACTCATTGCGCCCGTAATCGCAATGGAAAAAATACCGTTGTAAAAGCCCGGATGATAGGAGAAGCGGTGATCCAGACTTTCCGCGACAAGGGGATAGATGGGCGCGAAACCAGCGCCGATGACGACGACCGACACCCATGCGCCCGCCATCGTGCCGGTGAAGCTCAGAAGCAAGTAACCGGTCATGGCCACTGCCGTCGACGCCAGCAGCAACCTTTTGTGGCTCACGCGTGGAAGCAGCGCCCGCGCAGCGAAACGGCCGGCGATCAAGGAAAGAAAATAAAGCGCCAGCGCGAATATGGCCCAAACCGGATTGCTGCCCAGCTTATGAATAAGGAATAGCGGCAGCCAACCGGCGATGGCCCACTCATTTCCAAACTGAAAGAAAAGAAGAAGGCTGAAGAGCACTGCGGCGATGCTCCGCAAATCCCGCAAGGTCTCGCGAATCGCAGCTTGCTCCGCGCGATGTTCGACGGCGGTAAGCGCGGCAGGGTATTTGTTAGCTGCATAAAGGACGAAAAAGATCAGGGGAACAATGGACAGCAGCGCGGTTTCTATCTGAACCGATTTAGCGAAATAAGTGATGGCGCCCATCAAAGTGGCCACCAGGCAGCCACATCCAAACAATGCGCCTCCTAAGTTCGCAACTACGGCCGGTGACTCTTCGAAGCGAGGTTCCAGTACGTATAGCAAGGCAGTGACTAAACCTCCACCTGCGCTTCCGACAAATCCCAGACCCAACATTCGCCACAATGCGGAAACGGGAGGAGCGAGAAGCGACAGCGTGAGAAGACTGCCAAAACCAACAGCACAGGCAACCAATGCGACAGACCGGATGGCAACCCGATTCAGGAGGCGCTGTGTGATGGCTACCGCAATTACATAACCGGCATTGAGAGCCAGGAAATGGAGGCCGATGAGTTGCGGATCGGTGTCGATGTGATACTGCCAGACGATCAGGAGCGATCCAAGGAGACCAATCAAAACGCCGACCACAAGAAACCCGCCAACCCACTCCCGGGCGCGCCGGTCAATGGCAGATTCTGGAATTACCTCAGCGGTATTCGTTGACACGTTCGAACGTAATTTATACAATCAAAGCATCACTGAGGAAGGAGGTGGTCCAGTCGAAATGAATTCTGGTAGTGACTGTAGCATACAATCCACGCGCGAGGTGGCCGACTCTTAAAGTCGCCGTTCGTACGTTCAGGTGTCGTTTCAGTGACGAGGCCGAAGTTCCTGTGGACCGGCCGCCCCGTCGCGCGTAACGTATCTAGTCTGTAAAGCCCCGCATCAGTGCGTCTCAAGCCGCGCTGTGTGGGGCTTTATGCATGTTAAAATTCAATTAGCACACCCTTTGAAAGGATCCCAAGGTAATGAAAGCAGGGGTTCATCCCGCCTATGACGAAGTAAACGTGATCTGTGCGTGCGGGTCTACGTTCCGTACACGCTCGACTCACAAGGGCGACCTGCGCGTTGAAATCTGCTCGAGCTGCCATCCGTTTTTTACGGGTCGCCAGAAGCTTGTCGACACCGAAGGCCGGGTCGACCGGTTCCAGAAAAAGTTCGCCAAAGCCCGCGAAATGCAGGCTCAAAGGAAAGCCGCTACTGACGCGAAGGCGGCGAAGAAAGTCCGGTAACTTCCCGCTACTGCGGGGCCACCAAGCCCTTTCGAATGGCAAAGAGCACCAGCTCTGCGGTGCGGTGAATATTCATCTTTTCCATCAGATTCGCGCGGTGGACGGAAACCGTATTGACGCTTAGATCCAAAAGGCTCGCGATTTCTTTATTCGATTTGCCTTGCGCAATAAGCTGAAGAACCTGCTTCTCGCGGGCTGTCAGCTTGCTCAGCTCGTCATCCTGTTCGCGCGCGACGTATTTCAGGCCAGATCCGATAAACCGCTTGCCATCGGCCACTGCTTTGATCGCGCCGACCAAGTCGACATCCATCGCGCTCTTTAGCAGGTACCCTTTGGCGCCGGCGTCCAGGGCATTGCGAACGTAGTTATCGTCTGCGTGCATGCTGAGAACCAGCACTTCGGTGCCGGGCAAATGCTTCACGATCTCCTTAGTGGCTTGAACTCCATCCAACTCCGGCATGGAAACGTCCATCACCACGACTTTGGGCTTAAGCTCGTAGGCCATGCGGATGGCTTCAACACCGTTGCTGGCTTCTCCGATAACTTTCATTCCTTCTTCGTCTTCGAGCATGCGGCGAAAGCCGCGGCGTACCAGACTGTGATCATCTGCAAGCAAAACTGTAATTTCTTCACTCATAATTGACCAGTAACCAGTTCTCCCATAGTTTCATCTTTCGTTTCATCCGGCGCCTGATCTTCTGGCGGAAGAGGCATGACAACCGACACCGTCGTACCCTCATTCGTCACTGAATGAACGTTCAAGTTCCCGGACAGCAATTCAGCGCGCTCGCGCATGGCAATTAAACCCAGACCGGGCTCAGCTGCTCTTCTGCTCTGTGTCATGCCGCGTCCGAAATCCTTCACGTTAACGGTCAAGGTATCCGGAGAGAAAATCATTTCCACTTCCGCCGTCTTCGTGCCCGAGTGTTTTGCGGCGTTGTTCAAAGCCTCCTGGACGATGCGGAAGCAGTGAATGGCGGGTTGACCGGTTATACGCACTGGGTTTCCCCTCACCGGGGTCGCCGTGTCGATGCCCGTCTGGCGTTTAAAGACCTGCGCGTACCACTCGATTCCTTTAGCGAGCCCATAATCATCTATCACCGCGGGGTGCAGGATTTGCGAAAGGCTGCGCATTTTTTCAAGCGTGTTGTGCGTGATCTGGCGAACTTCGCTCAATTCCAATCGCAAGGGAGAATCAGGAGGAACGCCCTTCCTCTCGGCGCGCGCGAGCATCGCCCCGACAGCGGTCAGGATTTGCCCAAACTCGTCGTGCAACTCGCGCGAGACGGAGCGTAATACCTCTTCTTGCACGGTGATCAGCTTTGCGGCCAGCACCCTGCGTTGACGCGAGAGGGATTCCAGCTTTTCGAAAATCTGCCGGTTGGAATAGATGAGATATAGACTGGTAACGACAATTGCCACCATGGTCGCGGCCAAGAAGGCGTAAATGTCGCGTTCGACACCGTCGTAGATCGACGCCACTTTTACGTCGGCACGCTCTTCTGACTCGTTATTGCGCTCGAGCAGCGTCGAAACACGGCTTGCCAAAATGGACTGCTCTTTTGAAAGCTGGGTCGCGACCAAGGCCCGCGCGGCGGACTCGCGCCCAGTACTGGCACGTTTAAAAACCTGGTCCGATGTGCGCCAGAACTGGTCGAGCGTATCGGCCAGTGCAGCCTGATCTTCCGCACGGCGGGTCACGGGAGCAAGCCGGGCATCCTTCTGAATTGCGTCTTCCAAATCGGCCCGCAAGCGCGCGAACTCATTCCGAAATTCGCCAATCCCGGAAGTCCGGGGCATTTGCGTCATATCCCGCAGCTTCAACCCAATGGTGTTCACGTCGTTTTGAACCTGCAGAAGCAGAAGGGAATCGTGACGATTGAGGTCAATCGTTTGTGTCTGGAGCTTGCGGAGTCCGCTGAGCTGGTTCAAGGCGTAGGATGAAAAGCCGGTAACCGCGGCCAAAGTGACAAGCAAGCCCACCAAGAGACGGATAGTAGGCGACTTAATCATTCAGCTTACCCGCCAGACTCCCCATAATACGAAGACGAGGGAAGTGGCCCATTTGTTGCAAGCAGTAGCAAGGCGGCCCCCGCGAAGCTTTATTCCACGGCAAACTCAGTGAGGCGGTCGATTAAGGATTGCGGCGCGTCGGCCAGTACTTCGCAATAATCTCCCTCATACCGCTTTGAAATAATCGCGGCGCGATCATGGAGCAGGTGCAGGGCGCGTCCGTCCGCCAGGGGTAAACGGAAACGCTGCCGAGCCACAGGATCCTGCACAAGCTGCTGGTCCATCAGCTCCAGGAGAGAGGCGATACCATCGCCTGTGCGAGCGGAAACCAGCGCCGCCCGCGTAGCGTTCTGCCGGGCCGTCTCACCCAGCATCCGGTGTGTCAGCGTCGGTAAATCGCGATCTGCTTCGGCCTTGCTCAACCGATCGCTTTTGTTGAGGACTAAAATTTGCGGTGTGCTTTCGACGCCGATCTCCCGGAGCACCTTCAACACGTGCGTGGTCTGGTCTTCTGCTGTTTTTGCAGTCACATCCACGACGTGCAGCAACAGCGTCGCTGCGGTCACCTCTTCGAGCGTTGCGCGAAAGGCCTTGACGAGCGTGGTTGGCAGATTGCGAATAAAACCCACCGTATCGCTCACCAGGACTCGTCTCTGTGACGGCAAACGGACCTGCCGCACGGTTGGATCAAGAGTCGCGAACATTTTCGCGTCGGCCAGAACATCCGCCCCGGTAAGGCGGTTGAATAAGGTGGATTTTCCCGCGTTCGTGTAACCTACCAAGCTGATCGTTGAAAGCGGCACAGCCTGGCGCTGCGAACGCTGCACGCCTCGCGTCGTGCGAACTCGGTCGATCTCCGTCTTCAGTTTTGAGATACGCTTCGCGATTCGCCTTCGATCCGTTTCCAATTGGGTTTCGCCCGGTCCGCGTGTCCCGATGCCGCCGCCCAGCCGTGACATTTCAACTCCCCGGCCGGCCAGCCGGGGGAGAAGATAATTGAGCTGAGCGAGTTCAACCTGCAGCTGGCCTTCGCTGGTTCGTGCTCGCCTGGCGAAAATGTCAAGGATAAGCTGAGTGCGGTCGAGCACCTTCACTTCGAGGCGCCGCTCCAGATTACGCAGCTGGGTGGGAGTCAGCTCATGATCGAAAATGACCGTGTCGATCAAGTCCGCTTCAACGCGCTGTTTTATCTCTTCGACCTTCCCCTCGCCTACGAGGGTTGCCGGATCGCGCGCGGGTCGCGTCTGACTCAAGCGATCGATAACTTCGCCACCCGCGCTCTGCGCAAGCGTGGCTAGTTCGTCGAGCGATTCCTCTGCATCGGACTCAGGGCCTCCTCTTCTTGCGACAATAGATCGTTGCCGCCCTGTAAGCTCGAGGCCAACTACGAGGGTACGTTCTTGCGCTTGCACTACTCGTTGTTTTCCGTCTGCTCAGACACGGGCACAGGAGTCCCGGGCACCCCTCCAGCGGCGATATGAGCTCCTGCCCCATGGAGCGGCTTTGAGACTACAACGGTGGAAATAGCGTGTTTAAAGATAAGTTGCTCCTGGTTATTTGTCTCGAGAACTACTGAATATTTATCGAAGCTCTTGATTCGTCCTGACAGTTTCACTCCGCTCATAAGGTAAATGGTAAGGAAGGTTTTCTCTTTCCGGGCGTTGTTGAGAAATGCTTCTTGGATGTTTTGCGCGAGCTTTTCCATTTGTTTCCCTAGTTTTTCGCCGCGATCTCTGCCCCGCCAAGCGCGTCTTCCCTCTTCATACTATCTGGATTTTCATTCCCAATGGCTTGTTTCGCGGAGCTTTGCGCGCCTGCCGGGCCGATAATGTGCAGAATGGGTCCTAGCTGACCATACGGGGCGAACCGTTCTCCTGTGTTAGCATCGAAGCCATGATGAGGGCGAGGTCTGTGCCGGGAGCTCCTGCTTGCTCCGACTCCTGACAAAGTGGATCGCCTCATTCCAGGACTTCCTCTTCCTTTCCGGCCGGGCTTTTGCAAATATCTTCCGCAGTCCCCACTATTACGATGATGTGTTTCTGCAGATGGACATCATCGGTATCGGAAGCCTGCCGATTGTAATTCCTACCGGATTGCTCAGCGGCGCGATAATTGCGCTTCAAATGTCGCGCGCGCTCAATACGTACGGCGCATCAAGCGAAGTGGGCACGATTGTCTCGTTAACTCAGGTTCGTGAGCTAGGACCCATGTTGACGGCCATCATGGTCGCGGGCCGCAATGCTTCTGGTATCGCAAGCGAGCTCGGCTCGATGAAGGTGACCGAGCAGATTGACGCGATGAGGGCGCTGGGTACCGATCCCGTTCAGAAACTGGTAACTCCGCGGCTTACAGCGACAGCCCTGATGCTGCCCTGCCTCACGGTGGTGGCGGATGCGGTTGGATTACTCGGCGCATATCTCATTGCCGTTCCGCTGCTGCACATCATAGGCGGACAGTCATTTTGGTCCACCTCGTGGCGGGCGCTGGTGCTGAATGATCTGGCCCAAGGCTTAATCAAGCCGTTGTTGTTCGGAATGATCATCGCCCTGGTGGGATGCTACTGCGGCCTTCGCACAAGCGGCGGAACGCAGGGCGTGGGGCGCGCGACCACACAAGCTGTGGTTCTCGCGTCCATCTGGATCTTTATCGCGACGCTCCTGATCGATAAGATTTTCGTGGGTTTGTAGCTTATATGCCGGATGCAGCCAGCCCGCTTCTGGAGCTGAAAGAGGTCAGCCTTCGATTTGGCGATGTCTGGGCATTGCGCGACATCTCGATGATTTTGAATCCGGGAGAGACGCGCATCATTTTAGGGGCAGCGGGGAGCGGGAAGACGACGCTCCTGAAGGCAGTGATTGGATTACTGAAAGTGGATCGGGGAGACATCAAGCTGTTCGGCCAAGACGTGACGTCTATGAAAGAGCATGACCTGTTTTCTGTGCGAAGCCGGGCCGGATTTCTTTTCCAGGAAGGCGGGCTTTTCGACTCGTTGTCGGTGGGAGACAACGTGGAATATCCTTTATTGAACCAGCAAACCAGCAATGGCCACGCCAACGGTGACGGATTTTCTAATAAAGCGGAGGACCGCGTCCGGCAAGCATTGCGCTTCGTAGAGTTGGAGCAAACGTTTGACAAGTTTCCCAGCGAATTATCCGGCGGCATGCGCCGGCGCGTGGGGATCGCGCGGGCAATTGTAACCGAACCGCCGCTGGTCCTTTATGATTCGCCTACAGCGGGATTGGATCCGATCACAGCGAATACAATCATGGCTCTTGTGGCGAAGGAGCGCGATGTTCGAAATACCGGCTCACTCATTGTCACGCACCGCTATCAGGATGGCGAGCTGATGGCCAACTTCCGTTTCAATCCGGCGGGCGAGGAGCTTGTTCCGGTAAGCGAAGAAGAACAGAACGATACGAATCGCACCCGAACGAAGTTTGTTGTGATGAAAGAAGGAGAGATAGTCTTTTTCGGCACCCGTCATGAACTGGAACATTCGGGCGATGAGTACGTGAAAAGATTTATCAGACACGAAGGTTAGTATGCCCAGTAAAGAGAGAGTTGGTTTCGCGCAGCTGCGAGTGGGGATTTTGGGATTGGTGGCGCTTTTTTTTATCGCCTTGCTGGTTTTCCTACTCACCGGAAATACGAATTGGTTTCAAAGCGACGTTCCGCTGCACGCCTACGTTTCGGATGCGGCCGGACTGAACGCCGGAGACCCCGTACGCATTAATGGCATACAGGCCGGCACTGTCAAGAGCGTTCAGCTATCGGGCGAAACGAATCCGCAAAAGATCATCAAGATCGATTTCGCGGTTGACGAGAAGATGCTGAAACAGATTCCGGACGACTCGATTGCTGCCATAGGCTCGGACAACCTCCTCGGCAGCACGAAGTTCTTTCAGATCAGCAAAGGAAGGAGTTCAGAGCCAATCCAGGCAGGCGCTACGATGAAGACCGCCAATACTCAGGAATTCCAGCAATTGGTTCAGCAGGGCTTCGGAGTACTCGATTCCGCCCAGGCAATCCTTCAAAAGATTCAAGATATTGTCAGCCAGATCGAAGTTGGAAAGGGGACCATCGGAAAATTGCTGGTGGATGAAAGCCTTTTTAACAGCCTGCAAGCGACGATCAATCAACTCCAGCTTCTTTCCACGACCCTGAACTCCAGGACCGGAACGATCGGCCACCTGATCAACGACGACACCTTGTACAAGCAGGCCGTGACGATTGTAACGAGGCTGGACAACATCACGCAGGACCTAGAACAAGGTCATGGGACAGCAGGGCTGTTGTTGAAAGATCCGAAGATCGCGAATGACCTGGACAATGCATTGGCTCAACTGAATACGATGCTGACCAATCTGAATCAGGGCAAAGGTACAGCCGGGCAGTTATTAAAAGATGACAAGATCGCCAAGCAGGTCTCGACAACCCTGGATAAGATCAATGTGACGATAGACAAGGTAAATTCGGGACAAGGGACGGTCGGTGAGCTGCTAGTGAATCCGCAGCTGTACGATGCGGCTACGGGTACGACGCGTGAGATGCATGAGCTGCTGAAGGATTTCCGGGCGAATCCGAAGAAGTTTCTAAGCATCAAACTGCACATTTTTTGAGTCGATTGAAGCGGCTGATCATCAACGCCGACGATTTTGGTTTTACGCGTGATGTGAACGCCGGGATAGTGCACGCACATCGCGAAGGTGTCCTCACATCGGCCACGCTGATGGCCAACGGCGCTGCGTTTGATGATGCGGTGCAATTAGCGCAGCAGACACCGACGCTCGATCTAGGGTGCCATCTTGTCCTGGTCGAAGGCAGATCTTTGATAACAGGGCGGCAATTCCCGGAAACTCCTCAGCAGCTCGTGCTTGCATTTGCGAGGCAGCAACTCGATATATACGCCGAACTGCGGGCGCAGATCGACAAAATTCTTTCGGCTGGATTGCGGCTCACGCATCTCGATTCGCACAAACACGCGCATATCGTACCGGGTATTTTTCGTGTTGTAGTACGGCTCGCACACGAGCTTCGAATTCCCTACGTTCGTCTCCCGCTGGACGAAACCGTGCGCTACGCCCGCATACCGTGCGCGTTCGCAAACCGGTATTATCGACGCCTCGCGCGTGACTGCGACGTTAAAATGACGGATCACTTCCTCGGTTTTCGCCTGACTGGCTCGCTCACAGAGGATAGTTTCACAGCGGCATTGCGTTGTTTACCGGAAGGCACGACGGAGTTCATGTGCCATCCGGGCTTCGTGGGACCGGAGCTGCGGCAGGCGCGGACGCGGCTGAAAGAATCGCGCTTACGAGAGCTGGAGGCGCTCACGTCCCCGAGAATCCGAGAGGTCATGGCCGCAGAAGGAGTCCGCTTGGAAGCCTTTTGTAGTACGGATTCGGCTCTGGACCAAGAATGATCTTCCCGTCAAAGACTGTCAGATAGACCTTTGTATCCGCGATTTTGACCGGGTCGATTGTGAATATGTCTTGCGAGAGGACGACGAGATCCGCGAGCTTGCCAGGTTCGATCGAACCCTTGATTCTCTCTTCGAAGCTGGCGTATGCGGATCCCATGGTGTAGGCTCCCACGGCTTCTTCCACAGTAATCTTTTGCTCGGGCACCCAGCCGTCAGGATGTTTGCCATCGAGAGTGCGGCGGGTAACAGCCGCATAGATGCCCATTAAGGGACTCATGGGAGCCACGTCCCAATCCGAACCGAAAGCCAGTGTTGTTCCCGCGTCGAGCAGAGAGCGAAATGCATAGGTGGTCTTTGCGCGCTCGGGACCGATACGTTTTTCCGCCCACCGGCCATCGTCGATGCAGTGATATGGCTGCATAGACGCGATTACATGCAGTTGCGCAAAGCGCGGGATGTCGGAAGGAAGAAGGTGCTGCGCGTGTTCTATGCGCAAGCGTCGGTCGCGCTCGCCGTGCTTGATTTCAAGTCGTCCGTAGAAGCCGAGAATCGTATTATTCGCCTTATCGCCGATGGCGTGAATGGCGATCTGTAAGCCGGCGGCATCAGCGTTCTCGATATTGCTCCACATTTTCTGCGGGTCCACGAGTTCGGCGCTGGGAATGCCGCTGGTATTCGGGGCGTCGAGGTACGGCTGAAAAAACAGAGCCGTGGTGGAACCAAGCGAGCCGTCAGCAAAGCCTTTTACGCCTCCGATGTGCAGATACTCGTTGCCAAAATCGGCAAGCACGCCTACGTCGGCAAGACGTTGCCAATTCGGAAGCGGCTGATGCCCGGAGATGCGCACACGCAACTCACCGTTGTGAAGCATCGTCTGATAGGCGCGGAAAACGTCAGGAGCAGCGGACATGTCCTGGACGCTTGTGACTCCTTGTGCATTGGCGTAGTTTTGCGCGGCATGGATTGCATTTCTGATTTCCTCCTGGGAAGGCGCGGGTATCACTCTTTCGACCAAGCCCTGCGCAGCGTCTTTAAGAATGCCCGTGGGATTTCCATTCGCATCGCGCACGATAACACCGCCCGGCACATCTTTGGTGTTCTTGTCTATGCCCGCGAGCTTTAAGGCAACCGAATTCGCCAGCGACATGTGGCCGTCCAGGCGATCCACGAATACGGGCCAATTCCGGGTCACCGGATCAATGAGCTGGCGGGTGGGGAGACGGGCGGGCGTCCAATTTTCGTGATCCCAGTTGCCGCCGGTGATCCAACGCCCAGTTGGCTGGTGACGCGCAAATTCGGCCAGGGTATCGCGAAACTCTTCCTGGCTCTTGGAATAGCGCAGCTGCGGCCCGGTAAGATTCGCTCCCCCGTAATAGAAATGAACATGAGCGTCGTTGAAGCCCGGCAGGACTCGTTTGCCTTCGAGATCAATGACGGGCGTATCGGGTCGCTTCAGATTCAACATCTCTGATGTGGTTCCGACAGCCATGATGCGGTTCCCGGCGATGGCGACTGCTTCCGCTTCCTTTTCTTGGGCGTTTCCGGTCCAAATCTTCCCGTTGATAAAGAGCAAAGTGATGGAACTTTGCGCGCGTGCGGGAACAGCGGGTGAGAGAAGCAGAAACACAGCGAGAAACGAGGGTATGACGGCTCTAAGCGGGCGCAGTGGCGTATTCGAATCCGACATACTGAACCTCCTCTTCCAGCTCAAAGCCAAAGCGGTCGGCAACACGCTGCTTTAGCTCCTCAATGATAGACACCAGGTCGGCGGCGTTCCCGGCGCCATCGTTGTAGATCAGATTCGCGTGATAGGCCGCAACCTGAATGTCACCCCGCCGTAGACCCTTGGCGCCTACTTGCTCGAGAAACCAAGCCGAGGGCACCTTCCCTTCCCGCACTATATTCGGCGGGATCTCCGATTGCACACGGGACGGAAGATCAGCGAACAGCAGATTCTTGAAAATGCTTCCGGCGCAGCGCATCGTGGGAGGATACTTCAAGTCTCGAATTGCGCGAATGCCCGTTGCGATTTTCGTGAGTTCGTCCGGATCGGCCTCCTGGAAGCGAAGGTCAGCCGATAGAATGATCCAATCTTTGTGGTCTTTCAAGATGGTCTCGCGATAGCGGAACCGGCATTGCTCATTGCACAATGTGCTCACGCCGCGGCCAGTGGTAATGCGAACGGTTTCGGTCAGCTCCTGGATGGAATGGCCGTACGCGCCCGCGTTCCCGTAGATCGCTCCGCCTAGATAACCGGGAATGCCGGTCATGGTTTCGAGCCCTTTGAGCCCGAGGGCAATACTGAAATCGACAACGTCCTGTAAGACGGCACCAGCCTGAACCCGCAGAACCGTTCCATGTTGCGAAATCTGCGAGCCCGTATAGCGAAGCACGACACCGTCAAAACCGGAATCCGAAACCACGAGGTTCGTTCCGCCGCCGATTATGGCGCGAGGAAGACCCATGTCTCGCGTGGTTTGCAGGGCGTTGATGAACGCGCTTGCATCAGAGGTATCGCAGAGAATCGCCGCAGGGCCTCCGATCTGAAACCGAGTGTGATCCGAGAGGGGCTCATTCACCAGGACGGACACATTCGGGATAGCAGCCAGACGATTCGCGTCCGCTGAGGAGACGGGCATCGTTCCTGATTATAGGAGGCCCGCAGCTACTGATTGTCAGAAACTGGAGCGCTTTAGGATCCAGCGCTCAAACTGGTGCTCAACCGGGTCCAGATGCCGCCCATAGTGGCCCTGTAGTTAAAGAGGAGAGCGGTAGAACCGAGGGCGAAGATTCCGACAAGCAGAGAATACTCGACTATATCCTGTCCTTGCTCATTGCTCCAGAAACTGTGAAAGGCTGAAGTGATATTTTTCATGATGTGTTGTTGTTCCTTTGATCCAGTTTTAACCCGGAGAGCAAGGCTGCACAACAACTTACATGGTCACATCAGTCGCTGGGAGTAAGTGTTACCTGCTCGCTTTTTGGGCTGGCATTGAAGGACCCAAACAGCCAACCGGCCCTTTGGTACCACGCCACCTGGTACTCCGGTGGGCGGTTATCTCGAAACGGACGGCTTGATCGCGGCAGCAGGTCCTGGGGTCCCAGGCGATTTGGGCGCAGCGGTACCCGGCACGGCAGGTGTGGAAGCAGGAGCCCCGTTTACAGAATTTTTGTCATACAAAGCGATGATGTCCTGAGTAATGTCGATAGCGGTGGAGGCCCAAATCACAGGCGTATTCGGGTTACTGTCATCCAGGATCACGCTGAAACCGTTATCCTTGGCGTACTTCTCAACCACGGCCATGACACGCTGGCTCAAGCCTTGCAGAAGGCGCTGTTGCTCAGCCTGCATCTCTTCCTGCGCATCCTGTACGTCGCGTTCGAGGCGCTTCTTTTTCTCATCGATCTGGCGAGCAAGCTGATTACGGGCGTCCTCGCTCATCAGATTGCCGCCCTTGTTGTACTGATCCTGGAGTTGGGCAATCTCAGACTGGCGAGCGTCGAATTCCTTCTTTTTAGGAGCGACTTTGCTGTCTAGCTCAGCGGAGGCCTTCTGGCCATCTTTCGTGCCGACTATAGCGTTTTGGACGCTAATAATGCCAACCTTAGTCGTTGTCTGTTGGGCATAGGCAGCAAAGGCGAAGCATGACAAAGCCGCCGCCGAAATTAAAGTACTTCTCATTAACATCTACTTCCTAGTTCCTTCCGTGGATTCCTAAATATGGTCTCATATCTCGGTTTCCCGTGGGCAGTAAGAGTCTTGTCCAATGCAGGATGAGCCTGAAGGACAGGTTTGTTTCTAACGCAGAATGAGCCTGAAGGGGGGTTTAGCTGCGCATGCTGAGGATTGAACATCAGCGTGCAGAACGGAGAACGGTTAAGCCTGGACCAGATCCGGGCCTTTCTGGAAGCGACCGATGAGGTGCGGTTTGAGGCGGCGGATCGGGCGGGGATATACGCCTGGATTAGCCGGACGCTGTGCCAGCAGGAGTACTGGAAGCAAAAGAAGGAAGCGAAAGGGCTGCTGCGGCAATACGTGCAAAGGATGACGGGACTGAGCCGGTCGCAGGTCACGAGGCTCATCGCTGGCTACCTCAGGGAGGGTGCGGTAAAGGAACGGAGCTACCGACGCAATCGGTTCCCGAGTCGTTACACAGCGTCCGATATTGAATTGTTAGCGGAAGTAGATGAAGCGCACGAAACGCTGAGCGGACCGGCCACGCGGAAGATCTTGCAGCGGGAGTTTGAGCAGTATGGTGACGCGCGTTACGAACGTCTGGGGCGGATTTCAGCAGCACACATTTATAACCTGCGTAAGGGCCGGCGCTATCGCGAAAAGCGGCTACGCTACGAGAAGACCCGGCCGGTGCAGATTGCCATAGGGGAACGGCGGCGGCCCGATGCGCAAGGCAAGCCGGGGTACTTGCGAGTGGACACGGTTCACCAGGGAGATCTGGAGGGCGTCAAGGGGGTGTATCACATCAATGCCGTGGATGAAGTGACGCAATGGCAGGTGGTGGGAGCCAGCGCGCAAATTGGAGAGAAATGGCTGCTGCCCGTGCTGGAAGCGATCCTGGCGCAGTTTCCGTTCCGCATTCTGGGTTTTCACTCCGACAATGGAAGCGAGTTTATCAATGGGCGCGTGGCCGGGTTGCTGAATAAATTATTAGCTGAGCAGACGAAGTCGCGGCCGCGGCATTCCAACGATAACGGCCTAGTGGAGGCCAAGAACGGAGCGGTGATCCGCAAGCACATTGGCTACGGCTACATTGGCGCAACGCATGCTGAAGCCATTAGTGCGTTTTACCGGGATCACTTCAATCCGTATCTCAATTTTCATCGGCCCTGTGGCGTGCCGGAAACCATAACGGACACAAAAGGAAAGCAGCGTCGGGTATACCGACGCTATGCGACGCCTTGGGAGATATTGCAGCAGATTTCGGACTTCGCTGCGTATCTGAAACCCGGTATCACGAGAGAAAACCTAAAATATCGCGCCGATGCTCGCAGCGATACCAGAGCAGCATGCGGCATGCAAGAAGCCAAACGTAAGCTCTTCGCCGGCCTAGGGCAGAGGCGAACCGCATGAAGACGGCTGCGGAAATGACAAGCTATGGACGCGGAGGAAAACCAACATCAGGTTTCCCTCCGCGCCCACAGCCTTTGCAAATCGCTGCGCGATTCCCACATTCCCGCAGGCGCGACGAGCAGTGGAAAAGTGGAAACCCAAAACCAGCGTTTCCACTTTCCCACTGCGACTGTTGTACTCACTCGATCTGAAACCCAAAACAAGGAGGCCTCAAGCGCGAGCTCCGCTCCACACTTTCAGGCTCATTCTTCAATTAGAAAATGCTGTAAGGGGCCGATGCGCACGATAGCGGGACATCCACTGGCTGGTGCAAGTCGTGAATGAACTGGCATGGACAGCACTGAGCAACGACTCTGAGCGCGACCCCTCCTGAGCGCGATACTGGCAATGCGTTCGCTAATGCCAACGATGTATATATGCCCGGTGTCTGAACCCGAAACAAGCTCTTGTGCAAGAAAGACCAAGGAACATAAAGATTGCGAGCACGACTAAACACCCGATCGCGACGTTTTTCGCCATCGTGTTTCCAGTCCTTGGCGGGCTGGGTACTTGATAGCCTGCGCGCCCCTGATAGGGAGCACCGCCCAGCGGGGTGCCGCAATTTGCGCAAAATTTCGCGCCAGCTGGATTCGCCAATCCGCAGTTCTGGCAATTCATGTTATGCCTACTGTAGCGGATCGTCTGGATCAATATGTCTCATAAGCGTTTACGTTTACATTACCGCGGTAATGTAACATTGAAGGCGTGCCACTCTCGCGTTCAAGGGTTACATCTCAAGGGCAGATTTCAATTCCGGCCGACGTTCGCCGGAAGCTGGGTATCGGTCCAGGCTCGATTTTGGAGTGGGAGGACGAGGGTGACAAGATCGTGGTGCGGCGTTCAACTCGATTCTCTTCCGAGGACATCCATCGGGCGCTCTTTCTTAAGCAGGCGCCCAAATCCAAGACCCTCGATGACATGAAAGAGGGCATTCGGCGACACGCTCGAGAACGGTATGCGCGCCGTTGACACCAATGTCCTGGTGCGTCTTATTACTCGGGACGATGCTCGCCAAGTCGCGGCCGCCGACGCGTTCATTGAGAAGGGAGCATGGGTCTCAATTCTCGCCCTTGCGGAGACTGTGTGGGTCCTTTCCGCAGTGTATGAGCGAAGCCCGGCCGATCTGGCGATAGCCATCGAAATGCTGTTGAATCACAAAAATCTAGTAATGCAGGATTCCGACGTTGTTGGAATGGCGCTCGATTTCTTTCGCTCGCGCCGGGTCTTGAGTTTTTCCGACTGCCTGATGCTGCAACTCGCCCAAAAAGCGGGGCACATGCCCATTGGAACGTTTGACCGAAACCTGTCCAAAATTGACGGGACGCAAAAACTGTAGCCACTACTTGCACGCGCTCGCTAATGCGCGTCAATAAGGAGGCGCATGGCCTGGTTCTCCTCGGCGGTGAGCCGCGGCTGGAGTAGCGGTGGGATCCACGTCAGCGATCAACTCCGCACGGAAACCAGCGGTCAGATCCTTGGGATGCAATTGCTCCACACGAGCTATAGAGAGCTACCCCAGCTTGGCAGCCGTTGCAACTACAAGGCTGCTCGTCACAAAGCGTCGACGGGAGAAAATCGAATTTTCGGGCATGCACATTGAGAGTTTGAGAACAGAGTGAAGAATGTCTTTTGATCTTCAACCTATTTTAAGGGGCGAGCTGCTCGTACTCAGACCGCTTCGACCAGAGGATTTTCATGAGTTGTACGCGGTAGCGTCAGATCCGCTCATTTGGGAACAACATCCGATCAGAGGCCGTTACAAGGAAGAGATTTTCAAAGAATTTTTTCGCGAGGCTTTGGAATCCGGGGGAGCATTGATCGCCATGGATTCCAAAGACGGCCGGGTCATCGGGTCATCACGATTCCACGGTTATGAGAAAGAAAAAAGCCAGATCGAAATCGGTTGGACATTCTTGGCCAGATCGCACTGGGGCGGCGCCTATAACAGGGAAATGAAACAGCTCATGCTACGGCACGCCTTTCAATTCGTGAGGAGCGTTGTCTTTCTTGTTGGCCCACAGAATTTGCGCTCACAGCGGGCCATGGAAAAAATAGGCGGAGTTCGCGTGGGATCCAGGCCCGACGCGCGCGGCCGCGAGAATTTTGTTTACCAAATCACTTCCCGAACTTCAAAATGAACCGCATTCCCTTACGCCCAGCTGTAACCGTTCTTCACCAGCGGAAGAGTGCGAATGCGTTGCCCGCTCGCTGCGAAGATGGCATTGCAGACGGCCGGGAGCAATGGAGGGAGCGCCGGCTCCCCTAAGCCCGTGGGCGGATTGTCGCTCTTCAGAAAGTGCACTTCGGCCTGGGGCGCTTTGCTCAGAGGAAGCAATTGGTGCTGATTGTAGTTCTTCTCCACCACCCGCCCGGCTTCCAGCGTGATCTCTTGATGCATAAGCTCGCTGAGCCCGTCAATGATCGCGCCCTGCACTTGCGCTTCCGCGCCGCTGGGATTGACGATCTGGCTGCCGACATCACCGCAGGCCCAAACCTTATTGACCCGGATCGCTTTGTTCGCGTTGACGCTGATTTCCGCCACGTGCGCAAAATAGCCCTGAAAACTGTAGTGGGACGCAATGCCTAAAGCCGTGCCTTGCGGCAGCTTGCGTTTTCCCCAGCCTGATTTCTCCGCCACAAGCTGGAGCACGCCGCGCATGCGGGCTGCATTGTAAGCCTGCGGTCTTGCGCCCGACCGGGTGTTGGCCGGCTCGTTCTCGACTCTCGGCTTAGCTGCGCCCATAACGTTGTTCTGAGCGGCCTGGTCGAGCAGTTCCAGACGGAACTGCAGCGGGTCTTTACCTGCAGCGTGAGCCAGTTCGTCAATGAACGACTGCATCACCCAGGCCTGCGAGTTCGCGCCCGGCGCACGCAGCGCACCCGTTTTCAGCCGCAGCGGCATGACAGAGGCGTACATCGCGTAATTGGTCACAAAGCCCGAAGGGAATTCTGTGGGCGCAATGCTTGCGGATGGCGAGAACGTCTCGCCGTCACCGTAGCTGACGAAGTGATTGCTCCAGGCAACGAGTTTGCCGGAGGAATCGACGCCGCCTTTAAGGAAATGAAAACCCCCGGGACGATAGTAATCGTGCGTCATATCGTCTTCCCGCGACCAAAGCAGTTTCACGGGAGCATTAACCTTCCTGGCGATGGCCGCTGCTTCCACCATGTAGTCGTTTGTTAAGCCGCGGCCGAATGAACCGCCGGCACGCAGAAGGTGAATGGTGATGTCGTCCGGCGCGATGCCAAGAACCTTCGAGACAAGATCGTGACCACGTGCCGGCTGCTGGGTGTTGCTCCAGATTTCGAGCTTGCCGTTCTGGAAATGAGCGCTGCAGTTCCTTGGTTCCAGGGGCGCGTGCGAGATGAACGGATATGAGTATGCGGCCTCGACGGTTTTCGCGGCATTTTTGAGCGCCTGATTCACATCGCCGTCGTTCTTGAGAGTGCGCTGGGGGGCTTGTTGCGCCAGCTCCTGGGCACGTTCGGCAAAAGCCTGGCTGCTCTGCTGCGCAGCCTCTCCTTCATCCCACTTCACTTGCAGCTTCTTGCGCGCTGTCTGCGCCTGCCACCACGTATCGGCCACGATGGCGATGCCAGGCTCCAGACCCGGATCACCCTTCATCACGGGGCCAACTTCCATCGGGCTGTCGAGGACGAAAACGTCCCGAACGCCGGGCATCTTCTTCACCTCATCGAGATTGGCGCTAACGACTTTGCCGCCGAAAACGGGACACTTCTCGTAGGCAGCAAAAACCATGCCCGGCAATGTGAAATCGATAGCGTAAATCGGCTTTCCAGCGGTGATGTCGGGCACATCGACGCCAGTTATTCGCGTTCCGATGATCTTGTACTCGGATTCCCGCTTGAGCTTGATCGAATTCAGATCGGGCGGAGGCAGGGTCGCGGCCACAGCCGCCAGTTCTCCATAGCCAAGCGACTGGTCGGTTTTGTGATCGTATACGCGACCGTTGGAGGCGAAGCATTCCGATTCAGGCACGCCCCACTTCTTTGCCGCTGCCGCGATGAGCATCTGGCGTCCGGCAGCGCCCACCTGCTGCATGGGGATGAAATTGTTGGAAGCGGCGCGGCTGCCTCCAGTGCTTTGCAGCCCATACTTCGGATCGTAATCGGCCTGTTCCACCTTGACACTCTTCCAGTCGACTTCCAATTCTTCGGCAATCAGCATCGGGAGCATGTTCTTGACGCCCTGCCCGATTTCTGGATTTCGGGCGAGGAGCGTGACCGTGCCATCCGGCGCGATGCGAATGAACGTGTTCGGGTCAAGCGCCGGTTGGTCAGGCTTCTGCTGGGCGGAAACGAGCGGTTCGAGGTAAGTGCCGAGGAGTATCCCTCCACCGGCTAACGCGGAAACGTGGAGAAAAGAACGGCGGGTCAACATGATTAGGCAGCTCCTTGTGGGTGCATGCCGGCGGCCTTATGGATCGCTTCACGGATGCGCAGGTATGTCCCGCAGCGGCAAAGATTCCCGTTCATCGCCATATCGATGTCTTGATCTGTAGGATGTGGATGCTTGGCCAGGAGAGCCGCTGCAGACATAATCTGGCCGGCTTGACAATAACCGCATTGCGGGACGTCAACCTCGAGCCAAGCCTTCTGAAGCGCGTGTGACCCGTCAGGTGAAAGGCCTTCGATGGTTGTGATGTGTGCATCCGCGGCGGCGGAGATGGCGATGGAGCACGAGCGAACAGGCTGACCGTTGAGATGGACAGTGCACGCGCCGCACTGACCAATCCCACAGCCATATTTCGTTCCGTGCAGGTTTAATACATCCCGAAGTACCCATAAAAGCGGAGTATCGGGAAGCACATCGACGGTAGTGGATCGGCCGTTTACAGTCAGCTTGGTGGGCATATCTCTAAAGATACGCCCGGTGGATCCCTTTTGCGTGAAGCAAATTTCTCAAAACCAATTCACTCGGCTGGTAAACGCGTGTGTAGCACTTGGATTGAGGCCATTGGCGCGCAACGGAAAGGGACGAGATGCCGCCTGAACAGCCGAGTGGCATTGAATAACCCGAGCGGAAGCGAAAACGTTACCTGGTTTCGGGACAGATTTCGGGAAGCGGCCTACGGCAACCGGAGCAATGGAACGACCACGATATGGTGTTGAACTTGGTACTGACTGTCGAGACGCCGAAGAGCTTGATTCCAGGACATCCCGGATCTGTCCCGAAACTTGCCAGTTTGGCGGTCTAAAAACGGCTGAGTGTTGCCGCTGCGGGATTTTTTCACCGGCATCTAGCGTATTCCAAACGTCAGGGCTTCGGTTCGGAGCCGCTTGGCTTATCGCGTTTCGCTTCCGGAGGTAGCGCCTCTTGCAAGGCGCTCAAGTACTCCTCCAAGGTAGCGTCCAATCGCTGGTGCATGAAGGTCTGGAACGGCTTAAGGTCTTCGCGCATGGACGCATGTTCAAGCGCATCGAGATAGGTATTTCGATCTTCGGGCCGCACCGTTATGGGCGGATACCCGCCGCGCAGCAAAAGTAGGTTCATCAACATACGCGCTGTGCGTCCGTTGCCATCAGTAAACGGATGGATAGCGACTAACCGGAAATGCGCGTCAAAGCTGGCCGCCGGTTCCGGCTCGGCACCAGCAAGCCATTCGCCGTAGTCCTTCATCAGGCCCGGAATTTTAACCGCGTTCGGAAACACGACGGGAGAACCGGCAATGCGGCGGGGGAGGGTACTGTAATGGCCGCCGATTTCCGGCTGGCTGCGGAACACGATACGCCGGTGCAGTTCGCGCACGGTGCCTTCATCTATGGGCGTTGTCTTCGCCGCGAGTTCGCGCATCCACAGCACGGCGTTGTAATGGTCAACTGCTTCAAGATGATCACGCAACGGCTTCCCGCCGACCGTTATACCGTGCTCGATAAGCTCTGCCGTTTCGCGCAAGGTCAGCGTGTTGCCTTCAATGGCGTTAGAGGTGTAGGTCAGGTCAACGTCATAGGCTTTTTGCAGGGCAAGCAACGCCTCGCGCGATACCGGGCGCATCGCGTCGAGCCGTTCCTTCTTCGCGGCGATAGAGGTCAGAAGCTCATCCATGACGTTTCAATCAATAGCACGGCAAAGCCGATTGCACAAAACCCGCGAAACGCTCATGGTTAATGCGGCTCAAGGACCCTTTGTAAAAGTACAGCGTATGTTAAACTCCCGTCGATAGCAACACCGATGAGCCGCTCTGCGCAGCCACAGCGGAGCAGCGCGACTCCTTAGGGCGCTATCCGTAACCGTGGAAGGCGGAGAGTCGAAGTACCTCATCAGCCACAACCCCCAGCCGGCGGCGGAACAACAGGCGGGGCTGGCGGCTATCCTGTGAGTTTTCCGGTTAATTACGCCCACGACCTTACTGGTGTTCGGAAATTAGAACTTACTTCCGTCCGGCTCCCCGGGATAGCTTCTTCGAACGAACTGGCGCGGCGCTCTCCTCCGCCTTCTGTGGCTGTGATGCGGCGGGCTTCTTCAGGTTTGCGAGACTCTTTCGAAGCGCTTCGGCGATATCCACCACTTCCGCTGCTCGCGGCGGCATTTCTGGCGTCGTGATCGGCTGCCCTTGTACCTTCTTTGCGAGCATCGATTCCAGGCGTTCCTTGTAGGTATCGTGATATTTTTCCGGGTTGAAGGGCGCGGCCAGCGAACGGATCAGCGTCTGAGCGAGATCGAGCTCCTTTTGATTCACCATTTTTGTATCGGCGCGATACTCTTCATCGGCGCGCACTTCCGAGGTGAAGAACATGGTATGCGCGAGCATTCCACTCTTTCCCGGACGCAAGACGACCACATGTTCGCGACTATGCATCGCAAATTGCGCAATCGCGACCAGACCCGTTTGTTGCATGGATCGATAGAGAAGCGCATAAGCCTTTTCGCCCGCTTCCTCAGGCTTTACGTAGTAGGAGGTCTCAAAGTAAAGCGGATCGATCTCCGCCAATTGGACGAACTCCTGAATCTCCATTCCTGCTGAGGTCTGGGGCGCGATGCTCTTCAGTTCCTGGGGTTCGATTGCCACAAAGCGGTTCTTCTCGTATTCGTATCCCTTGACTACAGATCTCTCGGGAAGAATTTCGTCTGTGTCTTTGCGAACCGACGCTTGCTTGACTGGACTGAGAATCGGTTCCGGCCGCAAGGCCGAACCCGTGTGAACGGCTTGCGCCGCTGGGGTTTCGCCTCGCCTTGCCAATTCCAACCTTCTTGGTCCAGGCGCTTCGTTAGGTGAAGCTGATCGTGGAATGAAGGCCTCTGGCGGTTCGGGAGCTTCTTCGCGATAGAGCCGTCGCAAGTTGACCCGCTCAGGGCGTGCTGCCCGAAAGAGCCGCACCGGGATCGAGATCAGGCCGAAAGTGATATACCCGCGCCAAACTGTTGAAGCCATTTTGGAGGTCTCCCTAGGAAATGGGATTTCGAGGGGTCGCAACAGGTTTCAGATGGGCTACAACACGTGACCCGGGTTGTCCAACTGAGCTATAATTTCGAAGCGCTAGAAGGGCTAGGCTGGAGCTTAGGGGAGAAGGAGTTTAGGATGCGAATCGCCCGGATATTGCTGCTGTCGACTGCCATCTCATGCTGGGCATCGACAGGTCCGGACGACCGTTCGATTACCGACCCTCATTCCGTAGTCTCTGAATCGAACCCCTCGGCCCGGCCTGCCCCCATTGACGATCTCTACTATACGCGCACTGTGTTTGGCGCAGCCTGGTCGCCCGACGGGCAACAAGTCGTCTTCACGACGGACATTTCGGGCCGCCTGAATTTGTGGAAAGTGCGCGCTTCGGGCGGGTGGCCCATCCAGCTTACGCAGTCCGACGACGTCCAATCCAACGCGGTTTGGTCGCCTGACGGCAATTGGATCGTTTATCAGCAGGACCACGCTGGGAACGAGCTTTATGACCTTTACGCCATACCGAGTGCCGGAGGCGAGCCTGTCAACCTGACCAATACACCCGCAATTCGCGAGCAGGATCCGCGTTGGTCACACGATGGCAAAACCATTGCTTTCGCCTATAAGCCGAAGGACGGAACGCAGTACGATATTGCCCTGCTGGACTGGACGACCCGTAAGGTTCATAAGTTGACCAACGAACGCCAGCCAGGATACTCGTGGTCCGTGGTGGCGTGGAGCAAGGATGATAAGACCATCTATGCGAACCGCATAAACCCGCCTTTCACCGATTCTGAAGTTTTCCGAATTGAGGTCGCAACCGGAACAGCCGAAAATCTCACTCCGCACCACGGCACTGTTCGCTATCTGGCCAGCTCGCTTTCTCCGGACGACCGGACATTGCTGATCACCTCCGACGCAAAGGGCGGGTACATGAACGTTGCCCAAGTCGATGTCGCGACGAAGAAGCTCAGCTGGGCCACGGATACAAAATGGGAGGCTTTCTCGGGAAACTTTTCGCCAGATGGCAAGCGTTACACCTACGTCATCAATGAAGACGGGCTGACAGATGCATATCTCGCGGATTGCGCAACTAACCAGGCGGAAAAGCTCGAACTGGCACACGGGCTGAACTTTTTCTCGGGCAATCCGACCGAGTTTGCGCCGCAAGGTGACCGCGTGATCGTTTCACACGAGGCTTCAAACCAGCCGGGTGATCTTTGGATTTACAATATCGGCAACCGCCATCCGGACCAACTGACATTCTCGGCAATTGCGAGCTTGCGCGCTGTCCCCCTGCCCGCGTCACAAATTGTCCACTACAAAACCTTCGACGGGAAAATTATCACTGCGCTGCTCTGGATTCCTTTCAATCTGAAGCGGGACGGAACCAATCCTGCATTAGTCGTGCCGCATGGCGGACCCACTGGCCAAAGAGTAGACTACTGGAGCCCAGAGGTGCAGGCGCTGACCTCGCGCGGCTACATCTGCATTGCTCCGAATCCGCGCGGATCTACTGGCTACGGCCTGGATTTTCAGAAAGCCAACTTTCAGGATTTAGGTGGTGGCGACTTGAAGGACGAACTCGCGGGAGTGGAGTTCCTCAAGGGCACTGGTTACGTGGATCCCAAGAAAATCGGCATTACAGGCGGCTCTTACGGCGGTTTCATGACGCTGATGGCTATCGGCAAGGCTCCCGATGTATGGGGAGCGGCTGTCGAAGAGTATGGAATTATCAACTGGTCGAGCATGCTGAAAAGCTCTGACCCTTCGCTGAACGAGTACCTCAAGGCGCTGTTGGGAAACCCCGATCAGAACCGGAAAGTCTATGAGGCCGATTCGCCGATCACTTATATTCGTAACGAGAAAGCGCCTTTGCTGGTCCTGCAAGGTGATAACGATCCGCGCGTGCCGAAAGAGGAGGCCCAGCAGGTGGTCGACATTCTCAAAAAAGAGGCCCGTACCGTGGACGTTCACTATTACCCGAACGAGGGCCACGGGTTCTCGAAACGGGAAAACCAGATCGACTCGATGAGGCGCACGGTCGATTGGTTCGACAAATATCTGAAAGGCGGGACGAAATGACAGACACACAAAAACGGGTTCTGAAGTTCGTTTATTTTGTTTTGGGAACCGCTTTACCAATCGCCGGGTATATGCTTTGGTCGAAAACCAACGGCTTTCGCTGCTGGTGCAGCGACAGGGCGCGCGTAGACAAGGCTCACGACATTACAGTGGAAGACAGCTTCCCTGCCAGTGACCCTCCTTCCGCGTGGTGACCCGTCGAATTTCCGGTATACTGAGACTCAGCATGGACCAGAAAAAGCCCGGATTTCAACCGCTCGCTTTCACCTTGACGGTGCTCGCAGCGATGTTGCGTCTTGCCCCTCACCCGCCGAATTTCACGCCTGTCGGCAGCGTGGCACTTTTTGGCGGCGCGCGTCTTCGGGGTTGGCAGGCCTACTGTGTGCCTTTGCTGGCAATGTTAGTGACTGACCCAATTCGAAGCAGGATGGAAGGCAGCTACGCCGCGTATTCATGGGGAACGCTGGTCGTTTACGGCTGCTTTGTTGTGAATGTTCTGCTTGGACGAATTTTTCTTCGGCACTCTTCCAAGGTCGGGCGCATTGCGCTGGTGGCGCTCGCGGGCAGCGTTCAGTTCTTCCTCATCACTAATTTCTTTTCCTGGTGGGGTGCCGTGGCATTCTATCCACAAACGTTCGCCGGATTATTGGAGTGCTATGTTGCAGCGCTGCCATTTTTCGGCCGCACGATTCTGGGCGATCTGTTCTACTCGGGTGTTTTGTTCAGCGTCTATGCGCTCTTGAGACATCGCGTTCCCGCCGATCATCAACGCCAGACCGCTCTCTAGGCTCTCTCTGCGCCTGAGAATCGTTGCTGTCACGCTTCTGTGCGCTGTCGCAGCGGGGGCTGCGGTCACTCGTGTAGAAGTAATCAGCAGAATGGATGTCGCTAAGGGTGCGCCTTTCGGCCGAACGGGACCATACGAGTGCATCGTTGCGAAAATTCACTTTGCGGTGGACCCGAAGCTTGCGCCGAATCGCAACATCGCCGATATCGATCTCGCTCCTAAGGATGTTCAGGGTCTGGTCGAATTTGCAGCTGATCTCTATATCCTGAAGCCGCGCATTCCGGCGAACGGAAACGGGACGGCGCTCATCCACATCTCGAATCGCGGCGGCAGATCGTTCAATTTCGCTCAGAGCTCGGCGGAAGCCATCGCCGCTGACACATCGGGTGATCACTTCCTCTTTGACCGAGGGTTCACGGAGGTTTGGGTGGGTTGGGAATTCGATGTCCCTCTCAAGCCGGGGCTTCTGCGCGCTTACTTGCCCGTTGCCACGCATGAGGGGAAGACGATTACTGGAATCGTCCGGTCGGAATGGACGGGCGATGCACGCCAAGAGACAATTCCGTTAGGTGACGGGGGCCAGGTTGGCTATGCAGTTTTAGACGCAAACTCCCCCGTCAACAAACTCTTCGTGCGTAACACCGTTACGGGACCGCGCACTGTGATTTCGCATTCGGAGTGGAAATTCAGCGATCCAACACATGCAACCCTGAATGGCGGTTTTGAGCCCGGTCGCATTTACGAGGTTGTGTATGAAACCGAGAATCCCGTCATCGCCGGCCTCGGGCTTGCTGCCGTACGCGATTTCGTTTCGTTCCTGAAATACGGTGGGGCAGAAACCCCGCTTAGTGACGAGCACAACCATGTCAAGCGAGCGATTGGATTCGGGGTGTCACAAAGTGGGCGATTTCTCCGCGAGTATTTATACGACGGGTTCAATGAGGACGAAAAGCACCGGCAAGTATTCGATGGCGTGTGGGCGCATGTAGCGGGCGCGGGGCGCGGCAGTTTCAACCAGCGCTTCGCGCAACCCTCCCGGGATGGTCATTCGCTCCGCAATGTTTTCTACCCCGTCGATGTTCCGCCGTTTGACGAAGAGCATCTGCTTGAGAAATCGCGGCGCGCTCACGTAGCTCCAAAGCTGTTCTTGACCAATGGCGCTTATGAGTACTGGGGACGTTGTGCTTCGCTCATTCACACTACCGCGGACGGCCGGGCCGACGCGCCACCGTCCGCAAGCACGCGCATTTATTTCTTTGCTAGCTCTCAGCACTTCGGCGGCGCGATTCCTCCTTTACCCGCACCGACGCAGAACCTGACCAACACAAACGAGTACCGATATGGTCTGCGCGCACTGCTAGTCGCGATGCAAGCCTGGCTGAAAGATGGGACTGCGCCGCCGGCATCGCAATTCCCACGCTTGAGCAAAGGAGAGCTGACCACCATTGCAGATCTGAGGTTTCCGAAGATTCCCGGCGTGAACGTCCCGCAGCATAAGCGCGAAGCCTATCGCCTCGATTTCTCTACGGAACCGCCCAAGATCGGGGAACCCTTTCCAACCTTCGTGCCGCAAGTTGATGCCGACGGTAACGATCTCGGCGGTATTCGTATGCCGGAGATTTCAGTTCCGCTTGCTTCCTATACCGGCTGGAACCTGCGCGCTCCTTCGATCGGCGCGCCCACTGAGCTGCTGAGTTTCTTCGGGTCGTGGATCCCGTTCGCCAAGTCTCGAGCCGAGCGTGTCGAGCGCGGGGATCCGAGATTATCGATTGAAGAACGCTACGCGAGTGAGCAGAAGTATCTGGACCGGATCGACAAGGCTGCTGAAGAGTTGGTCCATGCGGGCTATCTCCTCGATGAGGATCGGTCCGTGCTTCGCGAGAGGGCTGCTAAGGAGTGGGGGTATCGGCAGGAGCTGAAGTGAGCCTCCACTGTACAGCCAAATCGTTATTCCCCGTGAAGCCCGGACTATGCAGCAGCGTACGCGCTGCGTACTTAAGGTCTTGCTGGAAGAAGCTCGTTACGGCAGCTCTCTTTGAATTTACTGGAACGCGTACGTAGCGCCGAGCGTGAATTCAAAAGAGTTCTTTTTAAAGTCTGGAGGCGGGTCGTTCAAGAAATTGTCGAGAGCGCCCAGCGTTAGCCCGAAACGATGATACACGGGAAAGGTTAGCCCTGCGCTGGCGAAGGCCGAATACGCACTTGTGTTGTTCCACGCCGGAGTTATGCCGGCCTGTTCATTGAGCAGTATGGCGTGCGCGAATTTTTCGACATAAGTTTCGCCAAACGTGGAACCAACCAATTTCTTGTTCAGGCTGGAGGGCTCAAATCGCTGGTCGATGTAGTTCGCGCTTGCTTTGAAGTCCAGCTCCTCATTCGATGTTTTGACCACGATAAGACCCAAACCACCGCCGTAGTTCTGCTGAAGTTTCAGACCTTGCGAAAAGCTGTGATCGAAAATGGCTTGTCCGAAGACGAATAGTCGCGTAGAGAGATATCTATCCTGCTCAGCATCCAGATGATAGAGAGAGGTTTTTACGGCTGGTGAGCCGGGCTGCGTCAATTTCCCATACGCCTCGTTGTAATCGAAAGTGGTGCGGTTTCGAAGATCCAGCCAGTTCTCTGCCGGGACTGCTCGCACCATGTTGAGAGCCGCAGTAAACGTCTGATCTTTCTGGGTGGCCTCCGTCAGTGAGATCCCGGCGGTAACACCTCCTTTCCAACCCTCCCTAAAGCTGGCGTGATGGAAGGCTCGCTCAAAATCCGTTTCCGCGACGAGAGTGCCAATATTGCTTACCGGAATTATTTCCGGAGACGGCTGCGCGGCTGTATTTACTTGAAGTTTTTGACCGGCCACGGCGACCGTACCCTGAGGAATTTTGGCCGTATCTTCGCTGTTGCGAAGCTTTTCGCCTTTTGGAATTACTGCAAATTTCGCGGAGGAACGGAGCTCTTGAATCTTGCTCCAATCGACAGTTACTTTCCCGGCCATGTCGCTTTTGAAAACAACCGAGGAACCCGTAGCGCTTTC
Organism: uncultured Acidobacteriaceae bacterium; assembly: GCA_963758245.1. Taxonomy (GTDB): domain Bacteria; phylum Acidobacteriota; class Terriglobia; order Bryobacterales; family Bryobacteraceae; genus Bog-105. Next base: position 131,087 of record CAVWUV010000022.1, on the reverse strand, counting down.
CAGATGCCCCATGAGCTTTTCGCCATCGGTAAAGATAAGGACGTCGGTCCCTGCCCTGGAAGTGTTGTCTGCTGGTTGCGCATGAAGGCCGAAACTTATGAATATGATGGCCGGCAAGAACGCGGCCAATTTACTGTGTGACATCAACTATTCTCCTGTACGCGGCAGGGCGCGATCCCTAGAACACTTATCGGACAAAGCGGTAAGTTGCTATCGTGCTTCGGAAACAGATACCCTAATGCGTACTTCGCAGCTTTGATCGGCGCGAGGTCTACGGGCGGGCCTCCGCGGGCGGGTGAAACCGCGGCACACGGATTTCCTTTTCGCGCTTGCGAGTCTGCGCAATGTTATATGAAGCTTGCATCCGCATAAGCGTGTCCATCTTAACGCCGAAAGCCTTTTCAATGCGGAGCGCCATATCGCCGGAGAGGTCCGCCTTGCCGTTGAGCAAACTGGACAGGGCAGGGCGAGAAACGTGAAGCGCAGTGGCGGCTGCCGTCACTGACAGGCCTGCGGGGATGATGATCTCCGTCCGGATGAAATCGCCGGGGTGGGGTGGGTTCTTCATGGGCATATCTAGTGGTTGCTCCTGTGGCTCAGTGGTAATCTTCAAATTCATGTCGCAGATTTCACGCTCTGCAGCGTCAATACGAAATGTCGGACGGCGGTTGCCTGTAACGCTTAGGCTCCACGTACCTTTGCGGTCGCCGGTTAATGTGTGTACCTTCCACGCCGCAAGCGCGCGCAATTGCTCCGGGTCACTCATATCGTCAAAGAATGCGAACATTTTGCGCAGCTTGTCCGCTGTATCAGGTGAGATGCCTTTCGCGTTGTCCTCGGTGTAGAGCCGTTTAAGGCCCTTATGGGCGAAGCTCCGTATTTTCACCGGCAGCCTGTAACGTGTAGCTTAACACTTCTCAGCCTTCATTCACCGGATCCGGTTGCGGTTTCGGATCGAGCTTCTCAATGAGCACAGTGTCGATCCGATTACGATCCATTTTGGTGATAGTGAAACGCCGGCCGCCGTATTCTATCGAATCTCTGACGCGCGGAATATAGCCGAAATGAAAGAGCAAAAAGCCGGCCAGAGTCTCGAAACCGGCCTCGCCAGGCAATACCAAGTGATATCGCGTCTCTAAATCACGAATGGTCGTGCTGCCCTCGAGCTCCAGCACCTTCTCCTGATAGGAGGGAGTGGGACGGACCACGTCGTGCTCGTCTCCGATATCGCCGAACACTTGTTCGAGGACGTCCTCGAGCGTAACGAGGCCAGTAACTGTTCCAAACTCGTCCACCACAAGCGCCATGTGCGTGTGACTGGTGCGAAATTCATCAATCAGTTGGTTCAGAGGCTTGGTCTCGGGTACCACCAAAGGTCTGCGCAGAAAACGGCGCAGCCGGAACGGTCTGGTGGCGCGACGTGTGTCATGCGCGAAACGGCGCTCGTCCCAAACCCTCATGAGGTCCTTGTAGTGAACGATGCCGATGATCTGCTCGGGACGTTCCTCGTAAACAGGAACCCGGGTGAATTTGTGCTCAGTCATGACGCTGAGCACATGATCGAGCGTGGCGTCCACCGGAAGCGAGACCATACTGTGACGGGGCGTCATGATCTCGCGCGCGGCGTAATCGGAAAGCTCGATGAGCCGCTGGATCGCGTCCTGCTCGAATTGCTCGAGGTGTCCTTCGTAGCGGCTCGATTGAATGATGTACTTCAGTTCCTCCGGCGTGTGGCCGCCGCGCACGTGCCCGGTGCTGAGCCTCAGACTGCGCAGTATCAGGGCGGACGAGCGCTCGATGACGACAACGAAAGGCTGGGAGATCCGGTAAAAGATGAGAAGCACGGGCGCTGCGAGCACGGCGATACGGTCCGCTTTCTCAATGGCGAGATTTTTTGGAACGACTTCGCCGATGATCACATGCGCGTAACTGATGATCAGAAAGGCGATCGCAAATGCCACGCCGTGCAGCAATACGGCCGAGGCAGGCAGATGAAACGAATCCAGCGCGCCGCGCAGCAGACGATAGAGCGTATCCTCTCCCGCCCAGCCGAGACCGAGGCTGGCGAGCGTGACTCCAACCTGCGTGACGGATAGAAGCCTTCCTGGATTCGCAAGCAAACTGAGCGCAGTTTGCGCGCCGGCCTGTCCTCTTTCCGCCAGTTCGCGCAGGCGCGACTGGCGGACAGATACCAAGGAGACCTCAGCGGCCGCAAAGAAGCCGTTGGTACCCAGAATGAGCAGCAGAATGATAAAACGCAGACCCATAGTGCGCTAGAAAGACTGCTCGACCATAGAAAGCCATAGCGCGACAGCAGAGTAAAATCGGTGCTTGCTATCCCGCGTCGTGCGCATTATCAATGTGAGCATAGCGGTTCTGATCGCGCTCATTGCGGTTGCGGTGTATTGGTACGCGGTGCGTCCGCTGCCCAAAACATCAGGCGAAATCACGGCGCCGATCGCGGCAACGGCGACCATTAAGCGAGATGCGCGCGGAGTTCCGCATATCGAGGCATCTTCGTGGCAAGATGCAATTTTCCTGCAGGGTTATGTAACGGCCCAAGACCGATTGTGGCAGATGGATGGGCTGCGCCGGTATGGAGCGGGTGATCTGGCCGAGGTGTTCGGATCGGGCGCGCTTTCGGCCGATGAGCATTCACGCAGGATGCGAATGCGGGCGATCGCGGACGCCGATGTCGGGCGTTTGACGCCGGAAGCTCGTGCCATTTTAGTAGAGTACGCGCGGGGCGTGAACTACTTCATCGACACGCATCCTGGAGACTACTCGCTCGAGTTTTCGTTGCCCGGTCACGCCTATGATCCGCGGCCGTGGACGCTGACCGACTCGGTGCTTGTGGCCCTGGTGATGTTTCGCGATCTGACGGATAAATCGGAGTTTACTTTCGATAAAGGTCAGTTGCTTGCGGATGGAGCAGATCCTGCAAAGGTCAAGGTTTTGTTTCCGGCTATGCAAGGCCAATACGTGAGCCCGGGATCAAACGCCTGGGCCGTTTCCGGAACACATACGGGCGACGGGAAGCCGATGGCCGCAAATGATCCGCATCTGGCTTATGGCATTCCGGGGACGTGGCACCTGGTGCATCTGAAGGCGCCGGGGTTAGACGTCTCGGGTGCGGCATTGCCCGGCTTGCCATGCGTTATTACGGGACACAATGAGCAAATCGCCTGGGGCCTGACAAATCTCCAGGCGGATTCCGTAGATCTGTACGTGGAACAACTGGATGAGCGAAACGGGCGATATCTGTTCCAAGGAAAGTTGGAGCAAGCGCAACTCGACCGGCAGATCATCGGAGTTCGCGGCGGCAAGCCGGTTCAGGTGGATACTTGGGTCACTCGTCACGGCCCCGTGATCATTCACGCGAACGGCAAGAGCTACAGTATGCGGTGGAGCGCGGCGGACGGGTTCGGCTTCCCGTTATTCGATATGGATCGCGCGCAGAATTGGAAACAATTTCGCGCGGCGCTCAGCACATTTTGGGGCCCCGCTCAGAACTTTATCTATGCAGACGGAGCGGGGAATATCGCTTACCAAGCTGCCGGGCGGGTACCAATTCGCCGTGATTTCGATGGCGATCTCCCCTTGGACGGATCTTCAGGGAAATTCGAATGGGATGGCTACATACCCTTTGAGCAGATGCCGAGCCTTTATAATCCGGCTTCCGGGATTGTTGCAACCGCAAACCAGGATCCCTTTTCTCCCGATTTTCCGTATCGGGTTAACGGCGATTTCGCAGATCGTTATCGCGTGACGCAAATTCGGGCTTTACTCGGCGCCAAGAACAGGCTGACCGTAGATGACATGCTCGCAGTGCAAAAAGACGTGTACTCGGCCTATGACTATTTCCTCGCGCAGCAGGTTATTGCCGCCTCCGCAAGAGGAGGTAAAAACGATCAGATGGCACGCGATGCCGTCGATATTTTGCGACGCTGGAACGGTCAGATGGATAAGGACGAAGCTGCACCGATGATCACCCAGCTTCTCAATAACAGCTTGGGTACAACGCTCGTAGCTTCTCTGCTGCAGCCCGCCATCAACAAAGCTGTTCAAGAGAAATTGAAATCACAGCCCCAAAACTCGGCTGAAAAAACCGGCGGACGTCCTCAAACTCGACTTGTCAGCGTTGGGGGACCGGTACTTCCGGATATTCTGCCACGGCCGCAGGTGATCGAAGGGTTACTGCGGCAGCGGCCGCCCGGCTGGGTGGCAAACGACGATTGGGATACATGGCTGATGGAGAGCTTCCGTTCCGCTCTCGACGACGGTCGGAGCCGACAAGGGACGCCGGTTTCGAGATGGAAATGGGGACGGATCCTTCAATGGAAGTTCGCGCATCCAGTAGGCAAGGAGCTGCCATTCGTCGACAGGTTTTTCGATATTGGGCCGGTCGAGATGAGCGGCGCAGGAACCACGGTGAAGCAGACCACCGGGACCATCGGCCCTTCGGAACGAATGGTGGTTGATCTCGGCAATTTGGATAAATCGGTGCAAAATTTGCCGGCGGGCGAATCAGGCTTTGTGGCGTCCGGCCATTATAAGGACCAATGGCCCGCCTATTACGCGGGGAAAAGCTTTCCAATGCAGTTTTATCATGTGGATGCGAAAGAAGTGCTGCGTGTCAGTCCCCGCTGAGCACGCAGAGAGCGCTGAGCCGCGTTCATATCAAGCGGGATCGGCCACTGCCCCGTGAAATAAAAAGCTTCGAGCAACATCACTTAGCGTGCCGGTCAAATTCCGCAGCACTCGACTTCTCAAATGATCGTAAGGCTGCGTTCCTGCAAACAGGTCCTGCATAATCTCACGAAACCTTGGGCTGCGTCGGGTGAATTCGACCATGCGCCGCGGCACTGCGCCGTACACTATCGTCTCGCGGAAGAACTTCTTGGCGAGTCCCGCCGCGTAAGTCAAATCAAGTCCGAAATCACGGGCGATGACCTGGCGATACAATTCCGCTTTCTTCTCCAAACCTTGCTCGTTCAGCAGTACCTGGCTGGCCAGATCGCCCGAGCGAACAGCGTAATAGAGTCCCTCGCCAGTAATTGGATCTACTAATCCAGCCGCATCGCCAACTGCGAGCCAGCCATCGCCGGCGAGCCGGTTATTACGCCAGCCTCGATCTTCCAGCGCAGGCAGAACGTGAGCGTAAAAGTTGGCCTCTTTGCGGGAGAAACCTTTCTCGTCCATGTAACGCTCCAAGCGTCTGCGAAGGGCTTGGGCCGGTTCACCTTTACCGCAAATTCCTACCGAAAGGTGGTCCGTCCGCGGGAATACCCAGATATATCCATTGAGCTTTGGAAGGAAGTTGATATCAACATGCGTCTGGTCGGCCGGAACCCTATAGCCAAGCGTGTACATGGTGTCCCGCGCCGTGTATTGTGTTCCGACGTCACGCAGCGGATTGCGCGCGCCAGTTGCAAGGATGCAAAAGTCCGCCTCAATGCTTCCCGTTCTGGTGCGGATTCTCCACCCTGAGGACGTGCGATTCAGGCTCAGCACGCGCTCTTTTTCGATCTCAGCGCCCGCGGCTTCGGCGCGACGAAGGAGCATTTCATTCAGGTCAATCCGCGCATAGATCAGTATGGGACGCGTGAGCGCCAGCTTTACCGCGCCTGCCTTCGGCGCAGCGAGAACGGTATCGCGGACGATTTTCTTTGGCGTGCCGTTCTCAATCAGATAAGGATACTTGGCGTATGCCTTGTAAGTGATACCGCCCCCGCAGGGCTTCTCCCACACCAGTTTTTCATCAATGACGATCGTCCTGAGACCGGCTCGCGCGATCCGCTCGGCAGCGGAAGCTCCGGCGGGCCCGCCACCCAACACCGCAACAGTTTTCATTGGGCTCGCCGGGGTTGGTCAATGGGCGGATGGCCGGGTGGCAGCTGATCCGCGCCGGGCGCCGCATGCTCCATTCCGCCGTGCCCTGAAGCGCCGCCCACATTCACAACCACCCACTTGCCACCCCGATTTTCCAACGTATATTTCATAACCATCCCGCTGTTTACACGCGGATCATCTTTGGGATGGAAAGCCACCGTCGCGTACGCCATATTTTTTTCAAACGAAACAGAAGTGGTCGTGACATCGAGACTTTTCAGATCGAGCCCGGACCTGGTCTGGAGACGGTTTATGATCGCTTCTTGGACTTTTTCCTTGCTCCTGATATCCTTTCCACAGCCCGCTAGCAAAACCGCTGCGGCCACGAGCGCAGCTGAGGGGCGTAGCATCGTCTGATTATAACTAGCGTGGCAGCCCAAGCCGTGATCCAGCATTTATGGAAATCCTAGGCAAAAACTACATAGGTTCAGAGCTTTCGAATTCCGGCGAGAAGACCTTTCGAGCCCATGATCCGCGAGCGGGAAAGGAAATTCCGCCGTCATTTTACGAGGCAACTCAGGACGAAGTGGAACGAGCGCTCGACCTGGCAGATCTCGCCGCGGCCGAGTTGCGAACCTTAGGCGCGGATCGAATCGTTGAATTTCTCGCCGCTATTCGTGAAGAGATACTCGCGCTCGGCGATCAGCTCATCGAAAGGGCCACGCAAGAAACTGCTCTCGACGCCGACCGGCTGAACAGCGAGCGGCAGCGCACTGTCAATCAGATCAGCCTATTCATGGAAATTGTAAAGGAGGGGTCGTGGGTCGATGCGCGCATCGATACGTCTCTGCCTGAGCGAAAGCCTTTACCTAGGCCGGACATTCGGCGCATCCTTCAACCGATTGGACCGGTCGCGGTATTCGGAGCAAGCAATTTTCCCCTGGCTTTTTCTGTAGCGGGCGGAGACACTATCTCGGCGTTTGCAGCCGGGAATTCCGTTGTCGTGAAAGCGCATCCGGCGCATCCAGGAACATCGGAGCTTGTTGCGAGCGCAATCGCCAGAGCCGCTAAGCGCACGTCCATGCCGGAAGGCGTCTTTTCAATGGTTCACGGCGTCGGGGCGGACGTCGGCCTCGCCCTCGCCGCGCATCCGAAGACCAGAGCCGTTGCGTTCACAGGATCCCAAAGAGCTGGGCGCGCTCTATTCGACGCAGCCGCGCGCCGTCCTGACCCCATTCCAGTGTTCGCGGAAATGGGCAGCACAAATCCCGTGTTCATTCTGTCCGGCGTGCTCGAGAACGATAGAAGAAAAATCGCAGAAGGTCTATCGCGGTCTGTTTTGCTCGGAGTGGGGCAGTTTTGCACTTGCCCGGGCCTTGTCTTTGGCGTGGAGAGCGACAGGTTCAAAGAGTTTCGGGAACATCTGATCGGCAGCTTCGAGCAGGCCTCTCCGGGAACCATGTTGAACGCGTCCATCCGTAATGCCTACACAGCAGATTTTCAGAAGGCATCGCAAGTGAAAGGCGTGCGCCCATTCGAGGCTTCCCGCGCCGCCGACTCTGAGCGCACGGAAGGGCGGCCCGGGGTTCTAATCACGGATTCAGATACGTGGCAAGGCAGTGACGACCTTCACAAGGAGATCTTTGGACCGGCAACAGTGGTTGTTCTTTGCCAGTCGGATGCCCAGCTTTTGGAAGCCGCGAGATCCCTGGAAGGAAGCTTAACGGCGACTATCCATGGCACGCCGGAAGATCTGGCAAGTCACCGCGAGCTAATTGAAATTCTTGCTCTCAAGGCCGGACGGCTGGTGTTCAATGGATTTCCGACTGGTGTTGAAGTGGGATACGCGATGCATCACGGTGGTCCCTACCCGGCGACAACAGATGAAAAGTTTACCTCCGTCGGCGCGGCTGCAATCTATCGTTTTGCGCGGCCGGTCTGCTACCAAAATTTCCCTGAACACCTTCTTCCGCTTGAGCTGCAGAATGCGAATCCCCGAAACATTTACCGCATGATAAATGGAGAGCTTACGCGCGAAGCTATTCGCTGAGAAAATGGCAGTCGATATTCCAAAGGATGTTGATTCCTGCGATGTGAAATGCGGGACGAAGAAGGTCACGCTTACCAATCTTCAAAAAGTCTTCTGGCCGGCTTTAGGGAAAACGAAGCGCGATCTTCTGCTCTACTACGCTGCCGTATCACGAGCTTTGCTTCCGCATCTGAAAGACCGCGCTATGGTGATGAAGCGATATCCGAATGGGATTGAAGGCAAATTCTTCTTCATGAAAAGGACGCCGGTATATCGGCCAGACTGGCTTCAGACTTGTTCGATCGCTCATAAATCAGGCAACATCATTGATTTCCCCATAGCGCAAGATCTCGCTTCCCTGCTTTGGATCGTGAACCTCGGCTGCATTGATTTGAATCCATGGTATGCGCGCTGTGATGACGTGGACCGGCCCGACTTTTTGCATTTCGATCTGGATCCGGTTCCACCGGCGGAGTTCGCCGAAGTTCGTCAGGTGGCGCTTTTGGTAAAGCGTTACCTGGAGCAAAGACGGGTCCAAAGCTATGCGAAAACCACGGGATCACGCGGAATCCATATCTATGTGGCCATCCAACGAAACCCCCTGCAGAAAGAGGTTTGGCGAGTAGCCAAGCGCATCGCTTTCGAATTGGCAAAGCAATACCCGGATGTGATCACATCTGAATACCGGGTTGCTCTTCGTCCGCCCGGCCGCGTTCTGGTCGATTACAACCAGAATGCCTGGGGCAGAACTCTAGCATCTGTCTACTCCGTTCGGCCCCGTCCGGAGGCAAGCGTTTCCGCGCCGGTGACATGGGAAGAAATAGAAGCGGGCATCCCGGCATCCGATCTGTCGATGGACAGCATGCCCGCAAGAATCGAGAGACTGGGCGATTTGTTCCAGGCAGTGCTGCGGCAACAATCACGGTGCCGCCTCGAGTCGCTGGCATGAGCCTTCCTTTGCCGGTCGAATATGCGCCAATGGAAGCCGATACGGCACGTGAGATCCCTGCGGGCGCTGAGTGGGAATACGAGCCGAAGTGGGACGGTTTCCGATGCCTTGCGTTCCGGGATGGCAGCGAGCTCGACATCATGTCGAAATCGGGTCAACCGCTGGGGCGTTACTTTCCTGAGATAAAATCGGCGCTCCTTTCCTTGAGCGCTAAGGCTTTCGTCCTCGACGGCGAATTGATCGTAACCGAGGAGCGAACGCTGAACTTCGACGCATTGCTGCAGCGAATTCATCCGGCGGAGAGCCGCATCAAGAAGCTCGCCGGCGAAACACCCGCCACGCTGATTGTTTTCGATCTCCTGGTTAATGATCGTAGCGTGGATCTAACTGCCAGAGTACTCGATGAGCGCCGCTCCGAACTCGAGCAATTTGCCGCGAAATTTCTGAGAGATCAGGATCGAATCCGGCTTTCGCCTCGAACTAGAGATTTCGATACCGCGAAATCCTGGTTCAAAAGAATGGCCGGACCGCTGGATGGAATCATTGCCAAACGAGTGGACCGGCCCTATGCCTCCGGCGAACGCAACGCTATGGTGAAGATCAAAAATCTGAGGACGGCGGATTGCGTTGTGGGTGGTTTTCGCTATGGGACCAAGAACCGGCTGGTTGGATCGCTTCTGCTGGGGCTTTATGATGACGGCGGCCTGCTAAATCACGTCGGCTTTTGTTCCGGCCTGGCAATTGCCGATAAAGCGAACCTGACAAAAGAGCTGGAGTCGCTGATCGAGCCTCCCGGGTTCACAGGTTCTGCACCCGGAGGGCCGAGCCGCTGGAGCACCGAACGAAGCACCGAATGGGAACCTCTCGCGCCCAGGCTGGTTGTGGAAGTGCAATACGATCATTTTTCTGGAAGCCGTTTCCGGCACGGAACAAAACTGCTTCATTGGCGCCCGGAGAAGGACCCGAAAGAGTGCAAGATCAGTCAAGTCCAGCGGGAAAGCGAATCGCCCCTGACGCTGCTAGATTGAATCGCTCCCAGTCCATGCTGTTGACAAACTCCTCACGTCGCAGCGGCCGAAACGTGAAGCGGACGCCTCATTCGACACGGAGGGCTTCGATTGGGTTCAAGTATGCGGCTCTGCGCGCTGGTACGTAACTGGCACCCAGAGCGGCAGTCAGAATGACCAGGCCTGAAATGCCATACGTCAACAGATCAAATGGCTGAACACCAAAAAGCAATGCAGCCATCCAGGGGGACAGTTCTCGCGCTGAAACTGCTCCAATCGCGCTGCCAATGCACATGAGTATCAAGCCCTGCCGCAAAAAGAGTGCTTTGATCGTCCGGGGTTCTGCACCCACCGCGAGACGGATACTTATCTCTCTACGGCGCTGTGCAGCGGCGTAGGCAATAACGCCGTACACTCCGATTATCGAAAGCGCCACCGCCATCACCGCGGCTATTCCAAGCAGAATGAGAGCAAAGGACCTGCGCGCCATCGTGAGCCTATAAAGATCGCGCAGAGTTCTAACTTGTGCCAGTGGCAAGCTGGGGTCCACGGCGTGGAATCTCGCGGCGACTTCTTTGAGCAGGCTCTCCGTGCCCGCGCGACTGCTTCTTATCGCAATCGTGACGCCACGACGGCTGCCTGGAAAGTAGACCAACCCAGGGGGCTGCCGGTCCACCCCGTCATCGTAGACATTTTCCACAACGCCGACGACTACGCTCCACTGACGGTCCCCATTGATTCGGATGCGTTTGCCAAGCGCATCCCGCGGATCGGCCCAATTTTCACGCGCCATGTTCTCTGACACTATTGCCACACGGCGCTTGCTGAGCAGATCGTCCCATGTGAAATCCCGGCCGGCAATCAGCCGCGTGCCAAGCGCAGCAAAGAGCCCCGGCGAAATCTGCTTGATGGTTCTATTTGGAGGGATTCCGTCAACTGGCGTCCTCCCCTCAACAGAAACAGGATTGCCGTTATGGTACTCGAACTCAAGCGGTAAAGCTGTTGCGAACGCGACAGCCGTAACCCCGGGAATGGCGGCAAGGTTGTGAAGAATATCCGCTTGCACTTGGAGCACTCGCTCTGGCTCACGTATCTGAGCTTCTGGAATGAAGAGCCGGATCATCTGAATCTGTTCAGGGTGGCTAAAGCCCGGTCTCACTGCGCTCAAAGCAATGAAGCTGCGAACGAGCAAACCCGCCCCAACCAACAACACCAAAGCGAGCGCGACTTGCGCGACCACCAGCACATTTTGCGCGCGCAACTGCTCCCTGTTCGGCGTAGCGCCTCGTGCGTTTTGCAGCCTGCTATGAAGACCCGATTTAAGGACCGTTAGGAACCCGAATAGCATTCCCGCTGATAACGCGCAGCACAGTGCGAACGAAAGGCTTGCCGAGTCAATCGATATCTCTCCGACTCTAGGTAGACCTGTTGGCGCACAAATAATTAAAACTCGAAGTCCCAGATACGCGAAGGTCAGGCCGATAACGCCGCCAAGCGCCGCTAAGGCCAGGCTCTCTATTATTAGTTGGCACGCAATTTGTCCCCAACCCGCGCCGAGCGCGGCCCGAACTGCAAACTCGTCGCGCCGGGCTCGGGCCCTCACCTGCACCAGATTTGCAACATTCGCACAGACGAGCACCAGCACCAGTGCCAGCGCCCCCATCAAAATCCTGAGAACGGCGCCAACGTCTCCGATCACGTCTTCCTTCAGCGGGTGCACGTTGGGCTTGACTCGAAGACTGATCAAATATTGCCCCCACCCTTCCCGGTCTCCCCAAATCCTCAAAATCCGGCTGATGTCCTGATTGACCTGCGCCAGGCTGACACCGGATTTAAGCCTGGCTACGCCGGAGTAATCAGCGTCTTCAGATCCTGGCGCTCCCGCCACAACACTTTGCGCAAGGAACACGTCAGGAGCGAGGTTGAGGAATGCAAAGCTCGGAGGCATCACTCCGACGACTTGATACGGCACGAAATCGATGCTGACCAAGCGGCCCAATATGGCAGTGTCGCCACCGAACTTTCTCTGCCAGTATTGATAAGAGACGATCACAGCTTTCTGCGCGCCCTGCATCTCATCGGCGGTCGAGAACCAACGGCCCAAATAGGGCTTGACGCCAAGCGCGCGAAGGACTCCGTGGGTCATGGACACTGTCGTGACCTGTTCGGGATCGCCGGCCCCGGTCACCGCTGCAGCGCCAGGAGTCCAAACGCCGAATTCCTGGAAGCCCCGTTGGTTCTGGTTGTATGCGGCGTACAAGTCCAGCGAGAGTGGCCAATCCTTTATGACCTGCCCAGAAAACACCGCGGAGTTGAAAACGCCTACGAGTTTCTCCGGCTCCGGATATGGTAATGGGCGAATTAGTACAGCGTTGACAACGCTGAAGATCGCGACATTGGCCCCGATCCCGAGCGACAGTGAAAGCAGTGCAGGGACGCTGAAGCCCGGCTTCGTGCGAATCATTCGCAGCGCATAACGCAGATCGCGCGCCAGATTGTCTATGAAATTGATCCGCCGCGCGTCCCGGCACTCTTCTTTCGTGTTCTCCACAGGTCCAAATTGGCGCCGTGCCAGTACGCGAGCTTCGGATTCACTCATGCCGGAAGCCATCGCCTCCTTGACGAGTTGTTCGAGGTGAAGTTCGATCTCGCGTTGCAGAGCGGCATTCGCGCGAGATCTCTGGAATATGGAACAAAGAGGGCGGATGATCACCCGAGCGAATCGCATAGACGCTCCTATTAAGCAGCCTTAGGTCTGAAGACTTGGGAATGACGACACTATGACTATCGACATCATAGTACATCGACTATCGACAATACGCGCGATCCCGACATCCGCCTGCAGGGGATCGAATGCGCCGCGTACGACAGAGTTTTTCAACAGCATCACTCGTTGTTGCAATAGACTCAAAGAACGCGGAGGATACGAATGGCAGCGCCTGCGATCAGCTCGCCCCGAAAGGCTCTGGACGGCAAACCTGCATCACGAGAGGATCGCCTCCAACTCGGGCGCGATCGACGGAAACGGCTGAGCCGTTCGAAGCTCGGCGAAAGCACCGCTCAAAAGCGCACGTTCAATCCCATTAATGCGCTTCTGGCCGCAAGTAAAGATCGCGTCCCAGCGCTTTTGCCGATCAAATACTCCCGCATGTCAGCATCGCCATTCACATTTTTTAGAGGCGCTGTATCAATCATGGCAGCCGATCTCGCTAGCGAGCCGCATAGCGGTTTAATGGTTCAGCTTTGCGGGGACGCTCACGTCCAAAATCTAGGCTCCTTCGAAGGACCCGACGGGCGCCTGGTATTCGATATCAATGACTTCGACGAAACCATTCCGGGACCTTGGGAATGGGACGTAAAGCGGATGGCCGCAAGCCTTGTGCTCGCAGGTTTGGAGTCGCATCACGCGCGATCCGCTTGCGCCGGAGCTGTCGAGGCTTTCGCCGAAACGTACTGTAGATTGCTCGAGGAATTGGCGGAGCAACCAATTCTGGTAGCGGCCCGCCATCAGATTCATCGAGTGCAGAGAGCGCAAGCGGCTTCCGCTGCTTTACAGCAGGCCGCCCGGGCGTGTCCCGATGATCTGCTCAAAAAGTACACCCAAAACGGAGCGCGGGGGCAAGCGCATTTCAAGCGGGTCGAGCGCGTCTTGTGGAGATTGCGCGGCAAGCGTCGTCAGGAGATTTTAGAGAGCTTGCCGCTTTACCGGCAGTCGCTCGCACCGGAGCGGCTGCACCTGTTCGACTTCTTTCATCCCATAGATGTGGCATTCAAGGTTGTGGGAACGGGCAGCGTTGGCCTGCGCGATTATGTAGTGCTGATGGAGGGGAACGGAGCAGGAGATCCATTGTTCCTGCAGATCAAACAAGAGGCACCGTCGGCGTACGCTTCCCACCTGAAAGGCGCCACTTATGCTCACCAGGGGCAACGAGTCGCGGAAGGACAGCGCAGAGTGCAACCATCGTCAGATTTGCTTCTGGGATGGACGCGAATCGGCCAACACGATTTTCTCGTGCGTCAGTTGAATGATCATAAAGGGGCGGTGGATCTGAATCACTTGCGCGGGGAGGGTCTTCGCAGCCTCGCTGTTGTTGCCGGCGAGCTGCTTGCTCGCGGACATGCGCGTTCCGGAGACGCCTTGATGATCAAGGGCTATATAGGAGGCTGCGATAAGGTCCTGAAGGCGATTGTGCGCTACGGCCTCGATTATGCCGAGGCCACGCAAGCTGATTTTGAGTTGTTTAGAAGAGCGAGCAAAGACGGGCGTATTAAAGTCGCGGCGTAGTGAAGTGCTTAGGGACGGATTTTCTCTGTCCCAAGCCGGATTTTGGCGCGTGGACAGAGCGGTCCGTCCCATTCTGCTCTCCTAAGGTTGTTAACACTCGTCGGCATCGCTCCGTCTTCTTTGGCATAAGGAGACAACTTATGCAAGTGAAAATCAGACTTATGTTAGCCGCCGGTGCATTGATGACCGCGGCAACGCTCATCGCCGGCGGATTTGCACTCGAAATCGGCAAGCCGTCGGCTAATCCCGAAGCCCAAGCGAAGAATGCCGTTCTCGTAGTCCGCGGATACGCCTGTCATGACGCGGAGAAAACAACAGTAACGGCAAGCGCGGAAGGAGTCGTGAATGGGAAACGCGAAACCATTCCTCTGAAACTTATCGCGTTAAGCGCGCAAAGCACCTATGCGCTTACACGCCAATGGCCCGCGGACGGCAAATGGGTGATCACGCTTGTGGAAGCGAACTCAAACTTTAACGGGCAACCCAGCGCGATCGTGAGGGTAGACGGGGATACCGTTGACTTCGCGGGCGTGACGCGGTTCACTCGCGCTCCGGGCAAGACAGAGATTGAAACCGCCCTGAACACGACTTCGGTCGCATCGAACTTCTGAAAACCGGTAAGCTCAATTGGTGCTCGCCTCAGTTAATACTGAAGTGCGTTTCGAAGAAGCCGCGTTGGTTCGCGCTGCACAAAGCGGGGATCGCGCGGCTTTTGGGGCGCTGTACGAGCAGTATGGGCGCATGGTTCACGGCATCCTCTTGTCGCATGTCTCCTATTCGGATGCCGAGGATTTGGTGCAGGACGTATTCATAAAGGCGTTGGAGCAACTCCGCTCGTTGCGTAATCCGGCCGCATTTGGAGGCTGGCTCGCTGCGATCGCGCGGCGCTCTGCCATCGACCTGTGCCGCAAAATCCGGCCGGTTTCGGAAACACAAGATAGACCGGGAGGCTCTCGGCCGGATAGCGAAGCTTTTGAGGTGCTCAATATCCTGCAACGCCTTCCGAAGGCCTATCGCGAAACGCTCATCCTGCGATTGGTTGAGGGAATGACCGGACCCGAGATCGCCATGCGGACCGGGCTTACCGCCGAATCGGTCCGCGTGAATCTGTGCCGTGGAATGAAGCAACTCCGCCAGGCGCTCGGAGGTGAATCGATATGAATGAAGAATATTTATGGAATCGCAAAGGCGACGCTGATCCGGAAGTTGCCCGGCTGGAGCGATTGCTGCAACCGCTGCAATACCAGCCTGACGCGTCCCGTCTGCCGCGAATAGCACCGAAAATGGCTCCCGTGAGCCGGCGCGGTTGGTTGTGGGCATCGGCGATTGCTGCGGCAGCGATGATTACTGTCGCAATCTCCTGGAATATGCGGCCTCGTCAGCCCGGACCAACCAGCGATTCGTCTTGGACACTATCTTGGAATAATTCGACGCCGCAAGCGATCCATGGCGGTCAAATCATCGATACCGGCGCGCGCTCCGCCGCCCGCCTGGAATCCGATTTCATTGGTGAAGTAAATGTCGATCCGCAATCGCGGTTGCGATTCGTCCGAAGTACGAAGGATGAGCAGCGATTAGCCTTAGAGCGCGGAACCATCCATGCGTATATATGGGCGCCTCCGCGCGAATTTGTGGTCGATACGCCCTCGTCAACGACGGTAGATCTCGGGTGCCAGTACACGCTTCATGTTGCGCCGGATGGAACAGGCTTACTGAATGTCGAAATGGGGTGGGTTGCATTTCAGTGGCATGATGTGGAATCGTTCATACCGGCTGGGGCAGCCTGCACAACACGACCGGAGCGCGGGCCGGGTACTCCTTACTTTTCGGATGCACCGGCTGAATTGAAGACAGCAGTCGTCCAGTTCGATAATCACGGCGGCACAAATGCACTCGAAACTGTGCTTTATTCCGCGCGCCCTCGGGATGGGCTCACGTTATGGCATCTTCTTTCACGAACGAAGGGCGCGCAACGCGGCGAAGTATTTACGCGTTTCGCAGAGCTGGTGAAGCTTCCTCCCAGCATCACGAGAGAAAAGATTTTGGGAGGCGATCCGGCAGCGCTCGATGCCGCATGGAATGCTCTCAATCTTGGGGACACGGATTGGTGGCGCGAATGGAAGCGACGCTGGTAAGGGCCGCCGCAGATACGCGGGCTTGGTACGATAGCCGTTTCAGTATGCCTGCTCAGCGGCCCGAGCCAGCTCCAATGTCCGACGCAGTTACGCATCAGATCCGCGTGGAAGTTTTGTCGCGACATTCACCCGAGAACTCACGGCCCGGTGAATGGGTTTTCGAGTATACCGTCCGCATCACAAACCTCGGACGTGAAACAGTTCAACTTCTCAGCCGGCATTGGATCATCCGCGACGCCTTGGAACGTACTCGGGAGATCAAGGGTCCGGGCGTAGTCGGGGAGCAGCCTGTGCTCGCCCCTGGCGCGTCTTTCAAATACTCGTCATGGTGTCCTCTGAAGACACCCACGGGTAGCATGCACGGGACCTATCAGATGGTCCGTGCGGACGGGAGCGAGTTCGATATCGAGATCGCGGCTTTCGAGCTTAGAGCCCCATACACCGTACAGTAATCCAGCCGCGGACAGTCAAACTAGATTCACGTATGTGCTGTAATGCTCGTCGTTAAGCGGAGAATTTTCTTTCGCGTTTATGCGGCTTGTTTGATCGTTATAGGCGGCACACGCGTGAAGTTTCGCCCCTGTTCCGAGATCACGCGGTCGATCCATGCGGGTGAGCAGCGTTCGAGATGATGTTGAATTTCCGCAGTTGAAAATTCGAAGCCATTGGCGGCGGGATCGAAGGCGGTATTGTTCTTTTGCGCGATCAAGTAGCGCTTCGCAGCTGCATCGAGAGCTTGCACTTGCTTCGCTTTACGTTCCGATTGTAATTTACGCAACTCGGCCATTTCCTTTTCGCGGCGACGGGCGAGCCGCGCTTCCTGAAGCTGCAGATTGCGGAGTTGTTTCTCATAAGTCATGAAGGTTTGAAGCTCAATCATGCCTGGGCGCAGGGAGGGATCATGCTCGTCGAACGAATCGGCGAACTCGAGGTGGCCGTTTGCGAAGATGGCCATCTCGAGAGCAGGAATGCGCTTGAGACGCCAAGTGATTTCAGCAATGGACAGAACGAGATCACATTCCATTTGGCCCATAGGCCCAAGTTCGTTCTCATACGCGTGGAGGAGGCGCTCGTATTCGGTGGCATCGTCGCTGGGGAGCAGGACAGTGCGACCGGTGAGTCCTGTTTTGACGGCGTTGAGAGAGGATTTGGATTTGCCCGTAGTACTCTTAGGTCCAGTCGAGAGTTGAGCATTCGCGCGATTGGCGAGGAGTTGCGCGGGAGAGATTGAGGGGAGCGGGGGCGTTTCCGATTCGGGAGCAAAGCAGAGTTGTTCGGAGGCTTCGTCGAGGGCGAGGCATGCCTCGCCCGTACGTGAGTTGTCGTCGAGAGGCAGGACGATGTTTTCAAGGGACGAATTTGCGGCGGCCGTGAGTTTTTCGGCTTTGCGGAATTGTTTATTGGCTTTGCGCTCAGCGGCGCGGCGAATAGATCGTAGGGTCATGTTCGGTTCTCCTCAAGAAATTTGGTTTGCGAGAGGCGCGATCTCAATGCAAACCTGCTGAAACGTAGCAGGTCGAACGAACGATGGATTTAAGGAATCGGGTGTAAGCTGCTGAGGGGCCAAGCGAAATAAATGAAAGGGCTGCCGTGATTCAAGGGACTACTTCGGTCCGGTGGTCCAAACCCTTGGTCGATAGTTCTCATCGACGACTAGACTTGTTGTACCGGGAGGGAGCACTTGCAAGGTCTTGAGAAACTCGATCAGGGAGTCCTGTTGATGGCGCTCCAGCGCGATAAATGCTTCACGAGTTTGGCGGGCTTCCCCTCCATGCGCGAGAACCGCTTGGCGCATTGTTGTGAAGAGGCCGTGATGGAAATAGGGCGGCTGGTTGGCTGCTCCCCATAAGCGCTTAGTCAGAAATTTGCGGTTGCCTCTCGCAAATTGGGGCGACCAAGTTGTCTGGTTCATATCGAGCGGCTCGCCCTCAATCTCGTCGTCATCGTCACAAATGTCATGTAGCTTCAGGTCCGTGAATGCCGGAACGTAGAGGATGTTATTTTCCGAAATCGTAAGTCGCGGCTGGGGCAAAGCTGGGTTGTTCAGATCAACTCTCAGGGTCTTCGTTTCCCCGGTCCGTAGGTTTGCTGGAAGATTGTAAGGATTTGGTTCGCTAAACATCCATCCCTCTTTCTCGAGCGGTAGCGAGGGAACATGGCAACTCGCGCAACCAATTTTAGAAAAGACTTTTTCTCCCGTTCGGACAGCTTGTTCGACTGAAATGTCGTTCGGAATTACTCTTCCCGGCACTGCCATCACCGCTTGAAACAGGGTGACTGCAGTGATATCCGCTCTCGTCAATTCATTCGTGAATCCGTCACCATCGGGGTCCGTATTCAGCCCAAACCGCTCAGTTGATTGCATTCCGTGATGCTGATTAAACGAAGTGTTCGTAAATTCCCGGATGGACACAGCGTTCCCGGCTTGATGCCAGGGTCGAATGATCAACTTTGGGGGATCATGGCTGCCCGCGGAAATAAGACTCGCCTGCGGAAGCCCTTCGACTTGCGAGGTGTCCCAGAGCCCGTCGAGCCGGCGAGCGATTCTCCCAAAACTGATACCCTTCGCCATCAATACTCTCGACTCACCGGGCCTCAGACAATCGCGCGTCTTCTGGAGCTCATCCGTCATCTGCCGAGCCAGCATCTCTATATATCCAGCGCCGAACAGGCCTGGTGAAGATCGCATATTTGCGGCGGACTGTAAAGTAACCGGATTGCCCTGCTCATCCACAGAGCCGCCGGTCGGCACATTATCTTTTCGATCAAAGGTTAGAAAGTCAAACCTTTGGCCGAGCACGAAGACGTTCGCCGCAAAGTCACCCCTGCCACCGGGAATTCCGAACGGCATATTGTGACAGCCGGCGCACGAATTTGCGTCTGGGCCAGATATGCGATTGAAACTTCGCAAACCAGTCAGAGGCTTTCCCGGGTTGGACAGCGCCTTTCCGGTGCCTTTCACCAGGGGCCTCCCAGCTCCTTCCTGCTCGGTCCAGTTCGCGCAAAAAACCCGCTTTCCGTAAGCGATCAGATCGAGTAATGGCAAACGGAACTCATCGCCATCCTGTAAGTGTTCGGGGATGCTTACTTCACGCCCGATTTGCTTTTCCCACTTTGACGGCTGGTCAGCGGCCGTAACGAGCACTGCAACTGGTATCAAAAGGAGGAAAACGAACCGCGGTCGACCACTCATGAGCCTCCGCGGTTCAAAACGCCACCGGGACTGCGTAAGATCCCTGCGGGGAAATTCCAAGGCCGATGGAATAAACTCCAATCGGCGCGTTCGCCGTGACGACAGTTTGGCCGAATATGGGGAGATAAATCCATTGATAAAGGCCACCGGGCAGGGGGATTAATGGGCCCTGAATAGGCGCACCGTTCGCTTGGATACTGGGAACAGCGCTATTAGGGGCGATGATTATGACGAAATTGGCAAGGCCGACCGCGCCAAGAATTCGATACTCGCTCTTAAAGGTGCCGGTTGGAAGAATCTGCATCGAATTCGGACCGCCGATTACAACGCCCTGACCTGCTGACAAGCGGCCCCCGAATTGCACTATCGTAATTGGATTGTTGCTTGTAACGTGATACGTGCCGAAACCCAGGTTCCCATTCTGGATCTCTTTGAACTGCCCGCTTCCGAGCGAGTACGTACTTTTGGAGAAACCGTCGTCGACAGTCACACTGGTGTTATCACGCGCGGCGAGGATTCTGACTGAGGTATCAAGAAATGCTACCGGGTAGAAATCCGTCCCGTAGAGCGAGGCAACCGGAAACATCATCTCAGAGGCGATATCGCAGACTGCGGATCCCACCGGAATGAAAGTGCACCCATTACCAGACACAACACTGACCGGTTTTGCGCTGACTATGTGCGAGCCCGTAACATCGCCGTTGCATTCATATTGGTAAGTCTGGCCCTGATTCAAGACGAGGTTAATGGTGCTGCCCGCCGGCGTTCCCGCGATGCTCTGACAGGAAGGCGTTACCGAGACGTGAGTGCTGTCGAGCGGCGCGGTTATAACGAATTCGGCAGGTCCACCTATATACGAGGCCGCAAAATATTCCGTTCCTAAAGACGAGCTCGGAATTGCCAGATAGGCATCATGGGTTCCATCCTGGGAATAGAAAAAGGACGCGGTAATCTCGGCATCGCTTGTCAGGTGAATGCCCTTTGTTTCTACTGTTTGGTTGCTCGTAATCTCGAGACTGTTGGGCAGAGTGATGGTTTGCGGAGATTGCGGACTCACTTTCCCGCTCGTGGAGAAGCCTGGTGAGCTGATGGAAAAACTAGCAGGGGTTTCGCTCAGGATAACCAGTTGCGCGCCATTTCCCGCCGGATAATTCTGGAATGCCATCCAGAAATCGGTGCCTCGGCTGCTGAGCGAGCCAAGTACAATCTTCCCGACATCGGTCGTCCCATGTCGAACAGGAGGAACTGCCGCAGAAGTTCCCGACAATTTGAGACCGGACAGGTCGGTAAAGGTGGCCAAACAGACGACAGAATTCTGGGCGGTAGGAACGCCCGCTATCGAGAAATTACCGTTGCTGTCAGTTGTCCCTGAAACTCCTAAGCAGGAAACGCTCGCACCCGCTACTGGGGTGTTTGACTGATTTACGACCGTCCCAACCGCCTTCGTGAGCGGATCAACGATCGCTTGAATTACGACCGGCGCCGCGTTAGCAGTGTGGCCTAGCGTATCAGTGACGGTAGCTGTAAATGTCACGCTGGTGAGGCCAGTTGCGACGACATAGCCGATCTGATAGGGAGGGGAGGTGACTGTGCCCACGACCTGTCCATTCGCGCTCAGGGTGACCGCGGCAATCGGTCCGCCTGTCACTTGCATGACCACGGTGACGTTTGCTCCTTGTATGACTGTGGTGCCGTTCACAGGCGAAGAGATGCTGATGCTAGGCGGCGTACCGACTGTGATCGTGATAAAGCCCGACGTTCCTTCGTTGAAAGCAGTGATCAGCGTGCTCCCATTTTCAATCGCTGTAACGACTCCATTGGGACTTACACTAGCCACCAATGGATTGCTGCTCGTGTAGTCGGTACCGCTTGCATTGGTGGAGAGATTTGCAGTCGTTCCATTTGCATATGTGCCAGTAACGGCAATCTGGACGGTCGCACCGACCTGATCCAGCAATGTTTGCGGGGCTGATAAAGCTAGCGCAAACGGTATCGGCGTGACGGTTCCGAACTGGATGGGAGGAACCACGTTGATACCGCCATTCGTAGGAACTGTGAAAAGACCAGACTGGCCGAAACGCGTGATTCCGTTCTCGATGCATGTGGCACGAGCACGTACACGGCCCTGATTTGATGGAATGTTCGGAAGCGTCCACGTGCCGTCCGGCTGGACAGAGATGTTGCGGTTCAGGACACTGACGGTGCAGGACTCGTTGAGTTGGGCACTCAAGAGTACCGGCAGCCAGAAAATCGCCAACACTGCCGAAATAGATGTCCGGCAGTAAAAGCTCGTCGCTCGTTCAGCCCTAATTTGAAAGTTCACTGTCTTAGCGCTGCCTCGATCTTTCTCTTTAGCTCTGGATCCAAGGTCTTCTTTTGGACATAGTAGAGAGAGTTCAAAACCGCTGCCCTAACTTCGGAATTCGTACTGTTAACGTCGCCGAGTAGAATGAGCACAGCATCGGGCGTTGCGATTCTCTCCAAGCCTGCCGACGCATACCCAGCCAGCGACGAGTCGCGATTCAAGAGCTTCTCAAGATAAGGGATGGCAACAGGATCATCCATATAGCTAAGAGCAAGAGCCGCCTCCATTGCTTGAGCTTTGTCGCGCACGCTACCCGCCTGTTCGAGCAGGGAGTTGGCGACTTTTTCCAACCGTTCTGGGTTTCTGGGAAGTACTTGTAAAGTCAAGGAATGAGCGAAGTCTCCCTGGGCCCGTTCTCCAGGCGTCAAGATCTCCAGCGTGACTTGCGCATCGACCCGGTATTGTCCCGTCTCCGTAGGCTCAATCCATCGATTCAGGACCAGAGTCTGTTTGTACGTTTCGCCTGGATCTATGGGAACGCTGCCGATCCGGCTGATGCCTTCAGACATCTCTAGCTGAGGTCGATCAACTCTTTCACTCGGTGTGGTTATCGTGAACTTGAAGGCTGCGAGCCGGTCATAACCGAGATCGATATGTGCCTGATAGCTACAATCATTTCGCGCAAGAAACTGAATGAATGCCGGCTCATGAAGTGTAACTGTGTCAGAAACGAGTTTGAGGGACGTTGTGACGCATTTCACAGGCTCACCGGGCAGTTTAGTCGAAATCGCCAGCGCGAGGATGCAGAGTAGAAGCTTAATCATAAAGGGCGACACTTATGGAATCGGGTTGACGCTGGCGGATATGCCGCTCTTCGTAACGGTGTACTTAAAGGTGCCGTTCTTATTCTTGGTCACTGATCTGGTGATCGTAATCGGTCCAACTAGAACCACAGGGTTACCGTCGTTTGCGCACCCGCATTGATAACGGTAGTTCTGTGTTGAAGGGACAGTAGCCGACTTCAATGGTTTTACAAACGGCAACGGAATAAGATGATTGTCGACAAAGCCACCGTTCTTCGCGGCTAACCAGATTACCGTAGGATTCTGCCAGGTAGCGCCCCACGGGGGACTGGGCCAGACGAACGGGCTGCCACCCGGATACGTAACCTCCTCGCCGACCTGACAATTGGCCAAATCGTCAAGATCGCCCGTGCTGGAATCCCACGAATATTCGAAATGCAGAGTGCCATTTCCTTGATCGGAGCCCGACACCTGGTGAAAATTGACGGGCACTGGGCAAACGCATTGCCCGTCTTTGCAAATACCGGGCGAAACCGACGGCGTACTGCACTGATTCCCATTTTGTGAAGCATCAGCGACGCACTCCGTTCCATTGCACATCTGACAGTCAGGACAGGTGCCGGCGCCGCCGCTTGGAGTTGGTGGCCCACCGCAGAACCATCCAGCTTTCACGACGCCGACTCCGGGATCGGACTTGATGACAGTCCCGTCCGCGCTGGCTGTTCCTGTCCCGATGCTGACGAACATTGCCAAGTCGTGATCGAAGCCGTACATTTCAGTAATCTCGCCCGGCTTCAATGCATCGCCATTTGGAATCGTGATCTGCGCGGGCGGATTGAAAAGGGTTCCCGCCGGCTGGATGGTCACGATGAATCTGGGTTGCTGCCCGAAGCCAGGCACCATCGGAATCTTGTCCGGATGTACAGGCGTTACGCTCACGCATCCGCTCTTTGAACCACCCGGGAATGTCGCGGAACCGGCTGGACGGTCAATGCGAAGCCTGGCACTTGTGGAAGCGTCAGCGTGCCGCCGGTTGTATCTGTCACGCAAAGCTGGTGTTGGGTATCTATGGGCAACAGATAGACCGGCATTCCTAAAGAGTTGGTAATACCAGCGACCGTCACCAACTCGTATTCGAGGTTAGGCCACTTGCCAGGTTTCTGAACGGTGCTGCCGTCCACTAGCAATTTGACGAAACCGATAGGCGCAGGCTGGATCGTAAACTGTCCTTGCGCATCACTCTGGGCGGTTGCTGCGGGCGGGAGTCCACTGCTCGTCAATGCGGGAACGTTTTGCAAATACGCGCGAATCGTTGCACCGGGGACTGGGCTGTTGGTATTGTCGAGCACAACTCCGCGAATGCTGGTTGCGAAGGGGTTACCCGGAGCGTGGCCCGTCGCGCGGAACGCGGCCGGAAGCCCGGAATTATCGGGGAATGTCGCCTGAACCAGGTTATTTTCGATTCCGTCCTGTGGACCCAAGGTAAGAAAAGCTGATGCGCGGCCATCCGTGTCTGTGTTGACGGTGTAGCTCTGCTGGCCATTGATATTCCCACCGCCTCGTTTAATTTGAAAAGTCACTGGGACGTTTGCCAGCCGGTTATGCGAAGCATCGGTAACGACTGCAATGAATGGATTGGGAAGTGGATGGCCTACCGCGCCGGTCTGGTCGCCTCCGGCGTCAACAACAATGCTGGTAGGATTGCCACCAAGTCCGGTGGCGTTGAAAATGGCGGGGCCCGCAAATCCAACTGCCGTGGCTTCGACGAGATTGTTTGAGCCAGAGCGAGAACCGAGAGTCCAGGTTACACGTGCTTCGCCTGAGCCGTCGGAGGTTACAGTAACCGGTACTCGCGACCCATTCAAAAGGCCATCATTCTGCGTGACCTTAAAAACCACATTCTCAGCGGTAACAGGGTTCCCGGCTCCATCTAATAACTGCACCATTAACGGCTGAGACAAGGCCGTACTGACAGGAGCGGTCTGGTTGTTTCCTGAGACTAACGAAATTCGCGGTTGTGTCGGCTGAATACGGGTAGCGGTGATACTGGACGTTGCCCCGTTCCCGGCTCGGTCTCGCGCAGTAGCGGTGATTGTATTGTTGCCGACCGACAGTGGAACATTGAGCGCCTGATAACTGCGGTTAGAGACTTGCGCCGGTACACCGTTGATTGTTACCTGGACCTGCTGGTTGTTGACTGTTCCTACGACAATGTCGTTTGCCTTTCCAGTCACCGTGATGGACGAGCTGGCAGTTACGAAACCATCGAAGGGGGAATCAATGGTGACTCGCGGAGGGGTTGTGTCGAGCGTGACCAGCACGCTCGTAGTGCTCGTTACACTCTCAGAATTCGTTGCCACAGCAGTGATGGTGTTTGGCCCTTCCAAGAGAGGCAAGCTAACTGTGAACTGACCATTGCTTGAACTTGCCGGAACGCCATTTACGGTTACTTTAGTCTGCGACTCGCTGACCGTTCCGCTGACGGTTATGGGGCTGGAAATGACATAGGCAAGATTGACGGGGGATGTGATTGCGACATTAGCTGCTGCCTCTCCCACGACTGACAGGTTGAATGTATTCGAGAAGACTCGAGTGAGTTTGCCCTTGAACGCGGCCGACGCGCGCAGTACCACCGGGAAAGGCGCGGATTCGTTGAAGCTGAGACGTACTGTGAGGACGCCGTCTCCCGCTACAGCATCACCGTGAGTCCCGTCGTCGTACATTGAGCTGATGACGTTGAAAACTTTGCCGGTAGGATCAAGTTGCTGCAGATTTACGCTAGCTGTAATTAGCGACGGATCGCTGGCTTTGACAGCGATGGTTATCTTTGTCGGTGTATTCACCGCTATTGAGGCCGGAGTGACGGTTGGAGAGGTGATCGTTTGAGCAGCGCGTGCCACACTTTGCGGAATGATCGCCGAGAAACAACACAGCAAGACGGAAGCTAGGGTTCTATTCCAACGGCGCTGTTGCCGGAACCTCGTCATTGTGCACTCCCCTCCGATTTCTACCGGCCTACACGCAAACGCTTGCGGGGTGCATGCAAGCCCAAGATGAACACGCAGGCCGACAGCGTTAACCAACACCCTGAAGGCTCGGGGGTTGTCGTTGAGACCTTGGGCGCAAATGTAAGATCATCGAGTGCAAAAGAACTTCCGGCGGGCGCACCAGTGATGATGAGCTCTGAAATACCGCTGGTTGACGTAAGGTGGAGGAACTCGTTCGGACTGCTGCCTGGGTCCCCTGAAAGTGCGAGATTACTCGAGAAAGGGGAGGAAACGGCTCCAAGCAGATTCGAGGACAGGCCGTAAGCATCCAGAGTCAGCGGAACTGAATACGTGAAATAGCCACCTACGAAAGAGACAGGGGTCGTGAAAAAAATCGACATAGGCCCTAAATAGTCACTGGCAACGTTGACACCCGAGTGTGGCGGAAACTCAAACTGATTCAGGGAGATGCCGGCAGTAAGTATTTGAGCGTTCGAGAATGTCACACCTTCACTGCTGTACTGAGTGGTGAGAAAAGTGCTGTCGGGCAGCCCTTCAAAATCGATGACGGTATCAGCGAGAAGATTGCCAGACCCAATCACCAGCGCGAGACAGCACAGACTGCGGGAGAGCATCAAATCGCTCCAGTTTCAAGAGCCTCGCGGGATGTAGTTTTCGGGCCCTGGAATACAGAGACCTTATCACAGGTGAATTTTCTAGGCAAGGGAAATTCCTAGGCCTTTTTGGGGATTCGTCGTAAGTGCGAGCAATTACAGGGTAAAGTTTTTTTCGACGAGATATTAAGCCGCGATGTTGAAGAAATAAGTGCCCACGTTTCAAGCTACAGTCACGTATGTGCTGTAATGCTCGTCGTTAATCGCGACAAACGGCCGTAGCAGCAGCGGGCCCGAAGCTGTATTAGCGCGCCAGTTGGTCTGCTGCGGGATTTGTGCCGCTGAGAGGAGTTGCTGCCGTGTCACGGCCGGTGGATTGTCCGTCATGGCAAACAAAACCAGAGGACCGCGGAGTAGAGCGACCGTGTTCGGATGGTTCGGGTCGATGGGTTCGAGGCGCATTGACAGGGAAAGCTCGATCTCGATGCGATCGCCGTCTTTCCATCTTCGTTGAAGAGTGGCAAAGCCGGTCGTGATAGGCGCCGAGACACGCTCGCCGTTTATGCGAATGAGTGGCCCAGTTTGAGAAGACCACGCGGGAATCCTCAGACGAAGGGCAAAATTGGAGGGACTCGAGGCGCGCAGATGCATAGCGATTTTGCCTTCCACTGGATAGTCTCCCGTCTGGGTTAGCACCAGCTGCGCGCCGTCCGAGCTCGTCCAACGAAGCGTGGAGGGTAGATAAAGATTCACAAACACCCCGCGACCATCGCGAAAGTAACCGAGTATCCGGTAATCGGCGGCTACTTGCGGCAAGGTGCCGGAGCAGCAGGGCCACGCATCGGGGAAGTAAACTTTGCTGCCTGGGGAATGGTAATCGGAGTAGTAGAACGCGCGGCCGTCGGGCTCCAGCCGCTTCGCGCCAAGCACGGCGTTGTACAAGACGCGCTCCATGCTGTCACCATAGCGGCCATTGCGCGTCACTCGCAGCAGATAACGCGTCAGTTTGAAATGCGCATAACTGCCGCACGGCGTCTCGAACCCGTGATGGGTGCTGGTCAGGCTGGCATAGAGTTCGCCGCTGCCTGGAACTACGAAGCTTTCGTCGGGTCCCCAGCCGCCGCTTGCGAAACTCTGAGTGGCCGTGATCATCTCAAACGCATTGCTCGCGGCGCGGAGATGCTTCCGGCTCCCATCAGCGAGATACGCCTGCATGGCCGAGCTCAGAGCGTTACAGAAGCTGTACGCGTGATGCTTGGGCAGTACGTTTTCATTTTCAGAAAGCGGATCGAAATAGGTCTGATCCAGCAGAAACCGCTTAGCTAACTTCCGGTATCGTTCTCCTGCACCGCGCTCCCACGCAAGGTACAGGTTTTCCGGCAACGTGTAGGACTCGTCCCACGTGTAATCGTCTGACGTGTTCTCGCCTATCGACCGCCGCCAGCGCCGTTGCGGCTCGTCTCGATCTAGCGCGTGCGGCGGCAGATGCGGCTCGGCCGCGTCCGTCGTCCGCTCAAGAAGCGGGTATGCTTGCGCTAAGCCGGCAAACCGGTGCGCGTCGATAAGCCCGATCACCATCTTGTCGTAGTTGTAGGCCGGGTAGCGAAAGTTCGTGTAGAACTTTCCGGAGATGGTCGGTTCGTACAGAGCAAGCAGCCGCTCCAATCTGGCTCGCGTGGACGGGTCATGATTTATGGCATATCCGCGCGCGAGCGCCGAGATCCACTGGCCGAAACAGTGTCCGGGTGCGAATCCGTGACCCCCGCTTTCGGTCTTGTCTAACGGAGTTTCGTCGTACCATCCACCAAGATCCGGACCCGGCGCAGGAAGACCGGCGCGCAGACGCCACGGTTTGAGCAAACTGTCTTCGTTCAAGGAAATAAGCACAGATTGCGTCTGCTCGAATTGCGTTTGCGCCAGCCCGGGCGCGAGCTCGACCTCACCGTAGCCGAACTCTTCGAGTGGCGGTTCGGCATCTTCGGAGCCGCGTGCGCAAAGCGCCGCGGCCGCCAGTCCGGCAGATTGCAAAAAAGAACGCCGAGATGGCATAGGAAGTTCAGAACCAGTTTAGTCCCGCGCACCCCCTTGCCTTCCAAATCAAAAAGGGCTACTCTGTTGTCAGTTACTGATAGGAGCCCTCCTTGAGTAAACCGACCGACCTCGTGCAAGGCACGCTCGACCTGCTCATCCTGAAAACCATCGCCCTTGAACCGATGCATGGATGGGCGATCGCTCAGCGCATCCGGCAAATGTCAGGAGACGTTCTGCAGGTCGGTCAGGGAGCGCTCTACCCGTCACTCCACAAGCTCGAACAGAATGGCTGGATCAGCTCGGAATGGGCCGTTAGTGAGAACAACCGGCGGGCCAAATACTACACGCTGACAAAAGCCGGACGCAAAGCTCTGGACCAGGAAGCCGCGCAATGGGAACGTTTGGCTGCCGCAATCTCGCTGATTGTGCGGACCGTCTAATCGAGAGAATCACTTGCGCTTGATGAACATTTTCCGCCTCCGCCTTCGGTCGCTCTTCTCTCGCAATCACGTAGAGCAGGAACTCGACGAAGAATTGCGCTACCACCTGGAGCGGCAGATTGAAGAAGAGATCGCGGACGGTAGGACGCCGGAGCCGGACACCACGAACGGGTTAGGCCGGTGAGGCGAAGTCTTTTACTGGCGGCGCTCTCCATTACGCTCTCCGCATCGCTCGGAATATCCAGAGACTCTGCAGTGACGCGGTTGGATGGCAGTCAAATTTCTGCAACAGAAATTGATGCAACCGTCACGCGCCTGATGCAGGCCGCCCATGTGACCGGTGTGGGCATTGCCATCTTCAACCACGGGCATATCGATTTCATAAAGGCGTATGGCATGCGGGATAAAGAAAAGAATCTCCCGTTGACTCTCGATTCCGTTATGACGGCGGCGTCCCTGACGAAGTCCGCATTTGCCACTGTGGTCATGCAATTGGTGCAAGAAGGCGTTCTCGATCTGGACAGGCACGTATACGAGTACCTGCCGAGGCCGCTGCCCGAGTATGCCTCCTACGCTGATTTGCGCGATGACCCACGCTACAAGAAGATCACTATGAGGATGCTGCTGAGCCATACCAGCGGTTTTCCGAATTGGCGTGCGTTAACTGAAAGCCGAAAGCTCAATATCAACTTCATCCCCGGATCCAGGTTCGCCTATTCGGGCGAGGGCATCGATCTCGCCCAACTTGTCGTCGAGACCTTGACGAGGAAACCGCTGACGGAATGGATGCGCGAACGTCTCTTTGAGCCACTCGGCATGACACGGACCAGCATGGTGTGGGAGAGCCGGTTTGAGAGCGATTTTGCGAATGGCTACGACCAATATGGCCGTTCGCTAGGTCCGGAAAAGTGGAAGAGAGCGGATGCCGCGGGTTCGATGCAAACCACGCTGCGTGACTACGCGCAGTTCATTCAGGCGGTACTGAGCGGCCGTGTCCTGAACAGCAAGATGCGGGAAGTTATGCTGAGCTCGCAGATCCAGATTTTCTCGAAACATGAGTTTCCGTCGCTCTCGACGGAAACAACCGCTGCGAACCGGCCAATTCGCCTCAGTTACGGGTTGGGATGGGGCCTCTATTGGAGTCCCCGCGGCAAAGCTTTCTTCAAGGAGGGGCACGATGAAGGCTGGCGTCACTACACGGTCTGCTTTGACGCGCTTAAGACAGGCATTCTGATTATGACCAACAGCTCAAATGGCGAAGGAATTTATGAGGAACTGCTGAAGACGCTGCTCCGGGATACGTATACGCCCATCGAGTGGGAAGGATTCACTCCCTATGGCCAACTGCCTCCGCTGCCGCCACTGAAGCAACACAAAGAGGTCGCCATCGAGCCTGCGCTGTTGGACCGGCATGTTGGCCGTTATCAATTCTCGCCCGAGGTCATTCTGACTGTCACGCGGCACGGCGACCACTTGTTCGTACAGGAAAACGATGAACCGAAGCAGCAGTTAGCTCCGGAGAGCGAAACCGAATTCTTCTCCAAGGTGGCAGACGATGAGTACCGTTTTGAGACGAATGCTAGTGGCCGGGCAATCGCAATGATTCTCCACACCAATGGCAAAGATATCCGGATCAAGCGAGTTGAATAATTCCCATGCGCCTGACCAACATTATTCGCATCCGCCTTCGATCGCTTTTCTCTCGGAAAGCGGCCGAGCAGGAGCTCGACGAAGAATTGCGCTACCACCTGGAGCGGCAAATTGACCAAGAGCTCGCTGGCGGCAGGCCCTTGGACGAAGCGCGATATGCCGCGCTTCAATCGATCAGAGACATCGAGCAACGTAAAGAGGAGTGCCGTGACATGCGACGACTGAACCTGATCGAGAACATGGCGCAAGATTTTCGATACGCCGCCCGCCAGCTTCGCAAGAACCCCGGGTTCGCTTGCACAGCCATATTTGTTTTGGCGTTGGGTATCTCCGCCACGGTAGCTATTTTCGGCTTTGTCGATGCCGCCCTGATCAAGCCTCTGCCGTATCGAGATCAATCCCGGCTAGTGGCCGCTTTTGAGTCGTCGCCTGGCGATGCGCGATCCATATTGTCCTATCTTGATTTCGCCGATTGGAAACGCCTCAATCAGGTCTTCAGCTCGATCGACGCTTATGCACTGAACGGCAGTTTCACGCTGAGTACCAACAAAGGCGCGGAACAAGTACCGGGTACCCGCGTAAGCGCCGGTTTCTTCCATACTCTCGGCGTTCTTCCCGCGCTTGGGCGTGATTTTCGCCCAGACGAAGATGCCCCAGCCGCAAATCGCACTGCCCTGATTAGCTACAGCGCGTGGAAAAACCGATTCGGCGGCAGGCGAGATGTACTGGGGCAAACCGTCACACTGAATGGCGCTCCAACCATCATCATCGGTGTTCTTCCCGCTGATTTTCAATTCGCTCTTTATGGTGGCGCGGATTTCTGGGGCAATCTTCGGGTCTCCGATAACTGCGAGCAACGCAGGCAGTGCCACAATCTGATCACCATCGCGCGGCTGAAGGATGGCGTGTCGATCGAGACCGCCTCAGCGAACATGCGATCCATCGCGCGGCAATTACGCAAGCAATATCCCGAAACCAACCGCGATTTTGGCAGTGCAAACCTGGTTCCCTTACGCGACCTGATCGTCGGGGACGTTCGTCCCATCCTGCTGGTCTTGCTGAGCGGCGCGGGTCTGCTGCTATTGATCGCCTGCGTAAACGTAACCACGTTACTCCTGGCGCGATCCGAAAAGCGCCAGCGCGAAATCTCGGTGCGCGGCGCAATTGGCGCATCGTCTTCACGATTGTTTCAGCAATTCGCAATGGAGGGATTCACGCTCGCGGCGGTGGGCGGCTCTTCCGGACTGCTCTTTGCGGATTGGGGCATGCGTTTTCTCGTGGGCCTCATCCCGGTCCAGAAAATGGACAGCATGCCGTACTTGCGCGGGCTAGGGCTGAACTTCCTTGCAATCTTCTTTGCCTGCGCCATTTCGCTGCTGGCTGCCGTATTCTTCGCGATGATCCCGATCGCGCGCACATCTCTCTCGCAGATGATAGAAGGCCTCAAGGAAGGCGCTCGCGGCTATGCGGGAACTACCTGGCGCCGCTTCGGGTCCAACCTTGTCGTTGTCGAAGTAGCTATCGCCATGGTCCTGATGGTGGGCGCAGGGCTGCTCGGAAAAAGTCTCTACCTGTTGCTTCACCTTGACCTTGGGTTGAGGCCGGATCATCTTGCATTGCTCCAGACTTCATGGGCCCCAGGCAGGTATGCAACCGACCAACAGCAGGTGGCGCTGAGCCGGCAAATCGTGAACCGCATTGCGACGCTGCCCGGCGTCAAATCCGTCGGTCTCTCGACCGCGCCTCCGGTCGACTCGGCCTGGGGGACAGCATTTTTCTACGTTGCAGGCCGGCCTAACCACGGAGAGCACAACGAAGTGCTCAATCGGCAAGTGAGTTCCGGGTACTTCACAACATTGCAGGCGCGACTTTTGCGCGGCCGCTATTTCCGCGATTCTGAGGACGCCTCGAAGCCCCTCGTCGTCATTATCAATCGCACCCTGGCGAACAAATATTTTCCTGGCGAAGACCCAATCGGAAAACAGATCTCCTATGACTGGCCGGCGCAGTCGTTAATGCAAATTATCGGAGTTTTGGATGACATTAAAGAAGGACCACTCGAAGGCCCAAACTGGCCCGCGCTATACGTTCCCTTCAACCAGAACCCGGTTGCCTGGCCTGCAATTCTGGTTCGGACATCGCAGGCTGAAGCACCGCTATTTCCAAAAATCATCGCGGCCATTCATGGCATAGACCCCTTCATCACTGTTTCCCAAGGGATGACCGTGACGGAGAGAATCAACCAATCGCCCTCGGCATATCTTCACCGTTCCGCGGCGTGGCTAGTGGGGTTCTTCGCCGCCGCCGCATTCCTGTTGAGCGTCGTTGGGCTTTACGGCGTCGTCGCTTATTCGGTCAGCCAGAGAACTCGTGAGATTGGAGTTCGCATGGCCCTTGGCGCGGAGCGCCGCACCGTGTATCAGCTGATTCTAAGCGAGGCCGGACGGCTGACTGCCATTGGCGTCATCTTGGGCGTGGCCTGCTCCTTAGCGGCCGCAATGCTCTTGCGCACGCTTCTCTTCGGCACTCCGGCATGGGATATTCCTACGTTGGCCGCCGTCGCCGCGGTACTCGGCATCTCGGCGCTCTTGGCCGGCTTTATCCCTGCGCGCCGCGCCGCGTCAGTTAACCCAGTGGAAGCGTTGCGCGCGGAGTAAGAAGGATCCCTCCATCTTAAAAACGTGGGAGGCGGCCCTAATCTTTTAATCGTCCACGAATTCGGCGCGCCAGCTTCTCAATCTCTTCTGTTTTTTTCAGCGATGAGACCGGAACCACGAAATCCCCGGCCTTCTGCAACTCGTCCCGGAGCTGCTGCGCCAGGGCGATAAGATCGTTTGCATCTTTCAGCGCGTGCTCATGATCTTCTTTCGCGATCGCATTCTTTTGCGATTTCCCATTGGGGAGCTTCTTGTCTTCATCGGGATTGGGCGGAATCGGCAATCTTCGTTCGGGCTCCTGCGGATCCTGGCTTGCGGCGGCTAAAACTGCCGGGGCAAGGAGAGCAAACAATGCAGTCCGGCGTGTGCGGCCCATCTGGTTGCTATGATAAGCCACTTATGATGCGGCGAGAAGCATTATGGAGCTGGCCACGATGGAGGTAGGTGTCGGAATTATCGGGCTCGGCAACGTGGGTCTGGGAACGCTGCAGATCCTTGGAGAGAACGCGAAATCGATTCAGGAGAAGCTTGGGTTTCCGCTCAAAGTGAAGGCGGTGTGCAGCCGAAATGTGCAACAAAAGAAGCTGCCTCCGCTCGACGGCGCAGTTGTCGAAACCACTGATTGGCATGAAGTGGTCGCAGACCCGAATATTGACATCATTGTTGAGCTGATTGGCGGCACGGCTACGGCAGCCCACATTATTGAAGCAGCTCTGCGGCAGCGAAAATCGGTAGTTACTGCCAATAAGGAATTGCTGGCTTTGCGCGGCGCAGAGTTTTGGAATATCGCGAATCAGAATGGCGTAAACCTTGCAATGGAAGCGAGCGTTGCCGGGGGAATTCCCATTCACACCGTCTTACGGGAGGGAATCGCGGGCGACCGCGTCGTTGAGCTCTATGGAATCTTGAATGGCACCAGCAATTTCATTCTGACGGAAATCGAGAAAAGTAGCGCGGCATTTGAGTCGGTTGTCGCCGAGGCACAGCAGCTTGGCTACGCCGAGGCCGATCCGTCCGCGGATATAGACGGACTGGACGCCCGTTCAAAGCTTGCTATTCTGGCGGCGCTCGCTTTCGGCGAGAGATTGACGCCGGCAGATATCTACGCCGAGGGCATCCGGCGAATCATGCCGGTCGACTTTCAATATGCACATCAACTGAAGCATACGATCCGCTTGCTTTGCCTGGCCCGGCAGAGCGCAGAAGGCCTGTTGCTCTCCGTCCGCCCCAGCCTGATTCCGCAATCCGCGATTCTTGCCCATGTGACAGGCGCGTATAACGCCATTTGGATACGCGGAGCATACGGCGAAGACACGTTCTATTACGGCCGGGGCGCTGGTTCAAAGCCGACGGGCGTTGCAGTAGTGAGTGACCTGATGCGGGTGGCGCGGGAGATTCGATTTGGCAGCCCTGCGCGGGTCAGCCCGTTCGCGCACGAGCGACTGGGCGAATACAGACCCCTGCCGATTCCCACGCAGAAATTGCCCTACTATCTTCGATTCCGCGTTGAAGATAAAGCGGGAATTATTGCGACTCTTGCGACAATTCTTGCCAAGCATAATATCGGTATCGACGCGGTGCTGCAGTTACCCAGGGAGGACTGGCGCGATTTGCCGTTTGTCGTCACCACGGAGCCAGCGAAGGAGCAATCAATTCGCGATGCGATTCTCGATATTCGAGATGCTGATTTTCTGGTTGAGCCGCCATTCGCGATGCCGATGGAGCGCGGGTTCTAGCGGAGGCTCGACCCTGGAAGCTTGTCTCCTATGCTAGGATTGCAAAAGACCTGCCTCTACCTCGAACAGCCCACGTTACACAGGAGAGGTGGCTGAGTGGTCGAAAGCAGCGGTTTGCTAAACCGATTTAGCCTCTCTCGCAAGCTGAACAATCTAAACGCAAATCCCTTTGCAGCCTACAGTTTGCGCGGATTCTGACTTCACTTTGATTCACCCGACTTCATCCTTTTTGACGGCTCTATGGTGACAGTCTTGGTGACAATCACCCATTAACCGGCGCTTGCGCTTCGAGCACTGTCACTGTGGGCGGTCTCAGCCTTTGCCGCCTTCACCACCCCCCGGCCTTCCCGCACCACATTTCGCATCCATTCCAGCATGCGCTGATGCCGCTTGCCCATCATCTTCCGCTTCGCCAGTTCCTTGCCAGCAGTGATAATGGCGGCCCTCATCTCATCATTTGAGCGAATGAGTGCCGTGATATGTTCCCGGTCGGTCACAACGAAGGAGTCGCGCCTTCCAAAGGTAAACCGATGCCCTTCTACGACTATCACGAGGAACGTAAAGTCGTGCATATGGGTGCCGGAGAGGTAATGATAACGGATACTCTGACCGGGCGCGTCGCTGTCTACTATCATTATCAGGATCAACAGAAACGGCGCTGTCATAAGCCTATTTGTGACTGTTGGGACGTGGAGTCGGCTCAGAAAATAGTGAACGCGCTAAATCGATAAGTGGTAGGGATATGGATTATTTCTGCCCGCAAGTGATTAAGGATATGTTTATCGCTACGACAGATACACACTTTCCGGCCAGTGCATGTGAAGCCCATTTTAAGTGGCTTGAGAGTATTGCGTTTGCTCGCGGTGACAGGGCCGAAGTCCCCTCCACCGATGGCAACTGGTATTGGTGGGAATATAACCCGAACAACTGATAGCGGAAAGAGTATGGAAGGTTGGCAAACGATGGAAACGGCCCCGCGCGACGGCAGCAGCATACAGGTGCGGCAGACTCCGTCCATTGCGCAAAGGGTCTCAGTGTTACCGTCAAGGATTGCAACCTTGCTCCTGCCACCACCAGCATCGGGTTCGCTTAAAGCGGAAAGCCACTCACGATTCCCGAATGGGGCAAACACTATAGCGACCATTCTTTTTGTTTCAAGCCTTCACGTTGTGGGGATTTTCCCGTACAAAACAATCTCGATTTCATAATCTCCTTTATGACGGGAATCCCAGATGGGCGGATTAGTTGTATTTCATCCCTCCGACTTCGCCCTCTCCCCTTTTCTGGCACCGAATCCGAAAGCGGCCGAGCGCGTCCTCGAATTCTTCCTGACGCAAATCGCCAACGACAACACCCGCGCCGCATACCTGAATGCGACCAAACGATTCACCCGCTGGTGCGAGGCGAACGGCATCCCGGAATTGAAAGATGTCCGTCCCTTCCACATCGCCCTCTTTCTGAAGGATCTCCAGGGTCGCTTGTCAGTGCCTACGGTGAAGCAGCAACTCGCTGCCATCCGTATGCTTTTCGACTGGCTTGTCGTCGGCCAGGTGATCGAAAGTAACCCCTCGCATGCCGTGCGCGGCCCGAAATATTCGGTTACGACTGGAAAAACGCCGATACTGACGGTCGCGGAGGCCGAAACGCTGCTGGGCTCCATCTGCGCCGACACGCCGCCTACCCTTGTCCAACTGCGCGATCGCGCCATCATCGGAACGATGATCTACACCTTTGCGCGCATCAGCGCCGTGCTCAAGATGAACGTGAGCGATTACTTTTCGCAGGGCATGCGCGGATGGGTGCGCCTACATGAGAAGGGCGGCAAGGAGCATCACGTCCCCTGCCATCGCCACCTTGACCGATTCCTGAGTGAGTATCTGGCAGCCGCTCCATTCGCCGCGGACCGGAACGGCCCCATGTTCCGCGCGCCCTAAATGGAACGTGCGGCAGCCGCAGGCATCGAGACGATCATCGGAAACCATGCGTTCCGCGCGACCGGCATTACTGCTTATCTAAAGAACGGCGGACTATTAGAGCACGCCCAGCAGATCGCCGCCCATTCCTCGCCCCGAACCACAAAAATCTACGACCGCCGAAACGATGAGGTCTCGGCGGTCGAGATAGAGCGAATACCTATTACAGCGTGATAGTTGAGTCCTGCGAGCGGTTATTGATCCCGATCATCAACTGGTTTACCATCTACATACTTGAGTGGATGCTCAAGAGCGTTGCACGCCGCTACGTCATGCAACTCCTTACAGTCATCTGCTTGCTTTTGGCGAATATCGGCCTCTCGCCCTCTCTTCGTTTCGGCACCAGCCGCCAATCGCCAAGCTTCGGCCTCCATTTTCGCCGCGTCTTCCTTGGATATGCCGAGAGATTCAGCCAATGTCTTCGGCTGCCCAACAGCCGCCGCACGCCGCGCATCTATGATGGCTTTCCTAGGGGCCGCCTTTTGCCTCCAATAAGCTGCCTTCGTTTCGTCCCGTTCCACGCCAAGCCCTTTTTTGTACATATCATCAAGGGCCATCTCGGACACAAGATCATCCTTTTTCGCCGCGTCCTCAAATAGATCAAACGCCACTTTGTAATGGTTCGGATATGTCGAAGTATAGGCAATGACGCCGAGCCTTCCCTCGGCTTCTACGTATCCAAGACTCAATGAAAGTTCATACCAGCATTTTGAAAGCGGCACCTCTTTCGCAACTTCAGCCTGAATACCTCTTCGAAAGGCACCGAATCCCGTCAAATGAAAAGGGTTGTCAGCAGTGCAAGGGAATGCATTTAGGGGAGGCGCGGAGACTCTATGAAACAGGTGACTGTTCCCGAGAATGAAGTCATCAGGGCTTACAACGGTGATTGTCGTTGTCTTCCAAGATGGCCGCTCACTGCTCTCGAAAAGATCATTGGCTTTAACAGTGAAGGGGTTGCCGGCATAATCTCCTTGGAAAACGTCGTGCGCAACGTTTTGTTCGTAGGTTTTGAAGGTCGTCGCCGTCAAATGCGCGTCAGTCTGCGCAACATGCACGATAACGACGTGATCGGTGGGTGTCTTCGGGACGCCATAAGAAGCACTCCAGTTTCCGTTAAGATTAAAACGCCTCGATGGCAATCCTGCCGCAGCAATGTTTGGCCGATCAGGCAAGCTTTTAGCATTTGATTCCATGACGACAGTTGGTTGCGTGGGACTTGTCACAAGGGAATCGCCAGCCATTGCTCGTTTCTCGTCGCCCGAGCAGTACCGATCAAAGCCTTGGGAGCAGAGGATCTTTCTTGTCGGCGCATCGGTATTTTTCAAATATTCAGCATCGCGGTCGGTGGCTAAGCCCGCCGACACTCCAGCCGTCGTAGCCAACGTCAACAGGAAGTCGGCCTTCTGCTGAGGAGTACTGCCTTGCAGTTGGCCGGTCTGCGCGGCTTGCGCGAGCGCCTTGTCCATCCAATGTTTGGCGGCCGCCGCGTCCGCCTTTACGCCCTCGCCGTTCTCATAGAATTGCGAAAGCCTCACCTCGGCAATTAGATTTGACTGATTCGCCGCTAACTCCATCCACTGCGCCGCTCGCTCCAAGTGATTGGGCAATGGCTCCGCGTCGTAAAAGAGAAATGCTAATTGCATCTGGGCCTCCGCGAGGCCTTGGTCAGCCGCTATACCAAGCCAGCAGGCAAGCCTGCCGCCGTCAGCGCTGTGTCCCGTGAGCCGTATCAAGCGGGCATGGGCGAACGCCTTATCGGCAGGAACATGCTGGGGATTATCCGCCGAGCACGGCGTCATGTCAGTCGTCAGCCTTGCTTTGCTACCGGATGCGTGAGTGCCACCCGGGCCTGCTTGACTCTGTTTCCCTTCAAATGCGAGTGCGGTTCTATTAGAAAATAGCCCAATCACCAGGCAAACGCCTAGCAGCGCTGCAGTACGCATGCGCCTCCTTACGAACCCAAGCTGGATTCTGATCAGATCCTACGATCACTTCAATCCCTTCCGCAAGTGCCTGAGAAAGTTTATTTTCTTGGATGTGCAAAGTTTACTTGCCTACTTGTCGCAAACCCTATAAGTCTTCTGCGTCGGACAAGCAGACGATTACCTGTCTGCTTCTCTGGCGCTCCGATTCAGTAATCGTCCAGACGAGTAGACAACCAGATGAAGACGCTCGTGCTCGCAGCTACCAAGGGAGGCTCCGGCAAAACCACGCTTGCCGCGCATCTCGCCGTATGCGCTCAGCTTTCTGATGACGGCCCCGTCACGCTTCTCGATCTGGACCCGCAGCGCAACCTCACCGCATGGTGGACTGACCGGGAAAATGACACCCCGGAGATGTCAGAAGTCTTGTTGGATGAGTTCCGCGCTGAAATCGCGGCCGCGAAAAGCCACAGTGGCATCCTCATCGTTGATACGCCTAGATTTGAAGCGGTTGCGCTTTCAGAGATTCTCAAGGAAGCCGACTTCGTCATCATTCCCGTCCAGCCTTCGCCCAACGATCTCCGCGCCGTTGCAAAAACAGTCGAAACCGTAAAGGAGTCCGGTAAGCCGTTCTGTTTCGTCATTACTCGCGGCACCGCTCGCTCGAATCTCACGCAGCAAGCGCCGATGGTTTTATCCGAGTTCGGCCCCGTCGCCACGACCATCATTTTCAACCGAGTAAGTTACGCCGATGCGATGACGGACGGCCGCACCGCGCAAGAGATAGACCCGAAAGGAAAGGCAGCCGCCGAAGTTATATCCCTATGGGGCTATGTGAAAGCAAAGTTGCAAAAGGAAAAGTTATGAAGAAACCGACGCGCGGCCTGACTGCGGGCATGGTGCAGCCATCAACCGATTCCGAGGGAACGGCGCTCGCACCTGTTAAGCGACATGTTCCCATGACCAAGCTCGGCATCCTCGTTCATCCCGAGGCGGTTCGCCAGTTCGACTTGTTGAAGGCTGAGCTTAAGAGCACCAACCGCCGCGACATCGGCATCCGTCTGATAGGCGAAGCTTTCAATCTGCTCTTCGAGAAATACGGCAAACCGACCGTTTCTCTGGATGAGTAGATGGCTGGTTATCCACTCATCTACTCGGCTACTTTTCTAGTCCTCTAGAGCCACCTCGAAGTTTTCTCACGTCGAAACCGTCTTCTTGCCTTAACACCGCTTGCCGCTATGCTTCCAGAAAACTGAAGCACGGGCGGGGCATGTCGCTGGAGGAAGCTTTTCGCATGCTGTATGTGTTTGCGAGCGTCGCAGCCGAGCGCTTTGACCTCACGCACGTAAACATCGACGGCGAGAAGAAGGGCTTTCGCCGGCAGCAGAGCGTAGGGCAGTTGAAGAATTCCATGCCGTACCTGTTCGACTCTGCCGGCAAGCGCCAGAACAGCATTATTATCCGGCCGCATGGGACAAGGGCGCAGCTTATTCAGCTTGATGATCTCGATGAAGCTGCATTGAAGAGGGTGGGGGAGGCGGCATTTCTCACGATTGCCACGAGTCCGGGCAATCATCAGGCATGGGTTGCAATCGAAAGGCAAGATATAGCGTGTCGAGCTGCTGCTCAACATACCAGTAATAGTGTTCGCGATGATAAGGACTTTGCCCGCCGTCTTCGTAAGGGATGCAGCGCGGATATTGCTGCATCAGGAGCAACGCGCATTTCGGGCACCATTAATTACAAACGCAAGTATGAGCCTGATTTTCCGACCGTCCGTATCGTCGAAGCCACTCCGGGTCGTATCGTCACCAGAGAGCAACTTGAACAACTTGATCTGGTCGTAGCGCCAGAGCCGGTAAAGAAACCCAGCCCCGCGCGTGTTTCTAATCGCACTCGCGCCCGCGGTGTATGGCCGAGCTACGAGAGGTGCCTGCAGATGGCTCCCTGAATCATGCCGGTGCCGCGCCCGGTGTCAGCCGGGCAGATTTCACATGGTGCCTCACGGCATATGACTGGCACTGGCCGGTGGAATCGATAGCCGAGCGGCTCATGCTCGTGAGTACAAAAGCCCAGCAGAACGGCGAGCGCTATGCGCTCCTCACGGCTGAGAATGCAGCCACTGCCGTTGAATCGAGGCGTCAGAAGGGCAGGGGTTAAACCGTTCCTGCCTGATTGCCCTCCCGGTTGTTTATCGGCGGTCGTGGCACTTCGCCCTTCTTGATGCTCATAGAAAAACAACAGCGGATCGCAAACGACGCTGATTTCTTTCTTTGATTCCAAATGGCCGCCCAGAACTGCGCCCCCGCCGACCGCTTCTCTTCCTGACGCCGCACCTGAAGCTGGTAGCCGCCGTGCTCGTTTGCATTCGGCAAATGAAACGCCAGCGGGTCGTCTGGATTTTCTAACTGGTAATCCTTAAGCAGTTTCTGGAGCGCCATGATGCGTTCCCGCGCGTGACCCGGATCGTGCTCGCTAGAATTTACCGGATGTTTGTAATGCTCCTTCTCGATATCGCCCGCTGAAAGCTTTCTATCTTTGGCCCCAAACAGAAAATTCAGCAGATCGCGAAGGTTTTGACTTCGCCGGAAGGCCTGCGATCCAAGCACCCGTGAAAAAAACTCAAGCTGTTCATTCTGCGGAAGTTCCTGGTCGTTAGAAGGCATGAACTCACGCCGACTAACGTCGGCTCACGCAAGTTTATCAAGCCGTTGTTAATCCGATTTCACTCTCTTTCACCTCACGAGTTCATTGCTTTACATTCGAGCCATGTCACAGCGAAATGATTTGCTCGACACCCCGCTTTTGGGTTTCTCTCAGCACGATGCCTGGACATTCCGCGATTCATTTGAAGGAACTTTTGTCAGCGGCTCTAGCCCGGATTTCTCAAGAATGATGTAGCAAAAGGCCGTGATCCGTGGCATAACTGAGTTTCCAAACAACAGTTTTGCCGAAAGGAGAACGGCCCTTTGACTAACACAGAGTGTATCCAATCCGGATTCGAGTTTGCAGGCGTGGGTTCGCGTTCGGTAATGGCGCGCTTTGATGGCGGGAAGATCACCTCTGATGGGGGCGGGTTGCTGTTAGGCGAGGTGGACCGGCGGATTGGTTTGTTGAATCGCCTGGCGCACTGCTTTCGGGACGGGCGGGATGCAGGGCGCGTACAACACAGCGTGCGAGAGATGCTGGCGCAACGCGTTTACGGCCTTGCGCTGGGGTATGAGGATCTGAACGATCACGATCAGTTGCGCACCGATCCGATGATGAGCATTCTGGCGGATAAGGCCGATGTGGAGCAACCGCTGGCGGGCAAGAGCACTCTGAACCGGCTGGAATTAGGCGGCGAAGCGGGCGCTGTGGATGCGTACAAGAAGATCCACTACGAAAGCGAAGCGATTGACCAATTATTGGTCCGCCTGTTCCTGGAAGCGCATGGCGAAGCTCCGCCGGAGATCGTCA
Organism: uncultured Acidobacteriaceae bacterium; assembly: GCA_963758245.1. Classification (GTDB taxonomy): domain Bacteria; phylum Acidobacteriota; class Terriglobia; order Bryobacterales; family Bryobacteraceae; genus Bog-105. The sequence goes on along the minus strand of CAVWUV010000022.1, from coordinate 89,080 downwards.
TCGATCTGGACGCGACCGATCTGCCGGTGCATGGGCACCAGGAGCAGCGCTTCTTTCATGGCTTCTACAACCATTACTGTTATCTGCCTCTGTACATCATGAGTGGCGATCATCTGCTGGGGGTGCGGTTGCGTGCGGCGAACACGGATGCGAGCGCAGGCGCGCTGGAAGAAGTGGAGCGCATTGTGAAACAGATTCGGCAAGCGTGGCCCCAGGTGAAGATCACGTTGCGAGCCGATTCGGGCTTCTGCCGGGACGCGCTGATGAGCTGGTGTGAAGCACACGGTGCGGATTACGTTTTGGGCTTTGCCCGTAACGAGCGGCTACGGAGAATCATCGATCCGCAGATGCAAGAGGCCGCAGCCCTGCACCGCCAGAGCGGCCAAGCCGCGCGCGTGTTCACCGAGTTTGATTACCAGACCCACGACAGCTGGAGCCGTTCGCGACGGGTGGTGGCCAAAGCCGAGCAGCTGGAAGGGAAAGAGAATCCGCGGTATGTGGTCACCTCGCTTTCCTCTGACAGCTGGCCAGCCCAGCGGCTGTATGAAGAGCTGTACTGCGCACGCGGCGACCTCGAGAATCGCATTAAAGAGCAGTATTCGTTGTTCGCCGGGCGGGTCAGTGCCGCGACCATGCGCGCCAATCAACTGCGTCTGTATCTGTCAGCGGCTGCCTATGTTTTGATGAGCTCCCTGCGCCGATTGGCCTTATCCGGCACTGATTGGGCGCGGGCGCAGTGCGAGACTATCCGCTCTCATCTGCTGCGTATCGGAGCGCAAATCCGTATCACGGTCCGTAAGGTCTGGATCTCGCTGGCCAGCAGTTATCCCCACCATCGAATCTTCGCTCACGCTTATACCCAACTGCGTTGTTGACAAACAGCACGATCCGCAGCTCTTTGACAATCCTGTCCGCTTTCTGAGGAGTTCACCGCGGGAGCTATGCCCAAAACTAATCGAAGCACTCTACGAGCTATCCGAGCGTGCCTTCACAATCGCGCATCATCAGTCTCGCCCTGCCTGGCGAACTATTCATGAGAAATCCGGGCTAGCGGATCGGGAAAGACGGCAAACATCGGTAAAACGCTCGCCCATTCGTTTCTCAAACCCCTTTAGCCGAAGCCATCGTTTACGCCGGTGGACGGCATTTCAATGCAACCAGAACCGAGAAGAACCAGTTAAACGGGCATTTTCGCCCGGCGTTGCTTTCGGACATCGGCCAGCTATCCGTTGAAGGCTATAAACGCCAGCGGGTAGAACACGTCGCCCCGGCCACCGTCAACCGCGAAATCGCCCTGCTCAAGCATATGTACAATCTCGCCGAGGCATGGGGGTTATTCCACGGTCGCAATCCCGTAAGGGGCGTCCGGCTTCTTCCTGAGAACAATCTAAAGCTCAGGATTTTATCGGAGGAAGAGGAAACAAAGCTGTTGCCGCTTTGCCCTCAATACCTGCGGGACATGGTTCTTTTCGCTTTGCATACCGGCTTACGGTCGGGAGATATATTTCGATTGCAATGGGAGGACATCAATACACGCGAAAACCAACTGAAAATCATCGTTCGCAAAACCCAACAGGAACTTGAGCTTCCCTTAAGCGACGAGGGCGTCGCCATCCTTGAAAAGTGGCGCACCGTCCGTTGCTGCCCGTATGTCTTTTTCAATCAGCTTACGGGCGACCGCTTCCACGATCTCAAGGCCAGTCTCAATAAGGCCATTAAGGATGCTGGGCTTTCCGGCATCACATGGCACACCTTCCGCCATACGTTCGCAACCCGGCTTATTGCGCAGGGAACGGACATCGTGACAGTCAAGGAATTGTTAGGGCATGCGGAGATAAAAACCACCATGCGGTATGCTCACACGAGCAGGGAAGCGAAACGCGGGGCGGTGAAAGCGCTCTGTGCCAAACTAGTGACAGTGAAACCTGAGGGCGTGTAAAACGACCGTTACATGCTTTGCAAGTCGGTGAATCGAAGGCGGTTAAAAAACGGAGAGGTGGCTGAGTGGTCGAAAGCAGCGGTTTGCTAAACCGTCGTAGTGCCATAAAGCGCTACCGGGGGTTCGAATCCCCCCCTCTCCGCCATAAATAAGACCCCCACAAACGGCTGTTCAACCCGCTAATCCATTCACGGCCAGAGATGCGAAAGTGAAGTTATGGGTATTGCTTCTCTTCCAGCCGAACCACTCGTCTCTACGAAACACGGTCTCTACATTGGGGGCGAGTGGGTTGACACTAACCAACACGATGAAGTCAAACTCCCTTACGACGCCAGCGTAGTCGCTCTCGTCTCGAGAGCGACGGACAGACATGTGGATGAAGCGATTCAGGCTGCCCGCGACGGAGCGCAAGCCGTGGCCGGGCTGCCAAACTTCGAACGGGCGGAATTACTTCTGCGGATCGCCGAGCGAGTCAGAAACGATCGCGAAGAGCTCGCGAGGCTGATTTGTTCGGAAAGCGGTAAGCCCATCAAAGAAGCGCGTATCGAGGCTCGTCGAAGCCTTGACACTTTGACCGCCGCGGCTCACGAAGGCCGCGAGCTGCGCGGCGAAGTAGTGCCAATGGAATTCGCGGCGAGCGGTAAGGGCCGCATGGCTATGACGGTTCGCGAGCCGCTTGGAGTTATCGGCGCAATCACGCCCTTCAATTTTCCCTTGAATTTGACGTTGCACAAGCTGGCGCCCGCTTTAGCCGCCGGTAATGCCGTAGTCCATAAGCCGGCGGAACGGACGCCGCTCAGCGCGCTTCGATTGGCTCAGCTCGTCTCGGAAGCGGGTGCTCCGGCAGGCGCGTACAACGTCATTACGGGCGATGGGCCGGCTCTGGCTGACAAGATGATACGGCATCCGGGAATCGCGATGATGACGTTCACAGGAAGCATGGCTGTTGGAAAGGAATTGCGCGCAAAGGCGGGATTAAAGCGAGTCACGCTCGAGCTCGGCAGCAACTCGGCCGTGATTGTTGAGCGGGATGCCGATCTCGAAACCGCCATATCCCGCTCGGTTCAAGGCGCATTCAGCCACAGCGGACAGGTTTGCATCTCGCTTCAACGCGCGTTTGTTCACGAATCAGTGATGCAGGCTTATCTGGATGGCGTGGTCGCCGCGACAAAGCAACTGCGCATGGGTCATCCTTATGACGACTCCACCGATATCTCGTCGCTTATTGATGAGAACGCCGCCATCAGAGTGGAATCTTGGATTCAAGAGGCCGTCGATGGCGGCGCGCGCCTGCTATCCGGCGGTAACCGCAGATTCGCCAGTATTGAACCGGCTGTGCTGGTTGACGTTCCTCCTTCGGCGCGCATTTCGTGCGAAGAAGTGTTCGGACCTGTTCTCGCCGTGTATTCCTACAAATCGGTGGATGAAGCCATCGATCAGGTAAACAGCACTCCTTATGGCCTCCAGGCCGGCGTTTTCACGAGAGATCTGTCTCGGGCATTCTCCGTGGCCAGAAAGCTGCACTTTGGCGGGATCTTGATCAATGATGTCCCGGCATTCCGCTCCGATCATATGCCTTACGGCGGAGCGAAGCATAGCGGCCTCGGGCGAGAAGGCCCACGCTACGCAATCGAAGAAATGACGGAGTTGAAGCTGATTTGCTGGAAGGTTCAATAGGCCGGCGGTAGCTGAGTGAAGGAATCAACCGTTTGGTAACTGACTGACGTTCCAGCCGCCCCCGAGCGCCTTAATCAATTGCACGCTCGCGTCCATGCGACGCCGCAGGAGATCAACTTCCGTGCGTTCGTTGGTGAGCGCGGTGCCCTGTGCGGTCACCACTTCGAGGTATGTAACCAGGCCGCCCTTATAACGATTAAGCGAAAGCTGAAGCGAGTTCTCCGCCGCCATCGTCGCCTCATGCTGCTTGGCCGATTCCTGTTCCAAGATCCGCAACATGGACAGATTGTCTTCGACTTCCTGAAATGCCGTCAAAGCAGCCTGGCGATAGTTGGCTACCTGCGCCTCATAGGCCGCTTGCGCAATTGCTACCTGCGCCCGCCGGCGTCCGAAATCCAATGCGGTTTCCGCCAATTGAGGGCCCACCGCCCAATAACGGCTAGGCCAGGTGAGCCAGTTGACGATGCTGCTCCCTTGGAAGCCGCCCGTTGCGGTAATCAGCAAGTCCGGGAAGAACGCCGCCCGCGCAATGCCGATCTGCTCGTTTGCAGCGGCAACCTGGCGTTCGGCGGCAGCGATATCCGGCCGCCTCTCGAGCAACAGCGATGGCACGCCGACAGGAATGCTGGGCGGATTCGCTTTCAGCGGCATCGCCGTGAGCTTGAATTCTTCGGGAGGCTTGCCAATCAGTACGGCGATCGCATGGTCGTATTGCACCCGGGCCACGCTGACGTCTATGTCTTCGGCTTCCGTTTGATCCAGCTGCGTCTGGGCCTGCACCACTTCGGCCTTCGAGGCGATGCCTCCCTCGTATCGGTTTTCGGTAAGCTGCAATGCCTTTTGGTAAGCCGTTACCGTATCGTCGAGTAGCCGCTTCTGTGCATCCAAACTATGCGCCTCGAAATAGTCGACGGCCAGCTCCGTCTGTAATTGCAGCCTTACGTTTTCCAGATCAGCAGCCGACGCCTGGAACTGCTCTCGGGCGTTTGCGATGGTGCGGCGAATGCGTCCCCAAAAGTCCGCATCATACGACACCTGCACTGGAAGTACGAAATCCCCGTACTGATATCCACCCAATCCCGTTGGATTGTGGCCCGAAATGCGGTTCGCGGTGATCTGCGGATTCACACTGATCGTCGGATACAAATTTGAACGGTTCGCGTTAATCTGTGCGCGCGCTTGCCGGAAATTGGCTTCGGAGGCCTTTAACGTTTGATTCGCGGGCTCCACCTGCTCTTCAAGCGCATCAAGTTGAGCATCCTCGAATAACTCCCACCACTTTCCACGGATCTGACTATCGCCGGGCTGAGCGGCCTTCCAGCCTTCCGTCTCTTTGAAACTCTCCGGCGCTTGTTCGCTGTACGCCGGAGCGACCGGTACGGACGGTTTGCTGTATTTCGGCCCAGGCGTGCAACTGGCGAGAAGAATTCCAACTGTGATTGCAAACAGGCAACTTCTTCGATCCATTCCTTCTTTAGCGTAAACTGCCCTTCTGCCTCTCTCGCGAAATCGCCGTAAACTAAACTGATTCCTGAACACTCCGCTACGCCGCGGAATGGAGAGCGCTTGTCAAATCAACGGGAGATACTTATCGTCGAGGACAATCCGGCAGACGTGCGGCTTATGCGCGAGGCGCTTCGTGAGCTTCACCCCCCCGCTCATATCAATGTCGCGAGCGATGGGGATGAGGCGCTTTTATTCTTGCGCCGCCAGGGCGGGTATGCGGCCGCCCCCACGCCTGACCTGATATTTCTCGACTTCAATCTGCCGAAATCGGATTCCCGGGAAATTCTTCGCGAAATAAAAGAGGACGGGCAGTTACGCCTCATTCCCGTGGCCGTGCTGACGACCTCCGATGCTGAGCGAGATGTTCACGAGGCTTATCAATCGCACGCAAACTGCTACCTTCGAAAGCCCGTTGACCTTGATGCTTTCTTCAGCACAATTCGCTCGGCGGCGCATTTTTGGCTCGAGGTGGCGTATCTTCGAGCTGATACAACGCCGACAGAAGCAAAGCGCGTTCATCTGTTATGATTCAGGCGCATGAGCGCATACTCGATTGGTGTTGATCTCGGCGGCACCAATCTGCGCGTAGCTGCGATTGACACGGACGGGCAAATCCTGGACAAGCTATCCGTTCGGGCAATTTTCGATCACGGTCCTGAAAAGGTGGTCAATAACATTGCCGACGTGATTCGTCAGGTCAGGGCGCGCGTAAGCTTGCCAGATCTGCGCGGCGTCGGTATAGGAGTTCCCGGTTTCATCGATATTGACGCTGGGGTAGTCCTCGGGTCCGCGAACTTGCCCGGGTTCCAAGGTTTCCCGGTACGTGATGAAATTCAAAAGTGCTTGGGTACGCCCATTCTTGTCGAGAACGACGCCAATGCAGCAGCGCTTGGGGAGATGTGGATGGGAGCAGGCAAGAACGTGAAAGATCTGATCTTATTGACCCTGGGAACAGGTATCGGCGGCGGAATTGTTTTTAATGGAAAAGTGCTGCACGGGTTTCTGGGGATGGCAGGAGAATTCGGCCACATGACTGTCTTCCCCGACGGTAATCCATGCGGTTGCGGAAATCACGGATGCCTCGAGAAACACGCGTCTGCAACGGCCATCGCCGCTATGGGAAAAATGATGCATTTCACAGGCGAGGTGACTGCTAAACGCGTGTATGAGCTCGCGCTCGCCGGGAATGATCGGGCCATACTCGTGTTCGAATCCATGGGACGAGCTTTAGGCATTGCTCTCGCCAGTCTGATCAATATTTTCAACTTTCCCTTATATCTGCTAACCGGCGGGCCGCTGCCGGCTTGGGATTTGTTCTCCCCTAAAATGTTTGAGGAGGTCAACCGCAGGTCTTTTACTTTCGGCAGAACCGGAACAAGAATTGAAAAGGCGGCATTAGGCGCCGACGCGGGATTGTACGGGGCGGCTTATTTGCCGCTCCAGTGTGAAATTTCACGGTCGGCGATCGCGAAATGACATTCTTCACGGCTCAGTTCATGCGTTAGTGCGGACGTTATGTATTGGCTCGGGCTTGACATCGGAACCGGCGGGTCTCGCGCGCTTCTAGTCGGTTCGGACGGATCTGTCCGTCATTCGTACACCGCATCCCATGAAGAGATGCAGATGTTGAGGCCGCTCTGGGCCGAACAACATCCCGACGATTGGTGGCGTGCTTCGCAATTGGCCATACAAGGGGTTCTCGAGGCCGCGGGTATAGACGGGACCTCGGTTGCGGGAGTCGGCTTGTCAGGCCAGATGCATGGCTTGGTGCTTCTGGATGAAGCGCACACGGTCATCCGCCCGGCATTGATCTGGTGCGATCAGCGGAGCCAGGCCCAGGTGGACTTCATTAATTCGAAGCTTGGGGCCGAAAACGTGCTTCGCTCGACTGCGAACCCGGTATTAACTGGTTTTACGCTTCCAAAGCTGCTGTGGGTGCGCGATTACGAACCGGCAAAGTTCGAATCTGTGCGAAAGGTGCTGCTCCCCAAGGATTACGTACGGTTCAAGTTGACGGGCGAATTTGCAACGGACGTCTCTGATGCAAGCGGAACGGCGCTATTCGATGTTGCGCATCGGCGGTGGTCTCAAGAAATGGTGAGAGGGCTTGGACTCGATCCTTCATTTCTCCCGAAAGCGTACGAATCGAGCGAAGTGACTGGAACAATTTCGAAGCCAGCGAGCGAGGCGACGGGGCTCGCGCTCGGCACTCCCGTCGTGGGGGGAGCGGGAGATCAGGCAGCCAGCGCGATCGGCAACGGAATCGTGAAACCTGGCACGGTTTCTTGCACCCTCGGCACCTCGGGAGTGGTGTTCGCATATCTGGAGAAACCGGCCTATGATCCAGCCGGACGGGTGCACACATTCTGTCATGCGATTCCAGGCGCGTGGCACGTCATGGGTGTCACCCAAGGAGCGGGGCTGAGCTTCCAATGGTTTCGAAATCGACTCGCACCCGATGCCAGCTATGACCAGTTGACAGCTGCAGCGGCGCTTTCGGCGCCAGGAGCCGATGGGCTCTTCTGGTTACCGTACTTAATGGGCGAACGAACTCCGCATCTGGATGCGAACGCGCGCGGGGCATGGATTGGCCTCACGGCGAAGCATCAGCGTGAGGATTTGACGCGAGCCATTCTGGAAGGAGTCTGTTACAGCCAGAGAGACGGCCTCGAAATTGTCGCGTCGCTTGGCGCGCACCCTTCACTGGTCAGGCTTTCCGGCGGAGGTGCAAAGAGCGAGTTCTGGCATCAGTTGTTCGCGGACATATTTGATACACCCGTAGCGACGCTCGAATCGCAGGAAGGATCTGCTTACGGTGCGGCGTTGCTGGCGATGGTTGGAACCGGTGAATACGCAACCGCCGTCGAGGTGTGCCAGGCAGCGATAAAGGAAGTGTCCGTCAAACAGCCAGTGCGGGAAGCGGCCGGTTTTTATAGAAAGCGTTACGAGATCTACCGCTCGTTGTATCCGGCGCTACGGCCGGCTTTTCAGGTGATAGCAGATTTGGATGGCTGAGACGGGCTACCGCTACTGTGAGGCCGCTCTCCCAGTGCCGGTTGATCGGCTCTTCACATACGAGCTTCCCCTCCCTCTCCGCTATCGTGCTCAGGCCGGTTGCAGGGTTCTGGTTCCATTTGGCGGCCGCAAATTGACGGCCGTTCTGCTGCGAGTGCACGACGATCTGCCCGCGCACGAAGCGCGTGAAGTGCTGACTTTGCTCGATGAGGAGCCTGTCCTCGACGGCGAGCTTTTGCGGCTGGGAAAGTGGATCGCCGAATATTATTGCGCTCCGATCGGCGAAGTCTTAAAAGGAATGCTGCCGCTGAGCGGCGAGATGCGGCGAACCAAGCGTTTTTCCCTTACCCAAACCGGGCGCGACGTCGCGCGGCAGTTGATCGATAGACCGGATACGGGCGCTGCTCTGCGAATTCTCGCCGCGCTGGAGGAACGGCCGCTTTCCATTGAGTATCTTGCCACCAAAGTGGAAGGCGCGCGCCCTGCCTTGCAGGCCTTGCTCAAACGCGGTTGGGTCACTGCGGAGGAAAGGCAGGAGGAGCGGGATCCTTTTCGCGCGCCGGCTGCGCGACTGGAAGCAGAATTCCTCCACAGGCCGGACCCCGAGATCAAGCTTAAGAAAAGCGAGCGTGAGCTGCTGGCCTTTCTCGAATTGCACCCGGGACAGCACAATGTGGCGGAACTTGGGGAGAAGGTGAAAAGAGCCAGTGAAGCCGCTCGTGCTTTAGCCAGACGGGAGCTGATCAAACTCGAGACCAAAGCATTGCACGTTCACAGTGGATTTGAGCGTCCGGTTCCGGTGCTGAACGCGGATCAGCAAGAGGCGTTCAGCGCGATCCAGACCGCGCTTGACGTGAGTCTATTCAAAGCTTTCTTGTTGCAAGGTGTCACCGGTTCAGGGAAGACCGAAGTCTACCTGCGCAGTATTGAATTGGCGCTTGAACGTGGTAAGAATTCGCTGCTTTTAGTGCCGGAGATCGCGTTGACTCCAGCGATGGCGGGACAGTTCTTTCATCGTTTCGGAAAGCAAGTCGCAATCCTGCATTCCGCGTTCGGAGATGCCGAAAGAGCCGGGCAGTGGCGGCGCGTGCGAAACGGGCAAGCTCGCGTAGTTGTCGGAACGCGCTCAGGAGTGTTTGCGCCGGTTCAGAATCTGGGTCTTGTGATTATCGACGAAGAACACGACGCCAGCTATAAGCAGCAAGAGACCCCGCGATATCACGGCAGAGACGTAGCGTTAATGCGCGCAAAAGAAGCGGGTGCTGTAGCTGTGCTTGGCTCCGCAACACCCAGTGTCGAAACCCGCTACAACGCGGATCACGGTAAATACGAGATGCTACGGCTGCCGGAACGCATCGCGCGACGGCCACTCCCGGAAGTGCAGATCATCGATATGCGGGTCGAGTTTCTCGAGACCAGGCAACAGGCCGTCTTCTCGCGAAAGCTTTTGGAGGAGATGCAACAACGGCTCGCGCACGGTGAGCAGACGATGCTGCTTCTGAATCGGCGCGGGTTCTCGAGTTTTATGGTTTGTCGCGCCTGCGGCGAACGATTGATGTGCGCCAACTGCTCCGTTGCATTAACGCATCACAAGCGCGACCGCCGGATGCTGTGTCATTACTGCGGCTACGCAGAAAAGATTCCATCCGAGTGCCCGCGATGCGGAAGCGATTACATTCAGTTCCTCGGCACGGGATCGGAGCGCGTCGAGAATGAATTGCATCAGCATTTCCCAAGTGCGCGAATTGCGCGGCTTGATCGGGACAGCGCCAGCGGAAAAGGCACATACGAGCAGGTTCTCGACGCCTTCCGTAATGGCGAGATCCATATCCTGGTCGGCACTCAGATGATCGCCAAAGGACACGACATTCCGAACGTGACGTTAGTGGGCGTGGTGCTGGCGGATATCGGATTGGGCATGCCCGATTTTCGGGCCGCCGAGCGCAGCTTTCAGCTATTGACCCAGGCGGCTGGGCGCGCGGGACGCGGCGACCTTCCCGGACGCGTTGTTATCCAGACCTTGAACCCGGAGCATTACGCGGTGAAGTTTGCGGCGGGGCAAGATTACGAAGGCTTCTATCGAAAGGAAATCGAGTTCCGAAAATGGTTGCGCTATCCTCCTTTCGCCGCGTTCGCAAACGTATTAGTCCGCGCCGAGAAGCAGGAAGACGCATTACGCATGTCAACCCAGCTCGGGTATCTGCTGAATCCTGCGCCTGAGGGCGTTCGCGCGATGGGCCCTGCCGAAGCGCCGGTGCCTCGGCTAAAGAACGAGTTTCGGTATCAAATTTTATTGAAAGCCGCAAAGCGCGCTGTCCTGCGTGAAACCTTGAAGGAGCTTCGCCGTTTCGCGGAGAAAGAAAAGTGGAGCGCGACGGCGCTGGTGATTGATGTGGACCCGATCAGCCTCATGTGAACTGAATGTTAAAATTGGTCCGATACGGCGGCTGTAGCTCAGTTGGTAGTAGCGCCAGATTGTGGTTCTGGATGTCGTGGGTTCGAATCCCACCAGCCGCCCCAGCTAAATTCCTTTTAGAATCAAATATTTACTAGCACCCCTCTTGTCTGTACACGATTTTGTACATAGAATCGGTTTAGGAGGTTCGTATGTGCGATTGCAAAATCGTCAATGCCGAGATCGCGTCGGATGGCGTCCGGCTCACCTGTGAATGCGGCAATCCGCAGGTTGACGACGAGACCATGGAGACCCTGGAACTCGTCGGCGAGTATCTCAAAAGATAGCCGTGCTTTCCATTTACCGGCGTCATCGCGAGGGGTGCCCCCAGGCGTCAGATCGCGCGTCGAAGAAATGCCGCTGTTCGCTGTGGTTCACGGGCACGCTATCCGGTGAGCCGTACCGAAAAAGCGCGAAGACACGAAACTTGGAAGCAGCGGAGAAATTCAAACGCCAACTCGAAAGCGGCACCGCCGCGCCCGAGAAGGTAACCCTCAAAGACGCGATCACGCAATACCGGTCTGATTGCGAAGCTCGCAAGCTTTCCCCTTCGACACGCCATAAGAATGCAAAACTCTTAGCAGCACTCGCACAATTTGCCGACTCGAAGCGCCGCCGGTTCCTGGAGGACATCGGCACTGCGGAACTGAGGCAATTTCGGAGCACTTGGGTGTCCTGGGGCAAATCGGTCCAGCGCAAGCAAATCGAACGTCTGCGGACGTTCTTCCGTTTTTGCATCGAGAATAAATGGATTTCCGAATCACCCGCCCAATTTCTTAAACCGCCGGAGATCGACCCACCGGACAAAGTTCAGGTCTTTACAGAAGAGGAACTTGCGCACATCCATGAAACGATCAAGCACCCCATCATGCGGGCGTTTGTCTTGACGCTCCAACACACCGGGCTCAGGATTTCCGATGCCGTCCAGCTTTCCAAGGAGCTCATCAAGAACGGCAAGCTTTCCATTCTCACAAAGAAGAAAAAGGTGCTCGTCGAACTGCCGCTCCCGCCCGTTCTTCTCGCGGCACTCGATGAGATCAAGACAACCCAATATTATTTCTGGACCGGCGAATCGAAACTCTCCACGGTGATCGGCAGTAAGCGCAGGGGATTAGCCAAGCTTCTGAAGCGCGCTGCTGTCTCGGGCAACCCGCACAAATTCCGTCATACGCTTGCGACGACGCTCCTCTCGAACGGAACGAGTCCGGCAATCGTCGCCAAGATCCTCGGCAACTCGGAAAAAGTCATTTTGAAGTATTACGACCACTGGATTCCGAGCCGACAAAAGCAGCTCGAAGGGGAAATTCAAAAAACCTGGACGCCCGCCAAGCTCGTGAGGGTGAAATAACAAAGAGGCCGCCTATCGGCGGCCTCTTTTGTCTATCAGGTTCGAGTTCCGTTCCATCCAGTCACGTAAGTCCTCGCCACGGATTTTCCAGCGTTCTCTACCTCGCTTACTGCAACCCGTATCGAGCTTCCATGCTTTCAGCCTCTTGTTTCGGATCGCGCGAACAATACTGTCGCGTCCGCAATTAGCAACGGCAGCCGCATCCGGCACCGACAACGTCATCCCGTCAAGGGACATATCGCCTCTCGTTTTCTACCTCTTCGCCCGAAGGCGAATCAACGAGAAGCCCTGGCTTCCATTACCGTCAGACGGATTTAAAAAGCCAGTTCACCCCTTGCCCGAAGGCAAGGAGATGCCCTATTATACCGATTTCAGGGGTCTATGGACACATACGTTTGCCATACGCCGACGCGTATGCCGGAGAGAATCCACTGCCCCGCGCCAGAGCGCGGTAATCCCTTTCTTCACCGCACTCTAGCGAGATATGCCGGTTCGCCGCCCCGTCCCGCTCTACCGAGGGGCACTTCTCGTTCTTCCTCTCTCTTCGCTATTGCTCATCGTTCGTCAGACCCTATTGGGCGGCTAACGCCGACGAGAAGTGCCCCTCGCTCACGCGCCCTATCGGGTTACTACCGTAAGGACGGGCGGCGTGGAACCTAGAATACGCGGTGCTAACCCACCGCTCACGACCGTACTTGCCTATCAGAAACTAGGCAAAGAGCACACCGTTTATACCTACGGATTCACCATTGCAGCGGTGGTCGTCGGCGTCCTGTTTCTTCTGTATCTGATGGCCGGATTCAACGCGTTTGTGGCCGTTCCCCTCGTCATCGCGCTCTTTATCGCCGCGTTTTTCGGCTTCGCACAAAACCGCATCGCGAGGCAATTAGATGTTATCCCGCCCATCGTCCCGCTCTACGCCTACAACACCAATTTCATGGTTAAGTTCGCAGACCATTCACTCGCGGATATCACCGTCCATTTCCAAATCCCGCGCGCACCAGGATCCATACGGCGGACTATCGCGGTTGCGACCAGACGCCGGCATTCATCGAGCAATTGAACCGCGTGACGGAAAATATCCTCACCCCGTTTTGCCTCCGATGCCCTACAATACCCGAAGAGTCGCTGGTCCAAGAACATCTTCACAAAGAACTGGTTACCTTCCAGAACGAGAACTGCGTCTCCTGTCTTGAAGCATCAACGTCCCCATCATTCTCCCCATCCAGCCACCTCCGCAGGCGAAGGCTGTCTATGTATAGGTCAAGCTACCGTTTCGGTCAGAACGCCTCCCAAGCACACGACAACCTTCGCGCCATTGAAGCGACCGGATCATAAAGAACGTCAAGCCACCCGTTCCAGAAAACATCCCAGTCAAAATCCCGTACGGTGTCCGAGATCAACATATCTACGTCGCCGGGAAAACGCGGCACGGGAAGACGACGCTCCTCATTCGATCATTTCCCAAGACATCACAAACGGCGCGGGGGTGTGCGTCCTTGACCCGAAGCCGAGCGGCGAAAGTCCGAATTTGGTCGAGATGGTCTTACAACACATCCCGCCCGAACGCGAACACGACGTGATTTACTTCAACGCGTCGCCGTCCGCTTCCCCTAGACGTGATGTCGTGGGAAACCGAACAGGAACGCCAAATGGGTCGCAGGGGATCTCATGAAGACCTTCATGCAGTTCCTCGCCCAGAAGGAGGGCGACCGCTGGCCGACCATTCTCCGCTTTGTGATCCACGCGCTCTTGGCGGCGAAGAGCGAGAGCTACCTCGACATCCACGACTTTTTGGTGGACGAACACCGGGCGAGAAAACAAATCCTTGCGCGCATTGACCCTGAACGCTATCCCAAGCTTCTCAAGTTCTGGGAGCTCTTCCCAACCACGTACCCGAAGGACGCCATCACGCCCATCATCGCCCGCATGGGAACGTTTGTCCTTGTCCCACCCCTCACAAAAATGTTGAGTCCCGCGAAACGGATGCTGAACATTGAAGAGGTCATACGGAAGCGCCACATACTCTTGGTTGACCTCTCAGGAGCCGGGGAGGAAGCGGGACAATTTATCGGGATACTGCTCGTCTCACGAATCCAACAAGCCATTTTCCGCAGCCTCCGAACGAATTTTTATCTGTTCGCCGACGAGTTCCAGAACTTCCAAACTTCGGCGTTCGACAAGATTCTTTCCGAGGCAGGCGGCTTGGGTTTGCGGCTTACGCTTGCGAATCAATATGTCGGCCAAATGGAGGAGCGTATCAGGAAATCGGTATTCGGCAACGTTTCCACGTTTCTCGTGTTCCGTATCGGCAGTGAAGACACGTCCTACTTCAAGGACATCATGCCGACCGATGTCAAACATGAACACTTAGCGCGGCAGCAAAAGTATCAGGCGCTCTACGCCGTTGCCGGAACTGAGCCAAAGTTCAAAGCCATCCCACTCCCTCCTGAGCCGCCCACGAATGCCGAGCTCGAACGCGCAGAATCCATCAGGAACCGCACGAAGGACTTCTACGCTCGACATACGCCGGAGAACCGGTATAGTTCAGGCAATGACCTACCCGACCCGCCGCGTAGCAATAACTCCGGCGATGGAGGAGGAGTTGCAGCTCCTCGCGGAATTCTTTGTGCTGACGCCAAAACGGATGGCAGCGCTCCGCAAAAAGCGGGAGGACAAAAACGATCTGAGGACCGAGCAAGGCAACCTGGCAAACCTGCACCAAAAGGGATTCGTAAGTAGGCTTCCTTTTTTCGATTTGTCGAAAGAGCGTCAGAACGGCGGCGCAAGCTACGCGTACGGGCTTACGAAAAAGGGCATGAGAGCGTACGGCGGCAAGACGTTCGATGAGCGTTCCGCCCGGACGCTCGATCACGAGCTCGCCATAACCGATTTCCATATCGGAATCAAAAAGCTTTGCGAGGACAATCACCGGCTTCTCTATTGGCAACAGGCCGCTGTGAACAAAACCATCTGGCCGGACGCGTATTTCAGCATCGCCATTCGCGACTCAGCTTCCGAACCGCTGCATTTCTTCCTGGAGATCGAGCGGCAAAAGATGGGCCACGTCCAAAACGGCGTGCCGTCGATCATTAAGAAGGCAGAACGGT
Organism: uncultured Acidobacteriaceae bacterium; assembly: GCA_963758245.1. Taxonomy (GTDB): domain Bacteria; phylum Acidobacteriota; class Terriglobia; order Bryobacterales; family Bryobacteraceae; genus Bog-105. The sequence goes on along the minus strand of CAVWUV010000022.1, from coordinate 74,030 downwards.
ATTACCGCTACTACAACACCGCAAAGTGCGAATCTGATTGGAACTTCAAACATTTCAGAGTGGTATTCATCCAGAAGAATGATGTACGGCGCGAGCACTTTCTTCGCGCGCTCCACAAAGAATTCAATCACCGGATGTTCTGGCTTGGCGTCGACGGAAGCCCGGATTTCCGTACGCCGAAAGGCGATACCCTTTCTTTTCTCACCGTCTAAATTTAAAGTTAAAAGTAATCGCCTTCGGGCGGGGCAGCGGCTAACGCCCTGCAATCCCAAGAACCCCATCTCCTCAGCGTGTAATCCACGCTCCGATGGGGGTGGGGTTGGTGGGCTTTGTGCGCTCTTACACTAACCTATGTAACTCACCTTGTAACGATGGTTATCGGCCATGACTACTTATCGGCAAAGCCAGTATCCTTAGACCTCACCAAACACACAAACATTGAGGGCGGTTCGGGTATGGGGAAGTCCACTGTGCTCGGGAATCTCATCATTCAGTGGATTCGGAGCGGGGGAGGCGTCGGCCTCCTCGATCCGCATGGTGATTTGGCTGATTTCGTGTCCACGATGACGCCGCGTTCCCGCATGTGGGACTTCATCTGGTTCGATCCCCACGCGAAGAATGTGGTCGGCCTCAATCCTTTTTTCTTTGACGACCCAGAAGAACTCGAGCTCTCCAAAGAGTCGTTCTTCACGATCATCAAGAATATGGCGGGTTCCGCGTGGGGCGACGAATCGGCGCGCGTCATCATCAACGGCATCGATGCCGTGACCGAACGATTTCCTAATCCCTCACCGGTCCACGTCTTCCGCTTCCTAGCGGATGACCGGTTCCGCAATAAGATTCTCGACACGACGAAGAACCCGTTTCTGAAGATGTTCAAAGACCAATACGACAACGAGGAAAAGGGGAAGGGATTGCGCCCATCGGAGACGATGGCAAAATTCAGCCCGCCGATCAATAAAGTCGGCAAGCTGATGCGCTCGGCGATTCTCCCGATCATCGGCCAGACGCACTCGCTCGATTTCCTGAAGATCATGAACGAACGGCGGATCTTCGTTGCCCGCCTCTCGAAAGGACGGCTAGGGGAGGAGATCGCGCAAATTCTCGGCTCACTCATCGTCTCGATGATCTCCATAGCGGCACTCCGCAGGGCACAACAGCAAGATCGGCCTCCATTCTTACTGGTCGTTGACGAGACACACAACTTTGTCCACGGCGGGCGGTTCAGTTCGCTCTTAGCCGAAGGCAGAAAGTACGGCGTGTCAGTCGTTTCAGCGACGCAAGGCATGTATCAGCTTCCCTTCGCAAAAGACTTGTTGGCGAACTGCGGGAATCAAATTATATTCAATGGCTCGGGCGAAGATGCGGAACTTATGGCGAAGAACTGGGGACAGGATATTGCGACGGACATTACGGATTTGCCGCGCTACCACTTCTATGTTCGGAAGTTCGACAATGTGGGTACCGCGAAAGACCCCGAATACGCCCCCATCGTCAATCGCGCGGTAGCAGCGTCACCCATCGGAAGACGCGGGGATGAATCGAAGGCAACCAAACTCATTAAACACTCACTGGAACGATGGGGAACGGACAAAAAGCAGACCTTAGAAAAGATCACGTGTTTCCTGCGCAACGGGGTTATGCCGTGATCCGAAATGCGAGAAGTCAGTGTCTGCCTGTGTAGGCTTCATCGGTTCCGATACACTATCCCGATATGGCAGCCCGCCGGATTCCTGAGTGGATTCCGATTACTTTTCTCATTGCCGCCTTCGCAATTCTCTTCAGTCTGCTTATCTCCGTCTTGAAAACGAGGAACCCCGGCCCGCAGCCACTACACGTAAATTACCGCGAGCTTGTCTGCGACAATGCCTGGCAGAACGATATTCAGGAGCCGGAAGTCAACCACTTCACCGTTGAATTTCACGAAGGCTGCTTCGGCAAAATAGTGAGGTTGCCCGAAGGCCAACATGCCTGGCACCTCCAGCCGGTCGGCAATGATCCGCAGTGGTGGGTGGCAATCTGGGTACAAGACGCAACCCACCCCTTCGGAGTTTTCGACCGCGATCAATTCCAGAAACTCACCACAATCCCCGGTCGAAGTTTTCGGTTTCAGGGAGAAGAAGGTGCTGAAGTCCTTTTCTATACCGATGACGTAGTTCACTCCGTGACGTCATCGAACGGCTCCTCGTCGCCAAAAAGCGATGAGTCTACGACGGCCACTCCAGAGAAGAGGCTCTCACATGTCACTACGGAAGAAGCCGACCCCCACATTTGCGAGAAGCCTGATGATTCATACTATGCGCACTATGGCCCCGCTGTGCCGCATCCAGCCGGTTATCAGGATTATTCAAATCCAAACTTCTTATTCGATACCCGTCACGAAGACCAGGTCGTGAACTGGACCAATGGCTTCACGGGAACCGTGCCGGTGTGCTTCATCGTCAATGAGCAGGGCAATCCCGAAGACATCCGCTTCGTGCAATCGCCAGGAAAAGACATTGAAGACCACATCAGGAAGCAACTCTCCGGCTGGCGCTATGAGCCTGGACGCTACGACGATAAACCCATTCGCGTTCAGCTGGCTTTTAAGTTGATCTTTCGGTAAACGTGCTAACTTGCTCGCGAAGGGCACTTAGGCTATGTTTTACTATCGGTATCTCAGTAGTGACAATAACTGTGATTTGCATATCTTCCAAAAATACTTACTCTGAGTGTTAGTAGCTTGAGGCTAATATACTGACACGAAAAGGAAGGCCGTATGCAGATAGAATTCGGGAAGGTGAAGCTCGTCCCTATTGCCTCCGTTCTGCGGATGCGGGGGATAGAGGTACGACAAACGGGGGATTACCTCGTCGGCAAATGTCCGCTGCCGTTCCACACCGGCGGAAAAGGCACATTCAAAGTAAACACATCAAATAATTGGTGGACGTGCTTTTCTCAGTCATGTCGAGAGAAACTCGGCAAGAGCGGCGGCGATGTCATTGACCTCGTATGCGCTCTAGATGATATGAAGCCAGTGGACGCAGCGAAATGGTTGGACGAGGTGTTTTGCACCAAACCTCGACCAAGGCCGGAAATAGATCACGTCGGTCACGAGAAAATAAGCCAGGTAAATAAACCGCTGACGTGGAAGCTGCAAGGTGTGAATCCGCGCCATGACATCATCCAATCACGCGGAATATCCATCGAAACAGCCGAAAAATGGGGCGTTGGGTACTACCGCTCGAAGCAAGGCACGGCTTCTATGGATGATCGCATCGTGTTTCCGCTGTATGAAGACGGCAATCTCGTCGGCTACGCAGGACGAACCGTCTTACCCGTTAGCGACGATAACCCCAAGTGGAAAATTGGAAAGGGAATCCGTAAAAGCTTCCTGTTTGGCCTGGAACGGTGCGATCCAAAGAAACCGGTGATCGTTGCCGAATCATGTTGGGCGCCGCTCTGGTTTTCAGAACGCGGCCAGCAGGCAGCGGCATTAATGGGCTACGATCTCACCGAAGAACAAGAAAAAAGCTTAAAGCCGTTTGACACCGTAATCCTCGCCCTGGATAACGATGACAAAGCAAAAGAAAAGATGGCCAAAATCGTTGACCGTCTCCAAGGAAAGCACCGGGTTATTCGAGCGCTGCTCAAGGAATAGCCATGCATGATTAACTTTAATAATCCGCGCTTCAGCATCTCTGGAGACGCGGCTTTTTTTTCGTTTCTCTGAACCACTTTAAAAGGCCTTTGTTGCGTTGTATGCAACTGTCGCCACGTGATTTGCGGGCCCCGATTCAGCTGGCCGGTTTCGCCTCACGCCTTCAAAGGACTCGCGCGACCTTCATTTTACGCTGCGGTGGGATTTGAACAAACATTTCTGGCGCTTTCCTTTTTGCAACGCACAACTGCAACATTCAGCGGACGTACAGATCCCTACACACCGGCCAAGCTTCCCGTTTCCACACGTGAACTCAACTGATCTTAGTCCCTGCGAAGCAATTCTGTACATGAGATAGCACATTGATGTGTGTAAGCTGGTGACCGCGCACTGCTGCTACCATCGTTGTTTTCAGCTATATGAACGTACAGACCTTCGCCTCCACGCTTCAGTTCCTGACTGATTTAGATGGGAGTTTAGAGCTTCAGCCGAGATTGGACGCAGTTGGCACCAGTCTTGACAACCTCGTTCAATCGCCAGCACATCCGACCCACCAGTCGAGTCTCGCTGCAGCCATGACGGCCTTTTCGGCCTCTGCAGCTAAGCTGAGTGAGAAAATCTCACCGGCGATGCGCGCGCTAGTGAATGAACTCGGCGGCGGAAAGTTTTTTGATCCCGGAATGGCGGAAGAGGTGAGAATTATGATCGCCAATAACGCAATGACGCCATCCGTCGCCAGAGACTACGTTAAGAAGTTTGCGAGCGATCGAAATACGTTCCTTCAAAAAGTACGATCAACGCTGGAAGGCATTCGAGGGTTGGGGATAGAGGGCGAGGCTCTTCCCGCCGGTTCAGCCGAGCTGGCATTCCTTGTTCCACGGCAGATCTTCGATAACGAGCTTGGAACGTTCGCCAAGGAGCTGGCGTTCTTTAATCGGTTAATCAAGAATGTTAGCGAGGCGCTCGCGGGCGAACCAGAGCCGATCCAGCTAAGACAGATATCATCTTCGGTTCCCACGATCACGGTCGCAGCTGCATTAACAGCTATGGCTGCGATTGGAACGATGGTCAACAAGTTCCTAGATGCCTGGAAGAAAGTGGAGGAAATCCGGGAAATAAGGCAGAAGCTTAGCAAAATCGGCATGAAGAAGAAGGCGACGATCACGGAGCTGACCGAAGAAATCGTGGAGACAGTTAACGAGGTTGTGGAGGAATCAACATCGGAGATAATTGCTAAGTCTCAGGTTGAAAGTGGTCGCAAGAACGAACTCGAAGGTTTCATCAAGCGAGACATGCTGAAGCTGTTTGGGCAGCTTGAGCGTGGACTTGTCGTTGAGATTAGGGTAAATCCAGCTGCAACTAAGTCGGACGAGGCGAATGAGGATATCAATACATTGCGGACTCTGAGTAGCATTCTGCAGTTTCCTGCTATGAACAGCGATCCCGTGTTACTAACGTCAATTGGGGATGGTGACTTCGACGTCGACTTGGATACGAGCAGTAGCACGCTCAAGACAACTAAGCATCGTACGTCTACCAAGAAAACGTCAACGCTGGCGAAGGATGACCAAGACGATGAACACAGCTAGTCTGCGTCTCCCGATCTTGAACGGCGCTTTTACCAGTTACCGCTGAAAACCCAAAATATAAGATCGGCAAAGGAATTCGTAAGAGCTTCCTGTACGGCTTAGAACAGTGCGATCCAACAAAGCCCGTGATCGTCACCAATGCTGCGCGTCGAGCTTTGGTCATTCAGCTGCGCTCAACCCCGTCGTCCGACTTTAAAACTCTTGCGAACTCAAGAGCCAGTTCCTTAGTGGACGCAATGACGTATTTGACCGACGTGGCCGACGGCTTCATCAAAAAAGAAGCTAGTTCCTCAATCGTGACAGATTCTTCACTCGAAGAAGTCTTGTTCAGATCAAGCATAAACGCTCCCGCCTGGAGAGCTATGAACAAACCTGGGATCGCGTCATGAGCGTGTTGCCCACGATGTTCGAACACGACGTGCACGTTCTCTCCGTTAGCCAAGCGTGCCATCATAGGATTTCCAGCAAGATTGTAAAAGCGTAGCCGTTCTGCTGCTTCAGATTTCTTCGCCCACTGCATCAATCCGTTCGGGATTGATGTGAAGTGTTTCACCTTCTGCCCGATGAAGCAAATGGATATCTGTCGCGTTTCTTCGGGATAATCCTTGTCTTTATCCTCGCGGCGTAACCTTCGTGCTTCCGGCTTCTTGAAGGGGACCACACCTTGAATCGGCCTGGCGTTTGAAGCGCGTATCAAAAACGTGCCCTTCTGGTCGGCACCATAGATCGCGCCATCCGCCTGGTGGATAAGGCTGAAAAGGATTTCCGGCTTTGGTCTCGGCTTGAAGAAAACCACGGCTGAGCACCAATTCCCAAAATTCCGTTCAACTAGGTCGCTACCGTCGATCATGTCTATGATGGCCACCAACTTTCGTTCAGGCCCAGGAACTTCAACCGAGTTCTCACTATAGCCTTCGATATGATGTGTGCTCAGGTCGAGTTGTTCGTATTTCCACAGGGTTTCCTCGCCTAATACCCTTATGTTTTCTGAACCAAGCAGCTTTAGCAGATAGTTCGTGCACTGATCTTCAGCCTCCTGATCGACAGTCAACATTCCTTTAGAAGTGCCGTCTGGAGCTGAATATTTTGGGTGCTTTAAACCACTACCACTGCTCAGGGATTCGGAGACGTGCTTTCGTGTAAACCTGAGGCCCGCTATGGCCGCGTTCAAAAGGTCCGTGTGGGGACGATCTGTGGGCGCGAATACCTTGTCGCGATTTCGCATTAAAAAAGAATACCCGAAAGGGTATTCAATTTGAAGTGAAAAGTGTGTTGAGGGTTAGGCAACCCTGTATTGAGGCTCTACGGGTGCTCCCCAGATGTTCGCGAACTTTCTTGCATCTTCCTCGGTATATCCGTTCGCAATAGCACGCTTGTAGGCCCTTCGACGGGTCGCTCTTGCTAAGGCATCATAGTCGACTTTGCGAATCCGCACCTTGCTCGGATCAACTGGATTTGTTGGCAGTTCTTTCTTCGATGGCATCTTTAGTTCTCCCTTTCGTGAAAGTCGTTTTAACTCGTGGCAGTTGATCGCTGAAGGGCTCCAAACTGATCAGCCACCTCGGGTTCGACGAGCTCTTTGAGGCGGGTAGTGAAAACGCGATACTCGGGCAGTTCATTCATTACGGCCTGCATTCGAGTTGGAAGCCCGAACACCTGTTGAGAGTATCGCCTCAGTTCCTCCATACCTTCATCTGTAATAAAGAAGTACTCTTCTCGGTTGTCCTCAATCCCGCGTGAGAGCTTCTGTTGCATAGTTAAAGCGTCGCAGTAACCGCGTTTCCGCAGTTTGCCGATCCTGGTTGACAAGGCGTTCGGCGCCATACCAAGGATCGCGGCAAGTTGGGTCTGGTTCACCATAACTTCCGGATGATTATCGAGCCAATATATCGAAACGAGAACAGCAATTTCGTGGATGGTCAGCTTGGACCGTCTCCCAATCTGTTCGATATAGCGGGCCAAGAAGACCAACAAACGGCGGTTGGAGGTCGTATCTAGCGGCGGAGTCGGTTGATTCTGATGGGCTGAATCTGTCAAAAGATACTAGAAAGATCATACTGCTTGATGTATTCGTCTGACAAGATCTATTCAAAAGGTACCATAAAGGTTCTTATCGATCAACCAGGAGCCCGCGAGCGTCAAGAGACCACCGTCAGCGGCGAACTACGCGGTTTGCGCCTCCCGTGCGGGACACAAGATTCGATTTAATCCAGAACTTAGCCTGTCATGCCTGCGATTCTCCTCTCTTCCAAGTCGTTTGGTTGCCGCTGGATGGAGTTGACAAGATGTCTTACAGACGTATCATAAAGGACGTTATGATACCTCAATCCGTAGGTGGAGCGGACGGTCAAAAAGGACGAAAAAAGTCTGCCAAACGACCGAAAACTGGTTCGCAGGAAATACACGAACCGGATGTTTTCGCTGAGGACGAGATCGACCCGGCGGATTTCTTAGACCCGGAAGAATTCGGCTTCCGGCGCAACTTAGATCACCGGGAGGCATGAATGAGATTGTTCCCATTCCAAATCGCGATCTCGGTCGGGCTGGATTTGAATACCTTCCGGCGATAATCGCTCACGCAGGCGAAGCAGCCGCATGGCGCTTCATTGAATTCTTCACCGCGACCATTCGGAACAAAAATACGCGGGCTGCCTATGCGCGGGCTGTCACGCAATTTTTTGGATGGTGTGAAACCAATCACATCCAAACCCTTGAACAGATCAGACCGGTAGTGATCGCCGCGTATATCGAACAACACACTGCCGCAGCGCCCACGGTGAAGCAGCACTTAGCTGCAATTCGGATGCTCTTTGATTTCCTTGTGACGGGCCAGATCGTGTCGATGAATCCAGCTTCCTCCGTTCGCGGCCCGAAGCACGTCGTGAGGCGAGGCAAGACACCGGTTCTGAAAGCTGACCAGGCGCGGACGCTTATCGACTCGATCAAAACGAATTCGATTGTTGGGCAGCGCGACCGGGCGATCATCGGCACGATGTGCTACACGTTCGCACGGGTCTCGGCTATGGTTCACATGCGCGTAGATGATTATTACCAGAACGGCAAGCGCTGGTGGATTCGATTGCATGAAAAGGGCGGCAAACGCCACGAACTTCCGGCCCACCACAATGCTGAAGCGTATCTAGACGCGTATCTCGACGCCTCCGGTATCTGGGACGAGAAGAAGTCACCGCTCTTTCGGAGCGTTGATAAGCATCGGCAGCTTACGGAAAATCCCATGACGCCGCACGGACGTGCTCAGAATGATAAAACGTCGGGCGCTCGAAGCCGGTCTACCCTCCTCCACCTGCTGCCACACGTTCCGCGCGACGGGCATCACGGCGTTTCTTGAGAACGGCGGCACCATCGAGAACGCCCAAGCGATTGCCGCTCACGAATCGCCACGCACAACAAAGCTCTACGATAGAACAAGTGATGAGATCACGCTCACTGAAGTGGAGCGGATCGCGATTTAGCATCTGTCTTGGGCGGCGCGAAAGGCTGCGTCTCTAAGACTCCCATTCTCACTTGATGATGGGCGTTAAGAGGAATCCTCGTTCCGCTCCGTTTAAAAGTCCGTAACCGACGACTTCGCCCTGATCATTAATTGCATCGGCCTCGAGCAGTTGCCAGTTTGAGTCCGCTGGGATAAGACTATTCAAGTCTTGAATCGTACCGCTCTGGTAGATAAACGCATAAAACCGCTGTCCTAAACACATAGCGACTCCGACGATCTGGGAATTGTCGTTGATACCCTTTGGTAGAGATACAGAACATCCGGAGTACAGGGTTGGTATTTGCTGGATGCCCGATAACGGGCTCCAAATGAAGCCAGTGGACCCGGCTGCGGGCGCGTATACACCAATTAGTTCGTCGTGGTCGTTTAAGCCACTCACTACCCCGCTAATTCCCGTATCGACGACCGTCGTGGACCCTTTCCACAGTACGACCTTTCCTGTATTGCCTGACGACGCAACACCTGCAGCATGCCCCAAGTTATTTAGAGCAATATATGCGGCGCTGTTCGCTCCGGGCAAAAGCGTGCGGCCTGAAGCTTGCGACCAGAGGAACGCATAAGCGCCCGTATAACCAGCTACAAGACCGAAGTCATTGATATTCGTTGCTGCACTCGGCTCGCCTACTAATAACCCCAGATCCTCGACACTCCCTACTGGTCCCCACCTTAGCGCATGGTAGGTAATTAGTGACTTATACCCATACCCCACAACGTTACCCGAGTCGTTTATGGCAATAGCGGAACCCGCCTGATCACCAGGCGCTAATGAAAGAAACTGATAACCCCCTTGGGCCGACCAAGCAAAGGCTTTGTAGTTATAACCTCCAACAACCTCGCCGGAGTTGTTCATGCCGCTCGGATAGACCCACGGCGGTCCTGGAAGTGCGTCCATGGGAACAATACTGTGAGGTCCCGCGGTCGCCGATGGCACGGTCGCGACAACATCGTTGACGATAGTAGGCTCACTATTGTCACCCATCATGTAAGAATGATCAAAGTCGTGGCAATTCCAGCGGGCAGCCACATCGAGAGCTGAGGCATTACAAAGTGTCGGAGTGTTATTACTTACATCAAGCGGTAAAGGACTTCCTGGAACCAGCAAAATGATGTCGTTCCCTAGCGTCACCCAAGGATCTCCGTTCGGGACGAATGACGCGGGAGAGGCAACAGCAACGATATTAAAGGCTTGTCCATTAGGGACGGTTACCAACGCAGAAGCCTGATTCGCATACAAGTTTCCCTCCGAATGTGCAACTACGACTACATTACTCCCGCTGTTCAGCGCGGCATTGTACTCTTGCACATGAATCTTAAGATCTGGCTGATAAGCCGCGACGATCGGAGAAACCAAATCTAAATAGTCCTGTGCGAGCCAATCTGGCGGCGCCGAAATTCCGAAAAGCCAATCCCAAAAGGCTGGTAAATCCGTAATCCCTTTCAGAATTGCTGCGTGAAGCAGTTGAGCAAAAAAGTTTACAACAGTGATGTTCTTATTCTTATCAGAAGTAACAAATTCAGAGTCGTATGCTAGAGAATAAGTAACGCATGAAACATCGCGAACCGGATTTCTTACATTAAGGGCATTGTCGACCGCTATCTGTAGCGATTGCTTGGACAGATTAGCGTGCTTCTTGTCAGTATCGATCCCGTTTCCATAAAATACGCTTGTAACATTAGTAGGACACTCGGCCTTTATGCCAGAACATGTAGTTATCAACAGCAAAAACAGAGGAGCTACGGTTTTCAAAGTGACATCACCTCAATTTGATCAGTTCGGTAAGCTGCTTGGATTAAAGCTACACCGAGATTGGAATTGATTAGTCGGCGGGGACGTATAAAATAAGGTGTTTCCAGAGTTGCTTTCTTCGGCTTCGTCGGCACTGATGCGCGCTGGAGTATTGAGAACCAGTGCTTGGAGTTGTTCCGCGATCGACAAGAAATCATTCGGCCGCACTGCAGCTAGACACTCCTGCGCATAGAATGCTTCGAAAATATCCGGGAGCCCCAATTGCGGGATATCGGAATCCGAGACTCCATCGAGATAAGTTTTTGCGAGCTGCGTTAACGCGAACTGAGTTCTTTGAGAAGAGGGGTACTGCAAATAAATCCAACGTTCAACATCGTCGCGGACCCCGTCTCCGTCAGAGTCGATGCCATTAAGGGTTTGCATTCCGGCCTGTCCCGGATCAGGAGGCAGCGGCCTCGACCCGTTTTGAGTGACGGCAATCTGAAACTGCGGAGAAATATATCGCTGCAAACGGCCCCGAAAAGCAGCCGAAACCCGCAATTCGATGTTGGTCGTTGAAGTTGCTCCAAAGGAAGTGCGAATTGTGTATATTTGGTCCTTCACAACTGCGTCACCATTCTGTCCGTTATCGTTCAACGCGCCAATGATCGTGGGTGTGCCTGTGTCATAACGAACAAGGTTAACGCTTCCTGAGATGAGCGTCGGGTCTGGAATGGGAATTGTGATCGTCACGGCAGTCGATGTATTCACGGCGATTACCGTAGGCATGAATGAGACGCTGCCAACCGAAAGCGACGTAGATGCCGGCTGTTGCGCATCAAGAGTCCATACGGCGACCCCGCCGATTGCGATGACCAATAATAGAACTCCTATAAGTCTAATTCTCATTGATGTCCTGTTATGGTCTTCGGCTATATTCTTGACTAGCGCGCAAAAGGATTATCACAACGCTTCCGAAAAGGCAGAGAAGAGCTGGTCCTGGTTCTGGAACTGAACTTGAAAAGGTCGCATCATCCAGCGTGAACGACCCTCCTGCCGGATCACCAGTAATCGTAACGCTCGAAATGCCGCCTGTAAAGCTCAAGTGAATGAACTCATCTGGGCTGCTGGCGGGATCGCCTAAGCATGGCGGTCCACCGAGGCAGGCGAGATTGTTCGAAAAACGCGATTTTGCCGAAGCGACCTGATGGTTTGCACTGTTGTACCCATCAAGCGTGAGCGGCTCAAGATAGGTGAAGTATCCGCCGAAACTCAGGACCGGAGTGCTGAAGTCGACGGTCATGGGTCCCCCGTTGTCGGAGACCACGTTCACGCCCGAGTGCGGCGGAAATTCGAACTCGTTAAGAGAAATGCCGGCCGTGAGGATAATGGCGTTTGTGAACGTAACGCCGGGATATTGATTGGTGAGAATCGTGCTGTCCGGGAATCCCTCGAAAGTGATAGTAGTTGCCGAAACCGCGCCACTTGTCAGGATGAAGAGAGCTGCGATTCGGAGAGAAACCCGTAAACAACATTGACAGAATCGATCTCGCATTATGCAATCATTTCTGCAATCGAATGGGAGGAGTATAGTTCAGAGGAAGCGTTTGGTGCAAGCTTTTCTGTATCGCGTAGTACTATTTCGCCCCAGCCAGGCTCCATAGAGCGGGTTCAGGTAACCGACCGACTACAACACGGCAGTACACTCCCCTAAACAACTCTCGCCATTTTTTGGAGCGGAAGCTCGTTCATATGCCGCCGGGACCGTCACCTTGACTGCTCTTGGGAATGGCTTTAGGATTCTAGCGGTTCTTACTCCTGCCGACCGGCTGGAGAATTCAAACATTTAAGAGAGGAATTCCGTATGTCTGAAACTCAGGCTCTCCTTCTGTCTAAAACCGACAAACTCAGTCGCGAGGAGTTGGCGTTAGTGCCAACGCCGCCCGGAACCGCAACTCACCGCCCGATCCCCCACGCGGAGATTGCCCAAGCCCTCATCGAGACGCTCGGCTTCCGGCACATCAACGTCGCAAGCGACCAGTACGCCGTGTCACGTGACGGCAACGACCTCTTTGGCGTCATGGAACTTGACCAAGGCATGGATGGGGCACGCTTCGCTCTCGGCATCAGGAACTCGAACGCCAAGCGTTTCCGGTTCTCGATCACCGTGGGCTACCGCGTGTTCGTCTGCGACAATTTGGCTTTTCACGGCGACTTCGAGCCAGTCCTTGCGAAGCATTCCAAAAACTTCAACCTCATCGAAGCGATTTCCGTGGGCGTTGACCAGATGCAGCGCAACTTCCGCCCGATGGTCGAAGCCGTTGACCGTTGGCGTGAAACGCAGCTTTCTGACGTTGCGGCGAAGCTCTACATATACGAGGCGTTCATTGAAGGGAATCTCGATGTTCCCCGCCACTTAGGGAGAACGATCCACGATCTTTATTTCAACCCCCGCTTCGAAGAGTTCCGTCCCCGCACGAAGTGGAGCTTATCGAACGCCTTCACGTCATCCTTCGAGGAACTCGCCCCGATCCCGAAATTCAAAGCGACGGCCAAGCTCGGAACATTTCTCAATGCCAGGATTGCCTGATCACTCCAATGGGTTGAGTGATGCTATGGCACTCCCCCGTTTCCCGCTTGGCAGAAGGCTCGCTACACCGGGTGCGCTCAAAGCACTCGCTCGTAATGCCGAAGCTCCAGCGACATTCATCAGCCGCCATGAACGTGGCGATTGGGGCGATCTTGGTCCCGAAGATCTTGAGGCGAACGAGCACGCACTGACCGACGACAGCCGCCTCTTGTCCGGCTACTGTCTGACGGACGGCACGAAGATCTGGATTATCACGGAGGCAGACCGTTCCGCAACCACCATCCTCTTGCCGGAAGAGTATTGAATAAATTAAACGCCACCGCGACCCGGTGGCTTTTTGTATATGGCTCAAATGCGCTGCTATTTATAAGTGTCTTTCGATTTGATTAGGATGGCGGAAATCTCCACCACGGCGCGGCTCGGAAATTTAATGAAGATAATCCGGTACGGACCGACTTTCCTACGAAGTCGTCCCTTCCATGCCTCGCCCTGCAATGCCTTTATGTTGCTCCATTGCGACTCGTCTCTTGTTTCAAACTCATCAATGGCACGCTTCATGCGTTCCTGGACGTCGCGGGAAACTGGGAAAGCTGCTTTTGGGCCTCAGAAGAAAGTTCAACGCGATAGCGCATGTTTTACGTCGCGCCATGATTTCGACTCTCCCCGTTTGAGTTGAGCCTCGCCGCGACGCACGATCTTTGCTTCGGCAGGTGTCAAAGTATCGTCGGGATCAACCACGCGTTTCGGCTTCACTAGGACGCCGTTTTTTGTCTGGGAAAACGCCACAAAATCGCCCTCTCGCATCTGGAGGCTCTCAAACATCTTACGGGGAATGACCACTTGTCGGCGTTGCCCAACGCGGCCAATCCGTTCTTCGATTGTGGCCGTCCTGCTTGCCATGCTTTCAGATTAACTGACGGTCAGAAATTGTCAATCATGCGGATGCCAGTTTTGGAACGCCCGTAACCCACCCCGCCGGATCGCCAAGCTACCATCCTGCGTATCCTGCGGAACCAGCGTCCATTAGGATCACGCTTTATGCCGCAACTTTGTGCCACGCTGGAATTGCGACTGTGGGGGTAGGATTAAGAACCACCAACAACATGAATGAAGTATCAAAACGCGAGCAAATTGACTCGCTTAAAACCGGCGGGATCGTCCCCGGCTTGAATGGGGAAAATTTCGTCGTACAGGATCTGGATAGTCTGGCGTTCGGTCCCACTCCGGAGGTTGCGGCGGTGATGAAGTCACTGTGCGACACGTTCAGCGACAATCTGAAACGCGTCGGCTTGGAACTTGGTACCACGCATATCCTCTGGGGTGCAACCGAATCGCCCGAGCAGGTCTATGATCGTTTGCGCGGGATGCGGCTCATATCTGATCAAAGGTCGTTACCCAACCTTTTTAGCGCGTAGATTCTCCCGTAAAGAGAGTCTTAAATCTTGTAAGTAAATAAATTAATCCCTACCCACCACAGCGCACGGACTTACTGGAATACTACACTCTATCCGAGCGATACGCCAGCCCCGACGTCTCAGTCTAATTCAATCGCTTGATGTAGCGGATGGAGACTTGAAAGATCACGCCCGCGCGGGCAGCAGATACCCCGGTTGACAACTTCCGCCGTCTTGCTAATGTGATATTGCAGAGTCATACAAAGTATTAGCTAACAGGACTATGAGCACGCGCACTACAAAAGTCTATTCCATCACTATGCCTCCAGAGATGGGACGGCAGGCCGAGCAACTCGCTAAGCGAGAAAGCCGCACGATGAGCGAACTCATGCGGGAGGCGTTTCGACGCTACCAGATCGAGCAAGCCGAACGCCGCCTCATGAGCGACCCTATGCGCTCGAAGCGCCTTGCCGAGTTCCGGCGCCTGTTGAACGAGCTCCGGGAGGAAGCCAAACAAAAGGGCCTGGACAAGCTATCCATGCGGCAGATCGACGCTGAAATTGCCGCTGCCCGGAAGACCCGTGGAAAGAAGAAGGCCTTCTAAACAACCCGCAGCATGACGCGGGTTGTTTTCGATACAAATGTTCTCTATTCTGCGATCCTCAAAGGCGCAAGCGTCCCGGCAAAGGCGATTGACCTCGTTGCTGCTGGCATCGTGATCCCCTGTCTGTCAGATGATGTGCTCGCCGAATATCGCAGGGTGCTTTTCCGACCGGAGCTTGACCTCCACGCCAGCCGCAGACGCGAACTACTCGCAGCCTTCCTAAGTCTCTCGCTTTACGTTGCTCCTGCCGAGAAGCTCACTCTTTCCGATCACGAACCAGACAATCGATTTCTCGAATGCGCGGAGGCAGCCTTAGCCAGCTATCTCGTCACCGGCAACGTTCGCCACTTTCCAAAAAGCTATGAATCGATCCGTATCGTGACGCCGCGCCAGTTCCTGCAGCATCTGATTACGGAGCAGGAATGAAATCCTAGAAACACGTCCTGTGCCTATACGCAGTCCCATGACGCAACTTGTCCGACATCTCGTTGGGCATTCAGTTCCGCCCCACCGATGAGGCGGACTTCGCCTTTGGCTCGTCTCGAGGCATGGACAGCCACCGGGGACGAAAGAAGCGCCCGTCGCAGGAATAGCAGCGGCAAGGGAACACCACAACACTGGCAACTCGTTCAAAGATGTTCCGCCGCTGCGATTTTCGGAACCTAGTGGACCCGCAGTGGGGACACACCGTCCAGCCTAGTTTGATAAGCGTCATCTACACCAGCGCACTACTCACTTCTCAAACCGTAACGGGGGGTTCTGAGGTTTATTGTATCTCAAATTTAGAGCGGCTAAAAACAAGGTGTTTCACTAACGGCCCGAGCGTCGTTCCCCGCAAAACTCATAGGCGGTGCTCTCGACAGACTGCCGCGAGCCGCAGATAGTCTCGCCTAGTGGAAGAGCTGTTTCAGCTTGTCATAAAAGTTCTCGCGTGTGTGGGTGATACTGAAGACTCGATTGGCGACGGCTGTAATCGTAGTTAGTCTGGCGTTACGCGCGTTCCGGGCGTTTGTTGAATTCCTTCAGGGTAAGGGTTTCAGCAACGCGGTTGAAGTTTATCTCGAATGCGTTGAAAAACCCATCTTGCCCAAGGATGGGAACCACACTCGGCGAGTCGCTGAAACCTGCATAGAGCGGGATACTCCATTTCCCAACCTCTACTCCCACCGTCGCGAAGGCCGCGCTGATTGTTCCAGAGCCGATGCCGCCGTAATGATGGACGGCGTCGCGCTTCAACGGGAGCTTGAGAAAATGCGCGACCTCGAGGGGAAAGAGGCAGTCGTCAGCTCCAGAGTCAACGAGGGCGAGGAGCTTCACAAAGCGGTCCTCGTGGAAGAGACGCAGTTCTATCCGTGGACGAGGGATGCTCGTGCGATCAGGATATGCGGCGCTCGGCGCGCTTGGCTCTCGCCGATAGGGAAATTGTAGGGACGCCCGTCGCGTCACCGGCATAGCGGAAGGTAGCCTTGGGACGGCTGAATGACCTTTACAAAAACCGGATTCGGCACGCCGTGCTCAACCGCCTCGTCGTGCGCTTCCTGCAGCGTCTCACCCGCGCCCACAACTCGTTCTTGATTCTCAGACAACGCAACCCAACCGGAAGCGTACGGCGCAAGGAGTTTCGTAAGATCGGCAACCGGAGTTTTCGTTTTTGTCGTGGAAGCCTTCATACTCATTACTACACTACGGATTTCGTTTGAATTCGCTTTCATTCTAGGCCGAGAGGTTCAATTCGTCAAACGAAGTCTGACGCCGCACTCCCCTCCTCCACATGCTGCTGCGCGACGTACCTTTGCCAGTTAAGTAAATTAATCCCTACGCACCACAGCGCACGAAACTTACCCCGGAATCCTAAGCCTATTCACGGAGTTAGGTAAGTAACTCATGCGTGATGGAGCGATGCTCCTTAACTGACGGATCAATTCAAGGGACGTACGCCTTCGGCATCTTATCGTGAATGCGTATCACCTAATCCGAACCCAATAGGAATCCGCCGGGAGGAACGTTTTTGTGGCGATCCAATTGGGTATGATTTCCCCGAAGAATGACTCCCACGCGTCAGTTTGTTCCGCGAGTGAATATACACCGGTCGCCCGCACGGGCCGAGAAGAGTCGCCATCAGGACCCGGTGTCCACATATCTAGCTCTTTTGTAATGGTGCCGTTCGGTTCAATCTGACGGAGGGTCAAAGAGAATTGCCGAAAAACCGGCGGAATTAGAACCGATATTGATGTATCTGGCTTAGGAGCATACAAGGCAACCGATTTTGCCAAAGTTGGTCCCAGCGACTTTACGAAAATTAGATTGGCCTCTAAAAGCGATTTTCTGATGCGTGCGTAGTAACCAACAAGGTTGTTGATATGGTCCGACGTTTCCGGCAAATTGACCGTGCTTGGATACGGTAGGAAAACAGCCATCGAGAAATGTCTCGTCTCAATCGCCGCTTTGACCGCCTTGAAGGATTCGTCGAGAGTTTGGGGACGTGGACGACTGAGTATGCAGACTGTCATCAACGACCATCCCTCTTCCTCTACGACCCCGAGTTCATCAATTTTCGAGGCGCCCTCTTGAGGGGCACGGGCCGCGATGACTGACTTTAGGGTTTCGGGCTCAACACCCAGTTCCTCGGCCATCGCATAGAGTTCTTCCGCTGTCGGCGACGATAGACCTGCTTCGAACCTCGCAATCTTTTTTTGCGCGTAAGTGATACCCATCGGTCGCTTCAGGCGTCTAGCGATGGCTTTCCCTAGATCCTCTTGGCTGAGGCCTTTTTCTTTGCGCAAGGACGAAATCGATTCAGGCATAATGGTGTCAACCAAACAATCCTACCATCAAGGGACATTAGTGTCCTTCATATCTGGGCGCTGAGGACCAACTGTAGCCCTATCCCCTTTAGCTATCTCAGATAACAATACCTATTGACCATTCCAGCTAATAGGCGTACACTAATCGAAACGGAGAGGCTTACCAAAATGCAGACCATTGACGGCGGAACCAACCGCCGCGATTAAGTTGATAAATGAATGGAGCATCGGATCAGGATGCTCCATTTGGATCGCGAAGGTAGTTCAAATCAGCTTTGAAAGGAAAGAAATGACTACTCAACACGAGAAGGAGAGAACCTCCTTCGTCTCCAAGTTTATAAAACCAAACAACTTAGGTCAAGAGGCTCTCGAACCAGTACTTTCGACCTCTGCAACCGATTTACGAAAAGCCGGTACAGCACCACTCGATCGAGCGGCAGACACCGAGCCAAGGGATATTGCTGAAGGTGCCAGAGCTAACCTCGGTCATCCTTCCACGCTTCTTCCCGCGAGCGAGAATTGCGAACCATCCTATCGCTCGTTAGAAGCGATTTTGACCGACGCTTATGACGCTGCTGAGCGGAGAGGTGACACTGCATTCATTCGACTATACGCAAATTTCTTGATGGAAGCGAGTGTTGATTTATGAGGAGCTTCTCAACCGCCGAACGCCCGCATAGCAACATACTCAAAGCGGCCATTGACGCGCTGAAACATATAAGGCCGCAGATAGTGAGAGCCGTCAAGCATGAAACGGGTTTGCGGCACCCAACGCATACAGCACCCAACGGCGAAACAAAGCGGATGCTGACCGTCGATCAGATAGCGGAAGACAAGTGCATCGAGATCCTAACAGGCCGTTTTGGTAATGACAAGATTCGTGTGCTGGGAGAAGAGACGCTCTGGCCAGAGCAGTTCAAACGACTCGATCTGTCGAAGGAGCACCTACAGGGCTATGGGGAAAATACCAAGATTGTGCCAGGACCCGAAACGAGAATTGTCGCAATCGTCGACATGATTGATGGCAGTGACCTGATTGAGCGGAACTTCGGGAATTGGTGCTCAGCAATGGTCTTCTTCCAGCCGACGCCTCGCCCCGTAATCCTATTCAGTCTAGTGCACCAAGCCGACGGCAAAATCTACGGTGCTGATACAGAGGGAACATTCCTTCTTCGTCCTCTTTATAAAACCGTGGATGACCTCGGCACCTTGACAGGTCCCCAAATCCGAAAGCTACAAAGAAGACGTTCCCAGAGAGTCTTAGAGGAAGAAAGCCAGCAGATTGGAATCTGTTTTTATGGACAGCAATATAAAAATTTCGCCGCCCTGCCGCCTGGGTTTCAATCCTGGATCAGAAATAGTCCAGCCCGCGAACGAATGAGAATCTACAATCTCGCTGGGAATCCGATGATGGCACGTCTAGCGAACGGAGAGGGCGTCCATGCCGTCTTTGAACATCGCGGCCAATTTGCCCACGATGCGGCTCCTGGTGCCTATATTGGATCGAGGGCAGGGGGTTATTTGGTAGATTTGTCCGGTGATGCGATCACGGTTGACTCGCTTGCAGCGAGACTCATGCGGCCGTCGGGTGAGCGGATTCGATATGTTCTTGCCAGCACCGAGGAGTTGGCTGTTCAACTCGCCAAAGCCCTGAGAATAACCACGTCTACTAACGCACGCCGATTGGGAAACAGCCATTAGCCATAAGTTCGATTCGCTTTTCGTCGATTGCGCGATTCGTCCATCGTGCTGACTAGCGGATCAGTTCCAAGCGATTTAGATCATTTTCGGTCCACCCCGTTTGTTTAATCATGCTCTTTTAAGGTTTTACGCTTGAATGTGCCCCGCCCCGCCGTGAAACACCACCGTCACTCGGCGACCCTCAGCGTGGTAATAAATTTGGTGAGATCCGTCCACGCGATCATGCGCAAACCCATCGCGGCCAAGAGCAGAGATTAGCTCAGGGCAGTAAGACTCCGAAGCAGCCCGTACTTGATGTCCACAGCTCAAACGGTCACTGCCACCCGAGGGTCGACGGTGACCTCGACTTCTTCGCTCGGTTCTTCAGGAATGGATTCGTCGTGCTCACGCATGCTCTCCACGACCATGTGAATCACGGAATCGATGTTCTTCAGCGCCTCAGCTTCCGTTGAACCCCACGTGGACGCCCCTTGCGTTTCGAGCACGGGACAATATGCATGCCACCCAGAGGGATTTCCATCGAAATCCTCATCGGGTTCCAGAACCACTTTGAAACTGTAGGTCTTCGTAGCCATTGCTAGTCCCAGTCGTCAATTTCGCTTTCAGTGTCGGTCCTCTTGGGGCATTCGTCAAATAGCTTGCCGCCGCCCAGAAAACATCATTCCCCTCCTCCACTCGCTGCCACATACTCCGTGCTACAGGCATCACGGTATTTTTTGGAGAACGGGAAACAATTGAGAACGCCTGGCAGTTAGGTCTTAGCGGGGGGATGATACGTGTTCTGTTTTGTCGAGCTTTAGTTTAACGTCGATCTCTTCGCATCCGATTCATAGGGATGCGGCATCAAACGAGGCGTGATGTCCAGTTCCTGCGGCCATTCGCGAGATAAGTTGCATGTGTCTGTTTGTAGCGTTCTGAAGCACGTCCAAGAGGACACTGCACCTTTTACAGTTGAGAGGGTACACCTGGCCGGATCATGCCGCACCTTCTCCTGTCCCGGTAATGTGTCAGTTTGATTTTTCTTGCTCTTGACCGCCCCGGCCATCCTGGGATACTAGAAACATCATGCCTGAGCGGTCAAAAAGGTGTCTACGAGACCCCAATCAACTCTTCTATCGCGTCATTCAAGAAGCTACCGGCCAGGTGCCCAAATACGAACCGGGCAAAGAGGAGAAGCCGATAGATCCTTCCAAGAATCCCTATGCCGTCCACTGGGCCGTCTCGGTGGACTCGTTGGCGGCGCGCGCAGGGCTGAGAAGCTCAGCCTGCGGAAGCGCTCCGAGATCGCAGCCAAAGCAGCCAACGGCGAGTTGGGGTAACAAGTGAAGTGCTCCACGCCCACCTCCTATCATTCGTCGTTTTAGCGGCACTCAATGGGCAGTCCCAAAGCCGGACTTCTGAATTTCATCCATTCGGCTTATCAGTTCACCCCGCTACTTTAGCGCTATGGCGCGATGTTGAAAAGGGTTTCGGCAAACCAATCCGCCAGGAATCGATGCCTTTTACTGAGTTCTACGGCTTTTCCGATGTTGACTTTGACGGCACTCCGTTTATACGCCTTGCGGATAGCGGGACTTATGAAGAAAATCTCGTGCACGAACTAATGCATCTGAAACTCAAGTTGCGGGGATTTCCTTATGGAATCCATTGGCAAGATCGCTGTCAGTTGGACAACCGTATCCACAAGTGGCTTTCCGATAATCTGAAGGACGCTATCGAACATTGGATCTTCTATCCAGATATAGAAGCCATGCACCTCAGCCCAGATCCTGAGATTCCGGTTGATCTGCGTGCCGCAATTAAGCGAGACAGCTATGGCGCTGGAGAGAATTTATCGATTGAAAATCTGGCCGTTTATTATTTTCGAGTGCTGACATATCCCCAGGAACCTGATCTTACCGCCGAGGTGTCGGACTGGTACGACAGGAAAGGATGGACGCAGGCCAAAACCATTGGTTCGCAAATGTACAACCTCCTGCTGACGATGCGCCCCATTAAACCCGAGGACGAGATCACAGTATTCGTAACATGTGCGAACATCCTGTTCTGGAACGCAAGCTTCTTTGAAGCGGGTTGGAAAACTGTGTTGCGCGGGAGCGTATCCCTGCGCATCGTCAATATAGGAATGGTTCGCTGGACCATGTGCGTCAAGCCAGTGTCTATGGATAATGCGCAATAGCCAATCCGAGCGTCGTTCCCCGCAAAACTCATAGGCGGTGCTCTCGACAGACTGCCGCGAGCCGCAGATAGTCTCGCCTAGTGGAAGAGCTGTTTCAGCTTGTCATAAAAGTTCTCGCGTGTGTGGATGAGGTGAACAATCACGAGACGATGCGGATGATCGAGCGAGTAAGCGATACGATACTGAGACGAACCCTCGGTAAAGTGGAACGAATAAAGCATATGGAGCGATCCGGTAAGCCGTTTGCCAGCGTATGGGTCCCGTTCGAGATATCCGGTCGCATTAAGCACCGCACGTCTAACCGATTTGGGAAGCTTCTTTGCTTCCTTCCGCGCTGATGGAGTGATATAGACGCGGTAGGATTCCTCCATTAAAGGATTCTGGTGATTGGTTCATAGTTCCTCTCCCCGGCCTCATGCAGACTCTTCGCAATGAGAGCGGTCGCGTGCTTATCAAAAAGGATTTCAAGCGTCTCCAGCTCTCCGGGCGTTAAAACGCGGCTCAAGGTTTCGAGCTTGATGATGGCCTCACGCGCTTCCTCAAAAAGGCGCAGATTATTAATTTGGGCAGAGGTCCGCGTCATTTGCAATTGATAATACTGATCGGCGGCAGGATGTCAAATAAACGTGGCACTTTGACGACCTGTTTCAGCGGCTTCCGACAACGGATGCTCTTCTTTCCGTAAGCCGCAAAATTGGCCCAGGTTAATGCACGAAAATCGCCTCCACACTGTGTAGTGTGTGTACTCTGGACAGACTATGGAGGCCCGCATATAGTTAACCCAATCCCCCTTCATGACTATTACCGTTCTCGCCAAAAAAGGAGGCGTCGGCAAAAGCACCGTAAGTCTGCTTTTGTACGAAGCATTCATGAAAGCGGGAAAGTCAGTCGCCATCCAGGATTGGGATGCGCAGGGAACGAGCAATAAGGCGCTTGCCTTCATAGATGGCAGACGCGCCGAGCCGAACGGGATATACGATGTGTTGATTTTCGACACCCCTCCAAATCTCGAACATCCCGCCACAGCCGCTGCCGTGCGCTCTGCTGATCTTGCGCTCGTCGTTACCTCCCCTTCTCCTGCCGACCTCTGGGAGGCGGACGAGGCGGTCCGCTACGTCCAGGCAAAGATGCCCGATACGCCGGTCCGCGTTCTTTTCAATAAGGTGAGAAAAAACACCATCCTCGGAAAGCTCATCGAGGAGGGCGCGAAGCAGATTACCGCACCCGTTGTGCCGGTGCACCTTACCGCCCGCGAATGCTATCAACACGCGATAGGCCAAGGATGGGCTGCGCTCGATGCTGCCGCCCGAGAAGAGGTGCTCCAATTGGCGGTTTCGCTCATGTCCCTTGCGAACACACCTCAGTCTCCGTTGACTCCGGAGTATGTCGAGACATCACAGTCTATTGAGACTGCATAGACCAGACCCTTTCCATGCCACGAAACAAGAAAACTGAAGATTTGCTGAGGGTGTTAGGGCAACGAGTCCCGTCCGCGCCCCCGGTTCCTACGAAAACTCCTCCTTCGCTTCATCAGCCACTCCGCGAAGAGCGCACTGTTGCAAAAACAACCGGCCCATCGCGACCGCCAGTCCCCAAAGGCAGACGCGGCAAAGCCGTTCAGTTCTGGTTGCATACCGAAGATGAAAAGCTGATAAGGGAGTTGGCGGTCTGGCTTGCGCCACACCGGAAGAGGATTAACGACAGCTTGGTCGTAAAGGCGGTGCTTCGCGCCGCGAAGACCGGCCCCGGCCTTCTTTCGGCATACGACGACGCACTCTCGACGGATGGCCGCTCCAAAGGTCGTATCAAAACTCGAAAGCAAGTAAGTAAGTCTGCATAGTCTATGGAGACTCAACAGAGATATTCAAGCCAGGATGCCGTCTATGGATCGGCAGGGTCACCGGAGCGTGATGCTGAGGAGATACTCAGCCAGATGTTCGTCCTGTTTCAGAGGCTCGAAGAGGTGCTTCGGACCGCCAAAAGCACGCTTCCGGTCATCGATATCGACGAATAGAAGCGAATCGTCTTTTTATGTGCGCACTGCTGGCCACAGAATCGCTTTATCGAAGAGATTGAGCGCCGGATCATAGGACGCCTATTTGGAGAATTATCGACGCTCCTATCGAAGAATAGGAGCTCGCATATCTTCACCCGTAACCGAACGAATTTGACGTGATTGCCTGAATGTGTTCATATGTGCCCGTCGGTTGCATTTTTTACTGTAGGTAGTCTCCGTAGAATGTGTAGACTACTCGCGCTCTGGAGCGGTTATGAATTACTAACTCTACGTAGTCTGTGGAGTCTAGCCGTACTCATTCCATCAAGAATAACCAAAAAACTTCCGAAAGTGGCAAGTTATGGCCCTGCTTGATATTTCCTGTGGAAGTTGGCCCACAGCTTTGCTTGCAGTATTCTGAGCAACTGTTAAGAAATGCATACGGATGGCTCAGCACGCGCTTTGGCCGCCCCGTCTTTGTGTTGTCCTGGCGGCCGTTGGGTGTTCGCCCGCCGCAAGCAGAGTTAGTACTCGGAGACTGGATCTCGCAAACCTGTTTGACCCTCTACTCCTTAGCCCTTGCCCGCGTTCGAAGAATAATCTCCGATGAGACTTTTGTAATAGGCAGTTAATAACCCGGAGTCGCTATTGTGTAGTGATGGTCAATAATAATTCCCTGTGGAATACGCCTCTTCCGTCCCATAAGACGGCAGGGTATAGTTATTACAGTTCTCCCTCGGAAGTATCATTCCAGTAGCAACTCACTCGATACTTCGATAACATTCTGCAGCCTTTCCAAACTCCCTAATTGCACAAATTGAGGAGACACCCCCGCACGCAAAGAGGAGACCCACTGCACTACTTGAGGAGACGGATTGAACTACTTGAGGAGACGCCCTGCACAGTTTGAGGAGACCGAAATCCTCTGGAGAGCACGTCAGATAAGGAATTTCAGCTCTCTAGACTCTCTTAGACAGTATTTAGACACACACTACCGGACCGTGTGTACATTTTGAGAAACCATGGATTCACCCAATCACGAAGAAATTATTCGGCGAGCGCCATTGATCGACTTTGGAGGAGACGACGGCAGCGCGATTACGCCCATCAGGACTGAGACTGTTTTGTCACGCCTGCCGATCCACAATCTGGCCAAGAAAGGGAGAGTAAATATCCAAATTATGAAGCGGAACCCCGAAGGCGCGGTTACGCTTCAATGGGAAGTTTCCCACAGTGAACGGTACGGACCCCCGCGCCAAGTCGCCTACAAGCTGGACACCATCGTGATCAACCGACGAATCGACGAGCAGGGGAGACCCTTGCCCAAAATGATCTGCCTCGGCAGTCTCCGGGATATTGCCGAAGAACTCGGTCTCGGCGGGAATACCAATCATGTTCGCCGGGCCATACGACAAAACGCATTCGCGGCAATCACGGCGAAGCTTACGTACCGGGGAACCGACGGAGGCGAACGCCGCCTCGAAGCGGACTTCACACGCTATAGTGTCGTCTTCACCGGCGAAGAGTTGCCGGACGGACGCCGCGCCGACGCCGTTTACATCATTCTGAACGAACCGTACCGCGAGGTGTTGAACAACGCCCCGGTACGCCCTTTGAATTACGAATATCTGAAAGTACTGCCGCCAGCGGCGCAGCGCTTTTACGAGGTACTAAGCTACCGCATCTTCGCGTCACTGCGGACGCGGAACCCTGAGGCCAAGATTTCATATTCCGACTACTGCATGTTCTCGGCTCAGCAGCGCTATTTCGATTACAACCATTTCAAAAAACAGATGTATAAAATACACCGCCTGCATGTGCAATCCGGCTATCTCCAAAAGGTTCACTACACGGCAACGACGGACGCGCAAGGCAACGCGGATTGGATGATGCACTATACGCCCGGCGTTCGCGCGCGTGCGGAGTTTCGAGCGTTCTCCGCTCAGCACGGAAAACCAAATTCTCTTGGCGCGAACGCAGCCATAACGAATGAAGTAGGGGAGTGGTCACCCGAAACAGGCAGCCGTCAGCACCCAAAACATCACGGCGTAACGTCCAGCGTGAAAGGCATCGAACTCGTGAAATATTTTCATCGGCGGGCGCGGGGAATTGACGGCTACGAAATACCAGCGAACAGCAAAGAGAGCGCGCAAGCCGACGATCTCCTCACAACCTATGGATCGGAAGAGGCCCGGTTTATTGTCGATTACGCCATACGAGAGGCCGCAAGAACACACTTCAACGTCAAATTCTTCGGCGCGGTACTCCAGTACATTCCTGAAGCGATGACAGCATTCAATAAAAAACGGAGCGTGATGCAATCTGAAGAAGCATGGGCACGTGCGGAAGCCGCACGCAAGCTGGAGACCACTCGGATTTATGAAAAAGGAAAGCAGGTGCTCGCGGCACTCGCCGCCGAAAAAAGAGATGCGCTCCATACTGAGGTCCGAGCAGAGCTCTTAAGGCGATGGCCAAAAGCAGGAGAGGGCGGGGGTGGTAACCAGTTCCTTGACCGCATGGTCGAGCACGCAATGATTAAGAAACTCATGTCTCAGACGGACGGTCACGAAGCGTTGTCCGCCTAGCGCCTGTACATGATTTTGTACCGAGAAACCGTGGAACCGGCGTATTGAGCGCAATGAGCTTATAATCGAATCAATAACTTACGTGTTTGCAACATCCGGCGCTGTTCCGAATCCCACCAGCCGCCCCAGTGTCACGCTTGCCACTACGCTAACGATGGGTCTTCAAGATTTGGTTTCCGCCGCGAAAACTGGCCGCATTCAACTCGAGTGAAGGATCCGGGTGTAGCGCCAGCTATCGCAAGCGCGATCTTGTCGACATGCGGCTCGATCAAGGACCAGCCATTCGCGCTCAGGCATACGATTGCAAGCCTCCGGCCTGCCAAATTCTGTTCATGCTGAAGCGTCTTATCGCCGGTTACCAGAACTTCGAATCCGGCGTTCTCAGCAGCGTCGAGGAGTCGACCGTTCTTCAAGCCAGCTAGTCCGGCATATGCAGCCGTGAACGTGTCGAACTGCCTCAGGTACGGCCGTAGATCATGCGGGAGGTTTTCGTCCAGGAGTACCCCTTCAACGCGTCAACTGCGGTTTGTACGAGCGGGCATAAGCCCGGATCTTCAGAATCGTATCAAGTGACAGCGTGGGGAAGCTGGCGTGTGTTTGTTCAGGCGTGCGGCCATACTCTTCGTCCACCAGCACGGTTTCAGGCTCTATGCGCGTACCTTTAATAACGGGCCTTCCTCCCACCTTGCCGGGAACACGTTCTATAAGCGGACAATCATCCCAGAAATCCATCTTGAGTCTCCGTCTTAACTCTTGCACATCGTTTTGAGGATCCCAATTCAGGCCTGATCAGCGGCTGCTAGTAGCGATTCGCCGTAACGCCTCAAGCCGCTTCGGACTACCCAACGTATAGAGATACGCTGCAATATCCATCGCTTGTGTCGGCTGTACGTTCAGATTGGGCATAGCGGTGTTTGGTTTGATTTGCTTCGGATTCGTGATCCACGCTACCGTATTCGCGGGAACGTTAACCAGTAAGCCGGCGATGTACTGGCGCTCAGCAAAGTTTGTGAGCGGGGGCCCCACGCTCGCGGACCCAACCTCGGGGATGGTATGGCAGGTGACGCAACCAAAACGGCCTACCAGTTCTCGTCCTTTATCGGAGTTTCCGTGGGCCTTCAGCTGCGCAAACCCGTAATCGTCATTCGAGACCCAACTGAGAGATTGGCTACCAGTTCCCAGATCTGCCGCTGCGGTAAGCCGCTGGTAATCGGCTGGTGACAGCAAAACGATCCGGCGAAGAAATGCAACGATCGCCCAGCGATCCGTCTCGCTTAGGCGCGCACCAAATTCGGGCATTCCGCTCATCTTCAAACCGTGGGAGGTGATCCAAAACAACTGGGCATCTGTCCAGTTGTTAGCGGCGGTTACTAGGGGCGGAGGGTTGGGATTAATTCCCCGCCCTATTTGCTCCTCTCCGACGCCCGGCGCGCCATGGCACGGCTGGCAGTTTTTTTGATAAAGCACGATGCCGTGCCTGACGAGCGATGGATCGCGAAGATTTGGAACCTTCATCCCTCGGCTACGAAACTCGACCGAGCGCGTTCTGCCGGCCTGGAGACCCCAGCGCGCCAAGGTGAAATGTGGCTCGTCGGCTGCGATGTTGTACAGTCCGGACGCCATGAACAGGAGTCCGCCGATCCCTTCCAGAGCGATGCACGCCACGATTGCTGCGACAGCAGTTTTGACGATCAACTTGCGAGAGGCCGGCTTCATTTCAGCGTGTAAAGATAGGCAGCGATATCCTGGGCCTGCCTCTCACTGACGCCGAGATCCGGCATCGCGCTCCCCGCGACAACTTCCTGCGGTTTTGTAATCCAACGAAATAGGTTTGGTGGGGTATTCTCTAATGAGCCCGCGATATAAGTGCGATACGCGAATCCTTGAAGCGGCGGGCCGACAGTTCCGTTCGCCTCAGCAACCCCAGGAATAACGTGGCAAGAGCCGCAGCCGTACGAATAGATCAGGTGCCGCCCAACTTTCGCATTACCTGCTGCCACTTGCTCTGCGAGGTTTGTTTCGCGCCGGGTGCAACCACACAGCATAACTGCAAGGAGAACCGCAACAGCCACACTCATTCGCACGCTTTTGTAGCTTAACAAGAGGGACAATTATGACCAACATCAACATCACGGATATTACAAGCGCCCACACAGAGGTTGAACTGGATGACGACTGTCAGTTAGGGCGGTCGCACTTGCAAACTCTCCGTTCGCCGGCGGCGGAGATTGTTTCCGAATTTTCGAAGCCGCTCGATCAGTCAAAGTTTAAATCCGCAACACTGGGCGCGGAATTTCAATCCCCTTCCATCGAAGCGGGCGGTGACCGTAAACTCACCATCAAGGCTGGAGGGAACGCAGCGCTTTCGTTCGTCCGCGAATCGGATCGTTCTCTGTTTGGAGAAGATCCCTGCGTTCCGTCAATTGCAATCAGCAAGGGCCAGTATTGGGTTGCATTCGAGGTAGACACTACCTTTGATATTGGCCTAAATCAAAGCGTGGCGGTCGGAGGAGTATCTGGATTCGGCGTCGCCATCGATGTGTCACGAACGGCAACGTTCACCTCATACAGATTATTCGAGGGCGCAACCGGCGTGGTTCCAACCGTTAAAGAGGCAACCGGGAAAACCCTTTCGAGTTTTGCCGCGATCAATTCCGCGCGAGACATACGCAATCAAAAGCCCGGAACCGCCCACGCATCTGATATCAGCGGGAAGGTGAAGCTGACCGGGTCCTATTCTTTTCCGATCGCTGCGAATAAATTATGCCTCGCTTCAGCGAAAGTTCCGTTTAATTACGCGATCGCTGTTCAACCGAAACTCGAGGCCAAAGTGTCTGGCTCCGTCGAGGTGACCGGCGATTATATTGTGCGCTGCTATCGCAAGAGCGAAAAAGAACTCGAATTAGGCGTTTACAAAAAGAAAGGAACGGAATTGTCGGCGAGCCTGAGTGCCGGCGCGGGTATCGAAGCGTCGGCAGAGGGCACCGACCTGATTTCGGAGTTCTTTAGCGCGGTCGCGCCAGATGTCGATATAAAGGCGGCAGGATTGCCGGAGGAGGACGCAAAGGCGATCCGAAAAACATTGAACGACAGTATTGATCGGAACCTCAGCGTTTCGTTGAACCTGGCGTGTTCCGCTGCGTTCAACCATGAGTCCGCGATCGTGTACAGGGTCGATCTTTCAACGAATCAAAACGAGACAGATGCCGCAATCGATGCCGCCCTCAGCGGGGATTGGACGTCCATCGCGACGTTGCCGAATGCCACGCAGCTAAGAAATGTGGTGACCGACTCAAAAGAGACGAAACATTCCACAGTCATCAATCTGCTTGGAATTTACAACTACAAGTCGGTTGCCGATTTCGTTCAAGCTTGCACGATCGTGCACAGTCCGGAAGACGGCAGCATCACTATTTGTGATAAAGAGACCGCCAGCCGCATCTCGGTCGCTTCAACGCCATACGTCGCCGATGCAGACCGGCTGCGATCGGCCATTACCGAGGCGACTCTCGCGACTGTCACGTATGCGGCGATGAACGGGACTGGTAAGCTCGGGGCAAGTATCAAAGTTTCGCAGAGTTTTCTGCTGTACAAGAGCAAAGTGGATGCCAAGGCTTTGCACAAGGATCTGCTGGTTGCGGTTGCTCTCAGACTCATCAATGAAGGCGAATGGCAAAGGCTTATTGCCACGAGTGCCGCTCCCAAGCACGTGCGGATTTCGGCGCAAGCTACTTTCGAATCCGATGCCGCACAGCGGCTGTTTTTCTCGGATGTCGTGGCCCGAAGCCCGCGAACGCTGGAACAGGTGAAACAGCTTGGCCGGACTGTATTGTCCTCACTTCTAGACCGGACCAATCCGGCGGATGACAAGCGCTGGCGCATTTTGAACAATGCAAATGCCTGGGCACAGATGGACAACCAGCAGTTCCCGCACGACTCGCCGGCGTCGTATAGCGACTGGTATGACATCACCTTCTGGGCTGAGGCGGTCTCGAAAGTAGCGCCGTTGCTCAAGGATGCGCTTCAGGCAGTAGATCAGATGACGGCTCCCGATCCTTCGGCCGATTCCAATTTCATGAAGAAACGAGCGGCGCTTGCAAACGCGCTAGCGGCGGTGACACGCAACAGTCATGCCGCTTTTGAGGTAGGGTGGCCCATCTCGGTCATGTGCGCCTTGTCCGGATTCGGTGAGCAACTAACCTTCGAAGCAGCATGGGACGGGAAGACATACCTGGAGAAGGCAAATCCGCAATCACTATCGCAGGCTCAGGGTTGAAGCCGCTGGAGGCGCTCGGCCGCCGCTTGAAGGGTCTCGGGCTTCTTAGCGAAGCAAAACCGGATCAGATGTGAGCCGGCGGCGGGATCCGAGAAGAAACTCGAGCCCGGAACTGCAGCCACCCCGATCTGTTCGACCAGGTACCGGCAAAAGGATACATCATCGCGGAAGCCAAAACGCGATATGTCGCACATCACGTAATACGCTCCTTTGGGCATGTAGCATTGGAACCCAGCGTGTTCGAGAATGTTGATGAGCAAGTTTCGCTTGGCTTGGTAATTTTGGGCCAGCTGTTGGTAGTAAGCCTTGGACAATTTCAGGGCCGTGACTCCGGCCTGCTGAAGAGGCGCAGCTGCACCCACGGTCAGAAAATCATGAACTTTGCGAATGGACGCGGTCAGCTCCGGCGGAGCGATCACCCAACCCACGCGCCAGCCGGTGACAGAGTAAGTCTTACTAAGACTGTTCACCAGCACGCATCGCTCCCGCATGCCTTTGAGGGTTATTGGCGGAACATGCTGCTCACCATCGAAGATGATGTGCTCGTAGATTTCGTCCGTGACCAGCAGGCAATCGTGCTCTTCGCAAAGCCGTGCTAGCGCGGTGAGTTCGGCGACCGAAAAGACGCGACCCGTAGGATTGTTTGGTGAATTGAGGATCACGGCGCGAGTGCGTTCCGTAAACGCGGAGCGAAGCTCGTCGGGATCGAAGGTCCAGTCCGGCGACCGCAGAGTTACATATCGGCATACGGCCCCGCTAAGCTGCGAATCGGGCCAATAGTTCTCATAAAACGGTTCAAAGAGGACGACCTCATCGCCCGGGTTGAGCAGCGCGAGCAGGCTTGCGATCATGCCTTCGGTCGCCCCGCAGCACACGGTTACTTCGCGCTCCGGATCTATTTCGAGGTGATAAAAGCGCCGATAGTAATCACAGATGGCATCGCGGAAAGGCTTGGCGCCCCATGTTATGGAGTACTGATTTATGTCTTCCGCGATGGCCCTTTGAGCAGCCGACTTGAGCTCAGCGGGCGCTGAAAAATCGGGAAATCCTTGGGCGAGATTGACTGCGCCATGCTGAATGGCGAGGCGGGTCATCTCTCGGATGACGGATTCCTTAAACTCAGCTACACGGGCACTCTGAAACCGGCGGACCGAAGTCGTTGCCATGTTCGGATTCTAGCTGGACTTGGGCCTGCGGCACGGGTCACGGATTGTAAGTACCCATTTTCATCAACTGTGTCTGCCCGTGGAACGGCAGAGGCTCGCGGTTCAGCTTGATCTCCACCAGAGTCGTGGTGAACGGGCAGAACAAGCCGTCTTCTCCGCTTCCCAGGTGTGAGATATCGAGGACAACGGGCGTTTCTTCCGAAATTGTTTTGGAACCAGGAGTGTAGCCTTGATACGCGATTAACTGGGTGCCGGATGAAGCGGCGAGCCGCAACCAGAGCTCTCCCATGCCGTCGGTCGAAGCGTTTAGCGGAACTCGGACGTGAAAACATCGAAAACTTTGATCAGGCCCGTAGGCATGCACGTCCATATCGAAGTCCTGCACTTCCGCGGCAGCCAACTCGCTAGGATCCAGATCTGTCGGATCTTGTGTATAGAGATCGACCACATAGTCCGGAACAGGCTCGCCGTATTCGTCGACGACGTGAATAACAAACTGCTGCCAGCCATCGAAAGGGCCGTTTTTGTCGTGCTTCATCTTCTGAAGGGCAGGAGCGCTCCACTGAGCTGTCTCTTCGATCCACTGATCGTATTCATCTTCAGAAGAAACCCTCAGAAATTTGGTCAGTATACCGGCGAGTTCGTCGTCGGGGTCGGTTAATAAACTCGAGTGGCTCTTACCCTCCACAGCAAACATCGGGACGGACAGACGATTGTCCGGCCAAGGAACGGCTTGAGCTCGTGTGGTTTCGGGAGCACCTGCTTTTCGCAAATCCACGGTGAACTTGCGAGTATCCAGGGCGCACCCGGACCAGCGCACGGTGCCGTCGGTTCCAGGCTTGTCGATGAGCTCCCGAATGCCGGTATATGGCTGGTTGCCGATGAAGATGGCTACATAGGGGGACTCGGGGCCGGTAGTGAAGACAGGCGTCTCGCATAAGAGGTCACGGTGCGCAAGATCCCAGGTGAATTTACTTCCGAGCTCGAGAGCTTCGAGAACTTTGTCTCCGGCATTCAAGAAATCCGGCCCGAATTGCCTATTGCCGCGAACAATCGCTCCGAGCCAACTGCGCCCCTGCGAGGCCAAAGGGGATCCCCAAGTTGCCGGAGCAAGCCCGATCAGATGCTTCAGATATTTTTGCCGCTGGCTATTGTTGCAGAGCCACGCGCGTATCACCAGCATTCCTGTGGAATGCACAATCGCATCGAATTCCTGATCGGGAGTCCAGCCCAAATCCTCGGCGGCGCGTCCGAGTCCTTCGGCAATATCCGGCACCGTGATCTCATTGTTAAGAGAGATGTAATTGCAGATATTGATTTGTTGCGCGTCTATTCCTCGATCGCGAAGCGCGCCGGCCCAACTGTTAAAGGATGGCCCCTGATCACTGTATCCGTGGATCAAGACGAGCTTACGTGGCATAATTGTCGCCTCCTTATCCGTGCATTCCAGCGGCTATCGTGCTGGCGTCTTCGGCTATCGCTTCAGCCGCTTTCTCGCTGATCATGTATATAGCGGTAACGATAAAGTATCCAGGTATTTTAGGGAATACAGACGCGTCTACCACTCGCAGACCTTGCGTTCCCCGGACACGGAAACGGCTGTCGAGAACCGCGTTCGCATCGTCATCCGCGCCGATTCTGTTGGTACAGGATGCATGATGACCCCATGCTTCGTTTCGAACAAACTGCCGCAGCTTGTCCGGGCTGTCGTAATCGGGTCCTGGCACAAGTTCGTCTTTAATCAATCCTAAAGATTGCAGGCGCTGATTCATCTCGCGGACAAATTCAACGCCACTGAGAACAGCTTCGAGATCATCTCCGGCAGAGTCGTTGCCCTCGTTGAAGTAGTGAAACTCCACGCGCGGCGTTTCAGTGGGGTCATTTGATCGCAGGCTCACCCGGCCTGCCGTATTGTTTGTATGCGCTTTCAAGATGGCCCAGGTAAAGCGGTTATGGAAGCGCTCAAACTGGGCCGAGTATCCAGGGAAATAGCCCTTGAAGAAACCGGGGAGAGCAAAGATATAGAGATCTGGATCGGCTTTTGCGGACGTGGATCGCTTCACGATTCCGATAAGCGCGCCGTTGGAGCCGTAGATTCCCGTTCCTTTTTCCCACGCGATGAAATACGGATCCGATTGACCTGAAGCTCCCGGCGGCGCAAAGGTCGCGCCCTGAAGCAGGCTAAACGGGCGAGTGAATTCGGAAACCACACCGATTTCATAGCGGTCCTGCAGATTCTTCCCGACGCCGGGCAGGTCCACAATGACAGGAATTCCGAAGCGCTCGAGTTGGTCTTGCGCGCCGATCCCCGAGAGCATCAAAAGTTGAGGGCTGTTGAACGCGCCACCGCAGAGAATCACTTCGCGTGCGGCCCGCACCTGACGTTTCGGCGGAGAGATGTTGCCATTGGCGCCGGGATCGGCTTTGTAGAGATGACGGCCTTCGAGGAACTCGACACCAATCGCCCGATTCCCCTCAAATAATACTCGGGTTGCGAGAGCACCAAGCTGAATGGAGAGATTATTCGGATACTGCTTCTGAACGGAGAGAAGATATTCGCGCGGACCGTTGCGTTTGCCTTGGGAGACTGCGAGCGGCGTGAAGGCGAGTCCTTCCGGAGTGTTTGCGGCGTTGCGTGAGTCGTTGGGATCAAAGCGCGTTTCGGTGCGCGCGAGCGGGCTTCCGATGTGATCTCGAACAGCTTCGTTTACTGCCCTGAGCAGCATCGCAATGATTTCCGGATCTTTGAGAACTAATTTCGGATCCGTTTCGCTGGTGGTCAGCCAACCATTGAAACCATGACCATGCGACCAATCGCGCCAGTCCTCATGACCGGCGAAAAGCTCCGCGATCGAAGAAACGGCTCCTTCGGCTTCGTATTTGACGGAGCCCGGGCGAGCGACGTAGGTGCAGTTCTCGATCAGCTCAAAGTAGCGGTGCATCTTTTCGGCCCGCCAACTGTCATCACCGGTCAGTTGCGCGATGTGATTCCAATCGCTGTCTTGCGGGATGACCGTGATCATCGCATTGTGAGCAGTGCAGCCGCCGAGGGTTCCGGCGCGGGGATACCAAACGCCATCGTTGTCCGGCACGAACTTCGAGTCGCGTTGCTGCTGAGCGGTGTCCGAATAATGACGGACGAAATAGTTCCACGCGCATTCCTTGTACTCAGTCGAAAGGCCATGGAAGATGGGCACCTCGTACATCAGGCGGCCCGTCTCACACTCTGAACACGAGTCTCCACCGGCCTCCAGAAGCAAAACCGTGAAGCCGGATTTGGCTAACTTCGCGGCGAGCGGGCCACCACCGGCACCCGAGCCTACAACGATATAGTCGAAATCGCCGAGGGGCGTCATATTGTCAACCTCCGTCTACTGTGGGACGACAGCTGTGTCCACGAAGTACAAATCCGGCAGTATAAGCATCCTCTCTTTGGGACACAGTTGCAGCGCGTAGTGGGACGGACAGCTGTGTCCACGAAGTACAAATCCGGCAGTATAAGCATCCTCTCTTTGCGACACAGTTGCAGCGCGTAGTGTGGGACGGACAGCTGTGTCCACGAAGTACAAATCCGGCAGTATAAGCATCTCTCTTTGGGACACAGTTGCAGCGCGTAGTGGGACGGACAGCTGTGTCCACGAAGTACAAGTCCGGCACTATAAGCATCCTCTCTTTGGGACACAGTTGTCCGTCCCCTAGAAGGTTTTTAGGAACTCGATGAGATCTCTCTTTTGACCGTCGCTTAGGGCGGGTCCGCCGGCCTTACCAGTTCCGAAGTAATGACCGCGATTGACGATGTAGTCGGGACACTTACTCATTTCGAACAGCGGCTCGGCAACATTCGCAAAAACATGGCGCGCCTGTTCGTCAGTTGCTCCTTTCGGAAGCTGTTTCAGATCGTGCTTTATTTTCAGGAGTAACTGGAGCATTTTCGTATCGTGATTGAGGCGCTGGAAGGGATCAGAGCTTTCGGAGATAAGCTCCAGATTGGCGAGTAAGTCCACCGGAGTGCCCGCAGGGACGGGGCCGATTTGAATTCCGCTCTTGTCTAATAGCCACGGGAGGAAGCGGTCGCCGGGTTCGATAAGGCCCTGAAGATAGCCAGGCAAATAACCGGCCGGAATCCTCAAGTAACTCTGCTCCGTCGTGCGATCGATAAGTCCCGGGATCTTATCGCCTAAAAGGCTGTCTTTATCACGTTTTTCCGGCCATAGCATCTTTTCGATCGAATCCTGGAAGGAATCCATGCGCGCTTCGACGGAGGGACTCGGATTGAACTTACCGACGCTGTTATTCAGCAGGAACGGCGCCGTAGACCATAAGCTGACTAACGAGGCAGGACGGGTGTAACCGCGGCCGCCTGCCGGCATTTGCCAGGATTTCGGCTCACCTGTGAAGGGATTGTAAACGGTTATCGTGCCAACGGAGGGTAAACTCTTATAGGTTTGCGACGAAAAATTGTCCCAAATATTTGATGCGATAGCGTTGCTTGCGAGCGGACTGCATGCGTTGGTCTGAAGCAAGGTGACGGGCACACGCTGATCGGTAGAGAGGAAATTGTTGTCGAGGAAATCGTCGGCAAGGACGATTTCACGCATTTTCGTTTTGAAATCGTCAGTCTTGGTCCAGTCCCAATAGCGGTTCCAACAATCGAGATACTGCGGTCCTGAGCAGCCGTTCGGATCGAGACCGGCGGCCGGCGTTGGTATCTTACTCGAGTGACATCGGGCACAGGTATCGGCGAAGACTAATTTCCCTCGCTTGAGCTGCTCGGCATCTTTGGTGAGGTAGGCATCGCCGCCTGGGGCATCTTTGAGACGATGCGGATCTGTGGTCTTCAGGAAGAACAAAGCGAGATCGGGAGTTTGGGATTCCGTCGCTCCCCAGTAAGTCGAATTCTTGCGTGCGGCCGAGATCTCGATGGGAGAAGGTCTTTTGCCTCCGATTAGGGGATTGAAGTGCAACAGCCACTCCTCACTGAAAAGGCCGATGTTGAGGAAAACGCGATTCAGCGCGCCGAGCGCTCCGACGGAATCCGAACCGTCCTTCAGAACCCGAGGAGACCAAACGGTATTCGGAGCTTGGAAGAAAGTGGTTAGCAGACCGTTTTTGACGTAATCGTTGAACTGTCTATTATTCAGGCCCCCGCCGGCCAAGGTTTCTTTGCCCCAACGCTTCGCGATCTGCAGCCTGGGGCCGAGATAATAGATGGCATTCATAGTGCGCGGGTTATTGATGTTGTCGGTGGATACCAGTGAGGTATCCAACGAGCCTGGGCGAGAGGTGTGAAATACCTGAAAGGCGAAGCTGCTGCGATCAGCCTCCCAGGAAAAGATGCGATCAATCCAGAAGTACTGCGCTCCGACATTGGAACTCAAGTTCTCCCACTTTGGATGTTCGGGGTCTTGCGGGGGCTTAATCGGATTGGGGCCGATATGACAGAAGCCGCACGACATACCAACGCGATAAGGTCTCACCAAATCCTTCGAAAGATAATACTTCGGATCGTCGTAATAGCGTTTCGGATCCCACTTCTTCGCGGCAGCGTTATCGAAATCGGGGTTGGGAAAGAGGCGCAAACCGACAATGCCGGTGGCGTATCCGTAATAAGACCCGGCGGGAATGTTCTTACCGCGGGCGCCGATTTTGATGCCAGGATATTTGCTTTCGTTCTCGAAAGGATCCGGAGGGCAATCCGAGCTGCGCTTATCAAGCCACAAGCCAAAACGATTCGGGTCTGGGCCACTGGGTTTTTCGAAGCAAGGCTCGTTCACCAAGCCAAGGTAGTTCCAGCGATTATCACGGCTGAACTTCAGCCCAGGATAGGACGATAGAGTCTTGAGAAAATCGACCGTGCCTGCGCTGAGATTTGAGAGCGCATCCCAGAAGCGATCGTTGCCGCCGGTCCAGACGACCCAGTTATTTCGGCCCTTTACTTCGTCAGCGGTGAGCGTGACGCCGCCGTCCATATCATGGAAATAATCCTCGTCGGCTGCGGGCATTGAAGCAGCGCTACGGCCGGCGCGCATAGGTTCATCCCGCACTTGCCCGGGAATAGCCGCTTCATTTCGGGCGCTAAAGAGAACAACAATTGCGAACAGGGGCAAGAGAAATGCGAGCGCAAGGCAGAGCTTTCGCGTGGTGTTCACGAACTTTTTCTCCTTAAGGGGGAGAGGATACCAAACGATACCTTGGAGCGGCTACTTTTTCAAGCGGCTTCGACCAGAGATTGGCGATTCTGGCGGGTTTCGTCGGGGGCATTTTGCGAAACGAACTGGCCGGCTCGGGGGGAATCGCCGTGAGTCTGCGAAACGAAGCCAGTTTTGCGGGCCGCTTGCTCACGCGCGCGGTTCCGTTCAGCGGTATCAGGGCTGCCGGCCTGCGAAACGAAGCCAAGGGCCGGGCATGCCCGACCCCTACGCAGGCGCAGCAGAGCGCTCATAGACTTATGGAAAGCACGGTCGTGAGTGGTTTGATAGCGGAGGAAGAGAGCGAGGCGCTTTTCGTCGATGCCCTCTTCGGTAAAGCATTCATTCTGGAGGCGAATGGCGCGTTGGGTAAGCCAATACGATTGGGCCATTTCGTTGACCAGGATCTCTTCGGTGGCGTTGGCAGGCTGATGTTCTTCTAATAGGTCGCGCAAGAGAGCTTCGAAGGCGGCGGGATCTTCGCCTGGAATGATGACTTTGCCTGAGGCGAGGCCGTGCTTGAGCGAATTGCCGGACGAAGCCAATTTCCCTTCCGAGCTGTGAGGCCCTGTGGACCGCTGAGCGTTGGCGCGATTAATTTCGGCGCGAGTACGGATTTGCGAAACGAACCCAGCCTCCGGCTCGAGGCAAGGCTCATGCGCCCGCACCGGCATCACGAGTGTACGGTTCCTCTTCTCCTCGGCTTTTTTGGCTTTGCGCTCTGCAGCGCGGCGCTCTCTTCGAGCCTGATGACGTGTCATGGCTATTTGCCTCCTGAAATGAAATAGCACGGGAGGTTAAGCGAGCGGGGCGGTTCCAGGCAGGTTTTGAAGCGTAAGTTATTGAGACAACGAGAGCCGGAATTATTTCACCGATGTGTCACCGCGCTTTCGCCGCTCATAAGCTTCCCGCCAAGTAGTCACGACAAAGCCCTCGTTCTTCAAGAATGCCTGAAA
Organism: uncultured Acidobacteriaceae bacterium; assembly: GCA_963758245.1. GTDB lineage: Bacteria > Acidobacteriota > Terriglobia > Bryobacterales > Bryobacteraceae > Bog-105. The sequence continues at coordinate 35,122 of CAVWUV010000022.1, read as the reverse complement.
ATCAGGATCGAGCATGGCCAGCATGTCGGCTTTGCGCAGGGCCCCGGAGTCAGTGATCTGGGCGAAGACCGGGGTCGGCGCGGTACAGTGCATGATGACCATCGTTAAGCCGGGCTTGAGCTCTCGCAAAGTCTCCATGTAGCGCTGGGTGCGCCAGTGACGCAGCCGGTTGTCATCATTGAGGGCCTCCGGTGGGATTTTCCAGTCATAGCTCGTATTGTGAAGATCGTCGAGAACGGGGAGGCCAGCGCCCCAAAGTTTTTCACCAATCGCACGAACTTGGTCTAAAGCCGGATCTGGCGGTAGAGCCATTCCGGGCTGATATTTGCCCTCCGCTTTGAGTTGTTCGATCGCGGCGTTCTTTCGATCCTCCTGGATGTACGTATCGTGGCCGCCCGGCAGCATGATTGGGATCTGCTTCTCGATTCCGAGCCGCACGTATTTTTCGAGAAAGGCAGGCGTGGCGAAGAGCGTTCCCATGTGCGAATCGAGGTGCGTGGGATGAAAACCCATCCGCTCGGCACGCTCGAGCTGTGCACGAATTTCGCGGTCGACTTCGTCCGCACTGGCATGCGTAACCACTCCGGCAACCGAGTTCCAAAGAGCGCCTTCCGAGTCAATCAAGCCCGGTACCGCTGCGGCTCCTGCGAGCGGCCCCCAACGGTATTCATGCCATTCAGAGGTGAGAGTGAGATGAAGACCCGCATCGGTTCCGCGATGCGCGTTGATGTAGTGGACGATATGCGGGACCCACGGCGTGGGCATCATGACGCTGAGCGAACGCGCCGCACCCTTTTCGAGTACTTGTTCGATGCCGATGTCTGAGTCATATGACATTCCGGCGTCGTCCATGTGAAGAATCAGCACCCGATCGCTCTTCTTCCAGCCGAGCTTTTCGGCATACGTCTGTGCTGTTTGAGCGAAAGAAACGGAAGAAAGGAGCAGCGCGAAAAAGAGGCACTTGGACATTAAGGGGATTATTGCAGTACGTTCGTTCGAGGCAGGAGTAAGTTTGGCAAAGCGGGGCGGTGAGCTACGGAATTATGACCAATCTGCGCCCACTTTGGTCGCGCTGCCATGCTTCCTCGATATCGCTTAGGGGGACCCGCTCGGTATTGATGCGGAGTGCGCCATTGGCTGCCTGCGTCGTGACCTGCTGGAAACCGTCGATGAGAACGTTGTGAGGCGGGATGCCGGCAGTTCCGAGAATTGTGAGACCTGTGCTGCGCAGCACGGCGGCCGGAAGCGAGATGGTCGGCCCGGCACTCTCGCCCACCTGGACGAGACGAGTCTCGGTTGTCGCGGCGACAAATTCGCGGCGAGTTAGTGCCGCGAGTAGCGCCTCGGTGGGGCGTCCCCACACGTAGTCGATAATGACGTTGAATCCAGTGTCGCGGGCTTCGCGAACGAACACCTGAGTGAGGTCCTGGTCTGGACTGTTCAGCTGGATAGTCGCGTCTGCGCCGAGTTCGCCCAGGGCGGCCAAACTCTGTTCGTTGCGACCCGCGCCGATAATGCGGCCAGCGCCCAAGGATTTGGCCATTTGAACGGCAAGCTTGCCCGTAACACCGGTGGCGCCGAGGATCAGGACGCTCTCGCCCGCGGCAAGCCTCGCGCGCCAAGTGAGCGTAAGCCACGCTGACACTCCAGGGTTGATGATGGCCGCGGCGGTGATGTCGTCGAGAGCGTCAGGAAGAGCAAAGCAGCGGGCTCGTGCCACTACCGTTCGCTGCGCCATGGCACCATAGGGCGATCGGCACCCGGCAAAAAACACACGGGCATCATCGTTGAGCAGCCCAACCCCGTCCATGCCGCACACTGCGGGCAGTTCGCGCGGGCTGGCATAATGCGACCCATTGGCCATCTGCTTTTCAACGGGTTTGAGCGAGGCGGCGCGAACCTGCACAATGGTCTCGTTCTCCCCCGCAGTGGGGTCAGGGAAGTGTTCGAACCGGGGCGGTTTCCCCAAACTACGCAGAACGGCAGCATTCATCAGTTGTTCGCCTTTTTGCATCGGCTCGCACCAGAATACTTCGAAAGTTTGGCCCTATACTTCCGGTCACGCGTGGTGAGTCCTTTTCTTTTTCGGCTTCGGTTTCGGCGCGGGCTTGGGATGGTAAGCAGGGACGTCTGGGACCGTGCCGGCGTACAGGCGGCGATAGACATCCGCGTTTCGAAGAACGATTTGGATATAGCCGCGGGTCTCGTGGAATGGAACTGTTTCGACGAACTCGGCCGGTTCGCGGAATGGACCCCAGGTGCGCCAGAGATTCGCGCGGCCCGGACCGGCGTTGTAGGAGGCGAGGGTGAGCTCGATCTGGCCACCATAAGAATTGAGTAAGTTGCGAAAGAAGTATGTGCCCAGCTGGATATTACGGTCGGCCATCAGCAGTTGAATCGCGCTGAGCCGGCGAATACCGAAATGGCGCGCGAGCTCGCGGCCTGTTGAAGGCAACAGCTGCATAAGGCCGTAGGCGTTGGCGTGAGAGATTACTTTTACATTGAACTCAGATTCCTGGCGGATGAGCGCAGCGACAAGGAATGGATCGAGACCTTGCTCATACGAATGCTGCTGAATGGAAGCCCGATAGGGGAGCGGGAAAGCCAGCTGCCAAAAAGTAACGGGTGCTTCATCGAGCGGCATATAAAGATATCCGGGAGCGTACGCTTTGATGTAATGCATGGCCTGATCAGGGGCATTGCGAGCCGCGGCGAATTTTGCCAGCTCATAGGCGTAGACGTTTTCCTGCTCGCCGTCAATGTGAGCGCCGAATTTCAGCTCAGTTTCGGCAAAATTATCGAGACCGGTAAGCTGAAGCAGTTGTGCGCGATTGAGGCGGCTTTGGGCAGTGTTCCCAGGAGTGAAACTCGGGAATTGCTCGCGCGGCGGCCAGGGAACAGAGCGCAGGAACTCGAGCATAGCGGGGCTGGGCGTTGCCGCTTGAACGCTGGGCTGCTTGAGACGATCGCGCGCCACGATTGCATAGTAAGTGTTGGGAAAGCGCGCGATGAGCTCTTCATAGCAGGCCCGGGCGGACGCTGCATCATTCTTTCGTTCCAACAAGCGGCCCAGGAAATAGAGCGCGTCATTCACATCGATTGATTCGGGATACTGCTGGATTTGGCTTCGCAGGAGATCGCTGGTGTCGTCCGCGTCTTTGCGGTAACTTTCGAACGCGATTCGCCAGTGACACCATGCAGATCTTGGGTCCTTCGGAAAAGTCGTGGCGCAGGCCTGGTAGAGCGGCATGTAAGTACCGACGTCGTTGTCCGTTCGAGCCTCATCCGCAACAAGAATGAGAGCATCCAAACGCCAAAGCGAATTTGGATGTTGCTGCTCGAGCTGCTTGAGATAGGGCTTCACATCGGCATGCCGGTCGGCCTTGCGAGCGCAGCGGATGACATAGCTGAGACGCTCGGCGTCAGCTTCGGGATCATCGACTTTCAGCGCCAGGAGATATGAAAACGCCGCTTGTGTGTTGTTGCTGAGGAAATCGGCTTCACCCAAACGCACACGAGCTAAATCGCGTTCAGCGCCTCCGAGCTGAGGAATGGCAGCGGCGAGCTCTATGCGGGCGGCAGACGGATCTTTCGCCTCAAACAGCTTTTGCGCGCGGCCGATCATCGCTGTAGGCATGGGCGGCGGATAGGCATCACCGAGGCGCTGTTTCAGATCTACAAGCGCATTCGCGGCATCGGTTGCTTCTTTCGCGGTCGGGTAATTGTAGTAAACGCGCTGATAATATTCAGCGGATTGCGGGAGATCGCCAGTTACATCAAAGCATCGGGCGAGAAGCAGAGTGGCCTGGGGTTGCGGAATCTGATCGTGATATTTTTTGACCAAATCGAGTGCGTCTTTGGGGCTGCCGCTATCTAAGTCCGAGCGAACCGCGAGAGCGGCCGCGGGTCCGACGAATGGCGAAACGGGCGACTGATTGAAAACATGGGTTACTGATTTAGCTACTTCGGCGTAGTTCTTTAACTGGTATTCGGCCTGAGCACGGATGTATTGCGCGTAATCATCGAGAATGGGAGCCTTGGTCGAGGCAGATGTAGCGGATTCGACCGCGGCTTGCGGATTACCTATTTCGAGCTGGTGCTGTGCGACGGCGATCAGCCCGGCTGCGCCGACGACCTTAGGCATCGGAGGTTTTGGGGGAAGCTGCGCAGTTTTCTTCTTCTTTGTACCGGTGGTCTTAGCAGCAGTTCGTGCTGAACGCTCCCTCACGGTCGCGGTTCCGTGCAAGCCGTTAAGAGAAGCGGCTGACGAAGCTGGGAGGAGTGGAATCGTGGACGCTACCAGTAGCGTACAAAGTAAAAGACGGGGATAATTTGCTGCCAAATTCAGCTCACTATTTTCAGCGGCGATGCAGACTGGCGTTCCAGAACAAGAGAAGCCATTCCGGCGACTAACTCCAGGGCGTTTACATCAATTTGATCCTGGTTGGCTGCGAATAGCACCGCGACGACACGCGATCCATTGAGGATGGGAACGATAAGAGCACGCTCTCCCGGGTCAGAGCCGCTGAGGCACTCTGTGACTTCCGCCGCAGTTCGCAAAGCAATGACGGGATCTTTTGATTCGATAGCTGTTGCGAACGCAGGAGCGGAGCTTAGCGGGAATGACAGGCTTTCGGGGATGTGGAGATTGAATTGGCGGCGCAAATGCAATCCGTGGCTGTCATTTGCAAATAGCGCCGCCTGGCTGACGAAATCAGAAACGGCATCGAGGACTGCCGTGGTCCACTCCGCTTCGCTGTGATATTGACGTAGCCGCCTGAGAAATTGATTTAGATGGTGGACGACGCGGCAACGCGCTTCGGCGGATTCAACATCTTGCATCCTTGCATCTCGATTTTAGCGGAGAAGATTGCGGAACTCCCGCTAACGACTGGCGAGCTTGGTACTGGAGGTCGATATGGCGGGGTTTTCCGGCGCTAGAGAGCTGATGACGCGCCGCTGGCGGCCCGCATGTTCGAGATCGAAGACGAGTTTGCCATCGCTCTGGCTTGCCGCTTCGCCATTCCATGCGTCTTCGCCATCGGAAGCCTGAATATTCGAAAGCCGAAGGTCAGGCCACCCATTCGCAAAAGAGAAATCAAACAGGCCGGATGCTTTGCTGAAGACGTCGTCGGCGGAGAGGTTAAGATCTTCTCCTGAAAATGTCCCGACAGCGTGCAAGTGCTGAAGACTCTCGGCGCCCGTTCCATAGGTTTGAAATTCGCCATCGGCGTTCAACAGACCACCCCGCCAAGGGAACGCGCTCACGTTACCGGCGAAGCGATAACGCGGAGAATACGAGGCGAGGTCAACGGTTCCATTGGCGCGTATCTGGCCTTCGGGCAAATTCAATTGAAGCGAAGTGAACTGAACTTTTGGGCCCTGCCACAGGATATGCGCGGAGAAAGGACCAAGACTGTTCTTGTTTACAGAGAATCGCCCAATAGTGAGATCCCCTTCCAAATTGCGCGCCGCAAGCCAGGGCGGAATGGCGCGATGAGTAAAACGCAGGCGGGCCAAAAGACCTTGAGCTCGCAGCGTGGGGTCGAGCGCCGCTTCGATCTGGACGAGATCCGCCGCAGGTACATCCAGATGGATGCGCTCCGGACGTTTTGCAAGAGCGTTGTAGTGATAGCTTCCACGAACCACCTGCTGGCCCAACGCCGCAACGAAGCGGCTGAGATCAAGCGTGGAATTGTCAAACGAAATCCGGCCTTCCGCGTGGTCGAGAGGAATGGCTAATCCGGGAGGAGTAAATTTCGAAGCAGAAAACTGGAATTGTCCCGACCATGTCTGGGGAGTCGCCGCTTCGCCGTGATAAACGAGTTCGCCGGTGATATTTCCAGCGTCAAGAAAGGCGAGAGCGGATGGACTCGCGGACCATGCATTTAGCGTATTTTTCAGCGCAGGTACCGGGAATCCGTCCATGTACAAGGAAACAACGGTTTGGCGGCTGGACAGATAATAATCGCCGCCAGCTTGCAAGGTGTCACCGAGCGGCGTCTGAATGGCAGCAGGTTCGAAATGCACACAATCGGCGGAAATGTTTGCCTTCGCCAGCGTGGCGCTGAGTGGTGGAATATTGGGGAGCGCCGCGGTGAGATCATTGAGGACCACGCCACCCGTGAGACCCGCGGTATTCGAATAACCGATTACCCCATCGAGCGTCCCTTGGAGCTTAAGTCCTTCTGGCAGCGCCAAGCCCATGCGGCGACTGAGCGGCAACAAGCCCTGAACAGGCGCTTTATCCAGCCTTGCGAAGATCGCCCATGCTGGGCGGGTAAGAAAATCCACGACACGCACCTGCAGTACGACGGGGGTTGGCTCGCCCGGATGCGAAGGGGATGTCTCGAGGTCAAAGCGGTGGGTAAGCAGATCGATGCCGCCTTGATATCGTATCCGCCAATCTTCGCCGCTCGAAGGTAACAGGTCCCAGCGGTGGACGTCCTCCAGATGCAATTCACCGGAAACGCGCAGATCCGTTACGCGACCTTCAAGGCGAGCATGCGAGCTGACGGTGCCGTGCACGCCGGCGTCATGGCCTTCGATTAGAGTAGTCATTTCACTTAAATTACTCGGATCGAGGACGATGTCGGCTTGCAACTCGTTCGCCGCGGAACCGTGCCCGTTGAGGGTCCAGGTCGCTGCGCCGCGCAGATGTCCAAAGCCGTTTCCCGCGCGATCGGTTCGGGCCGGGGAACCGGAGAACTGAATGTAGAGTTTTCCGGAATGCTCAGGATAGATCGTCAGTTCCGTGTCGGCGATGTAAAGCGTGGTCTTGCGCGCTCCGAACTTGAAATCGATTCGCGCGCCAGAGACATTCACAGCGGGAAACAAATTGAGAGGCACACGACGGGGCGCGCTGAAGCGCTCCACTAACTCGACAACATTCCAGGTTCCATCGCTGCGCTTAACAAGATTCAAGGAGGGGTCCACGAGCTGCAAATTTGAAAACGCCATGCGGCCGGCCAGCAGTTTGTCGAGCCGCAGATGAGCGTTGAGAGTGGTCACATAGGCGAAGGGCTCGAGACCGTAATGTGGGTCTTCGTCAATGATGACGTCCTCGAGCGAAAATCCAGGGCCGGAAAGGAGCGTGAAATGCGCCTTGCTGAAATGAACCTTGCGCCCAAGGGAAAGCTCAAGAGCCTGCTGAATCCGTCCGCTGAAGCGGCCAGCGCTTATGAAAGGAGCGATGAGGCCCAGAATCAGGAGGGCGAAAAGAGCTGCGAGCATTACTCGCATGACGCGGCGAGAGCCTGGTCTAAGCCTGATCATGATCGGCTTTGGTGGAAGATCGCCTCACGTATTTCTTTTCAGCAGCTTGCGTGTCTCTATTTTATCCTTCGGGTAAGATGGCTGCACACCGGTAATTGCCCGGCGGAGAAGGCGTCTAAGAAAACGAACTATGCCCAAGAATTTCAAGGACCTTTCTGAACGGGAGATTTTGGCTGTGGCAATTACTCTCGAAGAGGAGGATGGCCGGATTTACGGGGAGTTCGCCGATGGTCTCCAGGAGAATTATCCAGCGACCGCGAAGCTGCTCGATGAGATGCAGGCGGAGGAATCTGAACACCGGGCGAGGCTGATCGAGCTGTATCGTTCGCGCTTCGGCGAGCACATCCCGTTCATTCGGCGTCAGGATGTGAAAGGGTTCGTATCACGGCCCGCGGTGTGGTTGGTAGAACGCATCGGCCCCAATGCAGTGCGCAAGGCGATCGAGTCGATGGAATCCGAGACGCGCCGGTTTTACGCGCTGGCGGTGCAACGGACGACGGACGCATCCACCCGCAAGCTGCTCGGCGATTTGGCCGAAGCTGAGGCCAAACATACCGCGGCCGCGGAGTCGATTGAGAAGAAAGAGCTGACGCCAGAAATCCGCAAGGAAGAGGATGAAGCGCATCGCCGTATGTTTGTGCTGCAGTTCGTGCAGCCGGGCTTGGCGGGTCTAATGGACGGATCGGTATCGACGCTCGCGCCCGTTTTCGCGTCGGCCTTCGCCACGCATAAAAGCTGGGATGCGTTTCTGGTGGGACTCGCGGCGTCGGTGGGCGCCGGAATTTCGATGGCTTTCGCGGAGGCGCTTTCTGATACGGGACTTCTGACCGGGCGAGGGAGCCCTGTTATGCGGGGCGTGATAACCGGCATTATGACGACAGCAGGCGGGATCGGCCATACTTTGCCGTTCCTGATTGCTGATTTTCGGATCGCGACGACGGTGGCGATTATCGTGGTGGCAGTTGAGCTCGCGGTAATTAGCTGGGTTCGGCAGCATTATTTGGACACGCCACTGATGCGGGCGGCTCTGCAGGTCGTGCTCGGCGGCGTGCTGGTCTTCATTGCTGGAATCTTGATCGGTAATTCTTGAGGCGCGACATAATACTTCTCTGGGGAAGAATGTAATGGTTGAATACGCAGACGCCAGTCCGGAAGTGCGCGAGGTTTATGACGACATCATGTCGACTCGGAAGACGGATTCAGTTAACAATTTCTGGAAATCGCTTGCAAAAAATCCTTCGACCCTGCGCAGAACGTGGGAAGACATTAAGCAGGTGATGGCTCCAGGGGCACTGGACGCGCTGACGAAGGAGTTGATCTACCTTGCGGTGAGCGCGACCAATCAATGCCCGTACTGTATGGCGTCGCATTCGGCTTCGGCCCGGAATAAGGGCATGACAGATGAAATTTTCGGCGAGCTGATGGCGGTTGTAGGAATGGCAAATGAAACAAACGCACTCGCGGCGGGTTATCGAGTGGAAATAGACGAGCAGTTCAGGACTTGCAGCTGACTGAAGAGATCGCGGCTGCCCGGGTACGATTTCGCATATGTCACTGAGCAGCGGCAGAGCATACGTTTTCCTGCGATGGAGCGGTTCTCCATTCAATACACTTCGGCTGGGGGACGTAGCGTGGGCATTTGAAAACAATGACCGGCTGGGCCGCTTCAACTGCTTCTACTGTGGCGCGACCGAATCCGGCGGCGCTGCGCCCTTTACACATCCACGCACGTTCTGGCACGAGAAGTGTTTCACGCTTCCAGAACTCATCAAGGCCATGTCGTATCAGGGGCCGGAGAGGCCCGGATACGAGGAGGTAAAGGTTTTTGAAGTGAGCCAGGCCAACGCGGACCTTGCATTGCAGGTTGTCGCCCAGCGTTCCGGCGTTCGTGATGACATTGGAGTGCGAATAGATCCGCTCGAAGAGACCCGGGAGATCCTGACGCGCTACGGAGTACGCGGACTCGCGAGCACGAAAGGCTTCAGCGCGCCGTTTCTCTGGTACAACATGCTTCCCGGCCGGAGCGTCGCGCTGCGCAAATTGGCTGTTCACCTTTTTGAGATTCGCGTGGCCAGAGATAATCCGGCCTCTGCTTCGCCCGAAGAAGTCGAGGACGAAGTCCGCCGGGTGGCTCTGGAAATACCTGGAGTGTTGAATTTGGGCGAATGTTTCGTGGGTCGTAGCGGGCCGGCGTTTCTGGTGGGCCTGAACGTTGATGTAAGCGGCCAATTGTCCGTCGCCGCAGGACATTCGATCGCTGAGCGTGTGGAAGAAGCAATTCGCGGCAAGAATTCGAAAATCCAGCACGTCTTTGTTCACGTCCAGCCTGCCGAGGAGTTGGAGTGATACGTGCAGTATCGCTTATCGCCATGAGACGTCTTGATCGATACACACCGGAGATTTGTTCTCAACTGCGGCAGATAGCGGAACATCGCCAATGGCGGAATTGGAACTGCGCGGATTTTGGGCAAGAAGATGTGCTGGAAGAGCTCGAATTGACTTACCACCTGCACGTTGCAGCGGAGGCAAGCGGCGCAAGAGCGGGTATGGCGCCGATGCCAACTTTCCCGATCAATTTCACGGATAGTGAGGGGCGGTTGGATCCGGCGGAGTTCATCAAATCTTACGCCCGGAATCGATTTCCAAGAGCGGGTGGAACCGATCGGATAATGGCGGTAGAACCGAATTGTTCAATGGGAGCGAGCTCCAACTGGGACGATGGCTCACCCACCAGGTGGCCGGCTCGTCATAATTGATTGTGAGCTTGCCCAGTCGCGGGGCAACGCGACAAGGGGAGGACTCATGAAAGCACATCCGTCCGCAGTCGAGCTTTGGCCGGCCCTGCCTTGGGACGAATGGAAAGAGACCGCCACAACGCTTCACATGTGGATGCAGATTGTGGGGAAAACGCGGCTGGCGCTTACCCCATTAGTGAATCATTGGTGGAACGTACCTCTCTATCTGACGGCGCGGGGGTTATCGACCTCCTCGATGCCCTACGACGGCGATTTGTTCGACGTTGAATTCGACTTTATCGACCATCGTCTGCACGCCCGGGTGAGTTCTGGCGACAGCAGGTCGATCGAGCTTCGGCCACAGTCCGTGGCGGCTTTCTATGAAGAATATTTGGATCTGCTTCGATCGCTTGATATCGACGTGAAGATCAATCCAAAGCCGGTTGAGGTCAGCGACCCAATTCCTTTTGCAGAGGATCAACAACACGCGTCCTATGACAGGGAATTCGTTTACCGCTTCTGGTGCATTCTACGAAGCTCCGATAGGTTGTTCAAGCTTTTCCGGGCGCGCTTTATTGGCAAGTCCAGCCCGGTACATTTTTTCTGGGGCAGCTTCGATTTGGCTGTGACTCGATTCTCCGGGCGGCCCGCTCCTCCCCGGCCTGGGGCGGATGCGATTACACGGGAGGCCTATTCGCACGAGGTAATCAGCGGCGGGTTTTGGCCGGGCAATGGAGGCTTCGGAGCGCCAGCGTTCTATTGTTATGCCTCACCGGAACCGGTTGGGCTCGCTAAGGAAGAAGTTCAACCCGCGAAGGCTTTCTATAGTTCCGAGCTTAAAGAATTCATACTGAAGTATGAGGATGTGCGTGGACTGAATTCGCCGGATGATGCTGTGCTGGAATTCCTGCAAAGCTCGTATGAAGCCGCGGCGAAGCTAGCCGGTTGGGATCGTGCGGCGCTCGAGCGTTCTTCGAGCGCGAATGCCGCTTCAACGCGCTAGGCTCGCCGAACTCTCAACGCCTCCTATATGCTGCTCGCCCAGGTCGTCGAGACATCCCGCCGCATAACAAATACGACGAAACGCTTAGAGAAAACGGATCTCCTGACCGGGCTTCTCAAACAGCTGAATCCAGAAGAAGTCGAAATCTCGGTGGCGTTCTTGTCGGGTATGACGCGACAGGGGCGGATCGGAATCGGCTATGCCACGCTACGGGACGCAACGAGCGAAGCCGCTCAGAGCAGCAGTCTGGAAATCGTGGAAGTGGATCGCGCTTTGCAGGAAGTGGCTGCGATACGAGGGCCGGGTTCCGAGCAGCGAAAACGCGAACTCTTGAATCGCATCCTGACGCGCGCGACGGAAGCGGAGCAACACTTTCTAACCCGTCTTCTCATTGGCGAGCTGCGACAAGGCGCGCTGGAGGGCGTGATGCTGGATGCTCTGGCGAAGGCTTCCGGTTTGCCGGCACACCGTATTCGCCGGGCGGCGATGATGGCCGGAGGCGGGGCGAGCATCGCACGGGCCGTTCTCGAGAAGGGCGAGGCTGGCCTCTTACAGTTTGAAATCCAGTTGTTTCGGCCGGTACAGCCTATGCTGGCGCAAACTGCCGATGACGTCACGGAAGCGCTCGGCGAATTAGGAGAAGCCGCGCTGGAGTACAAATTCGATGGCGCGCGCGTGCAAGCGCATAAATCCGGAGATCAGGTTGTCATCTTTTCCCGAGGATCGAATGATGTGAGCGCTGCCGTGCCCGAGATTGTCCAGTCGGTGCGATCTCTTCCCGCGAGAGATTTGATCCTGGATGGCGAGGTGCTAAGTCTCGATCCAGAAGGCCGCCCCCAACCCTTTCAGGTTTCGATGCGCAGATTCGGCCGCAAGCTGAACGTCGAGCGAATGATGAGCGAGCTGCCGATGAATCCGTTCTGGTTTGATCTGATCTATTTGAACGGCGCTCCGCTCATTGATGAGCCACAGAGACGGCGATTTGAGGAGCTGGCAAGGCTTGCTCGGCCAGAGACCCTGGTGCCGCATGTCTTCACAACGGATCGCGACCGCGCGGAGCACTTCTTGCATACGGCTCTCGATCGCGGGCATGAGGGAATCATGGCGAAATCCAGAGAGGCGAGCTATGCGGCGGGAGCACGCGGTCAAAGCTGGCTCAAGATCAAGCAGGCGCGAACGCTGGACCTGGTTGTACTGGCGGCCGAATGGGGCAACGGGCGGCGGCAAGGATGGTTGAGCAATCTGCATCTGGGCGCGCGAGATACGGAGAAGGGCGGGTTCGCCATGCTGGGCAAGACCTTCAAAGGCTTGACGGACGAGATGCTGGCGTGGCAAACGCAAGAATTTCTTAAAATGGAGATCGGGCGCGATAGCTACACCGTGTCTCTCGAGCCGAAGCTGGTGGTGGAAATAGCTTTCAATGAAATTCAGATCAGCCCGCGCTATGAGAGCGGTCTCGCATTGCGGTTCGCGCGCGTGAAGCGCTACCGTCCGGACAAATCGGCGAGCGAAGCGGATACATTTGCGGCTGTTCAGAAGCTAGCGGGGCTAACGGTTTAACGCGATCGTGATTGGGAGCGCACGATGACCAGAGAAGAAGCATGGCGGATCGTCTGTGAATTTGTGCAGAGCGACAGCTTGAGACGCCACATGTTAGGCGTGGAGGCGTGCATGGTGGCGTATGCGAAGAAGTTCGGCCAAGATCAGGAGCAGTGGGCGGTGACGGCGCTGCTGCATGATTTCGATTGGGAGATTCATCCCGCAGCTCCCGATCACCCGATGAAGGGTGAGCCGATTTTGGCGCAGCGCGGAGTAGACGAAGTGACGCGGCGCGCTATTCTGTCGCACGCGCATTATAGCGGCGTACCGCGCGTCTCACTCCTCGAACGCGCGCTATTTGCTTGTGACGAAGTGACTGGGTTTTTGACCGCCTGCGCTTACGTTAAACCGGGTCGAAGCATTTATGAAGTGGACGTGTCTTCGGTGAAACGAAAGCTCAAGGACAAAGCATTTGCTCGAATGGTCAGCAGGGACGACATTCTTAACGGAGCACAGGAACTCGGGGTAGCGCTCGACGAGCACATCGCGTTCTGCATTGAAGCGATGAAGGCGTGCGCGCCGGATCTAGGGCTGGCGGGTGCGGCGCAGACGCACAATGCGCCCGCCGGGTAGGGCCTAAGGCGTGAAATCCGGAGGAATGCATTCCTCATTCCCGTGCGGACCTTCCTATCTCCAAATGACGCGCTCGGCTTCGGACTCAGCGATTTTGTCGAGCTGTCGATTGCGCTTCTGCTCGCTCTAATCGTGCTGGGGCGCGCGTCGCTTCAGAAATACGCTCGAAGTCTCGCCCAAAAACCCATATTGTGCACGATTGTTCTCGCGGCGCTTCCTGTTGCACTTCGGCTGACGTTGCTGCACCATCATCCTGTACCTGTTCCGAGCGGCTCGGACGATTTCAGCTATTTGCTGCTCGCGGATACCCTAAGGCATCTGCGCCTGGCCAATCCGCCGCACGTCATGCCGGAGTTTTTCGAACAGATTTTCGTACTGCAACGCCCCACTTACAGTTCCATTTATCCGCTGGGGCAAGGTGTGGTGCTGGGATCGGCCTGGATGATCTTCGGCCTTCCCTGGGCGGGTGTGCTCTTCACGATCGGAGCGTTGTGCGGGCTATGCTACTGGATGCTTCGGGCATGGACCACACCCGAGTGGGCGATGGTAGGCGGACTGCTCGCCGTGTTCGAGTTCGGTCCTCTCAGCTATTGGGCGAACTGCTATTGGGGTGGCGCTTTGTCAGCTGCCGCGGGTTGCCTCGTTTTCGGATCGCTTCCGCGCTTGCGTCAAGCTTACCGGGGACGCGATGCCGCTCTGCTGGGATTAGGACTCACCATACAGATGCTTACCCGTCCTTACGAGTTCGTTCTTCTGCTCATCTGTGTGGCGCTGTTCCTGATTCCATGGCTACGGTATCGCAAGGAATGGCGCAAATTGGCAAAGGCAGCAGCCGTACTGGCGCCAATACTGGCGTGCGGCGGCGTGCTGGTGCTGATTCAGAACAGAGCGCGTGACGGGTAGCTGGACGACGCTTCCCTATACCCTTTATCGATATCAATACGGTGTCCCGGCAACGTTCACCTTACAGCCGAATCCTGTGCCTCATGTCCACCTGAATGCGGAGCAGGAGCTCGACTACCGGGCAGAAACGGCTATTCATGGCGAGGGCACGGATACACCGAGACAATATTGGCACCGGCTGCTTTTTCGCGCGCGCTTCTACCGCTTCTTCCTTCTCCCGCCGCTCTATCTGGCATTTGTTGCGTTCCTCGCAAGCATCCGCGAATTCCGGTTCGCGTGGGTTGTTTTTGCCCTTCTTGTTTTCAGTTTGGGCAGTAACTTCTTCCCCTATTTCTATCCGCATTACATCGCTGCGGTGACTTGTCTTTTCGTGCTCGCCAGCGTGTTAGGACTCGACCGGCTAAATCGTTTAGCTTTCCGGGGACGCTTGCTTATGCCCCAGTTCGGCAATCTTCTGATGCTGCTCTGCACGGCGCATTTCGTGTTCTGGTATGGAGTACATGCGGTCGGGAATCAAGACGTCTTATCCGCCGCGGCGCAATACGAGACTTGGGACTTCATCAACGGCTCCGACCCGCAAGGCCGCGCTTCGGTCGAAAATCAGCTCGCGAGGATTTCAGGCGGCCAACTGGTATTCGTGCGCTATGGACCGCGCCACATGTTCCAGGAGTGGGTTCACAATGCAGCCGATATCGACCATGCACGCGTTGTTTGGGCGCACGATCTTGGGGCCGATAAAAACAAGCAGCTGTTGGACTACTATCCTAAGCGCACTGCGTGGCTTCTGGAACCGGACACGACACCGCCCCGATTGACGCCATATCGTTCCGAGACTCCTGTGTTCCAGAACGTGCCGTAGTAGCAAATTGCCGAATGCGCGTTGGCGATCCCGCTCCCTTACGGTCGCGGTTCCGTGCTGGTACTGGCCTGATCGTTTTCTTCAGGAAAGAGAATGTAGCCCGAAGGCGGCGGGTAAAAGGACTTCAGAAGGCTGAGGCGCTTCCGGAGATAACGGCTGGGCAATTGGCGCGGTCCGGTCTCGACGTCGATATCGCAGCAGATGCCGTGCAGATACAAAGTCAGCGTATCGATGAATGATTGCCGAACGTAATCCGCGAACAGAGGACTTTCGCGCTTGAGATTGGTTTGCCGGCGCCGTAAAGATTGCTTGGCCTGCCAGCTCTCGTCATCCACCTCGCCATGAACGCTGTTGGTGAGCTCGTCCCGAATTATGGCTTTGTAACCTGCGGCTACTTCGGGCGACCATTTTTCAGCAACCAGGGCGGCGAGGCGGCGATAGAGGCGATAATGGTACTCCGCGACGTCCTGCTCCTTGAGGGCGAAGACTAGCACGGTCTCGTTCTCGAAGCTCACCTGAGAAGCCCAGGATTGGTGTCCATCTGCAGGGCGCTCGGCTACCACGAAATCCGCGATCTTTTCCAGGGCTGCCCGGGTTATTCGCTTTGTTTTACCGGGTCCCCGTTCGGAGCGTTCCAGGTAGGGAACGAGCAAGATGGAAATCCGGGGAAGCATGGCTGCGAGTGATGGCGGGAGGGCGGCAACAGGCTCTTCGAGGTACTCTTTCAGAACTTCTTCGCTCATCGGCACGGATGCGCAGAAATAGCCGAAGGTATTGCTCAGGGGAATCACTTCGGCCCGGAATCTTTCCGCGAATTGACCCACGCTGAGCCGTAAGAGAGCAGATTGCGCCGGGATCGTAGGGGCAGACTCTCGCTGAATCGCCATCTGTTTTTTCGACCACGATTCTAGCAGAGCGGTCCTCCGAGGGATGCTCGATTACCGGTGAAACGCGGAGTCTGAAGAAGATGTCCCATGGAAGAAAGAGAGAAGCAGGACGCAATGGAAAGACGGAAATTCTTGTGCGGCATAGTAGCGGGCGGGTTGGCCGGCTCGGCTGGTTTAGGCCAGCAGAGCGCGACACAGGCAACGGTTCCGGGAAGCGGCCCTGAAGCGACGAAGCTGCCGCGGGTCGATTCTCCAGGGGAGCTTCGGGGTGAAATGTTGTACCGCCAGCTCGGACGAACCGGCGAGACCGTATCGGCGATTGGAATGGGCGGATCGCACATCGCCAAACCAGAGGTGACCGAAGCGGAAACTACGCGGCTGATTCACGAAGCGATCGATCGCGGCATTACGTTCATGGATAACTCGTGGGACTACAACAAGGGCCAAAGCGAGATCCGCATGGGAAATGCGTTGGCCGAGGATGGCTACAGAAAAAAGGTTTTTCTGATGACAAAGATCGATGGCCGGACGAAGGAAGTGGCGGCGCGTCAGATTGAAACTTCTCTGGAGCGGCTCAAGACCGACCACATCGATCTGGTGCAGCACCACGAAGTGCTTCGGTTTGATGATCCGGATCGAATCTTTGCCGAGGGCGGCGCGATGGAAGCAGTGGTGGCGGCAAAGCAGGCAGGCAAGATCAGGTTCATTGGATTCACCGGCCACAAAGATCCGCACGTTCATCTCTACATGCTCGAAACAGCGGCCAAGCACGGCTTTCGGTTCGACACCGTGCAGATGCCGCTGAACGTGATGGACGCTCACTTCCGCAGCTTTGCGCAATTAGTGCTGCCGAAGCTGGTGGAGCAACAGATCGGCGTGCTGGGAATGAAGCCCTTTGGCGGCGGGGACGGAATTATTTTGAAGAGCAAAACGGTTGAACCGCTCGATTGCCTGCATTATGCGCTGAACCTGCCCACATCGGTTGTCATTACCGGAATCGATAAGCAGCAGGCTCTGGATCAGGCATTTCAGGCGGCGAAGACGTTCCATGTGATGGACGAGCAGCAGGTAGCCGCACTGCTGGCTAAAACGCAAGAGGCGGCCGCATCCGGACATTACGAATTGTTTAAGACGTCAGCGCATTTTGATACGACGGCGAGGCATCCGGATTGGCTAGGCGACGATGCGCCGGGAGTGCAGAAACTTGCGCCGGAGAGCGCGGGTTAAGTCGCCGCAGATGTTTTTACGGGCGGCGACCCGATGCTATACTTTGGCCGACCATGGGAAAGCTTTTGGCCGTAGCTCTGTTCGGCGCATCCGCCCTTTTCGCTTCATCTGAAACTGCGTCCCAGCAGCCCGACATCTTAGGTGTCTGGAAAGCGGACTTAGAAAAGAGCAAGATCCCCGGGCCGCCGGTGACAGACTATCTGGTCATATTTGAGACGAAAATGGCGGTGGTCAATCGCCGGACTGGAGAAAAGGCTCCCGAGATTGACGAGACTACCGGCATGTGGGCGAAATTCGGCGAACGGCGATCATTGATTACATTTCTGATCGACGGCAAGCCGCACGTCCGGCCTTATGATGGAATTCCGACCCGCATTACTGCTTCGTGGGACGGGAATACGCTGAATTTCAGCGGAGAAGTGGCGGGTCATCCGACCCTCATCAAGAGAACGTACGAACTCTCGGCCGATGGCGAGATGCTTACGGTTCACTCGCTGGCAACGTCCAACGGACACGCGCAGGAGAGCACGTTGGTTCTTCGGAAACAGCCTGATTCAGCCGGGGAGCCGTTACGCAAACCCGAAGAAACAGCAGAGCAGCGATTCAAGGATGTGAAGACAGCGCTAAAGACCCTGCCCGCATCAGAGTTCATCGACAACATGCGCTACTTCGCATGGTCGCTGAACAAGGACTGCGAATTTTGCCACGTCAAGGACAAGTTCGACTCCGATGACAAAAAGGAGAAGAAGACGGCGCGAAAAATGATCGAAATGACAAATGCGATTGACGAGAACCATTTCAAGGGGCACCCGGAAGTACGTTGTTTCACTTGCCATGAAGGGCACAGCCACCCTCTTTCGCGCCCGCTGTTTGCAGACGAGAATGCCCGGGACGAATCGCCGGTAAGGCCTTAATTAATGCGTCATCGCGTAGACGATATAGTTCACGCCGACTCGGATTCCGAGGGCTGAATACTTCTCCGGGTATTGCGGCTCATCGGCCCACTCCCACGAATCTCCTATATCGGAGTTGAACGAAATCGCGACCATGATCCGTCCCTTGTCATCGTAGATTCCTCGCCAGCGCGCGACGTATCCGTCCTTTTTGTGCCCTTCGGCCAGATGTTCCACGCCGACAATCTGGTAGCGTTCGTCCAGATCGTAAACGGTATGAAAGATCGGATCGGTATCCGGAATGTCGACTACGGAGCGATCCGGAAACACGCGCTTCATGCTCTGCTCGAAGACTTGCCACTCGACAGTACCGTGGAAATCGTCGGCCATGAAAAACCCGCCGCGCAACAAATAATCGCGCAGCTTTTGCGCCTCCGGTTCGGTGATGCCCCATTCACCTACCTGAACCGCATACAACCAGGGCCAGTTATATATGTCATCGCCATCGTCCAGACTGACTGGCTGTTCCACGGAGCGAACGCTGATGCGGGTCAAGCGCCGAACCGCCTGGACAAAGTGCCGGTCTGCTCGAGGAAAATCCTGCGTCCAGAGCGTTAGCCCTTCTCTCCAATCACCGCAGTAACGGCCGCTTGCACAATATCCATCGTTCCAGCCGCCGGGGTACATCAGGCGCGCAAATGCCCACTCCGTCTTTTCCCGATAATCCGGCGGCAATGGAATTGTGCCCAGCCGATACTCGACGCCTGGATATTGGCGGAAAGGATGCGGCAGGGTCCGATCCACGGCATAGGCGGTGCCGAGGAAAACAAGCGCGCAGCCTAAGACCCACGAAGCATTCCGGACGTTGACGCGCACTGCCTTGCTCCGAGAATATCATCGGAGCGCTGGGCGGCCACGCTTATTTCCGTGCGGATTGCGGTCACCGCTGCGGCAGGGAAATCGTTATGTTGCGATATTTCATGCCGCCGGTGTGATCGCCCTGGATATAGATGGGGCCGGGCTCTCCTTCACGACTGTCGAGAGCGCCTCCCGTAATTCCGGGGATCTGCTGGTTGTCGATGATGGTAATGCCATCGCGGACAATCGTGACGTTGCGGCCAATCAAGGTGATGTCGTATGTCTCCCATTCGCCGGGACGAGGTGACACTTCCGCGGCAGGAGGAATGAATCCATACACCGATCCCATGCCGTGAAACTTGTCGTTCTTGTCGGCAGCCTCATACTCGACCTGCACCTCATAACGGCCGCGCAGATAGACTCCGCTGTTGCCGTCTTTGGGGCAGTTGTATTCGACGTGTAGTTTGAAATCGTTGAACTTGCGCGTGGTCCGGATGTTCGCGCCCGCAGCTTCATTCAGAAGCTCACCGGCTTGCGCTTTCCAGTGATTTTCGGAAGGTTTGTCCGGCTCCCAACCGCTCAGATCTTTTCCATCGAAGAGGGGCTCGGGATGTGACCATGCAGCCGGAGGTTGGCGATTCAGCGCAGGCGCCGGTACGCCGCTGATTTCACCTTCGACGCCATCCGAACGTTTTTGTATTCCACTGAGTTTGCCGGCGCGCACGGTCATTTCCCAGCTAACCGGAATTTCCTTGCCAAACCACTCAGAGGTTGTGAAGGATAAGTGCGATCCTTCGACTTTCACTTGTTCGGCCGGATGCACGCTGGCAACGCGGCCTACTACGCGAAGTTCCGGAGCGGTGCCGTTGGCCGTGAACTCCATCCAAGATGGATACGTGTCGTTCGGTGTTTTGATGGTGAGATCCCAGCGCCCGGAAAAACCTCCGTTCTGTTCTTGTTTCGACTGGGCCGGCGCAAGCGCCGCGGCCGTTTAACGCCGCGAGAAGACAGAGTGATTTCATTTCGAGTGCTAGTGTATCGAAACGAAATGAGTAGCCGGTATCGGATTGCACTACAATGTATTACATGAAGACCGATGTTTATAGCTGGCGACTCTCCAGCCAGCTCAAATCAGATCTGGAACTAGAAGCGCGGCTCCGCAAAGTCTCCGTTTCTTCGGTTCTGGATTCAGCGGTACGAGATTGGCTGAGCAGAAGCACTTTGGCATCGCGCAAGAGGAAGAGCAGCGCCGGCTTCACGCTTCAGCAGCGAGCTGCATAGGGGCTATCCAAGGCCCCAACGCACGACGAGCAGAGACCGCGCGGCAACTAATCCGGCAGCGACTAGCCGAGATTATGAGCGCTAACGCTCTGATGGATACGGGCGCGATTCTGGCGCTCTTGGACAGAACCGACCGGTGGCACGGAATCTGCGTCGACGCATTCAAGCAACTTCGCCTCCCCTTGCTGACCTCTGAGGCTGTATTGGCCGAGCTATTCACCTCGTCGGCGATACGCGAGCTCAAATCGAGACACTTGGAAATTCATCCGTTCGGGAGCGCTGATACAAACGGTATTGAAAATCAGAGCTGCCGCACTGCGCGACTTAAGCTTCAATATTACCCCAACTCGCTAGCAACGCTTCCATCTCCACTATCTCTCACTATCACCTACCTCAGACACCTACAACCCCAAAGTACGCGCGTAAGCTGCAGCGGCTTTTGGCTTTATGATCACGCCGCAAGCGAGTTAGCGCTCGCTTGCCCGCCGGATCGGTTTTCATGTCGTCCGCCTTGGCATGAATCACTAGCGCTGTGCCGCCATTGCTGAAAACGGAATGGCTGTCGTTTCCGAGCGTTACATTAGGCGCGACAACGGTGGTTTTCACAGTGCCGTCGGATGACACCGTGAAGTTGTCCATATCTCCAGCGTGCGGGCCTTCCGGATTCTGCGAACCATGTTTTTTGCCTTCGGGATTGAAGTGCGGACCCGCGGAGGTGAAGCCGGGAGGATCGCACTTCGCATTCTGATGGATGTGGATTGCGTGCTGGCCGGGAGGAAGGTTCTTCAGATCGAGCGCGATGCTTACGCCGGCGGAGGCGTTCGATGTTGCCGGAGACAGCACGGCAATGCCGACGCTTTCTCCTTGCGCATTCTTCAGGTCAACAGTTGGAGATTGGCCAGATGCGCTAAGGGCGCAGAGAGCGATGGGAACGAGGAGGGTTATCGACTTCGGCATAACTTCTCTAGAATATTCGAGGATTAGCCGGCGGCTCTCATTCTTCGTGAGAGCGAGGTTTCGCTGCGATTACCCTTTTTGGGCAATTCGTCCAAGCGCTTTACCTGATCGCTGACACAGACCAAGAACATCGGCTGGCGCGCGTTCTTCAACAGATCGATGATGCGGTCCTGCTGGTCTTCAAGATATATCGATTTCCCGTCCGTGAGCAGGTGCAATTTAGAATCACTCGAGAGCACGTCCGCCAAGCGGCGTCCCATCTCGCGTTGCAGGAAACGCAGAACACGCCGGATTTTCTGCAGCGAAAATCCTTTGCGCCGAAGTTCCGCTATGAGGGTGATCTCGATGACTTCTTCCGCCAGGTAGATGCGCTTGTGGCCCTCATGACGAGGGGAAACCACCTTTCGCTCATCCCACCACTGGAGCTGCCGCAGGCTTACCTGAGCGATTTTGGCGACGTCGGTACTTGTGTAAGTTCTGGCGCCGGAGGGTAAATCAGGACGGGCTTTGCGTGTTTTGAACATGACGTCCGATTTCCGTTTTGATTTTGAACGCTCCCCAAATTGTACTAGACCCACAGCCAGAGTCAAGCACGATTCTCTGGGAAGCGGCTTCTATCCGCCGCCGACGAACTCAACGATTTCAATTTGCGATCCGTCGGGGACGGGCGTGCGTTGCCAATCCCGCTTGCGAACGATGGATTGGTTCAGCTCAACTGCTACCTTATCTGAGCTTACCCGCAAGGATTCAAGCAGAGCGGCGACAGATTGATCGGGTGCAATGTCTTTGGGCTGCCCATTCACGAAAACGGTTATATGGTATGACTGCACCTGTCGTTGAGTATTCCTGCCGTCATTATATGAATATTCCGGTTGCTACTCTGATATGTTTGCGTCATGCCTGCGACGTACGCTGATACCTGGTTTCCGGTCCTTATCCAGATTCTGATCGCAATAGCGGTAGCGGGGGCCATGATTGGCCTTTCAGCCCTGCTGGGGCGACACGTTCGCGACCCAATTAAATTCGTGCCGTACGAATCCGGGATGCAGCCTGTGGGGAACGCGCGCGAACGCTTTTCCGTGAAGTTCTATCTAGTCGCGATGGTGTTTATCCTTTTCGACATTGAAGCTATATTTCTGTATCCATGGGCGGTGATTTATCGCCAGTTAAAGCTTTTCGCGTTTTTCGAAATGCTGTTGTTCATCGTTCTTGTGCTGTGCGGCTTCTTTTACATCTGGAAAAAAGGAGTGCTGAACTGGTCGGCGGATGAGGAGCGGGAGCAGCACCAGGAGGAGAAGAGACGTGCTGCCTGAGGCGGTCGCCCAAAATTCGACAGCAATAGCGATTGAGGAACGTATTCCGGACGCCATTGTGGGCGCGAAGATCACGGTGGACGGGCCGGTGCTCGAGATCGCTCCGAGCCGGATTCTTTCCGTATGCCGCATGCTAAGAGAAACATCGGGTTTCGAGCGATTGAGCGCGGTTACGGGCGTGGATTGGTGGCCCCAAGAGCCGCGCTTTGAAGTAGTCTATTTTTTTCATTCTTTCCGGCACAATCTCCGGCAGCGGCTGATTGTGAGGCTTGGCGAGGGTGAGGAACTGGAGTCAGTTTGTTCGGTGTGGCGCGGAGCGAACTGGTATGAACGAGAAGTTTTCGATCTGTTCGGCATCCGGTTCAAAAATCACCCGAACCTGGAACGAATCATGATGCCGACGGACTGGGAAGGCCATCCGCTCCGGAAAGATTATCCGGTGCACGGGCATAAGTACTCGTACCAGGATGAGTAACTTTCTTTTTGTGAAATTGCGCCGCTGGACGCTGGTCAAAAGGATGCAGTGATGATAGAGGGCAAATCTCACGTCGCTTCACTCGATGCCGAGCACGAACTCAGCATCGAGGAACCCTCGCGCCTCGAGCCTCCGGTAGAGCAACTCGGGACGGGGCGCCGAATGACCCTCAATATGGGTCCGCAGCATCCGTCGACTCATGGCGTGCTTCGAGTGGTGCTCGAATTGGACGGCGAAACGATTCTCAAGGCCCGGCCGGAGATCGGTTATCTTCATACGGGAATCGAGAAGCAGTGCGAAGTAAAGAAGTACCAGCAAGTGGTGCCGCTGACCGACCGCGTGGATTATCTAGCGAATCTTTCGAACAATCTTTGCTATGCACTCGCCGTCGAGAAATTGCTGGGGCTCGAGATTCCGCCCATGGCGCAATGGATGCGGGTGCTGCTTTGCGAGCTCACGCGCATCGCCAGTCACCTGGTATGGCTAGGGACGCACGCGATGGATGTTGGCGCGATGACGGTGTATTTCTACACATTCCGGGAGCGCGAGGATATTCTCAAGCTCTTTGAGATGTTTTCGGGCCAGCGGATGATGACCAGTTATATCCGGGTGGGCGGGCTGGCTTTGGAGCCGCCGCGCGGGTGGCAAAAAGTCGTGGCGAAGATTATCGACCGCCTGCACAGAGGCATTGACGAATACCAAGGATTGTTATCTTCGAATCCAATTTGGGTACACCGGACCAGGGGAATCGGCGCGCTGCCTGTCGAAGTGATGATGGACCTGGGTGTGACTGGCCCAATGCTAAGAGCCGCAGGTGTAAAGACGGACGCCCGAAAGGATTCCCCGCACACCAGCTACGAGAAATTCGATTTCGATATTCCTACGCGAACGGAAAACGACGTTTACGCGCGCTACGAAGTGCGGATGGAAGAGATGCGCCAGAGCGTGCGGATTGTAAGGCAGGCGTTGGAAGGGATGCCTTCAGGAGCCTGGCAGGCTGATGCTCCGCATGTGGTTCTTCCCGATCGCGAAAAGATGAAGACGCAGATGGAATCCCTGATTTATCATTTCAAGATCGTGACCGAGGGATTTCGCGTGCCGGAAGGGTCGGTGTACCAGGTAGTGGAATCCCCGCGCGGAGAACTGGGGTATTACGTGGTGAGCGATGGAACAGCGAATCCGCATCGAGTGTTCATGCGAACTCCGAGTTTCGGGAATTTGCAAGCCTTGGGAGCGATGCTGGAAGGTCTGCTGATTTCCGATGCTGTTCCGGTGATGGCGAGCATGGATTTCGTGCTGGGGGACACGGATCGTTGAGCCTATGACTTTTTCCCCGGCACTGGAAGACCGATTTGCAAGGCTGCTGAACAGTTACCCGCCTGGGCGGCAGCGTTCCGCAGTGGTGCCGATGCTGCTTTACGGACAGGACGAGGTGGGCAGCGTGACGCAGGAGCTGGTGGAAGAAGTCGCCCGGCGCTGCGGAGTGACGCCGCTGCAGGTAGACGAAGTTATCGGATATTATTCGATGCTTCACCGCAAGCCGCTGGGCAAATATCATGTTCAGGTGTGCACGAACATCTGTTGCCAAGTGGTCGGCGGAGAAAATCTGTACGAACACGCGAGTCGCACCCTCGGTCTGGGCAACAAGCAAGTTACTGCCGACGGTCTGATTTCTCTGGAGGAAGTGGAGTGCATGGGCGCTTGCTCGTGGGCTCCCGCGATTCAGATCAATTATGATTTCCATCATTTAGTGACAGAGGAGCGCTTTGATGCATTGATGCAGGCGCTTCGAGATGGCACATATGAGAGGAAGGCTTCATAAGCCGGCTGCAATGCGATACAACGAACCGAGCCCGCTGGAGACAAGGATCATTTCGCAACGCTTCGATCTGCCGAATTCGGCCTCTATCGACACTTATCTCGCTAACGACGGATATGCCGCGATCAAAAAAGTCATCGGGATGTCGCCGGAAGCGATCATAGACGAGCTGAAGGTTTCGACTCTGCGCGGTCGGGGCGGCGCGGGATTTCCAACGGGAATGAAGTGGAGCTTCGTGCCCCGGAATACCGGAAAGCAGACATATGTTATCTGCAACTCCGATGAAAGCGAGCCGTGCACCTGTAAAGACCGATTGTTGATGGAAAACGATCCTCATCAGCTGATCGAAGGCATGATGATCGCGGGGTGGACGATCCAATCGAGCAAAGGGTATATTTTCATTCGCGGCGAATACCGGTATCTGATCGACATCGTGGATCGCGCAATCGCGGAGGCCACTGAACGCGGCTACCTGGGCAAGAACATTTTCGGGTCAGGTTGGAATTTCAATGTTTACACCCACACGGGAGCCGGCGCTTACGAGTGCGGCGAAGAATCAGCGCTTCTGGAATCTTTAGAAGGAAAGCGCGGGATTCCGCGCCTGAAACCGCCGTTTCCCGCGATTGTGGGAGCGTTCCAATCGCCGACGATTCTGAATAACTGCGAGACGTTTTCGGCGATTCCGTGGATTTTTCGCAATAGTGGAGGCGCGTTCGCGCTGCTGGGCAGCCCTAAAAACGGCGGCACGCGGTTGATGTGTTTGTCGGGACACGTGAATAAACCGGGCGTTTACGAGCTGCCGATGGGTTTTCCGATCATGCGCCTTATCAACGAAGTCGGTGGCGGGGTAAGGAACGGCAAGAAACTGAAGGCAGTGATTCCGGGCGGGTCTTCCGCTCCCGTGCTAAAGCCGGAAGAATGCGATATTCCCTACGATTTCGATTCGCTGATGAAGGTCAAATCGATGGCGGGCTCGGGCGGTCTTCTGGTGCTCGATGAAGATACGGACATGGTGGCGGTGGCGCTTCGGACAATTAAGTTCTACGCGCACGAAAGCTGTGGCTGGTGCATTCCTTGTAGAGAGGGCACCACGTGGCTGAAAAAAATTCTGACGCGGTTTTATGACGGCGGCGGAAAACAGAGCGATATCGATCTGATTGCTCAATTGGCGGATAACATGCTGGGACGCACCTTTTGCGCGCTGGGTGACGCGGCCGCCATGCCGACGGCGGCATTTGTGGCGAAGTTTCGCGATGAATTTGAGGCGTATCTCGCGAAATCGCGACCAATGGTGCGAGCGCCGGAGCTCGCGGTGGTTTAGCAGCCCCTTGATATAGAGCTGTATGGCGGACCCTATAAAGTTCAAAATCGACGGTCATGAATTGCAGGCCGCACCTGGCACGCTTCTGATCAATGCCGCGAAACAGGCCGGCATTGAGATTCCCGCGTTTTGCTACTACGACGGATTGGCGCTGCAGGCCGCGTGCCGGATGTGCCTCGTCGAAGTCGAGAAGAGTGCCAAACTTCAAGTTGCCTGCACGACTCCCGTAGCGAAGGACATGGTGGTACACACCGATTCGTTGCAGGTGAGACAAGCCCGCAAGGGAATGCTGGAGTTCCTGCTGACTAATCACCCGCTGGACTGCCCAGTTTGCGACAAAGGCGGCGAATGCGAGTTGCAGGACATGGTATTCCGGTATGGCGCGGGCGAGAGCCGGTATATAGAGAACAAAGTCCACGTCGACGAAAAACAGTGGTCGCCGATTGTTTTCTACGATGCGCCCCGGTGTATTCTTTGCTATCGCTGCGTTCGGATCTGCGGTGAAGGGCTTGGCGTGGGCGCGCTCGGAATCGGCAACCGAGGTGTGGCAGCAGAAATCGTCCCGAACCGCGGCGATCACCTGGAGTGTGACGAATGCGGAGCTTGTATCGATATCTGCCCGGTAGGCGCGTTAACGAGCGGTACGTACCGTTATAAGACGCGTCCCTGGGAGATGGAGCATGTGGGGACAATTTGCACGCATTGCTCGAACGGCTGCAAAACAACATTAGGGGTTCGCAACGGCGAAATCATTCGGGCGAATAACCGCGATCGCTCGGGAATCAACGGCGAGTTTCTTTGTGTAAAGGGACGTTACGCGTTTGATTTCAACGAGCATCCAGATCGACTGACGGCGCCACTGGTTCGCACGAATGGCGAGCTGAAGCCGGTTTCCTGGGCGATAGCCATTGCGACGATCGCGAAACGCTTTACTGAACTGAGGGCGAAGAACGGCAAATTCGCCGTGATCGGCTCAAATCACACGACCAACGAAGAGAATTACCTGCTCCAAAAGTTCGCGCGCCAGGTATTGCGAACGTCGAACATCGACCATCATCGGACCGGAGACGTAGCCACTCTGCTGGACGCGCTGCATGGCAGGACGAATGCTCTGGCGACGACCGCGGATGTATACAACACGAAATCAGCGCTTATCATCGACAGCGATCTGGCTCAAGAGCAGCCGCTGTTGGCGTTCCAACTGCGCGCGAATTGGCGGCATCACAAAGCGCACGTCTATGCGATAACGGCGGGACCGGTTCGCGAAGACAATTACGCGACAACAACACGCGCGGAATCTGGCCGAGAATTTGAGGCTCTGGAGGGGATGCGAGAGCGTCTCGGCAAAGAAACTGAGCTGGTCATCCTCTTTGGCGATGCGATCCGGGGTGATGCCATTCGGCAACTCGTCGCCTTCGGCGATTCGTTGAATATTCCCGTGAAGTATGTCTGCCTGGTCGATTATTCGAATTCGCGCGGAGCTTCGGACATGGGATTGCTACCGGATCTGTTGCCGGGATATCGCAGCGTTCGCGACAACGATCTCGAGCCAGGACTCAATTACGATGAAATCCTGGCCGCGCAGGATCTGGATGCGCTGTGGGTAGTGGGAGCGAATCCGCTTTCGCGGAAGGATCTCGCCGCTGGGGGCGCATTCGTTGTCGTGCAGGACCTCTTCCTTACCGAGACAGCGCAGCGCGCCGACGTTGTGCTTCCAGCGGCTTCGGCATACGAGAAGAACGGAACCGTGACGAACGTCTGCGGAGAAGTTCAGAAGCTGAGCCGCGGGCCCAAGACGATGGGCGCGAAGTCAGACCTGGAGATCATAGCGCTGCTCGCGAAGGAGATGCGGGAAGATTTCGGCCCCGCGAAACCGGAGATTGTTTTTCAACAGATACGCAGATCGGTGCAGGGTTACGATGTTCCGATCGGCGTGATCGAGACGGGCGGCGCAGTGCAAACCGCGCCTGTGAACGGACGTGTTTTCTTCGAGTCTGAGCCGGAGCTGGTGCGTTCCGCTCGCAATACGCTTTTTACTTCGGGAACGCTGGGACGTTTCTCGCGCATGCTGAATTCAGTGATTGAGGCGCCTGGTGAGCTGTACCGGGACCCGCACAAACGACCAGTCATGCATCCGGGAAGCGTGCAGCTTGAAACGGTAAGGCAGGACAAGTGAATTTCTATATTGCCAGCCTGATCAAAATCGCGATTGTTTTTGGTGTTTTCATGACTACGCTCGCCTATTTGCAATGGGTGGAGCGCAAAGTGCTGGCGCATATTCAATCGCGCACGGGTCCGCTGAGAGTAGGGCCGCACGGTTTGATGCAGCCTCTCGCCGATGTTGTCAAGCTGCTGACAAAAGAAGACCTCCTTCCTCCTTACGTCAACCGATTTTTCTATCTGCTTGCGCCCTTTCTGGCGGTTTCTCTTGCGCTGATCTCGATATCGATTATTCCGTTCGGGCCAAAAATCAGCGTTTTCGGCTATGAGACATACATGCAGATCAGTGATGTCAATGTGGGCATCCTGTTCGTCCTGGCGATTAGCGCCGTCAGCATTTACGGGGTAGCGCTGGCCGGCTGGTCTTCGAACAATAAATACGCGCTGCTCGGGGGCCTGCGGAGCAGCGCTCAGATGGTCAGCTATGAATTGCCGCTGACGCTTGCGATTGTTTCGCCGCTGCTGCTCAGCAATCATCTGAACTTCCGCGCCATTTCCGATAGCCAAGCCGGCTACTATCTGGGGTTCATCCCGCGCTGGAACATTTTCCAGATGCCGTTCCCGCAAATTTTCGCGTTTGTCCTGTTCATGATCGCCGCCTTTGCGGAGACGAACCGTTTACCGTTCGATTTGCCGGAAGCGGAAAACGAGCTGGTGGCGGGATTTCACACTGAATACAGCAGCATGAAATTTGCCTGTTTCTTTATGTCAGAGTACGCCCACATGGTGACGATTTCGTGCGTGGCGACGCTGCTATTTCTCGGCGGCTGGCATCCGCTGTTTCCGGCCCCGTACTCGGACTGGGTCCCTACAGTTTTGCTTGTTCTGGCCGCGCTCTTGTGCTTCTATCATGCCGTGCACCCGGCTCGCAAACGGGATCGCAAGACATTTCCTGTTTTCGGCATTGCATTCCTGATCGTGGCTGCGGTATGGGCCGTGCCCTTCCTTCACTTCGTTCTGGTTCCGCTTTTCTGGTTCGCAGCGAAGGCCGGCTTTCTGCTGTTCACCTTCATCTGGGTTCGCGGAACGCTACCCCGCTTCCGCTACGACCAACTGATGCATTTCGCCTGGACATTTCTGTTTCCATGCGCGCTTCTTAACCTGCTACTCACGGCGCTTTGCGTGGCGGTGTTTTAAGGAAGGGCGGCGAATCCTATGGATACGGTTCTCTTCGTCGTGTTCGCGGTAGTGGCGATTGTATCCGGATTCAACCTAGTCCTTCAGAAGCATCCAATCGCAAGCGCGCTGTCGTTGATCGGGGTGATGGGCTCGCTTGCGGTGCTGTATTTGCTGCTCGGAGCAGAGTTCATCGCCATGGCGCAAGTGATTGTTTACGGCGGGGCGGTGATGGTTCTTTTTGTCTTGGTCATCATGCTACTGAATGCAGGAACGGAAAAGGCCAGCGGCAAATCGTGGTTCGCGCAGATCGCGGGGTTGCCCCTGCTGCTTGCGCTGGTGGCGCTTCTAGGTTTTTTGATCCGCGGAGTGCTGCCCCCTCTGCGAACGGTCCAATTCGGAAGTTGGGTGGGAGGGACAGCGGAGAGAATCGGGCAAATGTTGTTCACGCAATATTTGCTGCCTTTCGAGGTAATTTCGATTTTGATCCTGATCGCGATACTCGGAGCAGTTGTACTGGCGCACAAGGAGATTGACTAGGATGCTGCATCTTCCGCCCGTACCTTTGTCCTGGTATTTGATTCTGAGCGCGATCCTGTTCGCCCTGGGTGTGGCGGGATTCCTGTACCGGAAAAGTATTCTGACCGTCTTCATGTCAATCGAGCTCATGCTCAACGCTGTGAATCTGAGTTTCGTGTCGTTCTCATACGAGCTGCGCCGCATTGATGGCCATATTTATTCCTTCTTCGTGATGGTCGTCGCTGCCGCTGAAGCCGCAGTAGGGCTCGCGATTATTCTGACGATCTTCAAAAACCGGGGCACTTTGCAGATCGATGAAGTGGATTCGATGAAGCTTTAGAGAAACACTCATGAATCTCTGGCTCATCCCGCTTTTCCCGCTCATCGGATTCATTTTGAATGGGCTGCTCGGCAAACGCCTGTCCAAGCCTGCCATCAACCTGATCGCCGTTGGCGCGGTTGCTGCCTCATTTATTTACGTGGTGATTGTGCTTTCCAAGTTGTATCCGCTGGATACGGCGCACTCGGAGCACTACTTTACCTGGATACAGAGCGGTTTTCTTCAGATTGGGTTTGATTTGTTTGTTGACCGACTGACGGCCGTGATGCTTCTGGTTGTCACGGGCGTAGGACTCTTGATCCACATCTACGCGGTCGGCTACATGGAGCACGAAGGCGGCTACTACCGTTTCTTCTGCTACTTCAATCTGTTCGTGTTCTTCATGCTGATCCTGGTGCTTGCCTCGAACCTGCTGCTGCTGTTTGTCGGCTGGGAAGGCGTGGGATTGTGCAGCTACCTCCTGGTGGGATTCTATTTCACCGAAGACTTTGCCAGCAATGCTGCTAACAAAGCTTTCATCGTAAATCGGATTGGCGATTTCGGCTTTTCCCTCGGCATATTCCTGATCGTGATCACGTTCAAGACGCTGGATTTTGGAAAGATTGCGGCAGCAGTTGGGACTATGCCGGTTGAAGCGACAGCGGGCACACTAACCGCGATCACACTGCTTCTGCTTGTTGGGGCGACCGGGAAATCCGCACAGCTACCTTTGTATGTCTGGTTACCGGACGCCATGGCCGGACCCACGCCGGTATCAGCCCTAATCCATGCGGCGACGATGGTCACCGCGGGAGTGTATATGATTGCGCGCGTTTCCTTTCTCTACAATCACGCGCCTCTGGCGATGAAAGTGGTCGCGGTGATCGGTTTGTTGACAGCTGTGTTCGCGGCGACCATCGGCATTACGCAAAACGATATCAAGCGCGTTTTCGCTTATTCGACTGTTTCACAGCTTGGCTACATGTTTCTGGGCGTGGGACTCGGAGCCTATTCAGCGGGTATTTTTCATCTGATGACGCATGCGTTCTTCAAGGCGCTGTTGTTCCTTGGGGCAGGCAGCGTAATCCATGGATTAAGCGGAGAACAGGATCTTCGCCACATGGGGGGTCTGAGAAAGGCCATGCCCATTACATTTGTGACGCTGCTGGTTGCCAGCCTTGCGATATCAGGCTTTCCGGGATTCTCCGGATTCTTCAGCAAGGATGCGATCCTTTCGGCTGCTTATACGAACGCGC
Source organism: uncultured Acidobacteriaceae bacterium (assembly GCA_963758245.1). Classification (GTDB taxonomy): domain Bacteria; phylum Acidobacteriota; class Terriglobia; order Bryobacterales; family Bryobacteraceae; genus Bog-105. Next base: position 3,714 of record CAVWUV010000022.1, on the reverse strand, counting down.
CCTGGATGTTCTGGGTGGGCGCATTCACGGCAGGCATGACGGCTTTTTACGTGTTCCGCGCTTTTTTCCTGGCGTTTTTTGGCGATTATCGCGGGCACCATCATCCGCATGAATCGCCGTGGGTGATGACTTTGCCACTGATTATCTTAGCGATTCTCGCCGCAGGTGGTGGGTTCATCAACATACCGACCTGGCTCTCTCCGGCGTTCCCGCTCTCCGAGCACGAAAACATGACAGCGATGGTGATCTCCGCCTCATTCGGAATCATCGGGATCGTCATTGCTGCTTTTCTTTATGTGATCAGACCTTCTCTCGCGGAATCGCTGAAAACCAGTGCCGGCCCTCTCTATACGTTAGTTGCGAATAAGTACTACGTTGATGAGTTCTACCGGGCAGCGATTGTGAAGCCTCTGGAGGGTATCTCGCGGCTGGTGCTTTGGCGAGGCGTCGACGAAGCAGTAATTGATACATCTCTGGTGAACGGCCTAGGCCGCGTAGTGCGGGGCTGGGGCTCGATTCTGAGGCAACTGCAGTCCGGAAGTATTCGCAACTATGCGACCTGGGTACTGGCTGGATCGCTGCTGGTGATTTTCGTTCTTGGGCTGGTGGGAGAAGGGCGATGAACTTACTCGCGGTCACACTGGCCCTTCCGATCATCGGCTTTTTTGTGATTCTGTTCACGCCGCGCGAAACAAAGGCGCCCTTTTACGTTGCCTTGATCGCGACACTCGCCGCGTTCTTCACTTCGCTGGGACTGATCGGGCCCGCACTGGCGAACCCGGCGCAATTCAGCTCGAGTGTGAATGCGATGTGGATCGATAGTCCCGGCCTTCAGATCCGGCTTCATCTGGGCGTTGACGGAATCAATTTGTGGCTGCTGCTTTTGACGACGCTGCTTTTGCCGATCGGCGTATGGTTTTCGCAGACCATCATCAAGGACCGGAAAAAGAACTTTTTCGCGCTGCTGCTGCTGTTTGAATTTGGACTCGTCGGCGTGTTCTCAGCGCTCGACCTTTTCGTCTTTTACGTGTTCTGGGAAGTTGCGCTAGTTCCCATGTACTTGATGGTCGGGGGCTGGGGTGGGGCAAGGCGCGGGCCGGCTGCCGTCAAGTTCTTCGTCTATACGATGCTCGGCTCAGTGCTGATGCTGGCGTGCATCATTTATCTCCATAGCGAAGCCGGCACATTTGATTACGTGGAAATCCTGAACGCGCTCGGGTCGGGGCGAGTCATGCTCTCGCCAGCCCAGCAATTGGCGTTATTTCTGGGATTCTTTGCGGCCTTTGCCGTGAAGGTTCCTATCTTCCCGCTGCACACCTGGCTGCCCGATACCTATAGCGAAGCGCCCGCGCCGGCGACGTTCCTATTAGCAGCAGTCATGTCGAAGATGGGCGCATATGGCCTGATTCGCTACTCGCTCGCGCTTTCGCCAGTCGGTGCTCATCGATGCGCACCCTGGATTGTAATTCTGGCGATCATCGGCATCATTTATGGAGCGCTGCTCGCGTTCATTCAACCGAATATCAAGCGGCTCATCGCTTACTCTTCGGTCAGCCACCTGGGGTTCATCGTACTCGGAATTTTCACATTCAACCAGCAGGGCGCAGATGGCGCTGTATATCAGATGATTGCCCATGGCCTTTCGACCGGCGCTCTGTTCCTGCTTGCCGGATACATGGAAGAGCGGCGCGGATCCATGGAGATTGCCGATTTTGGCGGGATCTCGACTCCTGCACCCGGACTGGCGGCAGCGTTCATGATCGCGATGCTTGCGAGCATCGGGCTTCCCGCATTGTGCAACTTTATTGGCGAATACCTGGTGCTGCAAGGGGCTGCGATTGCGAAGTTCTCCTGGGCTGCATGGGCTGCGTTGGGTGTCATTTTATCGGCAGTCTACATGCTGTGGATGTATCAACGCACTTTTTGGGGAAAGACAACAGAGAGAACGGCCGCACTTCCCGATTTGACGCTTCGCGACTGGGCACCGCTCGTGCCGCTGATTGCGTTGATGATCTGGCTCGGTAGTTACACTCAGTCCTTCATGCCGCCGATTACCTCCGCCACGTCGCACCTTTTGGATCAGACCAGCATGGATAACCAGTATCGGGTGAGGAATAGCGGGGACGGGCTGCTCTATCCACGAAGGGCGAGTTCGTTCATAGAAGCGTCTTCCTCTTGGGACAGAGTGGCCCGTCCCCTCAGCATCAGTGAGCTGCCTCGGGAGGCTCGGAATGCTCGGTAATTTCCAACCGCACGCCGCCGAATACCTCCGCTTTCTCCCGGAGATCATCCTGAGCATCGTGGGGATCGCGATTATGATGCTCGAAGCAGTTATGGGGAACAGGCGGAGGATCGGTCTCGGCGTGCTTTCGCTGGTTGGCGTTGCCGTCGCGCTAGCAGCCAACTTCTGGGCATACACAAGCAAGGGTCCGGCCTTTCAAAACATGATCGTGGTGGACGGTTACGGCACTTTCTTCCGCGCTCTGGTTCTCATAGTGGGTCTTCTTTGTATCTTGACCTCGTTCACTTACTTGGAACGCGAGAATGCGCAGAAGGGAGAATACTACGCGCTCATTCTTTTTTCTTTAGCAGGTCAATGCATCCTGGCGACCGCGAGCGATCTGATCATGGTCTTCATTGGACTGGAGATCTCTTCGATAGCGACGTACATCCTGGCCGGATTTCTCCGCGATGACCGCCGCAATAATGAATCGGCGCTAAAATACTTTCTGCTCGGCTCTTTTGCGACCGCCTTTCTCCTGTATGGGATCGCCTGGATCTATGGCCTAACGGGTTCGACGAATCTGGAAGAAATCCGGCGCGTTTTGGATCAAGTGCAGCGGCCCTCGATTCTAGCTGGTTTGGCGGCCGCGTTGATGTTCGTCGGCTTTGCTTTCAAAGTTTCTGTTGCGCCTTTCCAGGCTTGGGCTCCGGATGTTTACCAAGGCGCAGCCTCGCCAGTGAGCGCGTTCATGTCCACCGGGCCGAAGGCCGCCGCATTCGCGGTGTTCTTCCGCGTCTTCATGACGTCTTTCCGTCCGATGAATGACCGCTGGATTCCGCTCGTCTGGGGTTGCGCGTTGTTGAGTATGATCGTGGGAAACTTCGCCGCGCTGCTGCAGACGAACGTGAAACGGCTGCTCGGCTACAGCGCGATTGCGCACGCCGGCTACGTTCTGGTGGCGCTGACAGCGGCCTCACAAATTGGAATGGCGGCTGGAATGTTCTATCTGGCTTCCTATGCTCTGATGAACATAGGCGCATTCGCAGTTATTAGCCATGTCGCTGCGCGGCATGAGAAATATGTCAAGATCGACGATCTTGCAGGCCTTGGGCGGCGGGAGCCGGTGACTGCCGCGCTGCTTGCGATTTTTGTGTTCTCCCTCATTGGTGTGCCGTTAACGGGCGGTTTTTTCGCGAAGTTCTACGTTTTCCAGGCAGCGCTTGATTCTCATCTGGTCTGGCTGACGGTGCTCGGGTTGATCAATAGCGCGATCGCGGCTTATTACTATTTGAAGATCATTGCGGCGATCTATATGCGTGAACCGGGGGCCGCTACGGCCGAGCTTGCGCCTCCGTCCATCAGTTTGCGACTCGCAATTTGGGCGAGTGCAGCGGGAACGCTGATCCTGGGCATCTTCCCCTCAGCCCTGCTGACATTCGCGTCATTCTCCGCCGCCCCCTTCCGGTAGGAATCCGCAGGTTGCACCATAG
>CAVWUV010000021.1:0-46776 GCA_963758245.1 uncultured Acidobacteriaceae bacterium | reverse complement strand
TTAGGATATGGGAGATTCCCGGGCTCTACGCACTTAATGGGGGCAGGCCGACCTCTGACTGACCTCAAGAACACATTACCCTAACGCGCAAACGGTAGTTTTGGAAGTTTCTAAAGCCATAAGCCTGGCGCTGCAGAACTTCCATTTTGGTGTGAAACCCTTCCGTGATTCCGTTGTTGCGGGTGAAGCGCCACATGCAGGCAATCTCCTCGCGCCAGGAATGGAGGGTGTGGCCGAGTTGTACCAGTGGCGCGAACCCGCAACAACGGAGCGCCGTAATATCACGCAGGAAGCGGTTCGCTAAGCGGCGACATCGTTTCTGGTTGTGGCCTTTCTCCAGCAGCAAATAACAGAGCCGTTGCTTGAAGCCGTAGATGGCCTGCAGTACCGGGTGCTCCCGGAGGTACGCCGACAGGCGCTCGTGTTGCGGGAGCGTCAGGTTATGCCGATGGCGTCGCAGGAGCGAGAGCAGACCGCGATTTTTTGCTCCCACGGGATCGATCTCCTTCCAGCAGGCTAGAAAGTGATGATTCACGGTGCGCACGACATGAAAACGATCTGCGACGATGCGCGCCTGCGGAAAATGCTTGCGCACCAGAGAGCGGTAGCTCGCCGCCAGATCCATGCAGACGACCTGCACCCGGTGCTTGCCCTCCAGCTTCGAAAGATAGCCTTCCAGGGAAGCTTCACTGCGCCCCAGCACCACATCGTGCACTTTGTGATTCTTCAGATCGCACAAGGTGGTCGCGTACCCGTGCCTTCTGGTGAAAAAGTGCTCGTCGATGCCTAGCACCTGTGGACAGTCGCCGCTGATCCGCTCGCCTGATAGCAGCCTCAGATACCACAGGAACCAGCGCTCGATGGTGGCGCTGGAGAGGCGCTCGCGTTGCGCCAAACGGCTCCGGCTGATGCCGTCAAAATGCTTCTGGCACACGCTGCGCCGGAACGGCTCGGTGGCGCGCAAGCGCGGCAGGATGCCGGGGAAACGCTGCCAGAAGCTGCGGCTGCAGGTCCGGCATATCCATTTGAACGTTTCCAGCTCCAGCGCACAGTGCCGTACACCCCAGCTCTCATGCCGCAGACAGCGTGTGCGCCGGTCCTTTCGCCGCAGCTTCTCTCCCCCGCAATGCGGGCACAGGATCCGGCCAATGAATCGCGCCCTAATCCGCACCTGTCCGGCTATTTCCTCTACTGCTGTAACCTCGTATTCGGGCAAGCCCAATATCGCTTCTGATCTGATCAAAACATTTCTCCACAAGTTTGTTTTATCAGTCAGAACCCTGGCTTGCCCCCATTAAGGAGCTAGAGCCGATTCCCGAACGATTCAAAGGACTCATAGGCGATGAGGATCTTCTGCAGGCCTCTCCTCAAGAGATCTCACGATCCAACTCCTGCGAGGAGCGGCGCTCGCGGTGCGCCACGCATCGCGGGAGCAGCAGCTGATGAGCTCTACGTCATCTACCGATCGTATTGCCGGTGACACTCAGCAAGAGCGTCGGCTTTTTCCTTTGCAGCCGTGTTCCAAACAAAGATCGGCGCAGTATACGTTCCGGGCTTGCCGGGTACCCCTTTGCCATTCAGCTTTACGTACAACCAGTAAGATGTTTCGGCTTCCCCGGAACAATTTTGGAATGATAGCTCCCGCTCTTGTGATGCCTGAACAGCCGCTTCCTCCTTACTGTCGCGGTCGGCTTTGGCACCAGCAGCGGTGTCCTTTTCAAACTGCAACCGCGCGCGGTTCGAGGTCGGAAGTGAAACGAGATAGTAATGGGACACCGTAAGCGCAATAATGGCCGCAGACAGAGCCAGGATGTTTTTTGGCGTGATGAGCCACGGACCAATGCCACGCATCCGTACCATCACGGTCGCAGACTCGCCCGACGTTGGCTTCCTCTTAAGCTCAATACCAAAACCGCGTAGCAGCCATGCAACCGTGGCAAGGAGAACCCAAAGTACACCCCACAAAAGAGCTAGGGTCACTGGTGGAAGCAGTTCAATAACAGCGACACTCGATGGCGTGAATTCCTTCTTAGTCTCGGCCCATGGAGAGTATTCGCCAACGGACTTTTGGTATTCGGCCAAGCAGTCTGGATATGGCCGACTCCTCATACAATCACTCTCAGCCTGCGAGGCAAAGGACATGCGGTTGGAAAGGTCTCCGGAATGTGACTTGTACAGGAACCAGAAAACAAATAAATTCCACCCAATCATGAGAACTACGGCGAGCCTTAACAGCCCGCGTTTCATAGTCGGTGCCACTAGAGAGCGAACCTCATATACTGCTCGTTGCGCGCCGCGCGCTGTCTACGTGTCGATCACTTTGGGGAATGCGGCCCGCAATCATTTCACGCCATTTTGTAGGCCTCATCCGATGAGCTTCGAGCAATGCGCGAAGCTTGCCGCTGATGCTCGTGCAAGCGTATCGACCGTTTTCCCTCGCGTGTGTTTGCGTGTAGCCCATTTGATCAGCTACTGAAAGAACATCAGCGTGAGTCAAGGCGTACGTAACCCCTTTCTCGGAATTTCCAACATTCCACACGAACGCGATGATTAGACCAGGAAAGGCTGCGTACTTCCGATCAACATTGAAGCGTTCATCCGACGCTACTTTCATCTGAATGGGACGAGCGGAGAATGCGGCAACACCTTCGCCGGTGTCTTCATACGCAATCAGGTCAATGCCTCTGTCCCGAAGCGGCAACGCGACTTCTAGCCCGGCGCGGAAGAGCTCCTCCACAAGACGGTTTCTTCCGAGCAGTTCAATTGTTTGCGGGTCTGGCACGAGAGATTAGTGCCTGTGTTTCTGAATTTATCGCTCCCATTTCGGCCGAACGAATGACAAAGATACAAAGACGCTGGATCGGGCTGCCTCTTCCGCTCCTGAAAGAGGAGCGCCATTGGACCATAGGGCGTTTGTCAGAACGGTAGAATCTCAGCAAAGGCTTTCTGTACTAATCTCGAGACAATTGCCTCCGGCGGTGTTGTGCTTGTCAAGTTCTGCAATTTGTTTTGGGGCAGACTGGATTTTGATGCCGGGATGGGGTGCAGGGCGAGGGCGGCTTGGGAGCGCCTTGCCCTGGTCCGCCCTGTAGAAACCATCACGCCGCATCTCTCAGCTTCCGCGGCGCTTCTTTTTTCTGTTCACGCAGGGTTCCATGTTGAGGTACTGCATGGTCTCAATCCAATTTTCATCAGTTTCGACTGCCAGCGGTCGGACGAGCCGTAGCAAGCGGGCGCGTTCGGGGAGATTCGAACGAGTAGCGTGCGTCCCAGAGCCCACGGCGAAGGTTCGTGCAATAGCGTCAGTCCAGGATATGCTTACGAACCCATAGGTGGAAGCTGTCTCGCACGGTGAGCGGCTGCTTGCGACCGGCTTGTTTTCTCTGAAGGTCCAGCATCCAGTTACGCACACCGTTCCGTGCTGGCCTATAAGGGAACACGTAAAGGACACAGAAAACGGTAATCTGCATGAACCAGCTGATTGCAACCGGCTGCCACGATCCCTTCGCAAATCCGGCACGCTGTCCGACAGAAAATAAGGAGCTGAAGAACCCAGTCTGAATCTCGACTACAGTAAACAGCGCGAGTACGCTTATACACCCTGCCCAGCGCCCCGTGGCCTCCGCCAGCCTCGCATGCTCCATCACGATCGCAAACGAGCGATCTAAATCCCTTTTGCATTTGCGGCTCAGAGCCCCGAGTTCGTCAGGCGAGAACCTTGCTTCCGCCGGAAGCGAGCCCTGCGTTTCATAGAAGTCCTTCCAAAACCTATAGCGTTTGTTTTCGCGCTCCAGCAGTCTCAAGCGAGAATCTCTGTTCAGGAAGAAAAACACTGCAATGCCCGTGGCGACATTTGAAATAAGCTGAAAAATTTTGGCGAAGATATCCATTAGATGTAACAAGGCCCTTCTGAGAAGAGCAATGAGGTAGTAGGTTCGTTCGGATCTTAATCGCACCAGAAAAAGCTTCTAACGCTCCGCCGTTCCGCTCGTCATAGAATCGCGACGCCATGGGGTGCGCCTTCATTGAAATGGTTCTCCTGACGCTCCTTTTACTCCGAATCAGATATATGAGGCATTATATTGTCATCATGTGGGAAATCGACGCCAGGAATGGGATTTCCGCGATCATTTCAGACATTCGTCGTCTGGAGACCCCCAATTGGGAAGACCTGAGTCGCAGGGTAATGAAACTTCACAGGGAGATTGGAAGCCGTTGCAAGGAAATTGCTGAGGGTGACAATCCCTCATACATCGACGAAAAGATAGCCAATGTTCGACACGAGCTCGAGCGGCTGAACGATGCGCTTTTGGCAAACGATGTGCACACATCTATAAAACATGCGGAAGCCGCGTTGTGGGCAACAGGGTAGGGTTTCGGCGCGAGTCGAGAAAGATCATGTTCACACCCGCACTCGGGGCAAGAAGAGAGCGGAAAGGTGAGGCTCGCTAAAGGCGCTGCTGTGGGATCCGCCAAACCAAACGTCTGCCAGGCGTGCCGGATTCCTTGTGGTAGGGCTTTGCGAGAGCGCTAGTGTCGAAAAAATACCTTGGCAAATTAGCGTTCTTGTCTTTGGGCAAGTATGGCTTCCGAAAGAGATCCGGAAATTCCTGCTAAGGCCCGCTGAACGTCATCCCAGGTCACAGGATCATGAGCGGCCTCAGCCCACTCTTCGGACGTGAAGTACCCTTGCAGATCATCATCCATGGAGGGCTGATCACTGATAGTCAAGGTAACTTGCTGCAGGTTTTTGAGTTGCAACGGCTCTAGCGGGTGCAAGGCCCCTTCTTTATATACTGCTTGAAGCCGCTTCTCGATTTATCCCAGTGTAGCCAGATTCGATGCCTGCCGCCCCTACCACCTACCTCGGCGCTGCTCAAAAATCCGAACGCTGTTCGCGACCTCGGCTGCTGAAGTACGCTGCGGAGCTGAGAATCATCAATCCGCCTAAAATGGCGAGGGTACCGAGAGTCTCGCGCAGAAATACAACCCCGAGAATGGCTCCGACGAGCGGTTCCATATTTAGAAAGACTCCCGCTCGCGACGCGGGAACGCGCTTTAGTCCCCAATTCCAAAGCAGGTAGGCCATGGCGGTCGCGAGAATACCTTGGGCTGCAACCGCCATCCACGCTTTCGCGGAGAAATGAAAGCGCAGCGGCTGCGAGGCTATGACCCAAATCAGTAGTGAGATTGTTCCCATGACGATCATGGATGCGGTGATCTCGAGAGAACCGTATTCGTCCATGAGCCGCTTGGTGACAAGAATCATAACCATGGCGGCAAGCATGGAGATCAGCACAAGCAGGTCTCCCTTAGCCGTGGGCTGAGGAACGTGTGCGGCAGGCGCGCCGGAAATCGCGATGAGAACCGCGCCGAGGGCGGAGAGCGCGAGCACGACCCATTCGCGTCCGCTCAGCCGCTCGCGAAGAAAGAAAGCCGAACTCAGCGCCAGCAAGACCGGGAGAGTGCCGACCATGAGTGAAGCGTGAGAGACGGTTGTCAGCTCCAGTCCTTTGAACTGAATGAGAAACTGCACGGGCACGCCGACTACGCCAGCCAATAGAAGCAGCCAGAGATCTGCCGGTTTGAAGCTTCTACGCCGGCGAAAAAAGACCGGCGCAAGAGCAATACTCCCGAAGATGAAACGAAAGGTTACGTTCTCGGAGACTGTCATCGCCGTGAATGCGATTTTCCCGAAAAGAAATCCCGTGCCCCACAAGCAGCCAGCCGCGGTTAGAGACAGGGTTGCAAGAAAGGATTCGCGGCCCGCTCGTGTGGGCTGGTCCATTACGAGCACGCGGAGGTTACGAAGGGAATTTCTAAGAAGCGGAACAGGCCCTAAGGACTGGTAGGCTGCAAAACCGCGTCGGTAGCAACACCCAGGCCCGCGATAGAACCCCCGAGCATCAGATAAAGCTCGGTCAGTGCCTTTGTTTTGGAAATGGTCCCGGCGGTGGCACCACTTTGACCGGTTGGAGCGCCAGTGTTAAAAGCCGATGCAGTGCCGGCGCCGATTCGGGTCAGAAGCGCGCCCTTTTCGTTGAAGACCTTGAGTGATCCGCCCAGCGCCGCTACTTGTACGCTGCCATCGCTGAGACGAACCACGGCCTGCGAACCAGGCTGGACACCTTCGATTCGATACCGAGCAGCCTGAATGGTATAGCCGTTCATCTTGTCAGCTTTCGTGGCACCCTGCAGCAGCAGCAGATGATCCTTATAAATAGTGCCCGCCGAATTGACCGCTAACGTGAGCGCAGCTCCGTTTTGCAGCAGGATCTGACTGGATGCTTCCGTCGTTCTAACTTGTGATCCGTCAAAGAGATTTGCGTTGCCTTCGACCGCGGCGCTGTTCACTTCAAAACTGCCTACAGCAGAGGCCACGCCAATTGTGGGAGTTACAGCGAATGAAGAAATAACCGAAAGAGCAGCTGCAAAGCAGAATGTTAAGAATCTGTTTACTGCCATCCGTCCTCCGAGACCCGCTTAAGCCGTTGGGGGGCTTAGAAGCTTTTCCATTATAACGGAATCGTTTATGATGATCAAACAGAAGTAGAACGATGGATTATTACGAGGAACTCGGCATAGACCGCTCAGCCACCGAAATCGAGATCCATCGAGCGCATCGCCGTCTGACTAAACTGCTGCATCCCGATCAGCAAACCGACCGGGCGATGAAGCAATTGGCAGAGACGCAGATGCGGCGGCTTAACGCGATTGTGGAGATTCTTTCAAACCCCGGCCAACGACGCCAATACGACCGGTCGCTAAACGGAATGCGGCCCCCGTCCGGGTTGCCCGCTCCTCCGACAAAGGCCCCGCACGCTCCGCCGCCTCAGCGGTTCGCAACGCACTCGCTCCCGTGGTGGATCGGCAGCACAATAGCTGCGGTGCTACTCACCCTCGGGGTGGTTTGGTTTTGGGCAGACAACTTGGGGAGTTCCTTTGGAGATCGGAACGCCGCCTATGTTCCGCCGGCAATCCGGGATAACGGAGCAGCAACCGGGAGTGGGGCAACTCCTGGCGCAACCTCTCTCGCTTCAAGGCGTACGAGCGCTCTGTCGCGATTGCGGGGCGCGCTTTTACCCGCTCCATCTGCTCCCAAGGCTGACCTTCCTGCAGGGCCAGAGGGTACCAGCCAACCGAAGTTGAAGTACCAGTCCCCGGGCACATCACAAGCCGGAGACGCAGGATCGGCGAGCCACGTCGTGGTAGTCGTCGTTCCCGATGCGCCCGCCCCGGCTGCCTCGCCAGACGGCAGCTCTAACGAACGCGTGGTTCCCAAAGAACCCGAGCGGCGAGAAGCTGCAAATCCGTCGAATGCGCCGAGCTCCGCTGAAGCGGTTTCCAAGAAAGTCGAGGTTCTTCCTCCCCCTCCGAGTGTTGCTGCGAACGCTCCAGCTCGGAATGAAGTTGCGTCTCTCCCCTTCCCTGCCCTGCCGGTTGCTGTGAGGCCGAAGCCGTCCGGGCCGGCTGCAACATCGAAGGCGAGTGAGTCAGTTGAGATGGCGAAACCGGCTGATCTAACACCGCCGAAAAAACTCAACTCTCCGGAAATATCTTCCAAGGCACTTCATCAAAGTCCGTTGGAGGGTGAGTGGGTGTATGCTGCAAACCAACAGGAGAAACGCAAACCCGGACTTTACCCTCCGGAGTTTATCGATCTGAAACTATTTTGGAATGAAGGCGCGCTGCACGGCCAATACCGGGCGCGCTATCAGATTACGGACAACCGGCCAATATCTCCAGACGTTAGCTTTGTGCTGCGGCCCGCGGATAAGAACGCCCGGAATTTCGTCTGGCAGAGCGATGATGGACGACGGGGCACATTCAAAATCAGTTCAATTGAGCCCAGCAGCATCCGAATAGAATGGCGAACCACAGTGTCTAGCCATGGACCGGCGACGCTCACCGCAGGGATGGCTACCCTTGTCCGCAGTTCTCCGTAGAACGCTAGCGCAAATCAATGCGTGGTTGCAGTGCGTAGTCCCATGTTGTGTACCGCTACGCCTGAGAAGATTGCTGCCTCACCGAGGTTCGCAGACGCGAATAGTCCTTTCATCTCCCTATGTTTTCGAAGCAAAATCTGCGGTCCGAGAACGGCTGCCGCTATACCAACCTTAAAGGCTACGCCTCTGGCTCCGAATGTGCCGTTAGCGGATGCAAGTAAAGGATTGCTTTCATGCTTTCCCCACGATGTATAGGCGTCCAAACCCGAAGCGCCAGCGGCCGCAAACATGCTGGTAATCCACACGGCATTAAGCAACTTCCCGTGATTGCCGGGGACATTTGCAATATTGCTCTTCTGCGGAACCACGGAAGAACTCGCGGCCGAGTCCACTGGCGGGGTCGGGACCGCGACTTGGGCTGCCGCCGCCAATTGCCCGGGTTGAATCGTTTTCTGCGCTGGCGCAACGGCCGCAAAGCCACACATCAATAAGGCCACTGCGCTATTTCCGATCAGTGCTCTCATGTTCACCTCCGACCGCGACTGCGATCACTGATCTAATCGGCCAATGCGGAGATAGGGGTTAGGGCGAGAAGTGTGTTTTTTGTGAAGGCGGGCAGATTGATTTAGACCTGGAGGAATTAACTGACGAATGAGCACGTCGTCAGATCATCGGCTAGTGGAGTTCCTCATCGAAGCAGACCGCCACTTTCCCGCAGCGCCCGGAAGCCATCAATGAATATGCTTCGCCAGCTTCGTCCAAAGCAAAGCGGTGTGTGATTAGCTCTGCTGGATGAAGACCCCAATGCACAAGATTCGCGACCAACTCCTCCATACGCCAGATGGATGTGACCACGAGCCATACAGCGTCTTCTGATCGTGAATGAGATCCGGTGATGGATTGAAATTCACAGTGCTGCCTTCACCCAGAAACACAATACGTCGGCATTTGCCTGTGGCGCGGATAGCCGCAGCGCGAGCAGCATCGTTCCCGACAATCGACGGCTCGCTGCACGCCGCTGCCGTTTGTCAGTTTCGAATTGCGCAGCATTGTCGGCGTCGACAGGCAATACCTCGTCGCAGATTCCAAGCTCTTTCGCCAGCGCGAGTCGTTCCGGTAGTGGATCGGTCCCGAAAATCCGGTACGCGCCGAGCTTCCGTGCGGCAGTGCCGAACCCGCAGGCTACTTGCGCGCCATCGGCGTAACCGGAAATGTGATACACGATTACTCGGTCACCTTCGCCAAAGCGGCGACATCCGGGTCGAGGCTTTCATCCTGATTAGAACCTCGCCGTGCCCGGGTTCGGGAATTTGCACTTGACTCTACACGACTATTGCCGGGAAGATACGCGCCCAGCATGACATCGGACATGGATTGACTGTAGTTTTTTCGATCGCTTAAATGCGTGATTGCGATTCACGGAGGCGTGATTTCGCCGTGCAGGTCCCACAGATCTTCCCAGCATTGGCCATCCTTCCAAAGAAAAACCTGGCCTTTAATTAACCTGCAATTACGATCGATACCGGCGATGTCGCGCATTTCCTCGTTCGTCAGCGGGTCTGTCAGAACGCTACGGAGGTTTACCAAAATGTTGTTCGGCTTTGTCGAGAAAGGAATGGGTGTCTGCCCACGCTGAACTCCCCATTTAATACAGACCACTGCCGGGTGCACCCCCAGGCGGCGGGCGATGCGCACGATTACGGGGTCTTCTACATCTACGGTATCCTCGGGCATACGGTCGCGTTCGGGGCGCGCGGGAGAACCGATAGGAGAATAGCCGACCGGCTCGATTCGATTGGCGCGCACGAATTCGAATAGCTCGGGCTGCTGAAAATGCGGATGGAGTTCCATTTCGTTTACCGCCGGCCGGATGCGCGCGTCTGCCAGGAGGCGCTTCAGTTTGGGCACGGTCATGTTCGACGCGCCGATATGAAGCGTTAACCCGAGCTCCACCAGTCTCTCCATTTGACGCCAGGTCTTCATGAACTCTTCGTGTATGTAAGGCTTGGCTTCAGGACTGCGCGCGTTGACATCGCAATGCGGGGGATGGTAGTTGGGAAACGGCCAGTGCACGAGATACATGTCCAGGTATTGCAGCTGTAAATCGGCCAGCGATTGACGGCACGCGGCAATCACATTCTCTTCCGCGTGCTTATCGTTCCAAAGCTTGGAGGTAATCCATAGCTCATCGCGCCTGATGCCGGTTCTCATGAGCCGAGCGAGAACCGCGCCGATTTCGCGCTCATTCCCATAGACGGCGGCGCAATCGAAATGGCGGTACCCGATTCGCGCAGCGTATTCTACTGCTTCCGCCACTTCGCCCGCAGACACATGATCGGAACCGAACGTGCCAAGTCCGATGGCCGGCATTGCGGTACCTGTGTACAACACTCGTTGGGGCACCAGGCAGGGGTCTATGGCGTGCTCTATCTTTGTCATTTTCTATCGAACCCGAACGGATTTTTCGCACGGCAGCCGACGAGCCAATTGCAGCCGGCGCTCCGCCTCAGCATTCCAATACGAGCTCGGAATCCACGTGAACGAATCGCCTCCACGTGTGGTTCGCGGGCGAGTGAATCGATCAGAAATCGCAACACTTCAGTATGCCCGGAAGGATTCAACAAGTTAACAGAAGATTACGGCGCGTTCTGCGCAAAGCCGCCACAGCGGTTCTCGCGGGCGCTCACACCATGCAAGCAGCCGCAAACGCGCCGTTCGAATGGAGGACGCGTGATCTCAAATTCGCGTACGAATTCTCCGGCGAAAAATTGCGTCAGAGCTTTTTGTTACCCCCCGATTTTCCAGCTAACAGCCTCGGGCCGGCAAAATCTTCCGGAGTGGAAACCGCTATTCAGCTCACTGGAGGCTATGCCGTATTCATCAGAGCGGAAAGCTCGATGAAATCTCAAATGACGGCGCTGCTCAGGTGACAAACGGAATCCGGACATATAAGGATATGATCCGGACACGCATCCCACAACCGGCTCCGTTCTACCCGCTCGGCATGCCGGACGTTACCAACCGCAAACGTCCGGTAGCGCTCGGAATGCGTTCACCCGGGTGGACAGCGATTGCAGTCTGGCGCCTTGAGGGTGATGACGTGCGGTTTCCGCCGCCCAAGATGGCGTGTATCGTGGTTTTATGAACGCGCAGAACGGGCACCAACGCGCTAAAGCGAAGACGCCGTGTGCGCTTGTGTTATCTGATTGTTTGCGCCGGATTCCCGCGAGTCGTCGTCCCAATATGAAAATCATGAAATCTCTCCTTTTGTTTCTTCTGATAGGTGAAACGGCTATTTACGCTCAGAGTCAAGCGACTCTGACCATTGACCTGCAACATCCGAAAGGGAAGGTTAGCCCGGCTCTGTACGGCTTGATGACCGAGGAGATTAACTATTCGTACGAAGGTGGGCTATACGCGCAATTGATCCGTACTCCGGAATTCGTCAGCGGATGGGATGAGCCTGCGCATTGGTTTTTGATGCCGCGCGGCAATGCGCAAGTGTCCTTTCGGTTGGACAAATCTACCTATCGATTAGCTGAACGCAAGATATCGCTGCGCATCGATATCAAGCAATCGGATGCCTCCAATGTTGCGGCGCTCGGCAACGACGGCTACTGGGGAATTCCCGTTACGCGATCCACACAGTACATCGCAACGATTTATGCAAAAGGGCAGAGCGCGGGCGGTATCAGCGCAAGCATTGTGAGTAACGATACAGGCCGAACCTATGCCACTTCGGCCAGCGAATCGCTTTCCAGCGATTGGCGCGCATACGATCTGCACCTTACTACCGGACCCGACGTCCCGGTTTCATCCTCCAACCGCTTCGTTCTGAGCTTTAACGCTCCGGGGACCGTGTGGCTGGATTACGTGTCGCTGAAGCCACCTGCTTACCACAACCGCGAGAACGGTACTCGCATTGATCTTATGGAGAAGATGGCGGCCATGAAGCCGACTTTCCTGCGGTTTCCCGGAGGGAACTACCTCGAAGGCAACCGTATCTCAGAGCGTTTTGACTGGAAGAAAACGCTGGGTAATCCCGCGGACCGGCCTGGCCACCTTTCGCCCTGGGGCTATGCGTCCAGTGACGGGTTCGGTCTGCTGGAGTTTCTCGAATGGTGTGAGGATCTGCGCATGCAGCCTGTCCTGGCGGTTTACGCGGGATATTCGCTCGGCGGTGAACACGTCGAACCCGGCCCGGCTTTGCGGCCGTACGTGGATGACGCCCTGCAGGAGATCGAGTACGTCACTGGCCGCGCAGCAACGAAATGGGGCGGTCAGCGCGCCCACGACGGTCATCCCGAACCCTTTCCGCTGCATTACGTCGAGATCGGCAATGAAGACTTCTTCGACAAATCGGGAAGTTACGACGGAAGATTCACCCAATTCTACCGGGCAATCAAGGCGAGATATCCGGACCTGCAGTTAATCGCCACAACCAAGGTCAAGACAATCACGCCTGACGTTCTGGATGAGCACTATTATCGACGCGCCGAAGAAATGTTTGCAAACGCCAGCCAGTACGACACGGCGGATCGCCATGGGCCGAAGATATTCGTTGGAGAATGGGCGACGCGCGAAGGCACACCCACGCCCGACATGAACGCCGCTCTGGGCGACGCCGCTTGGATGACCGGACTCGAACGAAACAGCGACATCGTCATTATGTCCTGTTACGCTCCCTTGTTCGTCAACGTGAACCCGGGCGGCATGCAGTGGGCAACGGATCTAATCGGCTATGACGCGCTTCGCAGCTATGGCTCTCCCAGCTACTACGCTCAAGCCCTGTTCAGCAATCATATCGGCGATGAAATTCTGAGTGGAAAACTGGAGAGCAATGATCCACGCGTATTCTACTCGGCAACCCGTGATTCGAAAACCGGTATGCTCTACCTTAAGATTGTTAATGCTTCGACAACGGCGCTTGATGTGAAGATCAAGCCTGATAGCGATTCCGCAATTTCGAGATCAGCCACGTTGTGGACTCTCAAGGGCATCTCGCCGGCGCAGACGAATTCCATTGACAAGCCAGAAGAGATCACGCCTTCAAAAACACAAATCGACAACTTGGGGTCTAATAAGTTTCAGCGATTCGCGCCGCTATCGATTAACGTTATCGAGATGCGTGTCACTTCCGGACCTTAAAACACGGCGAACAAGGTTGCGAACAGACCCAGATCCGCACGGGACAAAACTCACTGGAGTCCGACAACCACTTTTTGCCGCGTATACCGCACCTGTTTGGCCGCGCGCCGCTTGCATCCATCCACCAGCACGATTCGGAACTCCTGCTCGCGCGGCATGCCCGGATACTCGCCATGGCTGACACTCACAGCGAATTGCGTTTACTTAACCGTTACAGTTACGGTTCACCTATCGTAGGCTTGAGCAGCTTGCAACAGGTTTTTAAAGAGAACGCGCTCGCCCGCAGACGCACCTGCGTCAGCGGAAACGGTTTCAGTTGAGGGCGCAGGTCTCGCCGGGTGAAGCTTAGTGACGCGTCGAAGGGTTGGGTGGGCGGCACAGTGCCGGGCTGCTCCTTGGGGGCAGCCGGGTCTCCCGGAAGCGACGCCTGCGTGATCGACTGCGGCTCCCCGGCGTGCGGCACTGTCGCCGCTACCGAGCCGGCGACACTCAATGCTACAAAAATTTCTTCGACTGAATCTGTTATTCGCGGATGACATGCGATGCTCCAGGAAACAATATACGGGTGTTAGATTACCGCGGATCGGGCAGCAACACCGATGGTCGTTCCGCGCCTCGCTCGCTCAGCCGGTCTGTTTTATTGCTCGCGCACTCAATGGCACGCGAAGTTCTTTGCGTTTCGGCGGCACACAGGCTGGACGACCCGTATCGGGGCCGCCGGGGCTTGTAGTACCGTTCCTATCTCAGTTCCTTAGTGATCGCGTCCGCAGCGTTGCCGGCCAGGACCCAACTTGCCGAGCCGGCCACCACGGCTTCATCCTCGAACCAAAGGAATCCGAAATCGTCGATGCACTCCGGGAAGTCCGGCTTGATGATGATGTATCCCGGAATGACAGCGCCCGGAATGTACGCGTTATCGGCCCGGTTATTGCTGTACGTCTTCGTCTTCGAGACCGTACCGACGCCAGCTACATATGAAGTGCTGGATACCGGGTGCGTGCCGAGGATGTAATTGACCGCGCGAAGTGTGTATTCGGGGCTCACTAGATCCGGGAACGTCTTGTGCAGGAAGTACATCCTGGTGGCCATGTCAACCACGGCGCCTGATCCGCCCCAGGTGCCCAGGCTCGGAGGCACCCCGAACGGCGTGGCGTCCAACTCCTTATCGAGACCCGCCATGTATGTCTTCACCGCTTCCCGGAGTTGATGTTTGGCGCTCGCGTCCAGATAAGGCAAGGCGCGGACTGCCGTCCAACCACGAAAGCCCATCTGCTGTGGGGTGATGACCTGAGGGAACAACTCCTTCAGCCGGGACCTATAAGGCTCGGCGCCATTCGTGGCGATGGTCAATTCCAATGCCGCAGCCCAGTCCTGCCCGACGCCGAAGCCGCCACGGGCCGGAGGCGCTGTTTGTGCGCTAGTAGTGCCGGAACTTGCGGGAGCGCCGGAGCTGCCGCGTCCGTTACGGCCGCCTTGAGCGCCGGCCACCACACCCTGAGAGGCAGCCAGTACACCACCCCCGGGTGCGCCCGCCGGAGCCGCTCCTCCCAAACCGCCCCCGCCCGGAGTTTGCGTCGGATGAGCCTTCTCGTCATTCCACGCTTTGATGGCGGTCTCGAGACAGTCTTTGGCTAATGCGTCGTCCCAGCCTTTCAGCACATCGGCCGCCGCGGCCAGCGCAGCAATAGCGTTCCACTGGAAAAACGGGTTCGTAGTGGTGAAAATCCAGCGGTCGTCCGGCCTCCCGGAGTAATCGCCTCTAACTTCGTTCGGACCCAGTTTCGGGTCATAGATGCGGCCGTCGGTTTTCGATGCGCCATCGCCCACCTGCGTATACTGCCGCAGATCAGGTTCGTGAGTACCGCGGATGGAGTGGCCGATGTTCTTGAACTGCGCCAGAATCAGCAATGCGCCGTGCTTCACTTGCTGCACCGCATCCGGCACGCCATCGGGGCGGTGCATTTCAACTTGACGGGCGACTTCATCGACCGTAAGCTCGTCGTACTTCAAATTGAATTCGCGATACGCTAGCGCCAGACTCTGGATGACGCTCAGCTGGGCAGGCTCCTCGAGGTCAAAATCCCCGGCGTCATACCAGCCGCCCACATTCATTCCAGGAATGTGATCGCCGCCTTTCCACTTGCCGTCCGTTGCCGTAGCCTGATTCCAGCCGTCGAACTGCTCTCCGACGACAGGCGCCATGCGGCCATCGTCCAGGTGCGAAGCCCCGTGCCACACGCGGTAGGCTTCTCGAACAGAAACGTGATCCATCTGCTCGGCCAGATGATGGTCCAGGCTGTCCTGCCAGATGTTGGCGTAAACGTCATTGCCGATGGGGAAGGGCGCCGTACGCTGGTCTGCGTATTCAATCACATAAAGGCCGGGTTCCTTCACCGGGGTGAAGTCGAATTTCGAATAGACGTAGCGCAGCCAGGGCGTTGCAGCGGTGATCGGGCCCTCGAACGCCTGCTTGTAAGAACCGTCCTCCATCAGCCGCAGCACCTTGGCCGTCTTCGGCCCGTTGTACTTCGGGTCGAGTTCGAGTATCGCCACCTTCGAGAAACCCGGCGCATAACCGACTTGGCTGTGGGCAATCATCGGCGGCCGCGTCCAGTTCGGAATTACGTCCGGCCTGATGTGCCACACGATAGCGCCCGTAGTCTTGCCCGAAGGGATCAGAGAACGGAGTACGAACCAGCCGTTCTGCGCCCGGTCGCGTCCGTCGAACAGCATGAGGTTGGCAGTCTCCGAAGTAACGTTGACCCGGGCCAGCTGGTCGTCGACCCCCAACGTGAGGCTCTTCCCCTCGGCGAAGGGCAGCGGCTGAGTGTATCCCTTGGCCTTTTCCCAGTCCTCGAGGTAGTAAGCCTTCTTCGGTTCATCGGGAAGCGGCAAGACCTTGATCATGGGATCGTTGGGCGTTCGCGGGAAGATGCCCGCTTTGGTTCCATCCACCAGGTAAGCCTTGCCCATGTAGATTGAGGGCAGGAACTCCAGGTTGAAGCCCGCCCGCCCGGCGAGTTTCTGCGCTAACGGCTTGTCGAGATTGATGCTGACCTTCACTCCGCCCGGTTCCGCTGCGACCTCCAACGTATAGCTGAGATCGAAACTCGGGAAAGCGAGGTTGGCCGTGAGCCGATTGTTCGCCTTATCGGCCTGACGCCCTTTGAGGGTCGCCACCAGGTCCCATTGCTCGGGCGTGGGCATCAGGCGCACGTCGCCGTTTGTGGCGATCCGCTGGCCGTGGAGAATCATCTCCATGGCCGTGTTCTTTTGGTCTACGAAAACGGGGTGGTACGTGCTGTCGTAGAGAAATACGCTAAAACCTTGAGTATCCAGGTAATTCTTGTCGGTCACCCTCATGGCGAAATCGGCGCCGAACAGGCTGAGGCCGGAGGTCAGGGTCAAGAGGAGAGACACTCTCATTCGGGTGAGCATAGATGCTATCGAAACTGCTTCTTGGCCAACTTATCACGCACACGTTTGGACTCGCTATTCCGGCAGATCAACCTGGCCTTCAACACGAAAATGCCCAATAACCCGTGGCGCTCCCGTATCGGGCTGACCACCGCCAACGCTGATCGTGTAGTCACCGGCGGCAATGATCGGACGTCCGTCTTCGGTCACCATCCCGAGATCGCGGTTCTTTAGCTCCAAATGAACTTTCTGGCTTGCACCGGGGTCGAGGTGAATCCGCTCGAAGCCACGTAGAGCCAGCAGCGGGGCACCCTTCACCGGAGGAAACTTCACGTAAAGTTGCACGACTTCATCTCCCGCCGCCTTTCCTGTATTCGTCACCGTCACGTCAGCATTGACCGGGTCGTCCGCACTGACTGGCGTCTGCGGCACAGTGAGATCGCTGTAGCTAAATTTCGTGTAGCTGAGGCCATAGCCAAACGGATACAGCGGTTTGCCTCGAAAGTAGCGGTAAGTGCGACCTTCCATTGAGTAATTTTCAAAATTAGGAAGCTGGCTGGCGTCTTTGTAGAACGTGACGGGCAGACGTCCGGCGGGGTTGTTTTTGCCACTGAGTGTCTCAGCGATGGCCGCGCCGCCTTCTTCGCCCGAATACCACGCCTCGAGAATCGCGTTCGCGTGATCATTCGCCCAATTGACGGCTAGCGCGCTGCCATTCATCAGGACGATAACTAAGGGCTTGTGTGTGCCGGCAACAGCTTCAATCAGAGCTTCTTCCGGTTCCGGCAAATCAATGCTGGTGCGATCTCCGCCGAGGAATCCGGGTTCGCTCACCGGCATTTCCTCCCCTTCGAGTTGGCTGGTGATCCCAACCGCGGCAATGACAACATCCGCATTCCTGGCAGCCGCAACCGCCGCGGGCGAAGGCGCATTGTTCACTTTCGCCCAGATCAATTCCGCGCGAGGCTGAGCTCCATCAACGTTCCCGTAGATGACAGTCAGCGCAACTTTCTGACCCTTTTCCAGGTGAACGCGTCCAAGCCTGCTTTCGACTCCGTGGGTTCTGAACTCCAGCGCAACCTGTTTATCGTTCACGCTTACGGTGCTAAAACCGTCTGCGCGAATGCCGATCAGATAGTCGCCCGAATCGGGCGGAGTCAGAAAGCCCGTCCACTGCGCGCCGATTCGTCTGTTATTTCCCACCTCGGTGGGCAGAGTGTTTTCCGTAAGGTTCGCGTTCGGCTCAACTCGGCTGGTGATTGGCGCCGGCCTCGCGCCCGGTGCAAGCTCGACTCCCTGCCAATTGCTGTACTCCGCCTTGAGGCCGGGCTTCCCGTCAGGGGTGGTTAGGAGGTTGTCTGGCACCGGATTGCCATCGTTGCGCAGAAACTGCGTTCCCGGAACGAAGGTGATCTTCGCATTCGGGAACTCGGCTTTGAGACCCTCCAGCATGGAGACCGTATGTGTCGGGGTTCCATTGTAATTCCCGAGCAACACCTTGGTCTGATCGGCTAGCGGACCGACCACCGCGATCTTCGTAATTCCCGATTTGAGCGGAAGCGTTCCGTCATTCTTCAGCAGCACCATCGATTCGTTCGCGATCTTGCGGGCCAGAGCGCGGTGCTCCGGGCTGTCCAGCTCTTTCTCGTCGATCTTCGTGTACGGGACCATTTCAGGAGGATCAAACATCCCGAGTTTCATGCGTGCCGTAAAGAGGCGCACGAGCGCTGTATCGAGCGCACTCTCACTCAGGTAGCCCTGCTGCACGCCCTCGATGTATGGTCTGTAATCGTGATCGTCTTTCACTTTCGCGAAGAAATCGGCGCATTCGTTGTCCATCCCGCGCTCGAGTGAGATGGCAGAGGCCTCGGCCTGTGTCGCCCGGAAATGATGCCCGCTGAAGATGTCGCGGACGGCCCCGCAATCGGAAACGACATATCCCTGAAAGCCCCATTTTTGGCGCAGTTGATCCTGTAACAGGAATTCATTCGCACAGGCAGGCTGGCCGTTGATCGCGTTGTACGCGCACATGACTGATCCGGCTTTGCCTTCCGTGACAGCGGCGCGAAAGGCAGGCTCGTACGTGTCCAGCTGGTCGTGTTTGCTCACATCCACGTCCGCGAAATGGCGCGTCGGCTCCGGGCCGCTGTGAACAGCATAATGTTTAGGCGTCGAAATCACACGGTAGTACCTTGGGTCTTCCCCCTGCATCCCGGTGACGAAGGCAACTCCCATGCGGGCCGTAAGGAACGGGTCTTCGCCGTAGGTCTCCTGGCCGCGTCCCCACCGCGGATCGCGAAAGATGTTTATGTTGGGAGCCCAGAAATCCAGGCCCTCAAAAATGTTGCTGTGCCCCGCACGCTCGGCCTGCACATGCTTAATGCGTCCCTCGATGCTGATATCCGCCGCCATATCGTGGATTGCCCGCGCATCGAACGTCGCGCCGAGCCCGATTGGCTCCGGAAACTCTGTCGTGCCGTCGACAGCAACTCCGTGCAGCGACTCGCTCCACCAGTCATAAGCCGGCACTTTGAGCCGCGGAATCGCACGCGCCTGATTTACTAACTGTGAGGCCTTTTCTTCGAGCGTCATGCGATGGACCAGATCCTTCGCGCGCTCGTCCGGGGACAAATTCGGGTTCAAGTATGGCGGATTTGCCGCGTCTTGCGCCATGGCGCGCTGTATTGAGCCATCAACTAAGCAGACTGCGGCGCAGGCGACGATGCCTGCGATGAATCGCATTCGGTATCGCTTCATCATCTCTCTCCAAGGCAACTACCGCTGTTCAAAGTATCATGGCTGCGCGCGAACCTTGTTTCAATGAACCGTCGGGACCAACGCAGTTATAGACTGGCAGAGTCGGTTCGAGTGAACAGGTATCACGGCTGAACACGTTTATGCCACGAATAAACCCATGGGTCGTTCTGCTTACGCTGATTGCCACTTTGGGCGGATTGCTGTTTGGATATGACACGGCTGTGATCAACGGGGCCGTGGACAGCCTCAAAGCCTACTTCGTCGATCCGCGATTTGCGGATCTGACCAACCCCGCGCAAGCAAATGCGGCCAATTCGCTGCTGGGTTTTGTGGTTTCGAGCGCACTGATCGGCTGCATCGCCGGCGGGCTGATCGGCGGGTGGGTGAGCACGAGCATCGGACGAAAGCGCGGACTGGTGATTGCCGCGATCCTGTTTCTGATTTCAGCCCTGGGCGCCTCCGCGCCGGAGTTTCCGTTCGCCCCAATCGGCCACGGTGGACCGGGTTATATGGCGAATTTCGTTTTCTATCGGATTCTCGGCGGCATTGGGGTGGGTTTGGCTTCCATGTTGTCGCCCATGTATATCGCGGAGATCGCGCCACCGAAGGTCCGCGGGAACCTTGTTGCGTGGAATCAATTCGCCGTCATCTTCGGGATGCTGGTGATTTACTTCGTCAACTTCGGAATCTCGAAAAGCGGCAGTGGCGATGTTTGGCTCAACTCAATCGGTTGGCGCTACATGTTCCTTTCGGGCAGCATCCCTGCCGGCCTTTTCCTGATTCTGCTCTTCGTTGTGCCTGAGACCCCGCGCTTCCTCATGCTCAAGGGGAACGAGAGCGGCGCCCGCGCCGTGCTGGCCAAACTGGTGACGCCGGAGGAGACCGAGAAAGAAATTTCTGAGATCCGCGCCTCCCTGCGCGAACATCACTCCGGGAGATTGTTTTCGTTCGGCAAGCGGCTCATTTTCATCGGCCTGCTGTTGTCGGTCTTCCAGCAATTCGTGGGTATTAATGTGGTCCTGTATTATGCGACCGACATCTTCAAAGGCATGGGGTTAACGACTAACGCTTCGTTGTTCCAAACCATCATTGTGGGGGCGGTCAACCTTACATTTACAGTCATCGCAATTTTGACCGTAGATCGATTTGGCCGCAGGCCGCTGCAGATTATCGGAGCACTCGTTATGGCAGCGAGCATGATTTCTTTGGGCATGGCGTTCTGGCTGGGCGGCAAAGGAATCGTCACGCTTACATGTATGCTGCTCTATACCGCGGGTTTTGCGGTCTCCTGGGGGCCTGTCACCTGGGTGCTGTTGAGCGAAATCTTTCCCAATCAGATTCGCGGTAAGGCGATGGCCCTGGCGGTGGCGATGCAGTGGATCGCCAACTACGTCGTCAGTTGGAGCTTCCCCATTCTCGACAAAAATCCGTATCTGGTGGAACAATTCAAGCATGGGTTCGCCTACTGGCTTTACGGTGTAATGTCCCTTCTTGCTGCCTTATTTATGTGGGCCATGGTGCCGGAAACGAAAGGTCGTTCGCTGGAAGAGATGGAGCTTGTCTGGCGCGGCACTGATCACAAAGCGATGCACGCAAAATAGGAACATCGCACGGCACGCCTTGCTGCCCGAAGCAACACTTTCGCGATAGTATCGATGACGTGTATCGGACCGGTTTTCTGCTCAGCTGGGCCGTGTGCCTGGTTCTAGCCTTTTCGCATAGCGCGTGTCCTCAATCTCCGCCGTCGGACAACGGATCTGGAGCCTTCCAGACCGGCAAATATCCCAACCTTTTCGCCGAGAACGGACACACCGAGCAAGAGATCGAAGCGAAGATAAAAGCCACGTACCAGCAGTTATTTCACGGTGATTCACAGACGCAGGCGATTGCGTTTGCGGCAGGAAGCAATGCGAACGGTCCGTTGATGTACATCACCGACTGGGCCAATCACGATGTTCGCACCGAGGGCATGTCCTACGGCATGATGATTGCAGTCCAGCTCGGCAATAAAGCCGAGTTCGACGCGATCTGGAATTGGGCCAAGACCTACATGTATGTGAACGACCCAAAACATCCTTCGTTCGGGTACTTCTCGTGGTCTTGTAAAACGGACGGTACTCCAAACGAGGAAACACCAGCACCGGACGGCGAAGAGTACTTCGCAATGGCGCTTCTGTTCGCTGGGAATCGTTGGCCCGGCGGACACGGAATATACGACTATCATGCGGAAGCGAACCGTCTGCTCACAGCGATGGTTCATCGTGACATCAAGGCGGGAGCCACGAAGTTTGGGGAGCGAAAGGTCGGGCCCGAGGTCAGCGTGGAACACGGGATGATCCTGTTCGTGCCCGCGATCATGCCGCAACCCTTTACCGATCCCTCCTATCACTTGCCGGCGTTTTACGAACTCTGGGCGCGTTGGGGACCCGCCCCCGACCGGGTGTTCTGGAGCCGAACTGCCGATATCAGCCGGGCGTTTTTCGTGAAGACCACCAATCCGACGACCGGTCTCGCGCCCGTATACGCGAACTTCGATGGCACACCACATCAGACCCGATTCCCGCAATCGGCGGCGTTCGGGTATGACTCATGGCGCACGGCGAGCAATTGGTCTGTCGATTGGTCCTGGTGGCACAAAGCGCCGCAAGAACAAGAACTCAGTGATCGCATCCAGAAGTTTTTCGCCTCGCAGGGCATCGATACCTATGGGCCGGTGTATACACTTGACGGAAAGCCGCTCGGAGCAACGCCCGGTCTCACTTACGAGGGCCATCCCGCCGGACTTGTTGGCACGAACGCGGTTGCCGGCCTTGCCGCCACAGATAAGGTGCGCGCCAGGCAGTTCACAGAAGCGCTATGGAATACGCCAACGCCGTCCGGGCAGAATCGGTATTACGACGGCATGCTGTATCTGATGAGTCTCATGCACGTCTCCGGGCGATTTCGGATCTGGGCGCCGTGACGGCAGGCGGCCAGGCCGACTAAAACAGTCGCGGTGCAAAGTCGTTCAGGTCGCGGCGCCAGGTCTGCCACTCGTGGTTGGTACCGGGCGACTCGTAGAAAACGTGCTGGATTTTCGCTTCATCGAGCCACGTGTTCAGTTTCTCGATGCCTTGTTTCATCTGCGCAGGTTCGTCTGTGCCCACTCCAATCCACAGTAGACGCACGCGTTTGGAAAATGCGGCCGGGTCGGCCATCGCTCCGTTGAATGCAGTCTTCATGTCCGGCTTCTCGTTTCCCGTCGCAAACACATTCAGCGCTCCGCTAAACCCGCCAATGTAGGAGAAGAGTTCCAGATGGTCAAAGGTCACGTGGAACGTCTGCATGCCCCCAATCGAAAGACCCGCCATCGCGCGATGATCGCGATCGGGTATGGTGCGGAATGTCGAGTCGATGAATGGAATCAGGACCTGAGTCATATCATCTTCAAATACAGACATCATGTCCTGCATGGCCTTTCTCATTTCGGGCGAACCGAACGCCTTTCCGGCGAGATCGGGAGCAGGTTGGCCGGCGCGCCGCGCGTAGCCATTCGCCATCACAATAATCATCGGCTTGGCTTTGCCGCCGGCAATGAGGTTATCGAGGATGAAGTTCGCCTTGCCCTGCCTCGTCCAACCGGTTTCATCCTCACCCCCACCGTGCTGCAAATAAAGCACGGGGTAGCGGTGTTTGGGCTGTGTGTCGTAGCCCGGTGGCGTATACACAAACGCACGCCGCCATGTGCCGGTGACACGCGAGTGATACCAAACCTCCCGCACCTGCCCGTGCGGGACATCCTGCGGCAGATAATATGTCGCACCCGCTTCCGGAACCTCCACCGCACTTGCCCATTTGCTTCCGCCGAAGTAGGCTGTGCTTCCGGGATCGCTCACTTCCGCGCCATCGACAATCACGGTGTAGTAGTGCAGGCCGGGAGCCATGGGCGGCGTGGTGAAGGTCCAGAATCCGTCCGCTTGCTTCTCCATATCGGCTTTCGGACCGCTCCAGAAATTCACCCTCACCTTCGAGGCATCCGGCGCCTTGAAGCGAATCTCAATGCGTGAGTTGCTGCCCACGCGCGGGTATTGCGCGTCCAGGACGTTGGATGTAGCGGGTTTGAAATCACCCGAATCCTGCGCAAAACAGAAGCTTATCGCTATTACGATCAAGGCTCGAATCAGTCGCATCGTCGTGCTCTCTCCAATCATGGATATCGTAATCCAGCACCCGGCAACAGCCGACTTAAAGGAAGGCATGGCCGTTTGCACGGCCAACAGCTTCGAACTATATCCCCGCACGCACACCAGCGCCGTTGCCGGAGCTATTCGAGGACAAGCTCCTGCGGTTCTTCAGCAAAAAAGTCTGCTTCAGCGAGGCTTGCAAATAACGGGTCGCGCTATGCTGAAGCATTTCCGAGCAAAAAAGGGGGATAGCTGATGAAGACTTCCAGGTCCTTGTTGCTGCCTGTGGCTCTCTTTTGCACCTTTGCGGCCGCGCAGGGTCAAGGACAAGACGCCTGTTCGAACCTTGCCGCCTTCAGGCTCGGCCAGGTTGAAATCACAAAGGCAGAGCTTATTCCGACGGGCTCGATGGTCCCACCGCCTTATCCCGGCGCTCCGTCCATCGGGCCGCTTCCCGCGCACTGCCGTGTCGACGGGATCATCAATCGCCGCCGAGGAGTGGGGGGCGAGGAGTTCGGAATCGGCTTTGCTATCAGCTTGCCGGAAAAAGAGGCCTGGAACGGCGACTTCATGATGCAGGGCGGCGGGGGCGGCAACGGTGTTGTCGCTTATCCAACTGGAGCCATTTATGCCGGAGACAAGCCGGCGCTCTCGCGCGGATTCGCAGTAGCCAGCACGGATACGGGACACAAGGCCAACACCGGCCCATTCGATTTCTCGTTCATGCGCGACCAGCAGGCCTATCTCGATTTCGCCTTCCTCGCCAACGGTGAAGTCGCGGGAGTCGCTAAGCAGATCATTGCGCACTATTACGCCAAAGCCGCAGCGTACTCATTCTTTATCGGCTGTTCCACGGGTGGCCGCGAAGGCATGATCCTCTCGCAGCGTTATCCGACAGTCTTCAATGGAATCGTCTCGGGGGATCCGGCCATGCGCACTGGCCTGTCGAACCTGGCAATCGCCCAATGGATACCCGTGGCCTACAACCAGGCTGCGCCCAAAGACGCATCGGGCAAGCCGCAGATCGAAAAGTTTCTCACCGACACCGACCGTAAACTGTTCATGGATGCACTGATGAAGCGGTGCGACGCGAAGGACGGCTTGGCTGATGGCATGATCTTCGATCCGCTCGGCTGCGATTTCGATCCTGGGGTCCTCGCGTGCAGGGCCGCGCAAATTGATGGCTGCATCGCCCCGGATAAAATCGCTGCAATCAAGAAAGCGTTCGCCGGGCCAAAAAACGCTTACGGTACCCAGGTCTATCCCGGGTTCCTTTACGACTCTGGCATTACCATGAAGGGCGCAGTGCCGGGTCTGCTCGCCTTGGGGAAAAACGGCCTGTTCGGCCCCTACACGACCGCAACAGAACTCGACGTCGATAAGGCTGCGCTGCATGCCTCTGATCCGCTGGTCGAGCCCGCGTCAACGAATCTTTCGACATTTTCGCTGAACGGCGGGAAGCTCATCTTCTTTCACGGCGACAGCGATCCGTGGTTCTCCGCGCTCGACACGCTCGGCTATTACAAATCACTTGCAGCAGGGAATGGCGGGGCCGACAGAGTCGCCCAATGGAGTCGCATCTTCCTCGTTCCCGGTATGGCTCACTGCGGTGGCGGGCCCTCGCTGGATCATTTCGATATGCTAAGCGCCGTCGTGGCGTGGGTTGAGAAAGGCACCGCACCTGACTTCATCGTCGCCACCGGCCGAGCCTTTCCGGGCCGCAGCCGCCCCCTCTGTGCGTATCCTAAGCACGCTCAATACACGGGAACCGGCGAGCGCCAGGATGCGCGCAACTTCCGATGCCAATAACACGGCAGGAGCAATGCGAGAAGATTGCATTCATGAGTCGTCGATACATTCGCGCCAGAGTGGCGCGGACAGATGTCTCATTGGCGCTGTTGAAGAGCCTCTTTGGCAAGCGCTATTGGTGTATTGGGAAGTATCGTAGCTTCTGACCTGTAGCGCCATGCGCCTTCCCGTACGGCGCACCCTCACTGAAGTTTCAGAACCACAATCATTCACTTCAAAAAACTCTAAATTGCCCGAAAACTCGCGGTTCTCCGCTTCAAAGACGGCGTCTATCAAACCTTCACGGCTCCCGCTCACAAGGTTTTCCGAAGCCAGTCATTTAGAAGGCGTTTTTCCGCTGCTGTTGCGCCGCTCGCCGGCCATAGGCGGTAGGTCTTCTTCACATTCGGGGCCACTTCGATCAGGATATCGAATTCCACCCCGGCTCTTGCTAAGTGCAGCCTGATTTTCTCGCCGAGGCTCTTGGCGTTGACCTCCTCGTTCAAGGCCGCGGCGCTCGCGGGTATCCCATCCACGCTGATAATTCGATCGCCTGCATGTACGGCTGCCTTCTCCGCGGGAGATCCAACGGCAACATCCGTCACCTCCAACCTGAAAGCCGGCCCGCCGGAACCGCGCGGACTGCTACTTCCGGTCAGGGCCGACTCGCTTGCTGGAATCTCCTCGGTCCGCGTATCTAGTCCGATGAACCCACCCCCTGGCTGCGCCGCTATTACCTCCAAACGGAGGCCAGCTAGCGAAAAGTACGGCGCATATTCGACCTCTTTGGTCGTTGAGGCATATTCAAAGATCTGCGCAAGACTGGTCTCGGCGGCACTCTCGCACTCCGCACGAAATTCGGCGTCAGTGAATCCGCGTCTTTTCTCGAGATAATAGGTCCGGTATAGCGTGCGCATCACATCATCTAACGAGTGCTTGTTTCCGCTGCTCTCGCGTATTTTGAGATCGAGCATCGCTCCGAGTATTGCACCGTTGTCGTAATACGAAATTGTCGTATTGCGATCTCCGCCCACGCCCGAACCCGAAATCCAGGCATTCTGGCTCGCTTCGGTGGCGGCCTGGTAATGGCGGCCTGGCGCGTTCTCGAACGCTGTAATCGTTTCGGCCATATGGGCAAGATATTTATCCCTACTCACCAGCCCAGCGCGCACAAGAAGCAGGTCCTCGTAGTAGACGGACAATCCTTCCGAAACCCAGAGCATGTTCGTGAGATTCTCCTGCTCGTAGTCGAACGGCCCGAGAGCTAATGGCCGGATGCGTTTGACGTTGAAGCTGTGGAAATATTCGTGGCAGATGAAGCTCAACCACTGTAAGTAACCGGATGGCGTTTTCAGCGCCTCGCCGTCGAACTGGTTTGCGGAGGAGTTCGCGTGTTCGATACCGCCGCGTCCGTGGCCCATCATCAGAAACGTGTAGTGCCGGTAAGGTATATCGCCCATCAAAGCAGTGGCCGCAGTAACGATCCTCTCAAGATCGGCGAGCATTTTTTCGCGGTCGACATCCGCGGGCACGTTCTCGATCGCCACGAAGTGCGGCACGCCCTTCACGTCAAAACGCAATTCCTCCTGGTTGCCCATGAGAATCGGGGAGTCATACAGAACGTTGAAGTCAGGTGCCTCGAAGGTAACGGTCCTTCCTTGTCTGGGTTCGAGTCCCGTCGAGATCTGCTTCCAGTTCGCCGGTAGCTGTACGTGCAACGTCACCGGATGCTGCAACTGCCCGGAAAGGTAAACGAAGGTTGCCGCTGGAGAAATGTAGCCACGGCTCTCCGCAAGGTAGGAGTTGGCGGGGAATGACACCGCCGCGAAAACGTCGTAATTCAACACGACGACCGGAGAGCCGGCGGCAACAATGCGCCACGTGTTCCGGGATACTTTCTCCCACCCAAGCGCGCGTCCAGAGCCATCCTCCGGCCGGAAATTGGAGACATTCCGCGCGTAATTTTCGATGCCGTAATAGCCTGGAGACCACTGTGGCAGCTTAAAGTCCTGCAACTCTCCGTGAAGACCGTCACAGCGAAACATTACGTGATAGAAGTGATTGGCCGGGCGCGGCATGGAGACCGTGAACTCCATGTTGCCCTCTGCGGCAGTGCATACAGCCGCAAGAACCGCGAGCAGCAGCGTTCCGCGGCCAAGCCTTAGCGATTGGCGGCGCCCAAAACCCGTGACCGAGCAGAACATATGGTCGAAGCTATTCCAGCACGCGCGTCCGCCCGCTGCGCCCGCGGGTGCCATTTGAAAAACGCCAGGGTTGTGGTTGGATGGCCATAACCTTGCGCCTCCCGTGCGGAACCGAACTCGCTGCCACTGGTATCCGACATTGTATACAATTATGCGAGCAGTAGCAGCCGATCCTAAAACCCACGCGAGGAGCTTCTTACAAATGGCCTCCTGTCAAACTGCCTTCTGTTTCGGGTTCCTGATTGTTTGGGGTATGCAGCTTCCGAAACCCGCCAATGGGCAGGAATGGGACCGGCCAGGACGGCCCATCGGCAAAGTCACAACAAAGGGAGACTTGATCGTTCTCGAACTGGAGCAAGGAGTGCTCGGAAAGGCTAACCTCTTCAACCTCGTGGGCCGGACGCTCCGATTCACGCCCGGTCCCACCGGCTACCGGCTGGAAAACTCCGCCATAACCTGGGATCCAGAGTTTGGCAACGAGCTGAAGGCACCCGTCGTGACGCTGCATAACTTCGCCTTTCCTTACTCTGGAAAAAAGTGGAAGTCGCTATTCGTAGACACTACGGGAGCGATCACCTTCCCGGCCGAGCAGGCGCCGCACGGCAGCGGAATTCCCATTGGTAGGTTCGACCAAGTGGCCGAAGCAGCATCCAGGCTCGTTAACACCGTTCCTGCGATTTGTGTGTTCCTCAAACCGCGTATGAAAGGCACCGCATATTTGAAGGAATTGCGCGATCGCATTGTCGTTACGTGGGATGTAACCGAACCAGCAGGCAATATCCAGGATTTCACGTGGGTGCCGACAATCAACCGCTTTCAGGCCGTCCTGCTACGCGATGGCACCATCGAGATGTCCTACGACCAGGTCGCGGCGAGGGATGCAATTGTTGGGGTCTATCCATTAATCGCTTCCGGCGCCGAACGACCGCTTGCCACCTTGGATGCCGAGGAAGATGCCGCAGCGACTCCCCATGCAGATGTGCGAAAGGTGCGGATCTCCGTTATCGACAACATGTTCGTGAGGGCGTCTTTCGAGACCCAAGGACCGATACCCGCGGAAGGCTCTGAGCGTGTGGCGGGAGTCACATATTCGCTTCGATTCAGCTATCCCGGAGGACCGGGTATGAAGGCGGACAGCGCGGAAGCTGAGGCAGTGTGGAGCATAAGACGTTTTGACCGAGAGCAAGACGGAGACGAGGCGAGCCGTCAATCTCGTTATCGCGCCCTCGGTCCGGGCGTTGGGCGCCGTGTAGAGGTCGCGGGAAATTCCATCTCGATGCAAGGCATTCTTCCTCCAGCTCTGAGGCGAGCTGGCAAACTCCGCGTTCGTGCAGAGGTGAAAAGCGACGAGGATTCTGATGTTGCAATCACCCACTTCGGACCTCATCTCGTCACCGTACCGAATTTACAAGATCCTGAAGTGGACTTCGCCTCGCCAACGCGGCGTGACGGCGCCTTCAAAATCGCTTTTGAAGCATTTCATTATTTGGCCTTACCTCACCCGCAAGACATGGCCTGTTCGGTTATTAAGACCTTGGGCGACAAGTTTGATTTCCTCGCATATTATTCCGACTTTCGCATCGACAATCAGGAGGCGGGTACACCCAGCGATGGCCCTCTAGGCGGCAATGTCACCGGCATTGGGCAGGTTCAACACGGATTGGAAACATATTGCAGCTCGGGGCGCTTCCAGTGGCAATTCATACAGCCCATTTACGTCGGCTCCAACCAAATGCAGGAGTATCCGCCTGAAGGTGTGAATACTGGCAGTGACCGAAACATCGATTTTTACGAACGTCAGCTCGGCGAACGCTCACTGGACGGCAAAATGCTTCCTTACAACTACGCGATGTCTCAGATTGCGCATGAAATGGGCCATCGATGGGCCGCATTCGTGTCGGCCAAGCTCAATGGCGCGGTGATCCCACTCGGGCCAGTTCACTGGGCAAGAGGCTTGCAGGCGCCCGTCGCATTTCCGTATCAGAGACCTACGGAGGCTTCGATTATGGGAGGCGGAGTCTGGCAGGACAACTTCGATGGCACTTTCACCCAATTGGACGACAACTATTATGTTCCAGCGACCGGTGACTCGTATCTCGATCTGTATTTAATGGGCCTGATCGCGCCCTCCGAAGTACCCGAGTTCTTTCTATTGCGAAATCTCGTTCAAACTGGAACAGATGCTAACCAGCACCCGATTTTCAAGGCCGACCGAATCAAAGTGACTATTCAAGATGTCATCGCGGCCGAGGGGCCTCGTCTGCCGCCTGTTCATCGGTCACAAAGGAAGTTCAACACTGGCATGGTCATGGTTGTAGAGCACGGAGCGAACCCTAGCCGCGACCTCATCGAGCGAACCGGCGGGATTCGTAAACAGTGGATCGAGTACTGGAACACGGTTACCGGTGGACGTTCCTCCATGACAGCTGATCCTAAATAGGAATTACGTCTCTGTCCAGAGCATGGCTGCTCGAGGCAGAGCTGCTGAAGGCTTTGGGTCTGGCCGCCAATTGCCCGATTGTATCCACCTTGGTATACATTAAGTTGGATGGCCGATGTTTATAGCCAAGAGGTGCGGGTCATAGATTCTCATACAGCAGGGGAACCTACTCGCGTCGTCATAGCCGGCGGCCCCCCGTTAGGCAACTCGTCGATGGCCGATCGGCTGGAATGTTTCCGCTCAAAATATGACCATTTTCGTTCCGGCATTGTGAATGAGCCTCGAGGGTCTGATGCCATCGTAGGCGCCCTGTTATCTGATCCGATCTGTGCTTCTTGCACTACGGGTGTGATTTTCTTCAACAATGTCGGTTATCTGGGAATGTGCGGCCACGGGACAATCGGCGTCGCAACGACACTTGCACATCTTGGGAGGATCAAGCCTGGAACGCATCACTTCGAGACACCAGTGGGTATCGTCAAGGTGGAACTCCACCAAACGGGCGAGGTGACATTTGAAAATGTAGAAAGCTATCGGCTTCTGAAGGATGTAGAAGTTACTGTTCCAGGTGGCGCCTGTATCAAGGGTGATGTTGCTTGGGGTGGAAACTGGTTCTTTCTGACCGGCGATGCACCTTGTGAACTGCAAGTGGACAACTTGGAAGCGCTAACGGATTACGCGTGGAAAATTCGCGAGGCCCTGAAGATCCATGGGATACGGGGCGAGAACGGAAAGGAAATCGATCACATAGAAATCTCGACCGCTCCTGACGATGTAGCCGCTCACAGTCGCAATTTTGTCTTATGTCCCGGCCGAAGTTACGACCGTTCACCGTGTGGAACCGGCACGAGCGCCAAGTTGGCCTGCCTCTATGCTGACGGCATGCTTCATGAGGGCGATACTTACCGTCAAGCTGGCATACTCCGAACGATATTTGAAGGACGGGTAAGCGTAAGGCATAACAGAATCTTCCCGAAAATAACGGGGAGAGCGTACATAACTTCAGAGGCTCGGCTTGTCATTGACAATCAGGACCCATTTAAATGGGGAATCCATATTTGAGCCGACCTTCGTACGATGTCGTTGTGGTCGGAGCTGGGATCGTAGGTGCCGCATGCACCCGCGAATTCGCCGAAACCGGATTACGAACTGCTTTGATCGAGTCGGAGTCAATAGGCGGAGGCGCAACTGCGGCCGGCATGGGACACATTGCTGTGATGGACGATTCCGAAGCCCAGTTCGCTCTCACCCGCTATTCCCAGCTGTTATGGAGTCAACTCGCAGAGCGCCTTCCAGAAGATGCCGAATATCTTCCGTGCGGAGCCATCTGGGTGGCTGCGGACCAAATCGAAATGCGAGAAGTGTTGCGAAAGCACCAATACTACAGCGATCGAGGAGTTTCCGTCGAGGTGCTCGATGCGCGATCTCTCGCCGAAGCCGAGCCAAATCTGCGGCCGGGAATGGCAGGCGCTCTATTCCTCAAAAATGACGCCGTGATATATCCACCCTGCGCTGCACGCTTCCTTGTAATGGAAGCACGACGGCTCGGCGCTGAGCTAATTTTGGGGCAGAAGGTAGTTGAAATTCGTGCTCATAACGCACAACTCGCGGACGGAAGTACTGTCGGGTATGGGAACTTGGTGCTAGCTAACGGCATCGCGGCATCGTCGCTCGCGCGGGCGGTGCAGCTTGAGCCTCGGAAAGGACATCTGATCATTACAGATCGTCACCCCGGGTTCCTAAATCATCAGATCATCGAGTTGGGATACCTGAAAAGCGCACATTCCATTCAATCCGATTCCGTAGCGTTCAATGTGCAGCCACGGCCATCCGGACAAGTGCTGATCGGGTCCTCCAGGCAGTACGGCGCTCATGAGCCGACTATTGATATGAATGTCCTGTCGGCGATGCTGCAACGTGCATTTGAATACATGCCGGGGCTCCGAAAATTGTCGGCTATCAGAAGTTGGACTGGTTTTCGGGCCGCTACGGTTGATAAGCTGCCGCTGATCGGCAATTCTCCCGATGGGGAGAACATTTATCTCGCGACAGGTCACGAAGGTCTGGGCATCACGACGTCGCTTGGGACGGCGAAGCTGTTGGCCGACATTGTATTGGGGCGACAGTCTGCTATTGCAAGAGATCCGTATCTGCCAAGTCGGAGCTGCGCCCTTCATGTCTGAGACGATCGCCTTGACGATTAACGGATCGCCTGTTTTCGTTTCAATCGGGACAAGCGTCGCGGCAGCAATCTTGATTTCGGGAGAGACGTCCTTCCGCCGGTCCGTCTCGGGCGAAGCGCGCGGTCCCCTTTGTGGAATGGGCATCTGTTTCGAGTGCCGGGTGAGCATCGATGGTCTAGCGCACTGCCTCGCTTGCCAAACCCTCTGTCGAGAGAGGATGGAGGTGCGCACAGGATGAGCGCTCAGCGGTTCGCCAGTATCGTGGTTGCTGGTGCGGGGCCGGCTGGTCTCGCGGCGTCGGTACGGGCAGCCGAAAGCGGGGCCGGGGCGGTGGTGCTAGACGACAATCCGTCGATCGGAGGGCAGATTTGGCGGGGCGAGGAAGTTCATCCGTCGAGCGCCCACGCTTCCTCATGGTTCCAGAAAATCCGGGCCTGCGGCGCTGAACTGATCACCGGCGCGCGCATTATTCAGGGAGATCCGAAGCGCAGGACGTTGCTTGTCGAGACCCGGGAAGGCGTTCTTGAGATTGGGTATGACAAGCTCATCCTGTCGACCGGTGCGCGTGAGTTGTTTCTTCCGTTTCCAGGCTGGACCCTTCCTAATGTGGTCGGTGTCGGCGGTTTACAGGCGTTGGTGAAATCCGGATTACCGATTGAGGGGCACCGGATAATCGTCTGTGGCAGCGGACCGCTCCTGCTTGCCGCAGCCGCTTACTTCCGTAGATGCGGCGCGATCGTTCCGGTTATTGCTGAACAGGCGGACTGGCACCGAGTGGCCGCTTTCGGATTACACCTTTCCAAAAACTTACCCAAACTATTCCAGGCTGCATCGCTGCGCTTTGGGCTCAGGGGCTCGCGTTACACGGTTTCATCTTGGGTAGAGGCGGCACATGGCAATGAGAAATTAGAGAGGGCTCGATTACGAACGGCCGCGAGAGTCTGGGATGAGCCATGTGACTACCTTGCCGTCGGCTATGGATTCACGCCGAACATTGAATTACCCATACTAATGTCCTGCCAAACGCAACACGGAGTTGCGCGGGTCGACGAGTTTCAGGAGAGTTCGCAAAAAGGCATCTACTGTGCCGGCGAGTGTACCGGCATCGGCGGTGTTGATAAATCGCTCGTCGAAGGCGAGATTGCGGGGTATGCGGCGGCAGGTCGAAAAGATTTGGCGGAAGGGCTTTTCGGGAGACGCAAAAAGGCGCTGCAGTTCGCTACCGCCCTACAGCGGACATTTGCGTTACGTCCCGAACTCCGAAAATTACCCTCCGATGAAACAATCGTTTGCCGTTGCGAGGACGTGACCTGGCGCGGTCTGCAGTCGATGCATTCCTGGCGTTCCGCGAAGCTCGAAACACGCTGCGGCATGGGACCTTGCCAAGGCCGCATCTGCGGCCCCATTCTGGAATATCTGTTAAGTTGGCACCCAGAGTCCGTTCGCCCGCCGCTGTTTCCTGCCCGCCTCGAGAGTTTGGTTGTAAACAGCGAAATAGGAGAGAGCGTACGTACATGAAGATGGAATGGCGCGGAGTGATGCCTGCACTGACGACGGCGTTTTCAGAAGATCTTAGTGTTGACCTGGATTTCATCGTCAGGCACTCCAAATGGCTTGTCGATAACGGATGTACCGGCATTGTCGCGCTGGGTTCGCTTGGCGAAGGAGCGACGCTGTCCCCAAGTGAGAAGCGAGACATTCTTCGAGCATGTGTCAACGCAGTCGGTTCCAGCGTGCCGGTCGTGGCCGGCATCTCTGCTCTGAGCACTCGAGACGCGGTGGCGCTCGCGAAAATCGCCGGAGACGTCGGGTGCAGCGGGTTGATGGTTCTTCCGCCGTATGTTTACGCCGGTAGTTGGCGGGAAATGAAGGCGCACGTCACAGCCGTGCTCAGGGCGACGAAGCTATCTTGCATGCTCTATAACAATCCGATCGCTTATACCGTGGACTTCGTCGTCGAGCAAGTGAAAGAGCTCGTCGAAGAGAATGAAAACCTTCACGCCATTAAGGAGTCAAGCGCGGATGTGCGCCGTGTAACTGCTTTACGCGCGCTTCTTGGCGACCGGTTGGAGGTGCTGGTCGGCGTAGACGATGCCATCGTTGAATCGGCGGCAGTGGGTGCGGTGGGGTGGATTGCCGGACTCGTAAATGCTTTTCCGAGAGAATCGGTTGTGCTTTTCGAGTTAGCAAAGAATGGCCGCACAAGCGAGGCGCTCGAGCTGTATCGGTGGTTCTTGCCCCTGCTCAGAATGGATACCGTTCCGAAGTTTGTTCAACTGATAAAGCTTGTGCAACAAGAGATTGGGGTTGGGAGCGCGCGCGTTCGTGCGCCGCGCCTGGAATTAACCGGCAGCGAGCTGGACGACGCGCAAGCCGTGATTTCACATGCGCTCTCCACGCGTCCCCAGGATGCAAGCTCCACTGCGTTCGGCCAAACCATCGAAGCTGCTGCAATTCGCTGAACAGGCCTTTCCGATGCGGAAAGCAAAAACAGAACCGACGAGCACGTCTCCCGCGAATGGCCATTTCACCCGCGCTATGGGGCTCTGCATTGTGCTCACCGGCTGCGAGTTTTCTGGTTCCTGAAGCGCAAAATATGAGGCGTTTTCTTCGGCTCGCACGAATCCTTATAGGTGGATATTTCCTCTGTTTCAACCTCGCGGCCCAGGGCACTCTTGCCGACTATGAGCGAGCGCAGCGGTTTTTATCCTGGAATGTCCGAAAGCTAGTCTTCGAGGCCCAAGTCGAGCCTCATTGGATCGGCGTGGGTGATCGCTTCTGGTACGAAAACGAGAAGCCGGGCGGAAAAGAGTACGTTCTGATCGATCCAGAGCGAAACACTCGCAGCGCGGCATCTGAGCGCGACAGATCCACTCACGAGAAACCAAAACCAGAGGGGCTCTCACCTGACGGTTACTGGCAAGCTGAAGTCAAAGAATACAACCTCTATTTGAAGAACACCTCAACCGGCCAGGAAATTCAGCTCACGACGGACGGGATAAGAGATTGGGCTTACGCGACGCCGCTGCCCGATGCCCGCATGATGATCGAACAGCGGACGTCAGATGTGAAACAACCTCCGGCTGTGTTTTGGTCGCACGATTCCAAGAAACTCGTTACGTACCGAATGGATTCACGCAGTGGAGGACGTTTTGTTATCACGCAATACGCTCCGCCTTTCCAATTGCGGCCGGCCAGCTACAGCGTGGTTTATCCCCTGCCCGGGGAGGCGCTCTCAACGGCTGAGCCGATCATCTTCGAAATTGAGACCCGTAAGCGAACCGAAGCCAAAGTAGAACCGTTGCAGATGTTCTTTCAGGAAGGCCCGGGATTCCGCTGGTCCGACGACAACCGTCATTTCACATTCGACTTCACAGAACGCGGATACAAGCGCATTGAGCTTCGAGAAGCGGATGCGCAGACAGGTGCGGTCCGAACCTTAATCGAGGAGAAGTCCGAGACATTTGTTGATCCTGATGCTTCGATTCAGCGCTGGTTGAATCACGATACCGAAGTTGTGGCGTCCTCGGAGCGGGACGGCTGGAATCATTTGTACCTCTACGATGCGAGGTCAGCCACCCTTCACAACCGGATTACTCAAGGAAATTGGGTAGTCCGCGGGGTCGAACATATCGACGAGAAGGCGCGCGAGATTTACTTCACCGCCGCAGGTCGTGAACCCGGAGAAGATCCCTATCTCAAACACTTGTATCGCGTCAATCTCGACGGCACCGGACTCGAATTATTGACGCCTGAGCCAGCGGACCATCAAGTCGAGTTTTCACCGAACGGCAAGTATTTCATCGATACGTACTCGCGACCTGACCTGCCGCCTGAATCCGTGTTACGCGACGCAAACGGCCACGTGGTG
Organism: uncultured Acidobacteriaceae bacterium; assembly: GCA_963758245.1. Lineage (GTDB taxonomy): Bacteria > Acidobacteriota > Terriglobia > Bryobacterales > Bryobacteraceae > Bog-105. Next base: position 10,859 of record CAVWUV010000021.1, on the reverse strand, counting down.
AGCGTGCTCGAAACAGCGGATATCAGCCTGCTCCTGAAAAAAGGGTTCCATTTTCCCGAGCCGTTCAAAGGTAAAGGGCGCGACGACAAAACCGATATCTATGGCATCATTTGGCGGCCTTCAAACTTTACTCCGGCACACAAATACCCGGTTATTGAGCAAATCTATTCTGGCCCCCAAGGGTTCTTTGTGCCCAAAACGTTTTCCGCGTATCGGAATCCCGCGCAAGCGCTGGCCGAACTGGGATTTATAGTCGTACAAGTCGACGGCATGGGAACCGCCGGACGCTCCAAAGCCTTCCATGACCACTGCTACAAGAACCTCGGCGATAGCGGGCTCCCGGATCACATCGCGCTGCTGAGGCAGATGGCCCAAAAGTACTCATATATGGATCTGAGCCGAGTTGGGATTTACGGTGTATCAGCTGGCGGCTATGATGCGACACACGCCATGCTGACGCATCCTGAGTTCTACAAGGTGGCCGTTTCCACTTCCGGCGTCCAGGACAATCGCTTGGACAAGACATGGTGGAACGAGCTTTGGATGAGCTACCCGGTGGGGCCGTGGTACGCCGAGCAGTCGAATGCGAGCTTAGCGAAAAACTTGCAAGGAGATCTGCTGCTGATTCACGGCGACATAGACAACAATGTGCCCCTCGCGGACACGATGCGAATGGCCGACGCGCTGATCAAGGCGAATAAGAATTTCGACATGTACATCGTGCCGAATATGTACCACGGCGACAGCGGAATCATGTGGGTCGCGCGGAGGCGCTGGGATTACTTTGTTCAACACCTTCTCGGAGTGACTCCGCCTCGGAACTTCGAACTGAAACCACCGCCAAAAGATGAGCAGTAGCGCAAGCAGTACCGCTTTTTGCTAAACGAACTCCCCCACACGAATGTATTTTCATTCGGTTACAGCGGGTTTGCGAAACGAACCCAAATGGGTTCGTTTTTTCAAACCACCGTCCAATAGATCGAGTAGCGCTCTTCCGGCACCCGATTGAAGGGAACCAGGGTGACGTCTGTCTCCTGGCCGGTGGTCCGGAAGGTCAGGGCCTCACTTGAAGCCGGCTTGACCCAAGACTCCGGATTTGCCCCCGAAGCCCGGAACTGTGGAACGGGCATGGGGTGGTTCTTGAGGTCGGGGCCTAAGGGACCCACGATCATCTCTTGCGTCAGGCCTTGGGAGCCGAGTTTGCCGGCCAGGACCAATGGGCCGTATAGAAGTGCCTGGGTGGTGGGCGCGTCCGGCATGGCTTCTACGTGCAGATACATGGGGAGGTGCAAGTCGAGGCGATCGCCGTCTTTCCACGTGCGGGCGATCGTCAGATAGCTGCAGGGAGTCGGAACCACATCCAGCTTTTCGCCATTCACCTTGAGTGATGCCTCTGCGCCAGTCCAGTACGGAATGCGGATGTGCACGGGCATGTGCACCGGGGAGGATGCGTTGATTACGAGAGTGGTTTGCGTCGACTCTGGGAACCTAGTTTCCTGGCGCACTCTGACGCCTTTCTCCTTCCAATCCAATTCGGAAGAAATGAAAAGGTTGACGTAAAGAGCATCGGCGTCGTGGAAATAGATGCTGTTGTTGAGCTTTGAGAACTCCTCGACGCCGGTTCCCGTGCAGCACCAGAAGGAATCGTCTTCCGTGCAGAAAGTTCGCCAGGCCGCGGGAACAATCGAGAGGTAGTACTGTGTGTGTCCGTTCTCCAAATTGATCGCACCCAGGCGATGGTTGAACAGGGTTCGTTCGTAATAGTCGAAATAGCGAGGATCGGCGGTCCACCGATACAGATGTCGGGTGAGCTTTAGCATGTTATAGGCGCAGCAGCACTCGGTTGTATCCGGGGTGAGTGTAAGCTCGTGGCCGAGGCGGCGCGGCTCCGTTAGCCAAGCTTCGCCATTGCTGGTTCCACCGGTGACATAGGCGCGCGCGGAAGTCACTTCATACCAGAAAAAATCGGCTACATCATGGAAACGCTCGTCACCGCTGATCTCATATCGCCTGGCCGCTCCGATGACTTGCGGTATGTGCGTGTTCACGTGCAATCCGCGAAGCTCATCGCGGCGCAGGCCCAGCGGATTGAAGAACTTCTTTTTGGTGAAGCGATCGCCTACTTGCGCGTAGCGGTCCTCTTCGGTTTCGGCAGCCAGGTTATATAGCACTTCATTCATGCCGCCGTATTCCGTATTCAGGATGTCCTGCATGTGAGGCTCTGGAATCGGAGCGCTCCAATGATCTGCCCAGTCCGCCATGCCCTTCAGGACTTCCAGTGCCTGCCGATTAGCGCAATGGTCGTGCATGTCGTACATGCCGGCCATGATCTTGTGAATGGTATAAAAAGGCGCCCAGACTTTCTGCCGGGCGTTCAAGCGGTCGAAGAACTCGGTTGGAAACGCGCTCAGGTATCCACCGCCCAGTTTGTCCTGGCACTTCGCCAGCTCCGCAACTACGTAATCGCCTTTCTTCTTAATTGCCTCGTCGCCGGTCGATGAATACATCAGCGCGGATGCCGAGAGAAAGTGCCCAACAAAGTGGCCGCGCAATTCGCAATCCGGTTTTTCCCATCCGCCTAACGGCTGAGCGGACGAAGGCAGGCCGGCATTGACCCGGAAATTATGCAGCAGCCGGTCCGCATCCAGCCTGGTGAGAAAGCCGAGGTCTGCATCCTGAGCTTCTTTGAATTGCCCTGGTCCCAAACGGACTTCGGTCATGCGGAATGCGTCGACCTTGGGTGCGACTGTCCTACGCGTGAACACCAGAGTCTCGCCGAAGGGAGGAACTTCGTCCGGGAATCGGCGCCTTCGAGGCGTACTCGTGTTCTGTGGAGCCGCGTTGGCGTTCTGTGGAGTTTTGGTGAGCGCGCCCTGAGCGGCAGCCTGATTCGAGGCCTGCTTCGCAAGCGCAGGACCCGCGGTTGCCGCGCTCGCGAGCGCCAGTGCAAAACTCCTTCTATTTACGGTTTTGTGGTTTTTCGTGGTATCCATCAGAACTCGATATTACCCCGCAATTCTATTACCCGGGAGCCATTTGCGATAGCGCCCGTGCCGAAGTTGAAGTTCTGAACTCCCATCGCCGAATTGCCCTGAGGACCCGTTGCGGTATTGGCAAAAACCGGGTGATTAAAGATGTTCAGAAACTCCGCTTGAAACACAAAGCGAATCCTCTCTGTGATGGGGAATCGCTTCGAGACCGACACGTCGTCGAAGGTTTGATGAGGGCCGTGCAGATAAATAATCGACCCGAAAGTTCCCGGTGTTGTATTCGGCGCGATGTAGGTTGGATTGGCGCCTCCTCCGGCCGGGCTGACCAGGTATTTCGGATTGATCAGATCCACGTATGTCGCGCCTTGTCCGTTTACGGCTGGAATCCGATAGACGCCAACCGAGCTTTGGAGTTGCGATGCCGTGATGCCGTTGAGAACTACGCCGCCGTCGCCATAATCGTTGAACGTGTAGTTGCCGCCGTTAAGAGCAAAGGGTGCGCCGGTCTGGAAAGTAAAAATATCTCCCAGGGTCCAACCCCCGAGGACCGCATTCAAGATGCCTCCCCGATTCAGCCATTGGCGGCCTTTCCCAAAGGGAAGATCTACGGTGGCGTTTGCGTGTATGACGTGACGGAGGTCGAACAGGGTTGGTCCGTAACTGAGGCGCAGGTCACGCAGCGAGTACTGTGGGAACGAAGAGGTCCAGTTGTTCGGCGTGGCGATCCCAAGCGTGTGGCTCCAGGTGTAGTTTGCATCGAATTGAACACCGTGCCAGGTCTTCTGGCGGAAATCGACCTGGAGCGCATTGTAATTGGAATATCCTGCGCCTTCCATGAACCCCGTGCTCTCGGCAGCCGCATAGGGATTCGCCTGGAAATAGTTAATGGGATAACCCGCGCCCGGGCCGCTGTAACCGGCATTGGTCGCGCAAGGCGTGAAGCTTGCGCCAACCAGATTGCAGAAGTACGAGACCGGCCCAGCAACGCCGGTGAGCGCCGAAGCCATCGCTCCTGCTTGGCCCGTGTTCAGTTGATTGATGAAGCTGGTGTTCCCGTAATCGGCAAGCGGCACGCCCGGGCCGCCGGAGCTTTCGCCGGCGAAAGCCGCGTTGAATACTGGCGTCTGCTGCTGTCCGGGGAGTCCGTTGTCGGCGAATGAATTGATCCCGTGCTGCTGGTTCACCTTCAGGTTCTGTTGCGCGCTCTTGAATTGATTCAGGAAACCGTTCTCAAAAATATTGACCTCGTTCGTGTTCAGAGAAATCCATTGGTGTATGGTGCGGTTGCCGTTATAGCGAATCTCGATGGCGGTCGAACTGCCAATCGCGCGCTGAATTCCGAAATTCCACGATTCCGTGTAGGGCTGCGAAATGTGCGGATCGATTCCATTCACGCCGGGAGAATTCGGTACAAACGTAAAGTTCCCTTCGGGCACGCTCGCCTGATAACTAGCCGGTGCATAGCCAAAGGGCGGCAGGCTTTGTCCTAACGATAGTGAGCCTGGATAGAAAGTTCCCGGCGTGCCGGTGTTATTGGGGTTCAGGAAGAAATCCTGAAAGAAGAATGAGCCGAAGTCCGACGCGTCATTCCAGAAATACTGCTGCGGCTCGGTGAACCGGCGCAGAGCGTATCCGCCGCGAATAACAGTTTTCCCTCCGCCGGTCAGTTTTCCAAGCAAGCCCCCGGTACTTTGTGGATTCCACGCGAAACCGAACGCCGGCTGCGGACTGATATCCCACGCCCCATACTGGTGCGCTCTGGCAGTGAGCATAGGATTCAGGTCACCCTTCAGCGAGCCTGGATTGAAAAGATTTCCGACCCCTGACGGCCCATAGATCTCGCTTGGCAACGCGCCGTGGTACGCGCCGGTAAGATCATAATCATCGCCGGTGAAATCCCAGCGCAAGCCGTAGTTCAACGTCAAAGTGGGGGTGACTTTCCAGGAATCCTGGAAGAAGAGTCCCCAAGCCTGCTGCAACTCATCGAGATTATAGGCGCCGACATGGTGCACGTACTGATTGGACGTCTGACTTTTTGGAAACGTACCGGTCACGCCCGATATTCGCCCCGTAAGGACCGCATACAGTTGCTCCGCTTCGGAAAGCTGGGCCGACGTCGCGTCCGGAACTGTGGCATTGGCTCCGCTATTCGAGAATGCCGCCTGAGCCGGATCGCCATTCGCTAATCCCAGGTTTATATTCGGATAACCGATAGGAGGATTCCAATAATGGTCCTGCTCGCGATACCAGGAGAATCCATACATGAAGGTATGCTTAGCGTGCTGCCAAGTCATGCTGTCGGAAGCGTTATAGACGGGATAGTACGTGGAAATGGGCACGTTGAACTGCTGGCCGGACATGTTGCCGCCATACGGATACGGCACGGGCAGATTCCACGCGACGGCAGGCACGCCCTGGGCATAAAGAGGCGCGACGTTGTATGCATACCAAGTCGCGTTATAAAGGAAGCCCCCTCTGAATTCGTTGACCAGAGTCGGAGAGATGGTCCAATCGATGCCGAACGCTGCGGTGTAGTTGTTGTTCCGGTTACCGGCGATTTGATTCGAGAAAGCCGATCCCGGAAAAAACGACTGCTGAACCGCGGGCTGGAGTTCCTTGGTTTCGTTGAAAGACAAATTCAGGCGCACGGCTTGCGAGGCGTTGTAATCGATGCGAAAGGTCGGATAGTAGAAGGTCGTTGGCGACCGCTGAAGCCAGCTTAGATTCGAGATGTTGGGGTCCGATCCCGGCGTAACGACTCCGGAAGAAAGGGATCCGTTGATCGCCTGCAGCTCCGTCGCAATGGCCGGATTTACGGTGCTGGGCAGCGCCGGGTTGAAGTTCTTTGCCGCGCTCAGGACGTTGATGGTGTGAACCGCCCCGTCGGTTCCTGTATAAGTAAAGTTGCCCGACTGCGCAGCCGGAGTCAATACCATATTGCTTGCATTAAAGCTTCCGGGCTGCTTGGACATGCTGAAACTTCCAAAGAAGAACAGCTTGTCTCGAATGATGCGCCCGCCCACGCTGCCGCCGAAATTATTGAGTATGAGCCTTGGCTTCGCTAGTCCCGCGGCGTCGTTGTACCAGGAGTTTGCATTCAGTACCGAGTTCTGGAAGTCTTCGAAAGCGCGGCCGTGGAAGGCGTTGCTGCCGCGGCGGGTGACGAAGTTGAGCTGCATGTTGGCTTGCCCAAAGCCTTGGTTCAGATCGAGTTGATCCGTCTGGACGGTCATCTCCTGGATATCTTCCAAGCGGGGTGAGACGATGGGCTGCGCATTGCCGCCGAATTTCATGCGGCTGGGACTGCCGATTACCCCATCGATATTGTTGCCCTGCGCGATGGAAGGGAGCCCGTTCCACGTGCCGTTGTAACCCGGCGTCAAGAACGATAGCTGGGTGAGATCGCGGTTCTGGAGGGGCAGATCTTCAATCTGCTTTATGTCAATAGTGGTGCCGATCATGTTCGAAGTGGTTTCCACAATCGGTGTTGCGCCTCCGGCGACTTCCACGGTGACCGCCGTTGCGCCCACTTGCAGCTTGGCAGCCACATCGGTCACGCGAGCCGCCTGGACCACCACAGAGTCGTAGACCTGCGTGGCGAAGCCCTCTCTTGAAACCGTCAGTTTGTAGTTCCCGACTGAAAGATTCACGAAGCTATAGGTGCCGCTGTCCTGGGTGACGGCGTTTCGCACGTCGTTGCTGGCAAGATCGCGAAGCTCAAGCTTCGCGCCTGGAACCACACTGCCACTGGGATCAGTAACGGCGACACTCACTGTCCCCTGGGAACCTTGTTGCGCTCTGGCCGGCAGAGTGCAGATTGCGAGTAGTGCACAAGCGGCAGCAGTAAGCCTCCAGAAACTCGGGTGCAATTCGCGATTCATACGCCACCTCCAGTGTGCGATGAGCTTCGAAACAGAAAGCGCATACATCGGACGATTCAATGGTCGGAGTTTGGACCCACCAGAATAAGGAAATTGTATACAATATTGGACGCAACGTCAATGCGCGCTTTTGGCGAATTTCTCCGACCGCCCAGCGTGCCGTTTTACCTGCGCTACTCTGATGGCCGCACGTCCAGGGATTAGCAGGCGCGGGCTGCTGAAGTGCTCCGGAATAGCGCTCGCACGAATACCGGCCATTCATGCGAAGGTTCCAGTCGGCACACCAGCGCTCCGGTTTGTGGACATCGCCCGAGCAGCGGGGATCGCGTTCCATCACGATAATGCAGCGACTGGGGAGAAGTACCTGATTGAGACGATGGGTTCGGGTTGCGCGTGGATCGATTACGACCAGAACGGGCTGCTCGATCTATACCTGGCGAATGGCTCCGCAACCCAGCTCTACAAACCGAAACACCTGCTTAAAAGCGCACTGTATCGCAACAACGGAGACGGCACATTCACCGACACCACGGAAAGAGCTGGCGTTAGTGCTGAAGGTCTATTCGGTATGGGAGTTGCAGCGGGAGACTACGATAACGATGGTTTCCCCGATCTCTTCGTCGCCGGGTTCGGCAGGTGCATCCTCTACCACAACAATGGCGACGGAACTTTTGCGGACGTCACAGCCCGTGCGGGAGTTGAAAACGCCGGGCGGTGGGCCTCGAGCGCTGCCTGGTTCGACTACGACAACGACGGCCGTCTGGATCTGGTGATCGCGAATTACGTGGACTGGTCGCCAGACCATAACTTCTACTGCGGCAGCCAAGGGCCCGGCCTGCGGAGCTACTGTCACCCGGACGATTATCACGGGCAAGCGCCGACGCTGTACCACAACGATGGCGACGGAACTTTCACGGATGTAAGCAAGAGTTCCGGGCTGGCGCTGAAGCCCGCGAATGGTCTCGGTGTCGTGACCTTCGATTATGACGATGATGGATGGCAGGACATTTTCATCGCGAATGACTCGATGCCGAACTCGTTGTTCCACAATAACCGGGACGGCACGTTCCGGGAGGTTGCGTATGAAGCGGGAACAGCCGTCAGCGCTGACGGAGCAGCGGAAGCCGGCATGGGAGTTGACGCGGCGGATGTGACCGGGAGCGGGCGGATGGATATCCTTGTGACTCACCTGGATCAGCAACTGGCGCGGTTGTATGAGAACCTGGGCGGCGGTGTGTTCGACGATGCCACTTACCGCTCGAAGATGTCATACGAGACATTCCATTTCAGCGGATTTGGAACGCGCTTGATGGACTTTGATAACGATGGATGGCGCGACATTTTTATCGCGAATGGCAATGTGCTAGATAACATAGAGCGCTATCATCCCGGCACTTCCTACGCGGAGCCAAAACTGATGTTCCGCAATATGGGGAATGGCACATTTAAGAATGTCAGTAACCAGCTAGGACCTGATTTCGTGTTGCCGCACGTTAGCCGAGGCGCCGCAATCGGGGATTTCGATAATGACGGCGATCTTGACATTCTCGTAAACAATAACGGCGGCCCGGCGCAACTGCTTCGGAACGACGGCGGGAATGCGAACCACTGGCTGGAGATTCTCTTGATCGGCACGCGATCAAATCGCGACGGAGTAGGCGTGCGCGTCAAGCTCTTGGCCGGAGACCTGAAGATCTACGACCAGAAAAAAGGCGGCATGAGCTATCAATCAGCTCAGGACCCGCGGCTACATTTCGGCCTGGGAGGTCGCACCAAGATCGACTCACTCGAGATTCGTTGGCCCAGCGGAACGGCCACCAAGCTCGCCGACATCGCGAGCGACCAGATTATCGCGGTCAAGGAAGGCGCGGGAATCGTGAGTTATTCGTTTCCGAAGGTGAAATGAGCTGCTGGTTGAACTCGCGATCAGTACGGCTGGGGCGCGGCGTGCGCTTCGTTCTGCACTGCTGGCGAGGTAACGATCCCATTGTGTCCACCGGAAGCGGAAGCGATTCTAGCTGCTTGCTGCTGGTTCAATTGCGTGAGCACAGCAAGCATCCGGAGCGCCCGCTCTGAATCGCCGATGCGCTGGCAAGCAGTTGCCAAAGCCGTGTAAACGGCGGGGTTCGCGGGATCGAGCTGCCGGCTCATCTCGAAATGAGTAATCGCGTCTTGAAGACGACTCTGCAGTAAATAAACCTTGCCTAACGCCAGTTGCGCGCTTGAATAGTCGGGCCGTTCTGCAACTGCTTTCTCCAAAGCCGATCGCGCTTCTTGAAACTCAGCACTCGTGGCGGGTGTTGCGCCTGAGCGAAGCAGGGCCTCGCCCAAGATTGTGAGCAACATGTAGTGCTGATGCTGTTTGCGAATGGCTTCACGGGTAATCCGGATCGCAGCTTCGATGTTTCCCGAGGAGAGGGCTCGCTGTGCCGCGGCGATGTAGCCGATATCAGAGTCGGGCGAGAGTTTGTGAGCGAACTCGAAATCCAGATTCGCGAGATCGACCTCTTCGAGCCTCATGCGAAAGAGCCCGCGCTGGTAGAAGAGACGCGGTGAATTCGGCAGATTGCGCAGCCCGGCATCAATTACCTGAACGCCCAGCTCATAGTCGCCCTCATCCAGGCAGGCGTCCGAGATGAACACATATAGCTTTTCGTCCGAGGGCGTAAGTGCGATCGCCTTCTTCAGCGCTTGGAGAGCTTCATTCTCCTGGTGATTGCGTATGTAGGCCTGAGCGCGCAGATTTTCAACCGCAGCGGTCTGTTGCCGGTTACCGCGCAGATTGGCGAGAGTCTGAATGGCTAAGCGATACTGCCGCGTGCCGAGGTAACAGAGAGCGAGATTGAAATCAACGGGGAACGTTTCAGAGATACGTCCCTGGACCCGAAGGAAATGCGGAATAGCCTGTTGAAACTGGCCGCGGCGGGTAAACGCGATCGCGGTTTGCAGCTCTCGCTCGGCTTCTTCCTGATCGTCGTCGCCAACGTCGTTACGCTGCCGATCGATGTTGTTCGGAGAGGACGGCGTGGCAGGACCCGGGCTTTGTTGTCTGCCTATGGCCGAAATAGCGAAAACGCTAAAGCCGACGAGCAACATAAGGCGGCAGGTGATGGTCATGTCCACCTGCCCTGTCCTTCAATGATGGTGATGTAGCGGTCGATCGGGAGACCAGTGAAACGCTCAGTCTTACCGCTGGGCAGGGGCCAGTGAACTTCCAGCGAATCGATCTTCGTCCTGTTCCCAAGCCCGAGGACGAGACGCTGATCATGCGAGGAAAGATAACTGCCGCCGCCGATCTTTACGCGGTGACGCGTCCAATTCCCTGCCTGGTAAGTAATTCGCGCACCGATTGCATCCGGGTTTGCTCTGCGGCCGATGAGGCGGACGCCGAGCCAGTGATTGCGCCGACCGGCGTTGTTCCGCAGCAGAATCGGCGCGCCGTCGTTCACGGTAACCAGAACATCGACTGAACCATCATTATCGAAATCCCCCAAAGCGAGCCCGCGGCCCGCGATGTCTTTCGAGAAAACACCTCCACCAATCGCGCTGATGTCTTTCCACCCCGCGACGCTGTTCTGCAAAAGCAACATCGGCTCGGCATATTTTAATTCTGGTTCACGCCGGCCGACCGTGGGATCGGGATGACCGTTACACAGAATGAGATCGAGGTCTCCGTCATTATCAAAGTCGAAGAATTTCAGGCCCCAGCCGCTGAGTAGCCGGGTTAGCTGACCAATGCCCGCTGGAAGCGAAACGTCGTCGAAGGTCTCGTTTTTGTTGTTGTGATAAAGGGAGAACATTTCGTGGTTGAGATTAGCCACGAAGAGGTCGAGCCACCCGTCCTGGTCGTAATCGGCTGCGTCCACGCCCATGCCGGAACGCACTGCTCCGAAAGCGTTGTAGGCTACACCGGCCACCATGCCGATTTCTTCGAATTTGCCTTGTCCGCGATTGGCGAACAGGAAATTAGGTACAGTATCGTTCGCAA
>CAVWUV010000020.1:0-97067 GCA_963758245.1 uncultured Acidobacteriaceae bacterium | reverse complement strand
CATGGCGTAGCTCCCACTTTCTTACATCGGGATTGCCACGACATCGGGCGAGGTCAGCTTGATGCGCTTTATGTCAGAGTAAACTCTGAAATCACCTCCCGCGTGATTAGCGATCCGCCATTCACGGAAGTCGCTATTGTAATAGTCGGTATCTCTGTACCCCCACCATCCGAGAAACTGCGAACCTTCGAAATCAAACGAGTCTTTGACATAGATACCCACTTCTTCGATGGAAATAACAAGCTCCTGGAATCCGGGAACCACGGACCGACGGGAGATCCTTGCCGCGATGGCAACATTGAAAACAAACGCACCCAGCGCCGCCGTTAAGCCATCGACGGCCAAGCCATTCTGGACCGGACGCGCATTAATCCACTGCTCATCCACCACGGGGGCTGTTCTGGCTAGATCTCCGAACGGCAATGTCTGACCTGTGACCGGAAGAACTCTTCCCTTCAAAATCTCCGCAATGCGCTTTAGGCTAGCGTCATTCTTCCAAATACGATCCTTAAGAATGGCATCGTAAACTGATTTTGCCCTTGCAAACTGCAGTACCCAATTCATCTTGATAACGTCTGCGACAGGAGCCGAGTATTTGGGCACCGTGGTCGGAGACCGCTCGAACCAAGTCTCGAGTAGCTGGGCTCCCTGTTCCCAGCCGTTGAATCTCATTTCTTCCGGAATCGCCGTTAAACCATCCAGATCGAGTTCATGGCGGAGCTCCTCGGACTCTCGATCATTCATTACCTCGTCGCGGATCCGCAGCCAGGTGCGGCGCAGTTCCAGATCCTTAGCGCTGGTCGGATCCAGCTGTCGAGTGATACCGGTCTGTTCGCGGAAGCGGCGATCCACTTCCTTCTGGACCACTGCTCGCTGAGCGCTCGAAAGCTCATAGTACTCTTTGGATTGTGCACCAGCAATATAAGGTTTGCTCACGATCTCTCCGACATTCCGAGTGGGGAACGTTCACTCAAAACAAAGTGAATCTCGGAAGATAATCGTTACAGTTATGTAAGTAGAGGGTCTGCTGTTTTGTGGATTGCTTGGACGGTTGTGGCATCACAGGTTTAAAAAAGCTGAAAGATGCGGTCCTTAAGTTCTCTTATGGTCAGCGCGGATGCTGTTTAGGCCGGAAACTTCAGGATGACATTGCCTGCTGGTTATCGTTTCGGTGTAGCCTCACGAACGCCCCAGTACTCGGGTATTATTCGGACCCTAATTCGTCGGCTGTTGATCGCTGCCGAAACCAACAGCTACGTTTTCGACTAGAGTCAATTTTTCGCCGGGTCTAGAACGGCCCGTATCTGATTGAAAGAATTGGTCGGGGCGGGGCGATTTGAACGCCCGACCCCCTGCGCCCAAGGCAGGTGCGCTACCAGGCTGCGCTACGCCCCGACATCTGCTGCTTCATTGATTCTAAAACACTTCTGAACGCGTCGCACACTGCCACTCTGGCGCGAATGTATCGACCAACATGAATGCAATCTTCTCGCGTTGCTCCTGCCGTGTTACTGGCATCGGAAGTTGCGCGCGTCCTGGGGGTCGCCGGTTCCCGTGTATTGAGCGTGCTTAGGATACGCACAAAGCGGGCGGCTGCGTCCCGGAAAGGCGTGGCTGGTGGCGACGATGAAGTCAGGTGCGGTGCCTTTCTCAACCCACGCGACGACGGCGCTTAGCATGTCGAAATGATCGAGCGAGGGACCGCCACCGCAGTGAGTCATACCGGGAACGAGGAAGATGCGACTCCATTGGGCGACTCTGTCGGCGCCGCCATTCCGTGCTGCAAGTGATTTGTAATAGCCGAGCGTGTCGAGCGCGGAGAACCAGGGATCGCTGTCGCCGTGAAAGAAGATGAGCTTTCCGCCCTTTAGCGAGAATGTCGAAAGATTCGTTGACGCAGGCTCGACCAGCGGATCAGAGGCATGCAGCGCAGCCTTATCGACGTCGAGTTCTGTTGCGGTCGTGTACGGGCCGAAGAGGCCGTTTTTTCCCAAGGCGAGCAGACCCGGCACTGCGCCATTCATAGTAATGCCAGAGTCGTAAAGGAAGCCGGGATAAACCTGGGTACCATAAGCGTTTTTTGGTCCGGCGAACGCTTTCTTGATTGCAGCGATTTTGTCCGGGGCGATGCAGCCATCGCTTTGCCCGGCCCTGCACGCGAGAACCCCAGGATCGAAATCGCAGCCGAGCGGATCGAAGATCATGCCGTCAGCCAAGCCGTCCTTCGCGTCGCACCGCTTCATCAGTGCATCCATGAACAGTTTACGGTCGGCGTCTGTGAGAAACTTATCGATCTGCGGCTTGCCCGATGCGTCTTTGGGCGCAGCCTGGTTGTAGGCCACGGGTATCCATTGTGCGATTGCCAGGTTCGACAGGCCAGTGCGCATGGCCGGGTCCCCCGAGACGATTCCATTGAAGACTGTCGGATAACGCTGCGAGAGGATCATGCCTTCGCGGCCGCCCGTGGAACAGCCGATAAAAAATGAGTACGCTGCGGCTTTGGCGTAATAGTGCGCAATGATCTGCTTAGCGACTCCCGCGACTTCAGCGTTGGCGAGGAAGGCGAAATCGAGATAGGCCTGCTGGTCGCGCATGAACGAGAAATCGAATGGGCCCGTGTTGGCCTTGTGTCCCGTATCCGTGCTGGCGACGGCGAATCCGCGCGAGAGCGCCGGCTTGTCTCCGGCATAACTCGCTCCAGTTGGATACGCGACAATACCGTTGCCGCCCCCGCCGCCCTGCATCATGAAATCGCCGTTCCAGGCCTCTTTTTCCGGCAAGCTGATAGCAAAGCCGATTCCGAACTCCTCGCCCCCCACTCCTCGGCGGCGATTGATGATCCCGTCCACACGGCAGTGCGCGGGAAGCGGTCCGATGGACGGAGCGCCCGGATAAGGCGGCGGGACCATGGAGCCCGTCGGAATAAGCTCTGCCTTTGTGATTTCAACCTGGTCGAGCCTGAAGGCAGCAAGGTTCGAACAGGCGTCTTGTCCTTGACCCTGCGCGGCCGCAAAGGTCCCAAAGACAGCTACAGGCAGCAACAAGGACCTGGAAGTCTTCATCAGCTATCCCCTTTTTTGCTCGGAAATGCTTCAGCATAGCGCGAGCCGTTATTTGCAAGCCTCGCTGAAGCAGACTTTTTGCTGAAGCACCGCAGGAGCTTGTCCTGGAATAGGTCGGCAACGGCGCTGGTGTGCGCGGCGGGATATATTTCGAAGGTGTTGGCCGTGCAAACGGCGATGCCTTCTTTCGGTCGGCTGTTATCGGGTGGTGGATTACGATATCCATGATTGGAGAGAGCACGACGATGCGACTGATTCGAGCGTTGATCGTAATAGCGATAAGCTTCTGTTTTGCGCAGGATTCGGGTGATTTCAAACCCGCTACATCCAACGTCCTAGACGCGCAATATCCGCGCGTGGACAGCAACTCACGGGTTCAGATTCGCTTCAAGGCGCCGGATGCCTCGAAGGTAAGGGTGAATTTCTGGAGCGGTCCGAAAGCCGATATGGAGAAGCAAGCGGACGGATTCTGGACCTTCACCACGCCGCCGATGGCTCCCGGCCTGCACTACTACACCGTGATTGTCGATGGCGCGGAAGTGAGCGATCCCGGAAGCACAGCCTACTTCGGCGGAAGCAAATGGGCAAGCGCGGTGGAGGTTCCGGAAGCGGGTGCGACATATTATCTGCCGCAGGATGTCCCACATGGGCAGGTGCGGGAGGTTTGGTATCACTCGCGTGTCACCGGCACATGGCGGCGTGCCTTTGTGTATACGCCTCCGGGCTACGACACACAGCCCAAAGACCGCTACCCGGTGCTCTATTTGCAGCACGGTGGGGGTGAGGATGAAACCGGTTGGACGAGGCAGGGCAAGGCGAACTTCATCCTCGATAACCTCATTGCCGGCGGGAAAGCCAAGCCGATGATTATTGTTATGGCGAATGGCTACGCGCGGCGCGCTGGCCAACCTGCTCCCGATCTCGCCGGAAAGCCGTTCGGTTCGCCCGAAATGAGAAAGGCCATGCAGGACATGATGTCTGCATTTGAAGATGATATGACTCAGGTCCTGATTCCATTCATCGACTCGACATTCCGCACTATACCCGATCGCGATCACCGCGCCATGGCGGGTCTTTCGATGGGGGGCATGCAGACCTTCCATGTGACCTTTGACCATCTCGAACTGTTCTCCTACATTGGCGGTTTTAGCGGAGCGATGAATGTGTTTGCGACGAGAAACGAGAAGCCGGACATGAAGACTGCATTCAACGGAGCGATGGCCGACCCGGCCGCATTTTCCAAACGCGTGCGTCTGCTGTGGATTGGAGTGGGCACAGACGAACCTGCGCAGATGAAACAAGGCATCGAGAAACTGAATACGTGGCTCGATGAAGCGAAAATCCAGCACGTTTTCTACGAGTCGCCCGGTACCAACCACGAGTGGCAGACCTGGCGCCGCGACCTGAACGACTTTGCACCGCGACTGTTTTAGCCCGCCGGGCCGTCTGCCGTCACGGCGCCCAGATCCGAAATCTTCGCTTCGATCTCTTGCTCGGTGTGGTATCGAGACATTGTTGCTTCGGGCAGCAAGGCGTGCCGTGCGATGTTCCTATTTTGCGTGCATCGCTTTGTGATCAGTGCCGCGCCAGACAAGCTCCATCTCCTCCAGCGAACGACCTTTCGTTTCCGGCACCATGGCCCACATAAACAAGGCAGCAAGAAGGGACATTACACCGTAAAGCCAGTAGGCGAACCCATGCTTGAACTGTTCCACCAGATACGGATTTTTGTCGAGAATGGGGAAGCTCCAACTGACGACGTAGTTGGCGATCCACTGCATCGCCACCGCCAGGGCCATCGCCTTACCGCGAATCTGATTGGGAAAGATTTCGCTCAACAGCACCCAGGTGACAGGCCCCCAGGAGACCGCAAAACCCGCGGTATAGAGCAACATACATGTAAGCGTGACGATTCCTTTGCCGCCGAGCCAGAACGCCATGCCCAAAGAAATCATGCTCACTGCCATAACGAGTGCTCCGATAATCTGCAGCGGCCTGCGGCCAAATCGATCTACGGTCAAGATTGCGATGACTGTAAATGTAAGGTTGACCGCCCCCACAATGATGGTTTGGAATAACGAAGCGTTAGTCGTTAACCCCATGCCTTTGAAGATGTCGGTCGCATAATACAGGACCACATTAATACCTACGAATTGCTGGAAGATCGACAACAGTAGGCCGATGAAAATGAGTCGCTTGCCGAACGAAAACAATCTCCCGGAGTGATGTTCGCGCAGGGAGGCGCGGATCTCAGAAATTTCTTTCTCGGTCTCCTCCGGCGTCACCAGTTTGGCCAGCACGGCACGGGCGCCGCTCTCGTTCCCCTTCAGCATGAGGAAGCGCGGGGTCTCAGGCACAACGAAGAGCAGAATCAGGAAAAGGCCGGCAGGGATGCTGCCGGAAAGGAACATGTAGCGCCAACCGATTGAGTTGAGCCAAACATCGCCACTGCCGCTTTTCGAGATTCCGAAGTTGACGAAGTAAATCACCAGCATCCCGAAGATGACGGCGAATTGATTCCACGCAACAAGGTTCCCGCGGACCTTCGGTGGCGCGATCTCCGCGATATACATGGGCGACAACATGGAAGCCAAACCCACCCCAATGCCGCCGAGAATCCGATAGAAAACGAAATTCGCCATATAACCCGGTCCACCGTGGCCGATTGGGGCGAACGGAAACTCCGGCGCGGAGGCGCCCAGGGCTGAAATCAGAAACAGGATCGCGGCAATCACCAGTCCGCGCTTTCGTCCGATGCTCGTGCTCACCCACCCGCCGATCAGCCCGCCGGCGATGCAGCCGATCAGTGCGCTCGAAACCACAAAACCCAGCAGCGAATTGGCCGCATTTGCTTGCGCGGGGTTGGTCAGATTCGCAAATCGCGGATCGACGAAGTAGGCTTTGAGGCTGTCCACGGCCCCGTTGATCACAGCCGTGTCATATCCAAACAGCAATCCGCCCAAAGTGGCAATCAGCGTAAGCAGAACGACCCATGGGTTTATTCGTGGCATAAACGTGTTCAGCCGTGATACCTGTTCACTCGAACCGACTCTGCCAGTCTATAACTGCGTTGGTCCCGACGGTTCATTGAAAGCAAGGTTCGCGCGCAGTCATGATACTTTGAACAGCGGTAGTTGCCTTGGAGAGAGATGATGAAGCGATACCGAATGCGATTCATCGCAGGCATCGTCGCCTGCGCCGCAGTCTGCTTAGTTGATGGCTCAATACAGCGCGCCATGGCGCAAGAGGCGGCAAATCCGCCATACTTGAACCCGAATTTGTCCCCGGACGAGCGCGCGAAGGATCTGGTCCATCGCATGACGCTCGAAGAAAAGGCCTCACAGTTAGTAAATCAGGCGCGTGCGATTCCGCGGCTCAAAGTGCCGGCTTATGACTGGTGGAGCGAGTCGCTGCACGGAGTTGCTGTCGACGGCACGACAGAGTTTCCAGAGCCAATCGGGCTCGGCGCGACCTTCGATGCGCGGGCAATCCACGATATGGCGGCGGATATCAGCATCGAGGGACGCATTAAGCATGTGCAGGCCGAGCGTGCGGGGCACAGCAACATTTTTGAGGGCCTGGATTTCTGGGCTCCCAACATAAACATCTTTCGCGATCCGCGGTGGGGACGCGGCCAGGAGACCTACGGCGAAGACCCGTTCCTTACGGCCCGCATGGGAGTTGCCTTCGTTACCGGGATGCAGGGGGAAGACCCAAGGTACTACCGTGTGATTTCGACGCCTAAACATTATGCTGTTCACAGCGGCCCGGAGCCGACGCGCCATTTCGCGGACGTGGATGTGAGCAAACACGACCAGCTGGACACGTACGAGCCTGCCTTTCGCGCCGCTGTCACGGAAGGCAAAGCCGGATCAGTCATGTGCGCGTACAACGCGATCAACGGCCAGCCTGCCTGTGCGAATGAATTCCTGTTACAGGATCAACTGCGCGAAAAGTGGGGCTTTCAGGGATATGTCGTTTCCGATTGCGGGGCCGTCCGCGACATCTTCAGCGGGCATCGTTACCGAGCGACACAGGCCGAGGCCTCTGCGATCTCACTCGAGCGCGGGATGGACAACGAATGCGCCGATTTCTTCGCGAAAGTGAAAGACGATCACGATTACAGGCCATACATCGAGGCCGTGCAGCAGGGCTACCTGAGTGAGAGTGCGCTCGATACAGCGCTCGTGCGCCTCTTTACGGCACGCATGAGACTCGGCATGTTCGATCCTCCTGAAATGGTCCCGTACACGAAGATAGACGAGAAAGAGCTGGACAGCCCGGAGCACCGCGCTCTGGCCCGCAAGATCGCGAACGAATCGATGGTGCTGCTGAAGAATGACGGAACGCTTCCGCTCAAATCGGGAATTACCAAGATCGCGGTGGTCGGTCCCCTAGCCGATCAGACGAAGGTGTTGCTCGGGAATTACAATGGAACCCCGACACATACGGTCTCCATGCTGGAGGGTCTCAAAGCCGAGTTCCCGAATGCGAAGATCACCTTCATTCCGGGAACGCAGTTTCTGCGCAACGAGGGCAATCCGGTACCAGACAACCTCCTAACGACGCCTGACGGGAAGCCCGGCCTCAAGGCGGAGTACAGCAATTGGCAGGGAGTGGAGCTTGCACCGGGCGCGAGGCCGGCGCCAATCACTAGCCGAGTTGAGCCCAACGCGAACCTTACGGAAAACACTCTGCCCGGAGAGGTGGGAACTAACAGACGAATCGGCGCGCAGTGGACAGGCTTTCTGACTCCGCCCGATTCGGGCGACTATCTGATCGGCATTCGCGCAGACGGTTTTAGCAGCGTAAGCGTGAACGATAAACAGGTTGCGCTGGAGTTCAGAACCCACGGAGTCGAAAGCAGGCTTGGACGCGTTCACCTGGAAAAGGGACAGAAGGTTGCGCTGACTGTCATGTACGGGAACGTTGATGGAGCTCAGCCTCGCGCGCAATTGATCTGGGCGAAAGTGAACAATGCGCCTTCGCCCGCGGCTGTTGCCGCTGCCAAGAATGCGGATGTTGTCATTGCTGCCGTTGGGATCACGAGCCAACTCGAAGGGGAGGAAATGCCGGTGAGCGAACCCGGATTCCTCGGCGGAGATCGCACCAGCATTGATTTGCCGGAACCGGAAGAAGCTCTGATTGAAGCTGTTGCCGGCACACGCAAGCCCTTAGTTATCGTCCTGATGAATGGCAGCGCCCTAGCGGTCAACTGGGCGAATGATCACGCGAACGCGATTCTCGAAGCGTGGTATTCGGGCGAACAAGGCGGTGCGGCTATCGCTGAGACACTGAGTGGCAAAAACAACCCCGCGGGACGTCTGCCCGTCACGTTCTACAAAGACGCCAGCCAGCTTCCTAATTTTGAAAATTACTCAATGGAAGGTCGCACTTACCGCTACTTTCGAGGGAAACCGCTGTATCCGTTTGGCTATGGCCTCAGCTACACGAAATTTACCTACAGCGATCTCACTGTGCCGCACACGCCAGTCAGTGCGGGCGACCCGGTCAATGCTGACGTGACGGTGACGAATACAGGAAAGGCGGCGGGAGATGAAGTCGTGCAACTTTACGTCAAGTTTCCTCCGGTCAAGGGCGCCCCGCTGCTGGCTCTACGCGGCTTCGAGCGGATTCACCTTGACGCCGGTGCAAGCCAGAAAGTTCATTTCGAGCTAAAGAACCGCGATCTCGGGATGGTGACCGAAGACGGCCGTCCGATCATTGCGGACGGCGATTACACAATCAGCGTAGGCGGTGGCCAGCCCGACACGGGAGCAGCAGCGGTCACCGGGCATTTTCGTCTACAGGGCCGGATCGATCTGCCGGAATAGCGAGTCCAAACGTGTGCGTGATAAGTTGGCGGAGAAGCAATTTCGATCGATCTATGCTCACCCGAACGACAGTGTCTCTCCTCTTGGCCCTGACCTCCGGCCTAAGCCTGTTCGGCGCCGATTTCGCCATGAGGGTGACGGACAAGAATTACCTGGATACTCAGGGTTTTAGCGTATTTCTCTACGACAGCACGTACCACCCCGTTTTCGTAGACCAAAAGAACACGGCCATGGAGATGATTCTCCACGGCCAGCGGATCGCCACAAACGGCGACGTGCGCCTGATGCCCACGCCCGAGCAATGGGACCTGGTGGCGACCCTCAAAGGGCGTCAGGCCGATAAGGCCAACAACCGGCTCACGGCGAACCTCGCTTTCCCGACTTTCGATGTGAGCTATACGCTGGAGGTCGCAGCGGAACCGGGCGGCGTGAAGGTCAGCATCAATCTCGACAAGCCACTACCGCAGAAACTCGCCGGGCGCGCGGGCTTCAATCTGGAGTTCCTGCCCTCAATCTACATGGGCAAGGCTTACCTGGTGGATGGAACCAAAGCCGGCATCTTCCCGCGAACGCCCAACGATCCGATGATCAAGGTCTTGCCGCTTCCCGATGAACCGAAGAAGGCTTACTACCTCGAGGACTGGGAAAAGGCCAAGGGATACACTCAGCCGCTGCCGCTCGCCGAGGGGAAGAGCATCACCTTGGGGGTCGACGACCAGCTGGCCCGGGTCAACGTTACTTCGGATACGGCCAACCTCATGCTGTTCGACGGACGCGACCGGGCGCAGAACGGCTGGTTCGTACTGCGTTCGCTGATCCCTTCGGGCAAGACTACGGGCGCTATCGTGTGGCACATCAGGCCGGACGTGATTCCGAACTGGACGCGGCCGCCGATGATCGCGCACAGCCAGGTCGGTTATGCGCCGGGTTTCTCCAAGGTGGCGATACTCGAACTTGACCCGAATTACAACGGGCCGAAGACGGCCAAAGTGCTGCGCCTCATGGGGGACGGTTCTTACCAGCAGGCGTTCGAAGGCCCGATCACCGCTGCAACGCCCTGGCTGCGGTACGTCTATTCGAAATTTGACTTCACCCCGGTGAAGGACCCCGGCCTTTATGTGATTGAATACGCAGACCAGCGGACGGCGCCCTTCCCCATAGGCAATGACGTTTACGCCAAGGTCTGGCAGGACAGCCTGGACCATCATCTGGCCGAGCAGATGGATCACGTTTCTGTTCGCGAAGCTTACCGCGTCTGGCACGGCGCTTCGCACCTGGATGATGGCCGTATGGCACCGGTCGTCGGTGAGCAGTTCGACGGCTGGAACCAGGCTACGGCAACGGACGGCAAGTGGAAAGGCGGCGATCACATTCCTGGAATGAATGTGGGCGGCTGGTATGACGCCGGGGATTTCGACCTCGAGGAGCCTGCCCAGCTGAGCGTCATCCAGAGTCTGGCGCTAGCGTATCGCGAATTCAATCTGAAGTACGACGAGCTTACGGTCGATGAAGTCGCCCGTCAAGTTGAAATGCACCGTCCCGATGGCGTGCCGGATACCGTGCAGCAAGTCAAGCACGGCGCATTGCTGATTCTGGCGCAGTTCAAGAACATCGGCCACTCGATTCGCGGTACTCACGAACCTGATCTGCGGCAGTATACGCAGGTGGGCGATGGCGCATCGAAAACCGATGGCCGCATCTATGACCCGAAGCTGGGTCCGAACGAAGTTAAGGGCGATTACTCCGGCAGGCCGGACGACCGCTGGATTTTCACCACTACGAACCCGTTTTTCCAGTGGAACGCTATCGCTGCGCTGGCCGCGGCGGCCGATGTGCTGAAAGGCTGGGACGACGCATCAGCCAAAGAGTGTCTCGATACCGC
Source organism: uncultured Acidobacteriaceae bacterium (assembly GCA_963758245.1). GTDB lineage: Bacteria > Acidobacteriota > Terriglobia > Bryobacterales > Bryobacteraceae > Bog-105. Next base: position 86,289 of record CAVWUV010000020.1, on the reverse strand, counting down.
CATCCAAGCGTGGAATGACGAGAAGGCTCATCCGACGCAAACTCCGGGCGGCGGCGGTTTGGGAGGAGCGGCTCCGGCGGGCGCCCCAGGGGGTGGTGTACTGGCCGCCTCTCAGGGTGTGGTGGCCGGCGCTCAAGGCGGCCGTAACGGACGCGGTAGCTCCGGCGCTCCCGCAAGTTCCGGCACTACTAGCGCACGAACAGCGCCTCCGGCCGGCGTCGGCCGTGGCGGTTTCGGTGTCGGGCAGGACTGGGCTGCGGCATTGGAATTGAGCATCGCCACGAATGGCGCGGAGCCTTACAGGTCGCGCCTGAAGGAGTTGTTCCCCCAGATCATCACCCCACAGCAGATGGGCCTTCGTGGTTGGACGGCGGTCCGCGCCTTGCCTTATCTGGACGCGAGCGCCAAAGATCAACTCCGGGAAGCGGTGAAGACATACATGGCGGGTCTCGACAAGGAGTTGGACGCGACGCCCTTCGGCGTGCCTCCGAGCCTGGGCACCTGGGGCGGATCAGGCGCCGTCGTTGACATGGCCACCAGGATGTACTTCCTGCACAAGACGTTCCCGGATCTAGTGAGCCCCGAATACACACTTCGCGCGGTCAATTACATCCTCGGCACGCACCCCGTATCCAGCACTTCGTATGTAGCTGGCGTCGGTACCGTCTCGAAGACGAAGACGTACAGCAATAACCGGGCCGATAACTCGTACATTCCGGGCGCTGTCATTCCGGGATACATCATTATCAAGCCGGACTTCCCGGAGTGCATCGACGATTTCGGATTCCTCTGGTTCGAGGATGAAGCCGTCGTGGCCGGGTCGGCAAGTTGGGTGGTGGCCGGCAACGCCGCGGACGCGATCACTAAGGAACTGAAATAGGGCCGTAGTACAAGCCCCGGCGGCCCCGATTCTGTGACCCTCGTGTCATTCAACACCATCGGCGAGGGTCGTCCGTACTCGATCTACTACAAGCTGAGCTAGAGGCGGGTTCTCAAACTTTTCCCCTCGGATGGGGGCCATTAGCCGTTTCGCGGGACAACCTCCCGTCTTAAAAACCTGTTGCAAGCTGTTCAAGGCTGTGATAGGTTAACCGTAACTGTAACGGTTAAGTAACCGCAATTCGCTATGAGTGTCAGCCTCGCATTGCAGTGGCGAACCTCCGATCATTACGTCAGAAAGGGACAGATTCTATGAAGCGCGCATGTGTGCCCCAATCCCGGGCGCTGGTCTTCTGCAAGGGGTTTCCGGGAGCAGGCTTGGCCTTCAGTATGGCCGCAATAGCCGCAGTTTTGTTTATCCCTCAAGCAGTCCGCGCTCAAACAGACGCTTTCAGCGCCTCATTGTCCGGAGTGGTCAACGATGCTTCGGAAGCAGCAATCTCGGGGGCCAAAGTCACTGTGTCCAACCCCGAAAAGGGCATCACGCGGAGTTTTGCTACAGACGCGCAGGGACGGTACTCGTTCACTTTGCTGCCGCCCGGCACGTATTCGCTTCTCATCGAGGCGACGGGCTTCTCCGCATACAAGGAACAAGGCATTCAGCTTGAGGCGGGGCAGGCGGCCAGCGAATCCATCACTCTCAAGCTGGGGCAGGTGCAGACCGAAGTCACCGTGGCGGCAAGTCAGGCGCCGCTGCTGGCCACCGACAACGCCAATGTCTCCTCGGACCTGAATCAGCAACAGATCCAGCAATTGCCAGTCGATTTTCGCAGCGTATTTGGCCTGGTGCTGCTGAATTCATCGGTGAACAATTCCACGCAAGCCCAGTTGGTCAACGGCGGAGGGCAATCGGGGACGGCGGATCAGGATATCTCGTTCCTGAACTTCGGCGGGGGATACTTCGGGACCACAGCGTACCTGCTCGACGGTCACTGGGATACCGCTGCCGATTGGGGCGGAGTCATCTACGTGCCGTCCATGGATTCGGTTCAGGAAGCCAAGATCCAGACGAACGGATTCACGGCGCAATACGGCTGGAGCACTGGAAATGTCTATAACGTGATCACCAGATCGGGCAGCAGCAGCTTTCACGGAGATGCGTTCGAATTCCTGCGCAACAACGACCTGGATGCCAACTTTTTCTTTGACAACGCCAATGGTATTCCGCGGACGCCTTTCCACCGGAACCAGTTCGGGATCGTAGGTGGAGGACCGGTGTACATTCCGCGACTGTATCGGCAGCGAAACAAGACGTTCTTTTTCGCAGCGTATGAAGGATTGAGGCTGTCTACGCCCGTGGCGTACACGGCAACCGTGCCGACGCAGGCCGAACGAAACGGAAATTTCTCAGCCATCCCGCAGGCTCTCTATAACCCCTTCTCAACCGTGCAAACCGCGAACGGGTTCACGCGCGCGCCGTTTCCGAATAACCAGATTCCGGCCAGTCTGTTCAGCAAAGTTGCCCAAAACCTGCTCACTTACTACCCTATGCCGACCAACAGCGGCTTGGTGAATAACTTTGTGGCGTCAGCGCCGGCGCCAGCAGCGTCGGACGAGTGGAGCCTCCGTATCGATCACAATTTCACAGATAACGTACAGACTTTCGCGCGCTGGTCAAACAAAAACGAATATAAAGTTGGCAACCCTGCCTTCTACGGCGCGAATGATCCTGGCGGGCCCGGCCTTCGGCAGCCGAATGATCGCGAGGACGGCGCGACTGGCCTCACCTGGGTGCTCAACCCAACGACGGTCCTTAGCTTCAATTTCGGTATGAACCACTGGATTGAAGGCAACGTGGTTCAAGCGTACCCGTTCGACATGACCAAGCTCGGACTCCCGGCATTCCTCAACGCAGTTTCGGACCAGTTTCCGGTTGTGAATGTGACCGGCTATGCGCCGCTGGGTCCACAGAACGGATCCGGCGAGGGCGGATTCCCCCGGAACACCTGGACTTCTTCAGCCACGCTGAGTAAAGTGATGGGCGCGCATTCCCTCTCGATCGGTTTCACGAACGTGATTCTTCAAACCGGCGGCGGAAGGATCTATCCGACGACCTTGGATTTTGGACCCGCCGGGACCGCCGGGCCAAACCCGGAAACGGCCTCGCCGGATACCAGCGGCAACGCTTTCGCCTCTCTGCTGCTGGGTGTTGGGAGTAACGGAGGGTCGACAGGTGTCTCGGTGCTGCCATACAATTCGAAGCATTACTATGGCACTTACTTACAAGATGACTGGAAGGTCACCCGCAAGCTCACGCTAAATCTAGGCCTTCGCTGGGAATACCAGACCGCGCCGGTGGAACGCTTCAATGAGCAGTCCTTTTTCGACTTCAATGCCGTTAATCCAATCAGCTCGGCGCTCGGATCCACGGTGAAAGGCGCGGTAGTCTTCAACGGAGTACATGGCGTTCGCCAAGGTCTGTATATTCCGCAGAAGACGGACTTCTCGCCGCGCATCGGGCTGGCGTATCAAGCTAACAGCAAGTTGGTGGTGAGGGCCGGGTTCGGCACCTTCTATGTCCCTTCGTATCTTGGCGGCGGCTCGACGCAGGGATACGGTCAAGCGACGCCCTGGGTGGCGCTTCAGTCAAATGGCGTCACAATTCAAAGCACGCTCGACAATGCTTTCCCCAACGGCCTGCTTCCCCAAACCGGCAGTAGCCTGGGTGCGTTGACCAACGTCGGATACGCGACCAGTGGAACCGAGAGCCATCGCCCCGATCCCTACATGATCCAGTGGATGGGCGGAGTGCAATATGAGTTGGCCAAGAGTGACATGATCGACGTCAGCTATGTCGGCATGCGAGGAGTCCACATAGAACAAGGAAGTATGGATTTTGATCAACTACCGACCGCAGACCTGGCGCTCGGAAACCAATTACTCCAGCAAGTTCCGAATCCGTTCTACGGCATCATCCCCAGCAGTGGTTGCGGCCTTTCGAGCCCGACCATCGCTTACGGACAATTGTTGCGCCCGTATCCGGAATTCTGCGACGTGAACATCTCGCAGGTGGATAACAGCTGGTCCCAATACAACGCTCTCCAGGTGAACTATACTCACCGCTGGAGCGGCGGTCTGCAAGTGCTCGCTTCCTACACATTCTCCAGATTCATGGACAATACCAGCGGAACGAATGGCTGGGCGCAAACCAACTCGGTTCCCATTCGGAACTATTACAATCTGGCGGAGGAGAAGTCTGTAGATGCCGCCGACATCCCGCACAGCCTGGTTGTCAGCTACATTTATGAACTCCCGATTGGAAAAGGGAAAGCAGTGGGAGCTAATTTCAACGGCTTCACGAATGCTGTGCTCGGTGGATGGCAGATCACCGGCGTTTCGACATTTAAGTCGGGCTTCCCGATTGGGGTCACGGGAGCGGTGAACAATACCAATTCGTTCGGAGGGAATCAGAGGCCGAACCTGATCGGCAACCCGGCCCTGAGCAGCCATACCCTGGATGAGTGGTTCAACACCTCTGCATTCGCGCAACCACCTCCATTCACGTTCGGCGATGCGCCTCGATATTTTTCGAACGTCCGCGCGCCGGGACTGCAAGAGTTCGATATCGGAATTCAGAAGTGGTTTTACTGGCGTGAAATTGTTAAGCTGCAGTTCCGGGGAGAAATGTTCAACGCGTTCAATCGTGCGAACTTCTACGCGCCCGATGGTAATTTCAACGATCCGTCATTTGGACGAATTTCGGCGACGCTTCCGCCGCGCGACATTCAGTTCGGGCTGAAGCTGTACTGGTAAGTGCGTATTCTGCTCGGCATCGTGCTGGCGGGTTGTCTGCCCGCTTTTTCTCAACAGGACACAGCTGGCAAATTACAATCGCTCCTGACGGAAGCTACGCGCGCGCAAGCCAGGAGCGATTACCGCGCCGCTGCCGAGGCATACCGTCAGGCGCTCTCGATCCGTCCCGATCTGGCCGAACTCTGGAGCAATCTCGGCCTGATGGAGTACGAGTCTCATGACTATACGCGGGCCGAGGAGGGGTTCGGGCGGGCGCTTGGGATCGACAGATCCTTGTTCGTCCCGAACCTGTTCCTCGGTCTCGATCTGCTGGACTTGAAGCGGCCGCGTGAGGCGGTCGGCTATCTGCTGGCCGCGGAAAAGCTAAAGCCGCAGGATGTGCAGGTTCTACTCGCTCTTGGACGGGCTTACCATGGGCTTTCCGATGCAACGCGAGCGCGGGAGTGGTATCAGCGCGCAACAGAGCTGGCGCCCGGCAACGCCGACGCTTGGTTTGGCTTAGGTGTCGCGTATCTGGATCTGGTGGAATTGAGCCGCGCGAAACTCACGGATGACTCTGCGGAATCCCCGGAAGTCACCGCGTTGAAGGCGCACGCTATTGCTGCGCTCGAGCGCGCCGATAGCGCAGAACCGAACTCGCTGACCATGCATGCCCTGGTCGGAGATGTGTACCAACGGCGGAGTATGTTTGGTGAGGCCGAGAAGGAGTATTCGAAAATGCTTGCGCTCGATCCAACTAGCGTCCCCGCTCTGGCCGGCTTGGCTGCGGCCTACCTGCACGAGGGGCGATTGGATAAAGCGCACGCTGCGGTCACCAAGGCGCACGCTCTAGATCCGCAGGACAGCGAAATCGATCTTCTAACGGGCGAGGTTTTGGTGGCGCGCCATGAGTACACGGAAGCCGAGCCGTACCTGCAGCATAGCCTGCGTGCGCGACCGGACCTTCTTCCTCGCGCACATGCGCTGCTGGGGCGCGTCTATGCGAGAACCGGCCGATCAAAAGAGGCGATAAGCGAACTGACGCAGGGCCTTGCCAGCGACGAGGACGGTTCAGTCTACTATCAGCTCGCACGCTTATATGAGAGCGCCGGGGATGAGGAGGCGGCCGCGGCGGCGTTTAAGAAATCGGAGCAGATCCGAGCGAGGCGTGAAGCTTTGGCTCGAGAAAACCTCAGGTCCATGCAATGAACATCCGTTTGAAATTTGTACTCCCTCTCCTTTGTTTGGCGCTCGCGTTGCGGCTGACTGCAGCCACGATCGAGCGCGATGCCGCCGGAGTTACGATGCGAAACGCGGGAGAGACCGTCCACGTTGCCGTGTGTGGGGCATCGGTGCTTCATGTGGTCGCGGGCCCGGCCAGCCCTCGCGGCCCTTCGCCTCCTGAGCCGTGGTTCGTCGAGCGCTGCAAGCCAGCCGCGTTCGACTTTGCCCGCGACGAGAAGACCGCGACTCTCTCTACTCCAATCCTTCGGGTGGTGTTCAACCTGAATGATGGCCGCCTGACGTTCGAGGACGCTGCCGGCAAAATCCTTCAGACCGAATCCGATCGCGAGCCGCGGCGCTACGATTCGACAGAGGTGAATGGCGAGAAACTCTACCGCGTCACCGAAAGATTCTTCGTGGACGCGCATCAGGGGCTGTACGGGCTCGGCCAGCACCAGAATGGCGTATTCAATTACCGCGGAACGGTTGTCGAGCTGGCGCAAGCCAATGCCGATATCGCGCTGCCGCTTCTGATTTCCTCGAATGGATCGGCCATTCTCTGGAACACAGCCTCGCGTTCCTGGTTTGATGATCGCTTCCCCCCGGAGCTGAAGCTTACCGCCGATGCGGCCGACGCCATCGACTACTACTTCCTCTATGGTCCGGAGATCGACTCCCTGATTCATCAGTATCGCGATCTGACCGGGCACGTGCCTCTGTTCGGGAAATGGGCCTACGGATTTTTCCAATCCAAGGACCGTTACACATCCGCGCAAGAGTTGCTCGATATAGCAGCCAAGTATCGCGCTGCGCATGTGCCTCTCGACACCGTTGTTCAGGACTGGTTTTGGTGGAAGCTCCAGGGCGATCCGGAGTACACGGCAGAATACCTGAAGCCGCATCCCGACGTTCCCGGAGCGCTGCGCGACCTGCACGACGAACATGTGCACGCGATCATCTCCGTTTGGGCGATGATGAATGACAAATCCGCCACGTTTCAGGAGCTCTCGCGTCGTGGGCTGATTATTCCCGGCACGTACGACTATGACGCGACCAATCCCGCTGCGCGCGATGTGTATTGGAAGATGCTGATTTCGCCGCTTCTGGCGCAGGGTTGGGATGGCTTCTGGCTGGACAGCTCCGAACCGGAGATCCTCAACGGCCGGAGCGACGCTGTCCTGTTCGACAAGAAGATCTTCCTCGGCAATGGCGCGCGATACACGAATGTTTTTCCACTGCTACACACGGGCGGCGTGTACGAGCACTGGCGTGCGAGCGGGAACGAGAAGCGCGTCTTTATCCTGACTCGCTCGGCTTTCCTCGGCCAGCAACGATACGCGACAACAGTGTGGTCGGGCGATATTTTTAGCTCGTTTCCGGTGCTGGCGAGACAGGTTCCCGCAGGCCTGAATTTTGCGCTCTCGGGCATCCCATACTGGACCACCGACATCGGCGGGTACGGCTGGCCCGATTTTCGCGATACTCGCGACCCCACATATCAGGAGCTGTACGCGCGCTGGTACGAGTATGGCGCCTTCTGCCCGATTTTTCGCACGCACGGCCATCGCTCAAACGACACGAACGAAGTGTTTTCTTATGGCTCCGTAACGCCAATTCTAATTCGCTACGACAAGCTGCGATACCGGTTGCTGCCCTATATATACTCGCTCGCTTGGCGCGTCACGAATGAAGATTATACGATTCAGCGTCCGCTGATCATGGACTGGCGAAATGATCCCAGAGTGGCTTCTATCGGAGATCAATTTATGTTCGGACCGGCAATTCTGGTAAATCCAGTGACCCAAGAAGGCGCGACGAGCCGTTCGCTTTACCTGCCCGCGGCCAGTGCCTGGTATGACTTCTGGTCGGAAGAGAAGCTCGACGGTGGACGGCGCATAACAGCCGATGCGCCACTGGACCGAATCCCGCTGTATGTCCGGGCCGGGTCCATCCTCCCGCTTGGGCCAGAGGTCGAATATGCGGAGCAGCGCACGAGCGAGCCAATTGAGTTGCGCGTCTATCGCGGCACTGACGGCAACTTCAACCTATACGATGACCAGGGCGACACGTACCGGTATGAGACGGGCGAGCACGCGATGATTCCTCTGCATTGGGACGACAAGTCGGCGACCATGACCATCGGGGCACGTCAGGGCGAGTATCCGGGCATGCCGCGCGACCAGGAGTTCCGAATCGTGCTGGTGGATGGATCGAAGCGGGGCGCGGCCAAACAGGTGCGGTATACGGGGCAAAAAGTGGTTGTCGGACTCCAGTGACTTTTGTCCGGTGCGGATCTGGGTCTGTTCGCAACCTTGTTCGCGGTGTTTTAAGGTCCGGAAGTGACACGCATCTCAATAACGTTAATCGATAGCGGCGCGAATCGCTGAAACTTATTAGACCCCAAGTTGTCGATTTGTGTTTTTGAAGGCGTGATCTCTTCGGGCTTGTCGATGGAATTCGTCTGGGCCGGCGAGATGCCCTTGATAGTCCACAAAGTGGCTGATCTCGAAATTGCGGAATCGCCATCAGGCTTGATCTTCAGATCAAGCGCCGTTGTCGAAGCATTGACAATCTTAAGGTAGAGCATACCGGTTTTCGAATCACGGGTTGCCGAGTAGAATACGCGTGGATCATTGCTCTCCAGTTTTCCACTCAGAATTTCATCGCCGATGTGATTGCTGAACAGGGCTTGAGCGTAGTAGCTGGGAGAGCCATAGCTGCGAAGCGCGTCATAGCCGATTAGATCCGTTGCCCACTGCATGCCGCCCGGGTTCACGTTGACGAACAAGGGAGCATAACAGGACATAATGATGACGTCGCTGTTTCGTTCGAGTCCGGTCATCCAAGCGGCGTCGCCCAGAGCGGCGTTCATGTCGGGCGTGGGTGTGCCTTCGCGCGTCGCCCATTCTCCAACGAATATCTTCGGCCCATTGCGATCCGCCGTGTCGTACTGGCCGGCGTTTGCAAACATTTCTTCGGCGCGTCGATAATAGTGCTCATCCAGAACGTCAGGCGTGATTGTCTTGACCTTAGTTGTGGCGATTAACTGCAGGTCCGGATATCTCGCCTTGATTGCCCGGTAGAATTGGGTGAATCTTCCGTCGTAACTTCCCGATTTATCGAAGAAGTCTTCATTGCCGATCTCGACGTAATGCAGCGGAAACGGTTCGGGATGACCGTCGTGGGCGCGCTGACCGCCCCATTTCGTTGCAGCGCCGCCAGTGACGTACTCGATCTCCTGCAGGGCGTCATCCACGTACTGCTGCAAAGCCGGGCCGGGTTCGACGTGTTCACCGCCGAGCGAATATCCCGCGTAAACGGCCAGGACAGGCTGCATGCGCAGATCCTCACACCATTCGAGGAACTCCAGCAGACCGAACCCGTCACTGGACGCATAGCCCCAGGGCGAAAGGTGGCCAGGCCGGTCCGCGGGATTACCCAGCGTTTTCTTCCAGTCAAAACGCTCTGAGATACGGTTGCCTTCGAGGTAGTTCCCTCCGGGGAACCGCAGGAAAGCCGGCTTCATGGCCGCCATCTTCTCCATAAGATCAATGCGAGTACCGTTCTCGCGGTTGTGGTAAGCAGGGGGCTTCAGCGATACGTAATCCAGCCACACGGTCCCCGGACCGTTAAAGCTCAGAACGAAGCGGTTGGAAGATGAAACCGGGACGTCGGGTCCGGTAGTAAGGTGCAGATCGTATGCGCGCCAATCGCTTGAAAGCGGTTCGCTGGTCGAAGTGGCGTAGCTTCGGCCTGTATCGTTACTCACAATGCTTGCGCTGATAGCGCCCGCGCTCTGCCCTTTTGCATAAATTGTTGCGATGTACTGTGTGGATGGCGTAACGGGAATTCCCCAGTAGCCGTCGTTGCCGAGCGCCGCAACATTGGAGGCATCCGCTTGCTTGATATCGATGCGCAGCGATATCTTGCGTTCAGCTAATCGATAGGTAGATTTGTCCAACCGAAAGGACACTTGCGCATTGCCGCGCGGCATCAAGAACCAATGCGCAGGCTCATCCCATCCGCTGACGAATTCCGGAGTACGGATGAATTGCGCGTATAGCCCACCTTCGTACGAATAGTTAATCTCCTCGGTCATCAAGCCGTACAGAGCCGGGCTAACCTTCCCTTTCGGATGTTGCAGGTCAATGGTCAGAGTCGCTTGACTCTGAGCGTGAATAGCCGTTTCACCTAGCAGAAGAAAGAAAAGGAGAGATCTCATGATTTTCAAATTGGGACGACGACTCGAGCGAATCCGGCGCAAACAATCAGATAACGCAAGCGCACAGGGCGTCTTCGCTTTAGCGCGTTGCTGCCCGTTCTGCGCGTTCATAAAACCACGATACACGCCATCTTGGGCCGCGGAAACCGCACGATCAGTTTTCCCTGCTTGCTCAGCACTTCAATGCCGAGATTGTCCGGATAGAGAATGCGGGCGTTTGGAGCGTCAAGATCCAGCTCGACGGTATCATCACCCTGAAGCCGCCAGACTGCAATCGCTGCCCACCCGGGTGAACGCATTCCGAGCGCGACTGGACGTTTGCGGTTGGTAACATCCGGCATGCCGAGCGGGTAGAACGGAGCCGCTTGTGGGATGCGTGTCCGGATCATATCCTTATATGTCCGGATTCCGTTTGTCACCTGAGCAGCGCCGTCATTTGAGATTTCATCGAGCCTTCCGCTCTGATGAATACGGCACAGCATCGCCGTCACCAGATTGAAGCTGGCCTGATCGGCATCGGCGCTCGCTAGAGGATAGGACCAGCAGGCAAGCTGTTCGGGCAAGACCGCGGCGCTCGCGCCAGTGATAATGGCGGGCAGCCGCAGATAGTCTTCCTGGTCCGTGGCCGATTGAATTTGAAGGCGCGAGAGCATCGCATAGTCCATCCGTCCTCCTCCGCTGCCGCAATTCTCGATCACCAGAGCCGGATAGCGCTTCACGATCCGTTCGAGCCATGCCAGATGCGCGCGATTATGCTCGAGCAGCCCCTGTCCGGCGCTGTCCGCATTGCGATCCGTACCCTGGAGCGAATCGACGTTATAATCCATCTTCAAATATCCGACGCGATACTCTCCAACCAGGCGATCGATGACTCGGTCAAGATAGTCCGTGACGGCAGAGTTGCGAAAATCGAGCAGATAGCGTGCGTTCTTCAGGACCCGTTTGCCGTGCCGCATCATGAACCAGCTATCCGGCCGTTGTGCCAATTGCGAGTGCACGCCCGCGACCTCCGACTCGATCCACAAGCCGGGAACCATGCCTGAGTGCCGTATGCGGTCGAGCACAAAGCCAAGACCATGCGGCCATCGCTCAGGAGACGGCTCCCACGCTCCGATGGTAGGGCTCCAATCCTCACGCAGGCCTGCATACCAACCTGCATCGATGACGTAATACTCGCAACCGGCCTTCGCCGCCGCTTCGATCAGCGGAAGCTCTTTCGCTTCGGTCGGATCGCCCCACAAACAATTCATGTAGTCATTGAAGATGACCGGACAGCGGGTATTTTCCGGGCGCGGCAGTGCGCAGGCTGCGCGGCGATAAGCCGTCAGCGCGGCGACAGCTTCCGCAAAACCGCCGCGAACGCAACCTATAGAAACGGGGACGGACTGGTAGCTTTCTCCAGGCCGCAAATTTTTCCAGGCTGCCGAATGCAGGTCGTCCGGCCCTCCCAGCCAGGCGTAGACATCCGTCGCGCGATTCCCGTGGGAGCCGGCGTTCGAAATTTCCCAGTACCATGAGCCGTTATGTTCAATCTGCCAAAACCACGTGAGGCTCGAGCCGTGTATTCTCGACCATCGCCATAGGAAGGTACTTTTCCGTGGACCAACTCCCGACGCTTCCAGCCGCGGCTTGCGACCAACTGGTCCGCTCGTTCTCTACAAAGCCGAGCTCCGAAGCGCGAAGAGTATGCCATTGGGCCTCCGCCATCCAGCTATTCCAGGCGAGATGAATGAGCAGCTCGCTGTCGTAATTCTGGGCATCGGCCAAACCATGCAGCATAGCCGAACTGAGAAACTCAATGCCCACATCCGCGGCGCCGTGATTCGTCACTCTTGTCCAGCGGCGGACGACCGGCACACCGTCGAAGGCCTGATAGAAGGACTCGATGCGGATGTTGGTTACAGGGTCGGAATGGATCAGTATCAGACGAGGCCCGTTGCTGGTTGATTCCTCACGGTGGTCCACAAAAACCAGGCGCGCGCCGGGTTGACCCACGCCTTGCTTCATGCCCGGATCCGGCGAGTCTTCTCCGCTGAGCTGAATAGCGGTTTCCACCCCGGAAGATTTTGCCGAGCCGAGGCTGTTCGCTGGAAAATCGGGGGGTAACAAAAAGCTCTGACGCAATTTTTCGCCGGAGAATTCGTATGCGAATTTGAGATCGCGCGTCGTCCATTCGAACGGCGCCTTTGCGGCTGCTTGCATGGTGTGAGCGCCCGCGAGAGCCGCAACGCTCGTCGAGCTCAAGAACGTTCTGCGCGTCATCGCTGGCGTTAGGCGGCCAAAATCACTTTAAGCGAAGCTGCGTAATCCGCGGGCGGGCGATAACCGTTCGGCAGCGATACGCGCACAGCTGCCGCTTCTTGCTTCCAATCGAGTCTTTCTTCCGTGCCCAGCAGCTGGATGTTCTCGATTTTGCCCGGATTCGTAGCAGCCGACGCGCCTAAGGATTGAATGAGGACAGGCTCTCGAGGCCAGCCCAAAACGATGGCATAAACGACGGTATTCGCCTTGTTGCGTGTGAATCGAATATCTTTCGGCCCGAGCTGGGCAACGCTGTGGCCTTGGAACGAGCCGGGCTTGATCGCATTGGGCCCTTCACCGTAAATCTTCCACGGCCGAGTGGCGTAAATTGCTTCTCCGTTGGTCTGCATCCACGCCGTGAGTTGATCGAGCACCGCGATCTCTTTCGAATCGATCGTTCCGTCAGGCTTTCCCGGAACATTCAGAATGAAGGTGCCGTTCTTGCTCACAGCGTCAATCAACCAGTGCACGATGTCCCGAGGCGGCGTATAGCCGCCGAACTCGCCGGATTTGTCGTATAAGGCCCGGTTGTAATGCCACTCGCCAATACAGGTCTCCGATTGCCAGGCGTACTGCATGATCCGGTTCGTTAGCCCGCGCTCGTAATCGGCAACTACGGCCTTCGCAAGACGATCCGGCACGTCTTTGACGTTTGCCACCGCCTGCATTTTCCCGCCGTGAGTCTGGAGATTGTGGTTGTAAAAGTAGGCTCCGATGTTCATGCCCGCCCAGCCGAGCGGGAATAAGGAATTATCGAAATAGAGCAGATCAGGATCGTGCTGATCGATGAGATCGCGCGTGCGATCGTAGAAGTCTTTCACATACGAGATGTCAGGAAGAGCGTTCAAGGGATGTTTCACACCGTAGACGCGATGCGGATCGAAGCCCTGCCACCACTCGGCTTTGCCTTCGCCTTCAGTCAAGCGGCCGTCATATGGCACACCTGCCATGGGGCCGGAAGCGTCTGCGCCATGCGCTGTCTGGAACCACCACCAGTTGCGCGCCTGATGTACGGTAACGCCGAAACGTAGGCCGTTTTGCCGCGCGATAGCAGCCCAGGTGCCGACCACATCCCGGTGCGGACCCATGTTGATCGCATTCCAGGGCTGATGTTTCGAGTTCCACGCATCGAAGCCGTCATGATGATTAGCGAGAGCGATAAAAAGCTTGGCGCCGGCTCTCTTGTATCGCTGGATCAGCTCTTCGGGTTCCCAATTCAGCAGCGTCCATTGGGAGCAAAGCTCTTTGTAGCCGAACTTCGATGGATGGCCGTAGTGATCGAGGTGGTACTTGTATTGCTTCGAGCCCTGCATGTACATGTTCCGCGCGTACCAGTCGCCCGCTTCGGGCACGCACTGCGGACTCCAATGCGCCCAAATGCCAAACTTCGCATCGCGATACCACTCCGGCGCCTCGTACTGCATCAGCGAATCCCAGGTCGCTTGATAAGGACCCTCGCCGCTTAAGCCTCGGAATGGGCGAGTTCATCGGAACGCCGTCCCATGAGCCGCCGGGAACAGAAAGTTCTGGAGGCTGGCCCCATTCGGTCGGGCGCCAGTTATGGTCGTCCAGCTTTTCGCTGATAATTTTGCCGTTTTCTACCGCGTAGAAAACTCTTTGCTGTGGCGGCTTTGCGCAGAACGCGCCGTAATCTTCTGTTAACTTGTTGAATCCTTCAGGCCAGGATGGCGCGGTGTCCTGCGCTCGAAGCGGCAATGCTGCTGCAGTTGCCAACCATTTGCAGAAATCTCGTCGTTGCAATGAATCTTTCTCCTACCGGCCGCGGCCGGGCAAAACATATGCCGAATTACCAACGGTTACTGTAACGCTTACGTTAGTTTGCAGTGCGATTGTAAATCGGGCTCCCGCCTGTGTCAAGATGGGCATAACATGCCTACCCGCATGAAGGATGTGGCGCAGGATCTTGGTCTATCGATCGTCACTATATCCAAGGTCTTGCGCAATCATCAGGACATCAGCTTGGAGACGCGCGAACGCGTTCTGAAGAGGATCAAGGAACTCGGATATCGGCCGAATTGGGCCGCGCGCTCGTTGGTCAGCGGCAAAAGCTATTTGATGGGGCTGGTAGTGCCTGATCTTTTGCATCCGTTCTTTGCAGAAGTCGCAAAGGGAGCTGCGCGTATCTTGCGCACAAAGGGCTACGGGCTGGTGTTGTCTTCCTCCGAAGAGGACCCGGAGCTGGAAAGACAGGAAATCGAGCATTTGCTGAGCCGCGGTCTGGACGCGTTCATCATCGCGTCTGCACAAACTACGATCGAAAGTTTCAAGCAGATCGAGGAGCAAGGAAAACCCTACGTGCTGGTCGATCGAAAATTCAGCCACCTTGCCGCACCCTTCGTTGGGATTGACGACCAGGAGGTCGGCAGGATGGCAACCGAACATCTCTGCGCCATCGGTTGCCGGCGAATTGCGTATATCGGCGGCCGGGTTACCAGCCCTGCAATCGGCCGGCTGGAGGGATATCGCGAGACTCTTGCCAAAGCGGGCCGGGAGATAAACGAGTCGTATATTATGCGCCGTCCTCGGGGTGATGATTCAAGTGACGTGAGCGGCTACGAAGCGATGAACCTTCTGCTCAACCTTGACCAGCCGCCCGATGGCGTGTTCTGCTACAACGACCCGATGGCTATGGGCGCGATGAAGGCCATCGTGGAACGAGGCAAGCGCATTCCGCGCGATGTCGCGATCCTTGGTTGCGGCAACGTGCTCTACAGCTCACTTCTGCGTGTTCCTCTTACCAGCATCGATCAGGGGAGCCAGACAATTGGCGAACGCGCCGCCAAACTCGCCCTGGCGATCGTGGACGGCAAGCATGCCTCCCGCACGCCCAAGCCGATTCTCATGACACCGAAGCTGATCGTGCGCGAATCGACGCAGCGCGGAACGCCTGTAGGCTAGCGAGTCTCGTTGTTGTTGCAAACACTCGCAAATAACGTTATAGTAAGCGCTAAAGGAAACGCGTATAACGCCGCGCCCGAGTTATGAAGACGATCCCGCCGCTTGGCAGTCGCGGCTGCCGTTCCTTCTTCACTTGTTCGGGCATCGCAACTGGATCGTGGTAGCCGATTCAGCTTATCCAGCGCACTCGAGTCCCGGAATAAAGACCATCGTTTGCCGTTCCGCGCATACTGAAGTGTTGCGATTTCTGATCGATTCACTCTCCCGCGAACCACACGTTGAGTCCATCGTTCACGTGGATTCCGAGCTCGCATTCTTGCAGGAAAGGGATGCCCCAGGAGTGTTGCGGCTCCGGACAGAGCTATCACAACTCATCGGACAGGGGTACCGTGAAGAGCCGCATGAGGAAATCCTTTTGAAACTCGAACAGGCCAGCAGGATGTTTCGCGTGCTCGTGCTCAAGACAGCCGGCGCAATTCCGTACACTTCCGTATTTTTTGAGCTCCAATGCCGGTATTGGAATGATGAGGCGGAGCGCCGGCTGCAATTGGCTCGTCGGCTGCCGTGCGAAAAATCCGTTCGGGTTCGGTAGAGAATGACAAAAATAGAGCACGCGATCGACCCCTGTTTGGTGCCCCAACGAATCTTGTACACGGGTGCCGCAATGCCGGCCATCGGACTTGGCACTTTCGGTTCCGATCATGTATCTGCAGGCGAAGTGGCGGAAGCAGTAGAATATGCGGCGCGAATCGGGTACCGCCACTTCGATTGCGCCGCCGTCTATGGCAATGAGCCCGAAATCGGCGGGGTTCTCGCTCGGCTCATGAGAACCGGCATCAGGCGCGATGAGCTATGGATTACCTCCAAGCTTTGGAACGATAAGCACGCGGAAGAGAATGTGATTGCCGCGTGCCGTCAATCGCTGGCCGATTTACAGCTGGATTACCTGGACATGTATCTCGTCCACTGGCCGTTTCCCAACTACCATCCCCCGCATTGCGATGTCAACGCGCGCAGTCCTGAAGCCAAGCCTTACCTACACGAAGAGTTCATGAAGACCTGGCGTCAAATGGAGAGATTGGTGGAGCTCGGGTTAACGCGTCATATCGGCGCGTCGAACATGACCATTCCCAAACTGAAGCGCCTCCTGGCAGACGCGCGCATCCGGCCGGCGGTAAACGAAATGGAACTGCATCCGCATTTTCAGCAGCCGCGAGCTATTCGAGTTCGTGCGCGCCAATCGAATCGAGCCGGTGGGCTACTCTCCTATTGGTTCTCCCGCGCGCCCCGAACGCGACCGCATGGCGGAGGACAGCGTAGATATAGAAGACCCCGTAATCGTGCGCATCGCTCGCCGCCTGGGAGTGCACCCGGCAGTGGTCTGTATTAAATGGGGAGTTCAGCGTGGGCAGACACCCATTCCTTTCTCCACAAAGCCGAAAAACATTTTGGCAAACCTGCGTAGCGTTGTAACAGACCCGCTGACGAACGAGGAAATGCGCGACATCGCCGGTATCGATCGCAATTGCAGGTTAATTAAAGGCCAGGTTTTTCTTTGGAAGGATGGCCAATCCTGGGAAGATCTGTGGGACCTGCACGGCGAAATCACGCCTCCGTGAATCGCAATCACGCTTTTAAGCAATCGAAGAAAGTAGAGTGAATCCATGTCCGATGTCATGCTGGGCGCGTATCTTCCCGGCAATAGTCGTGTAGAGCTTCATCAAGTGCAAATTCCCGAACCCGGGCACGGCGAGGTTCTAATCAGGATGAAAGCCTCCACTATCTGCGGGTCAGATATTCGGGCCATCTACCGCGAGCACTTAGGGAAGGGTCCCGAAGGATATCAAGGTGTGATTGCCGGACATGAGCCTTGCGGAATCATCGTGAAAACTGGACCCGGATGTCGCCGCTTTGCCGAAGGTGACCGAGTAATCGTCTATCACATTTCTGGTTGCGGCGTGTGCAATGATTGCCGCCGCGGCTACATGATCTCCTGCACAAGTGAAAGTTATCGGCGAGCCTATGGGTGGCAGCGCGACGGCGGCATGGCGCCCTACCTTTTAGCTGAAGAGAAGGACCTGGTCCAACTCCCTAATGAGTTGAGTTACGCGGATGGCGCGCAAGTCGCCTGCGGGTTCGGCACTGCATACGAAGGACTTCAAAAAATCGGAATCTCGGGCAATGATTCGGTGCTTATCACCGGCCTGGGTCCAGTCGGGCTGGCAGCCGCCGCGCTCGCACGGAAGCTCGGCGCGTACCGGATTTTCGGGACCGATCCCCTACCGGAACGACTCGCGCTGGCGAAAGAGCTTGGAATCTGCGACGACGTATTGCCTGCCGACCCGGACAATGCTGCGCAAATTCGAAATCTGACAAACGGCAGCGGAGTGCAGCGAGCTGTCGATTGTTCCGGGAACGATGTCGCTCGCGCTGCGGCTATCCGCGCCACAGGCAAATGGGGGCGTATTGTGTTTCTGGGTGAAGGCGGCACTGTGAATTTCAATCCATCACCGGATCTCATTCACGATCAGAAGACGCTGTATGGCTCCTGGGTCACATCCACCTGGCGTATGGAGGAGTTGGTCGCGAATCTTGTGCATTGGGGTCTTCATCCAGCAGAGCTAATCACACACCGCTTTGCTTTGGACAAAGCCGGCGAAGCATATTCATTGATGGCTTCCGGGCGCTGCGGGAAAGTGGCGGTCTGCTTCGATGAGGAACTCCAGTAGCCGATGACCTGAACGACGTGCTCATTCGTCAGTTCATTCCTCCAGGTCTAAATCAATCTGCCCCGTCTTCATAAAAAAACACACTTCTCGCCCTAACCCCTATCTCAGCATTGGCCGATTAGATCAGTGATCGCAGTCGCGGTCGGAGGTGAACATGAGAGCACTGATCGGAAATAGCGCAGTGGCCTTATTGATGTGTGGCTTTGCGGCCGTTGCGCCAGCGCAGAAAACCATTCAACCCGGGCAATTGGCGGCGGCAGCCCAAGTCGCGGTCCCGACCCCGCCAGTGGACTCGGCCGCGAGTTCTTCCGTGATTCCGCAGAAGAGCAATATTGCAAATGTCCCCGGCAATCACGGGAAGTTGCTTAATGCCGTGTGGATTACCAGCATGTTTGCGGCCGCTGGCGCTTCGGGTTTGGACGCCTATACATCGTGGGGAAAGCATGAAAGCAATCCTTTACTTGCATCCGCTAACGGCACATTCGGAGCTAGAGGCGTAGCCTTCAAGGTTGGTATAGCGGCAGCAGTTCTCGGGCCGCAGATCTTGCTTCGAAAACATAGGGAGATGAAAGGACTATTCGCGTCTGCGAATCTCGGCGAGGCAGCAATCTTCTCAGGCGTAGCGGTACATAACATGGGACTACGCACTGCAACCACGCATTGATTTGCGTTAGCGGTCTACGGAGAACTGCGGACAAGGGTAGCCATCCCTGCGGTGAGCGTCGCCGGTCCATGGCTAGAGACTGTGGTTCGCCATTCTATTCGGATGCTGCTCGGCTCAATTGAACTGATTTTGAATGTGCCCCGGCGTCCATCATCGCTCTGCCACACGAAATTCCGGGCGTTCTTATCCGCGGGCCGCAGCACAAAGCTAACGTCTGGAGATATTGGCCGGTTATCCGTGATCTGATAGCGCGCCCGGTATTGGCCGTGCAGCGCGCCTTCATTCCAAAATAGTTTCAGATCGATAAACTCCGGAGGGTAAAGTCCGGGTTTGCGTTTCTCCTGTTGGTTTGCAGCATACACCCACTCACCCTCCAAGGGACTTTGATGAAGTGCCTTGGAAGATACTTCCGGAGAGTTGAGTTTTTTCGGCGGTGTCAGATCAGCCGGTTTCGCCATCTCAACTGACGCACTCGCCTTCGATGTTGCAGCCGGCCCGGACGGCTTCGGCCTCACAGCCACCGGCAGGGCAGGGAAGGGGAGAGACGCAACTTCATTCCGAGCTGGAGCGTTCGCAGCAACACTCGGAGGGGGAGGAAGAACCTCGACTTTCTTGGGAACCGCTTCAGCGGAGCTGGGCGCATTCGACGGATTTGCAGCTTCTCGCCGCTCGGGTTCTTTGGGAACCACATGTTCGTTAGAGCTGCCGTCTGGCGAGGCAGCCGGGGCGGGCGCATCGGGAACGACGACCACGACGTGGCTCGCCGATCCTGCGTCTCCGGCTTGTGATGTACCAGGGGAGTGGTACTTCAACTTCGGTTGGCTGGTACCCTCTGGCCCCGCAGGAACGTCAGCCTTGGGAGCAGATGGAGCGGGTAAAAGCGCGCCCCGCAATCGCGAGAGAGCGCTCGTACGCCTTGAAGCGAGAGAGGTTGGGCCAGGAGTTGCCCCACTCCCGGTTGCTGCTCCGTTATCCCGGATTGCCGGCGGAACATAGGCGGCGCTCCGATCTCCAAAGGAACTCCCCAAGTTGTCTGCCCAAAACCAAACCACCCCGAGGGTGAGTAGCACCGCAGCTATTGTGCTGCCGATCCACCACGGGAGCGAGTGCGTTGCGAACCGCTGAGGCGGCGGAGCGTGCGGGGCCTTTGTCGGAGGAGCGGACAACCCGGACGGGGGCCGCATTCCGTTTAGCGACCGGTCGTATTGGCGTCGTTGCCCGGGGTTTGAAAGAATCTCCACAATCGCGTTAAGCCGCCGCATCTGCGTCTCTGCCAATTGCTTCATCGCCCGGTCGGTTTGCTGATCCGGATGCAGCAGTTTAGTCAGACGGCGGTGCGCTCGATGGATCTCGATTTCGCTGGCTGAGCGGTCTATGCCGAGTTCCTCGTAATAATCCATCGTTCTACTTCTGTTTGATCATCATAAACGATTCCGTTATAATGGAAAAGCTTCTAAGCCCCCCAATGGCTTAAGCGGGTCTCTCGGAGGACGGATGGCAGTGAACAGATTCTTAACATTCTGCTTTGCAGCTGCTCTTTCGGTTATTTCTTCATTCGCTGTAACTCCTACAATTGGCGTGGCCTCTGCTGTCGGCAGTTTTGAAGTGAACAGCGCCGCGGTCGAAGGCAACGCAAATCTCTTTGACGGATCACAAGTTAGAACGACGGAAGCATCCAGTCAGATCCTGCTGCAAAACGGAGCTGCGCTCACGTTAGCGGTCAATTCGGCCGGCACTATTTATAAGGATCATCTGCTGCTCCTGCAGGGTGCCACCAAAGCTGACAAGATGAACGGCTATACCATTCAGGCTGCTCGGTATCGAATCGAAGGTGTCCAGCCTGGTTCGCAGGCCGTGGTTCGCCTCAGCGATGGCAGCGTACAAGTAGCGGCGCTGGGTGGATCACTCAAGGTGTTCAACGAAAAGGGCACGCTTCTAACCCGAATTCGAGCGGGCACTGCCTCCGCTTTTGATGGTGGTGCTCCAGCCGGCCAGAGTGGCGCCACGGCCGGGACCATTTCCAAAACCAAGGCACTGACGGAGCTTTATCTGATGCTCGGGGGTTCTATCGCGGGCCTGGGTGTTGCTACCGACGCGGTTCTGCAGCCTACCAGTCCTTAGGGATCTGTTCCGCTCCTTAGAAATTCCCTCCGTAACCTCCGCGCGGTCGTAATGGATCAGCCCAAGCGAGCGGGCCGCGAATCCTTTCTTGCAACCCTGTCTCTAACCGCGGCTGGCTGCTTGTGGGGCACGGGGTTTCTTTTCGGGAAAATCGCATTCACGGCGATGACAGTCTCCGAGAACGTAACCTTTCGTTTCATCTTCGGGAGTATTGCTCTTGCGCCGGTCTTTTTTCGCCGGCATAGAAGCTTCAAACCGCCAGATCTCTGGCTGCTGCTATTGGCTGGCGTAGTCGGCGTGCCCGTGCAGTTTATCATTCAGTTCAAAGGACTCGAGCTGACAACCGTCTCTCACGCTTCACTCATGGTCGGCACTCTCCCGGTTTTGCTGGCGCTGAGTTCGGCTTTCTTTCTTCGCGAGCGGCTGAGCGGACGCGAATGGGTTGTGCTCGCGCTCTCCGCCCTAGGCGCGGTTCTCATCGCAATTTCCGGCGCGCATGCCGCACACGTTCCTCAGCCCACTGCTAAGGGAGACCTGCTTGTGCTGATCTCCATGCTTGCCGCCATGGTTATGATTCTTCTCACCAAGCGGCTCATGGACGAATACGGTTCTCTCGAGATCACCGCATCGATGATCGTCATGGGAACAATCTCGCTACTGATTTGGGTCATAGCCTCACAGCCGCTGCGCTTTCATTTCTCCGCGAAAGCGTGGATGGCGGTTGCAGCCCAAGGTATTCTCGCGACCGCCATGGCCTACCTGCTTTGGAATTGGGGATTAAAGCGCGTTCCCGCGTCGCGAGCGGGAGTCTTTCTAAATATGGAACCGCTCGTCGGAGCCATTCTCGGGGTTGTATTTCTGCGCGAGACTCTCGGTACCCTCGCCATTTTAGGCGGATTGATGATTCTCAGCTCCGCAGCATACTTCAGCAGCCGAGGTCGCGAACAGCGTTCGGATTTTTTAGCGAGAGCCATTTGCGCTCGAGATAGCGTGGTAGGGGCGGCAGGGATCGAACCTGCGACCCTCAGCTTAGAAGGCTGATGCTCTATCCAACTGAGCTACGCCCCCACAGTCCTCTACTCCTCAGTCTAGCCATGAACTCGCCATTCATTCAATCCTGAGAAGCAGATCACGCGCTTCCACGGTGTCGCGCGGATGCACAGTGATCTCCGCGATTGTTCCATCCACTGGCGCATACACGGTCGTCTGCATTTTCATCGCTTCCATGACCAGCAGGCGATCACCCTTCTTGACGCGTTCTTGCGGACTAACATGCAGCACCGTTACCGCGCCTGGGATTGGCGCTCCTACCTCACCGGTCTTCGCCGCGTCGGCTTTCCTCCGCGCGGGCGTAACCTCCTTAAACGACTTGTCCCGAACTTCCACTTCACGAGGCTGGCCGTTTAGCTCAAAGAAGACAGTGCGCATTCCATCAGGTCGCGGTTCTCCGACTGTCAGGAGGCGGATGATCAGCGTTTTGCCCGGCTCTAAATCGACCGTGATTTCATTCCTCTCCTGCAGACCGTAAAGGAACTGCGGCGTTGGAAGAACTTCCAGATCACCGTATTCCGAGCGGGCAGACGCGAACTTCGTGAAAACTTCTGGATACATCAAATAAGACATCACGTCCGTGTGGCTGGCAGATCCAGTTCGCTCCTCCACCTCAGCCGCCGCTTTCTCGAGGTCCACAGGCTCAAGCCGCTCGCCCGGTCGCCCTTCATTTGGCTTATGGCCGCGCAACACGATCTCTTGCAGCTTCGGCGGCCAACCGCCTTCCGGCTGTCCCAGAGAGCCCATAAACATGTCGACAACCGAGTTTGGCAGTGTTAGCTGATGACCGGCAGGCAAGCTCTCGAGATCACTCACCCTCATCTCATGGCTCACCAGATATAACGCAAGATCTCCCACGACTTTGCTCGATGGCGTCACCTTAACAATGTCCCCAA
The DNA here is from genome assembly GCA_963758245.1 of uncultured Acidobacteriaceae bacterium. Lineage (GTDB taxonomy): Bacteria > Acidobacteriota > Terriglobia > Bryobacterales > Bryobacteraceae > Bog-105. The sequence goes on along the minus strand of CAVWUV010000020.1, from coordinate 63,492 downwards.
AGGCCATGTTCACGTCAGCGTACATGCGAGCTACTTCGGGCCATCGGCCCCCGAGCCCCATCGCTTCCGCCTGCTGCTTGAGATTCGTGTACTGACCCCCGGGCATCTCGTGGATGTAAACGTCCGCGGTTCCCGATTTAGGCGCGTTGTCAAACGGTGTGTAATAGGTTCGCACCGTCTCCCAATAATCCGAGCATTGGTTTAATGCGTCAAAGTTCAGCCCCGTATCACGGGCGGTGTGCTGCAACGCGGCCACAATCGAATTCAGATTCGGCTGGCTTGTGGTGCCGCTCATCGCGGAAATTGCGCCATCCGCCACTTCGACGCCCGCCTCCGCGGCTTTCAGAATCGTTGCAGCGTTCACCCCGCTGGTGTCATGCGTGTGAAGGTGAATCGGGAGGCCGATTTCTTCATGAAGCGTATTCACCAGCTTGTAAGCAGCGTACGGGCGCAACAGCCCCGCCATATCTTTAATTCCGAGGATATGAGTGCCCATGCGCTGCAATTCTTTTGCGAGGCGCACATAGTAGTTCAGTGAATATTTTTCTCTCGACGGGTTCAGAATATCGCCCGTGTAGCATATAGCCGCCTCGCACAATCTGCCCGTGTTCAGCGTAGCTTCCACCGCCACCTGCATGTTAGGCATCCAGTTGAGTGAATCGAAGATGCGGAAGATGTCGATGCCCTGCAGGGCTGCTTCTTTTATGAACTCTCGAACCACGTTGTCCGGATACGCCGTATAGCCCACCGCGTTCGAAGCGCGCAGCAGCATCTGAAAGCAAATATTCGGGATCTTCTCGCGCAAGGCCTGAAGCCGTCTCCATGGATCCTCCAAAAGGAATCGCATGGATACGTCGAAAGTCGCGCCGCCCCACATCTCCAAGCTGTACAACTGGGGCAGTTCCTTCGACACAAATTCCGCAATCCGCAATAAGTCGTAAGAACGGACCCGCGTCGCCAGCAACGATTGGTGCGCGTCGCGAAACGTCGTGTCGGTCATCAATAGGCGCGTTTCGCCTCGGGTCCACCCGGCAAACTTTTCTGGTCCCAGACGGTCCAGCAATTGCCGTGTGCCTTCAGGCGAACCAGTAAGTTGAGATTGCGGAACAGGCGCTTCGCGAATCACCGCAGGCCGGGGCCTGTTCGCTACTTCAGGGTTGCCATTCACGATCACATCAGCCAGATAGATCAGCAGCTTCGTCGCGCGATCGCGCCTCTCTTCAAACTGAAACAGCTCCGGGGTTTGATCCAGAAAGGAAGTTGTCGCTTCACCCGCCTGAAACGTCGCATGATTCACCACGTTTTCCAGGAACTGGATGTTCGTCTTAACGCCCCGAATGCGAAATTCGCGCAGCGCTCGATCCATTCGCTGGCACGCCTGTTTGAAGTTGGTGCCCCATGCAGTAACTTTCACTAGGAGCGAATCGTAAAACGGAGAGATCACTGCTCCGCCGTACGCGGATGCGCCATCGAGGCGAATACCGAACCCGGCCGGCGAGCGATACGTATGGATTTTGCCGTAATCCGGAACAAAGTTGTTTGACGGATCTTCGGTCGTAACACGGCATTGAAGCGCCGTCCCATGCAGCGGAATTTCGTGCTGCTTCGGCAATCCGACCTCATCACTGTGCAGGCTCAATCCCTGCGCGACTTGTATCTGGGTGCGAACGACGTCAATTCCGGTGATCATCTCGGTGACTGTATGTTCCACCTGCACTCGCGGATTCACTTCGATGAAGAACCAGTCGTGCGTCTCGGCATCCACCAGAAACTCGACAGTTCCGGCATTGTAGTAACCTGTCGCTCGCGCCAGCGTTACCGCCGCTTCCGCTAGTTCGGCGCGAACGCTTTTCGGCAGCGCGATGGCCGGCGCAATCTCGACCACTTTTTGATGGCGCCGTTGAACCGAGCAATCGCGCTCATGCAGATGCAAGACATTCCCGTGCATGTCGCCGATGATTTGAATCTCAACGTGCTTCGCGCGCCTGATGTAGCGCTCCAGAAAAACAGCATTATTGCCGAACGCCGCTGCCGCCTCGCCGCTCGCTTCCGCCAATTTTGTTTTCAAATTGACCGCCGAATCGACAACGCGCATCCCGCGTCCGCCGCCGCCGAAGGCAGCCTTTACGATCAGCGGAAACCCGATCTGCCGATCGATCTCTTCGGCATCCGGGCTATTCGGATCGAGCGGCTCTTCGGTCCCCGGTACGACTGGTATTCCGGACGCTTGCGCTAGTTTGCGGGCGGCAGTCTTATCGCCGAGAGCTTCCAATATCTCAGCGCCGGGTCCTACAAAAGTGATTCCGGAGCGTTCACACGCACGGGGCAAGGCCGGATTTTCAGAAAGGAATCCATATCCGGGATGGATAGCGTCCACTTGTTTATCTACCGCCAGCGCGACAATCGCTTCCACGTCCAAGTAAGCCTGAACCGGTCCCTTACCCTGACCGATCAGATAAGCTTCGTCAGCTTTGAAGCGGTGCAGACTCAAACGATCTTCTTGGGAATAGACCGCCACCGTGCGAAGGCTGAGCTCGTTTGCGGCTCTCAAGATTCGGATAGCGATCTCGCCGCGGTTTAACGCCAGTAGCTTCTTCATCGGATCGGGCGGGAAGGTTAAAGCGTAACATGGAACAATTGCCCGCCAGAATCCGTAATCTCGTTCCGGAGCTCACGAATTAGCTCTGGAGAAAAATAGATGAAACGAACCTGGCTGGGAGCCGCTCTTCTTGGCGTCTTTGTACTTTCCAGTTGTGACGACTTTGGTGACTTTGAGCGCGCTAAACAAGACTTCCACTATTCATATCCCCTTCAACCTGGCGGCCGGCTCGACCTGAATAACACGAACGGCTCGGTTGATATCACCGGGTGGGATCGCAACACCATCGATGTCTCAGGGACGAAGTTTGCCTCGAGCGAGGATCGGCTGCGGGATATCCACATCAAGGTAGATGTGAGTGGAAATACCGCGTCGATCGCGACCGAATCACCTGGAAATTTCCTACATGGATCTTACGGAGCTCGCTATGTCATCCGAGTACCTAGAGAGATTACGTTGGGGCGCGTCCAGACTACCAACGGATCCTTTTCCATAGAAGATCTGCAAGGAGGAGGTCATCTGGAGAGCACAAACGGTCGCATTTCGATCGCCCGCTCAACCGGTGACTACAACATTCAGACAACGAACGGGTCTATCCAATTCGAGGCGTGTACTGGTGACGAGCGAGCAGAGACAACCAACGGCGCCATCAATGGCCGGCTCCGAGAGGGAGCAATTGATGCGCGATCCACGAATGGCTCCCTTAATCTCACTATTGAAAAACCGCGCGATGGTCAGCAGATCCGGGCTTCTACAGTGAATGGGCACATCATGCTTACGCTGGCTGAATTTCACGCCAACCCCGTCAATGCCGAGACGACCCATGGCGGTGTAACCCTTCGTTTGCCGGTCAACACGGATGCGCGTGTCAATGCTGAATCGACGCTGTCCAGTATTACCAGCGAGATTGCTCTTAAATCGACAGACGAGATGTCCAAGCACCACCTGACCGGGCAGTTGGGAAATGGCGGCCCGCTGATTTCAGCAACTACAACGACGGGCAGCATTCGGCTCGAGCACTATTAGAGTTCCGCGATCATGGGACAAAATCTTACCCCAAAATAGAAATATCCCCTGTGATACAGTTCGAGTGATTATGGCCCGTAGCGTCAATAAAGTCTTTCTGATTGGGAATCTGGGTCGTGACGCCGAAACAAAATTCACGCCCTCTGGAGCCGCTGTGACGCGGTTTTCCGTCGCCACCACCCGAAGCTGGAAAGACCAGCAGAGCAACGAGTGGAAAGAGGAAACAAACTGGACCAACGTCGTGTTGTGGCGGCAGGAGAACTTGGCGAACTATTTGACCAAAGGCAAACAGGTCTTTGTGGAAGGCCGAATGCAAACCCGCAGTTATGACGACAAAGACGGCAAGAAGGTCTACACCACCGAGGTGGTTGCCGAGGAAGTACTGCTGCTGGGCGGCCGAGCTGAAGGCGCTCCCGCATTCGAACCTGGTGCTCAACCTGCAGCGCGCGCCAACCCCACTCGGGCCAAAGCAGCTGCGCCAGGCGCCGCGCCCGAAGAGGATCCTTACGGCGGTATGGGCATCACCGACGACGATGTCCCCTTCTAACGATTCAACTTGGGACTGATTCGCCGCCAGCTCATGCGGCGTCGAGATCTATTCTGCGCTTTCCTGGCGATTCCGGCTGCAGCGCGCACTTCCACCGGTTCCGAGACGCCCGCCGCTGCGCGCATTTCCACCGGTTCCGAGGCGCTTGCTGATGCGCGCGTTTCGTTGCTCTCCGCAGTTCGCACGGAACCGCGACCGTTAGGGAGCGTTCGGCTAAACGCAGCCGGTGGAACCGCGCTTCTCATGAAGCTCGCCGATCGCCGTCTCCTATCAGTGGAAGACTCCGAAATCGCAAGACGCTGGATAGCGCCCCCAGGCTCAACCATAAAGCCCTTGAGCTTGCTTGGCCTCCTCGAAGCAAATAAACTCACTGCGGCCGACGAGTATCTCTGCCCTGGCCGCCTCGTCCTGAACGGGCACTCGCTCACTTGTTCTCATCCCTACACAACCACTCCCATGAACGTGAGCCGGACCATCGCTTACTCGTGCAACTGTGCAGCAGCTCATTTTGCGCAGCGCTTCGAGCCTGGCGAGTTAGCAACATTTCTGATACGCCTCGGCTTGTCTTCGCCGACCGCTTTATTGCCCGGTCCGGAAGCGGCAGGTCATATACAGTCTGAAAGTGCAGGAGCGCCGAGCCAATTGCAGGCATTGGGCGAAGAGGGCGTCGAGATCACGCCGTTAGAGCTTTTACGTGCTTACGCTAGGCTTGCAAGTCAGGTAACCGATCAGCGCTTACGTCCCGTGCTCGAGGGCCTGGAGGGCGCGGTCGAGTTTGGCACAGCGCAGGGCGCCCGCTTGGAACGCACACAGGTCGCCGGAAAAACTGGAACCGCTCGAACTGCCTCAGGAGCTCCTGTCGCATGGTTCGCGGGTTTTGCACCCAGCCGCGCTCCTCAGGTCGTCGTGACTGTCTTGCTGCAGGGACGATCGGGCGGCGCCGATGCCGCGCCGATCGCCGGTCGTCTGCTTCGAGAGTATTTTGCGAGCAAAACTTGATCCGCCTGGCCTGCCTCCTGTTGCTTTGTGGATTCATCGCTAGATCTGAAGTCACCTACAAAGTCCGGCTGACAAGCAATGAAGGCGATCACGTTGTTGAGTTACCCGCGGAAAAATACGTCGCAGCGGTTCTCGCCGGCGAGAGCAGCGTATTCCGAAGCGACGAAGCTCTGAAGGCCATGGCCATAGCAGCTCGCACGTATGCTGCGCGCCTGCGCGGTAGGCACGCTTCCGAGCGTTTCGACTTCTGTGCCACGACGCACTGCCAGCGCCTCGATCTCCAAGCCATCACGCCTCAGCTCGTTCGGGCAGCACAGGCGACTGCAGGCGAGCTTCTATGGTTCCAGGGCAAGCCCGCTTTCTCTGTGTACACGCGCGATTGCGGCGGCGAAACCGAGAATGTCGAAGCCGTGTGGCCCGATGTAGGAGCGCCGTACTTGAAGACTCGCCACGATCCTTACTGCACACGCCATGGAACGGATGCCTGGTCCTGGATGGCAACGTCAGCCGAGATCGTTTCGGCTCTCCGCCAATCGCGACTCCTGCCGCCTGAATCCCTGCAACGAATCACGATTCTAAATCGCACCGACTCGGGCCGCGCGAAAACTCTCATGCTCGAACGCAATGGAAGCTCGGTCCCAATCAGCGCCAGCTCCTTTCGATTTGCGATCGGGCGCAGCCTCGGCTGGAACACGCTCCGGAGTGATCAGTTCGAAATAATGACCCGCAACGGCCAAATTCATTTTGAGGGGAGAGGCGAAGGCCATGGCGTCGGACTTTGCCAGCACGGCGCTGATGAGATGGGTCTCGAAGGATTCACATATCGCGAAATTCTGGCGTTCTATTATCCCGGCACGACCATCGGCATGACCGGAGCTGGCTTGTCCTGGACCCGAATGGGTGGCGAGAATGTCGTTCTCCTCTCTACGCAACCGGATCGCGATCGCAATCTATTGGGTCTCGCCGAGGATTTGAATCGCGAAGTTGAAGCGCGACTTCACACTGTCCCGACGCACGACATCGAGATTCGTCTCTATCCCGACATCGACACGTTTCGCAACGCGACTGGCGAGCCGGGATGGGTTGCCGCCCATACTTCCGGATTCCGAATCGATCTTCAACCTGCAGAAATCTTGAGAACGCGCGGCATTCTCCGGCCCACTCTGCGTCACGAAGTTTTTCACGTGTTAATCGAAGGTCAAGCCGCGCCGGGATTGCCCGTTTGGTTTCGTGAGGGGCTGGCCGAATACTTGAATGACCCCGCGACAGGTCCGTCGCTCTCCACGTTAGAGATTAACGACGACGATCTTCGGCAGCGCCAAGCACGTTCACGCGCCCGGCGTGGTTACCGCGACGCGAAAACACGCGTCACGGCGCTCATCAACCGCTATGGAGAAGATACCGTTCTGGCCTGGCTCAAACGAGGTTTGCCGGAAGAGGTCAGAAATTCGACCGCCAGCAGTCCGCCTACGAAAAGCAAATAACCGCAGCCAAGCCGCAGAGCGAAACTTACCATTTGCAGACTGAACTGCGAAATCTGCGGCACCCACTCGATAAGTCTCAAAGGGACCCAAATCGCAATAACCAGGAGCGCGCAAACTTCGATCCAATAAAGCACGCGCCAGCGGCGCCTCAAAGGAGTTACCCGAAAACCAGCCCACCCGGATATCGCAACCCTCGCGGCAACAGGCAAGAGCAGCGCCGGAACAACCAACCAGCGCAAAATCCAAATCACCACATGAAAAGCGCGAAGCACCCCTGAAGGCGCAACCGGCTTACGCAGCTTCATCGTTGCGTAAGAGCCGATCACAAACGCCTTGTGCCCGAACGCATCGTGCCAATAGGCAAGAAGGCCATAGATGATTACTGCCGCCGCACAGAGTACGAACAGTGGCAGCAGATTTCGGAGCGTCGTTCGACGTGCCGTTCGAATGCTTCTCCACTCGCCGAAGAGCGCAAGCCCAGTCCCGTGCAACCATAAGCCGGAACAGATAAATATGAGGATTATTAAGGCGCTCCAGAGCAGGTGTGCGGCATCGGATTCGCCAATGCCCAGCCAGTAGTAGCCGAGCCAAAGCAGCAGGGCATTTCCGATGAGGTGCAAGAAGCAGAGTGAAACGGTGGCCCGGCTCATTTGACCTCCAGCGTTCTTGCCTCGGTTGTCGCCTGAATACCGGGCTGATACATCGGCTGGACGCGCGCCGGGCTCACATGGAACAAACCCGGATTCACCACTTTCAATAGATAGAAATACTGCTGCTGCCGCTCGCCGAAAAAAGTCTGAAAAATCGCCATCCGGTCATCGTGCAGCTCGCGCCGCGTGAACCAATACTCCCACCAGGGCGGCTTATTGCGAATCTCGTATAGGTTGTCATGCTCGATAAACTCGGTTCCGGCGGGAATTGGATCTTCAACCATCAGATAGCGCCAGTTCGAGCCTGTGACAGTCAACCGGACCGCGATCGTATCGCCCTGCGCTACCGGTCCATCGAGCGCCGAAAGATCATAGACGATCTTCTCGCCTTGTTTGCCGGGCGCAAGCCGGAAGTAATCGCGAAGTATGTTCAGGGAAATCTCGCCCTGTTTCTCGAGCCGCGCCTCGTTTGAATAATGAATCGCGGACACCGAGTAATAGAGCCGTCCCGTTCCGCTGCTCCTCACTTCGATCTGATTCGCGCTGGCCTGAAGTTTCGATTCATCCAGAACCAGCTCCGGCGCATCCACCAACGAATCCGGATGAAAGGCATGAGTGATTGCCGTCTGCCCGTTGACCGAAACCGTTGCCGTGAGATCAGGATGAAGCTCGTTCGTCGCCTTTACGTAGTCGATCAGGCCATAGATCACCATCGCGGTCTGTTTTGTCGATGACCACCAGTAGCCCTCGTCACGATGATTCACCAGCCAGAGAGCCGCTTTTGGCAATAGAGCGCTCTTCGAACGTTCGTGCGTCAACAGTTTCATTGCGTACGCCGTCGCTTCCGGTGTGACGTCCGCTTCGAAGTCGAGCATCTCATCACGGCTCGCCGGCCACCATGCTTCTGCATCGCTCTGTTTCGCAGCCTGCTCCAACTCGCCCGCAAGCTCTCCGGCCCGTTGATCCTTTACCTGTTCAAGCGCCAATCCAAGGACGGCGATTCCGTAAGGCGTAAGAGCAGTCCGATCGCTGTAACTCTGATTCAGGATGGCCGCATCCGGCCGGCCGGCAAGCGCCAATGCGTAACTCATATAAGCGCGCAGGTCCGGCGGCAAGCTTTTCGTTTGCAGAAGTTCTCGCTCGATCCATGACGTGCCTTTCAAAACTGCGTCATCTTTGACCGCGACGCCAGCGCCGCGTGCCTCCGCGAGTCCCGCAACAACATAAGCAGTCATGAATGGCTGGCTCTCGTCGCTCTCCCACCATCCCCAGCCTCCATCGTCATGTTCAAAGCTGTACAGCCGGTCAAGACCTGCCTGAATTTTCTGTGCGAGCGCTGCCTGATCGATCGGCTGCTTCAGCCCGAGCTCCGTCATCGCTTTGCTGACCATGACGTTGGGCAGGAAACTCGACATCGTCTGCTCCACGCAACCATACGGGTATGAGGTTAAATACTCCAGCGCGCTGAACATCGATCCGGTGATAGAAGGCGCAAGGCGAATCGATAACGACCGCGAAGCCGGGACGGCACTCGCCGGAAACGTAACCGTAAAATTAGCCGAACCCGAATTCACAATGCTGCCGCTCTTTGCTTGACGGACGCTAACGCCCGGAGGGTTAACGGGCAGCTCCAGTTCCACGGCATCGGACTCTTCATCCGTCAACGCTTCACCGGTGACCTTCGCACCTCGGACAGTCTGTGCCTTAACGCGCCAATCGATTTTCGCCTCGCTCCGGCTGGGAATATCCACGTCTTGTTCAGCAGCAACGCCGGAAATGAGTTCGAGTCCCTCGAGCTTCACCAAAACGTGCGCCTTCTTTGCCGTAGGCAAGTAATTATGAACAATTCCCGAGATGACTACTTCATCGCCCTGCACGAAGAATCTTGGGACTGCCAATCTCAGAATCAGATTCTTGCGAACGATGATTTTGAGAACCGCTCCCCCAAATCGCTCATCGGGCGAAACGCCTCGTACCGTGGCGCGCCAGGTGGTGAGCGAATCTGGAAACGCGACGGGAGTTTGCGCATGGCCGGAATTGTCGGTTGTAATGTCAGCGGCCCAAAACGCGGTGTCCGGAAACGCCTTGCGTATTTTCGGCTGCACTAACCGCTCAGGCTTGAGCTGTGCAAGCTGCGACGGAGCGCGCAACTCCGCGAGCCGCATGCGTCTCGTCCCCGCCTCGCCATTGAAGAAGAACATCAGCGAATTTTCGCTGTATACGCTGTCCCATTCACGGCCATAAAAGAAATTCAAAATATCCGGCGTCTCATCCGGCCGTATCGCGTAGATCGCCTCGTCCACCACTCCCAAGCTGAGATCAGCCCGCGGAACCGGCCTGCCGTCTGCCGAAGTCACGTCGATGCTGTAACGCGCCGTCTGGCCGGGAAGGTATTGCGATTTATCGGTGGAAAGCTTTACGTTCAGCGTGTGATCTTCAGGCGGAACCTTCACACGTTTCTGGCCTTGATACATACGCCCTTTACGCAGGAATTGAGCGTTGACAAAGAATCCCGGCTCATCATCGGCAGAAACCCGGTATTCGAAAAGCGCGGTTGCGCCTTGAGAGCGGATCAGCTTGCTCGAGCGGATGTCGCGCCCTTCCACACTGACCAGAACCGGCGTATTCGGCTGCCCCGTTACGATCAAGATCTTCGCCGTCTCGCCTGAACGATAAGTATTCTTGTCCGGAACAATCGGAACTGAACCTTGGGGTCCGCCCCAGAACATCTCTTCCCCTTCACCGGAAACCCAAATGAATGCGGATTCCTCTAATGTTCGGCCCTCCGGCGTTCTAGCGGTCGCAAAAACCCGATAACTGCCACCCTCGGCAGGGATCTTGAGCTCCGCGGTTGCCGAACCATCCGCGCCGGTTCTGACGTCAGTCGCGCCCTTCACATCCCCGGCAGACCGGCCGCGCCACTTCCAGACGGCAAGCTCGACATGCACGTTCGTCGAAACCGGATGATTGTCATAATCCCGAGCCTGTATTTTGAAAACTCCCAAGCTCGAGGGCTGGTAAAAATAGCGCTCCGGCTGCACATTGAGAAGAAAACTCCCATAAGTAGCGACAACCCATCCAGTGCCGGAGATCTCGCGCCCGGCCTGATCCGTCACGTGCGCTTCGATCCGATACCGATAATCGATTTTGTGCTCGGAGACCGTTGTGGGAACTGTAACGGTTAACTTACCGTCAGAATCGAGTTTGCCCTCGGCCTGCGCGATCTGTTCGCCCGCCGCATCCTCGTACTGATTCGGCCCGCCTTCTTCGGATTCAGCCCCTTCATCCGCGTCGTACCAAAGCGGGAACCAATACTGGCTCCGGTAAATGGAATACTTCACTTTCCCGTTGTTCACCGGCTCGCCGAAGTAATAGCGCGCGTCGATCACCGTTTCGACAGATTCGCCTTCGAGTACTCGCGGCTTCCCAGGAGTGACGCGTACTTCATATTCAGGCTTCTTGTATTCCTGAATCTCGAAGTTGCCGCTCATCTCGCTTTCTCCCGCGCGAACCTGAATGAAATAGCTGCCCAGCGCAGAGGTGCGCGTCGTCGGAAGCTCGTCATGGATGATGCCGTTCGAATTCGTCGTGAGGCTCTTCTGATAAACCGGCTTTCCATCCGGATCCGAGATCTGCACGGAGACTGTTTGCGCGGAAGGGATCTCGTAACCGACCGTCGCCTGCAGCCGAAGAATCCCGCGGAAGTGCATCGTGTCACCGGGGCGATAAACCGGCCGATCGGTATAGATATAGCCGGTCCAATTCCGATTTCGCGCCGCAAATGTCCAGATCGATATATCACCGAAGGCGACATCGGCTCCTCTGATCGCAACCACGCGCAGGTCCTGATCGGCAGTGTCGTTCATCGGCAGCTCGGCGATACCATCGGCATTCGTCTTAACAGTCGCGGGGCTTCCGTTGCGGACCATGGAAGCAATATCCGCGTTCGCGATCGGCTCGCCTGTGTCTCGATCCGCTAGAAAGCCGAGCAAATGATTGCGACCGGCCTTTGTGACCAGGACGATGTCTGAAACCGACAGAATGGTGTAGGCGCGTAGATTGCCGGTGACTGCCTCCACCAGAAAAACGCCCTTACTTTTAACATCGATCGGAACCGTTTCCGATCCCCAGTTGTTCGGACTGCTCACCCTCTGGATGAACGACATCACCAGCTGATCCTGATTCAGCACCGGCGCTTCGGCGAAATACGTCGCGCTGTTTCGTATCGGAGAAGCTTTTCGCGGAAACAGCTTCGCAAAGTAAGCGCGCGGCGATTCCGTGAACTGCCCGCGTAAATTCAATCGGATGCTCCGGCGCAAGCCGCGCTTCCAATTGTGAATGCGTTCCAGCAGAGTGCGTTTCCCCGCTGGCCGGGGCAGGTGACCGCCGAACGAGTGCGCATCTTGAATGGTTCTGAAAAACTGGGTCGGATCCTTAATGCGGTACACACGAATCTGCACTGCCGGTACCTGCCATCCAGTAAGCGAAATTACGGGTTTCTCGTGAGATCCAAAGGTCCTGCTGCTCGAAAGCGAAAAGTACGGCTGAGCCTCGCTCTGGCAAGTAACGGGTGCAGCCAGAGTAAGCGCGAGCAGAGTGCGCAAGATGAAGATCAGTGGTGCCGCGCTCGCGAACCGCTTGGTCTTCATGTGGGTGTTCGAAGGATGTTCCAGCGGAATACGCCCAAGAAGAACGGATTCGTAGATCTAGGTTGCCATCGCGGGTCTGGATAGTGCAAGAGTTCTTCGAGCGTCAGGCGGCGAATATCGCCTGCCTTGGTACCCTCCGGCCCGGTATGGTACACCACGTACTCGGAGCGGCTTTCGGAGATCTGGCTCCTGCCGATATAGATCATTGTGTGGAACGGCATGTGCTCCGATTCCTGGCGAAAGAACAGCAGATCACCCGGGATCGCGCGTGAAACCTCGCGGCTGATGAAAAAGGTGTTAAAGCGTTCGATCGCCTCTGCATTCGCGAATTGCGCGAATGCTCCCGTCTTGATATCCGAAGCTTGAAACGGTCCCGCACGGACGCGAAAGAGTGCTGGACCCAGAGGCGTGTGCGGAAAGCTATATTTCTTGATCGAGTCCATCGCAGGCACCAGAGCCAGATGTGACGATGCCGGCCAGCTCCCGTCGTGAGCGCGTAAAGCCTCTCGATACGCGTAGCGAACCAGCGCGGCGCAATCCACTATTTCGGCAGGGCGCTCGGCGGCCGGAGTGAAATACTGCACTTCAGCGAGAAACGTAAACCAACGCCGAAAGCTCTGCTGATCGGCTTGATCGTCCAGGCGCAGGAAATCCGGCGTTCCATCCGATGCCCAGTCGGTGCCTCCCAATTGAGCCGCAACTGCCGCAAGCAGTATCGCGCCGGCAAAAATCCAGCAATTTTCGACTGACCCCAAATGCGAGGATTATACCGGATTGGCGGGCCCATCTTATAATTCATGAGCACGGGTTGAATATTGCCCAAAGTCTTCATCAGCTACAGTCACGATTCCCCCGCGCACAAAGACCGTGTCCTCGCGCTCTCGAATCGCCTCCGCGCCGGCGGCATCGAATGTCAGATCGATCAATACGAGTTTTCGCCTCCGCAGGGCTGGCCGAGGTGGTGTACTGACCAGGTCAAGGAATCAGATTTCGTTCTCGTTGCCTGTACCGAAAGCTATCTGCGCCGCTTCGAAGGCAAAGAAGTCTCTGGAAGAGGCCTAGGCGGCACCTGGGAAGGCCACGTCATCACGCAAGAGCTCTATAACGCGCAAGGCCGGAACAGCAAATTCATTCCCATCGTATTCTCAGCCGAAGATCGCCAATACATCCACATCACTCTCCAGGGCGTCGCGAACTATAACATTCAGACAGACTACGACGATCTCTATCGCCGCCTTACAAACCAGCCCGAAATCATCGCACCTGTTGTTGGCAGCGTCAGAGCCATGCCCGCGCGCGAACCGCTCTCGCCACTTCCCGCTCTCGCACGCAAGCATTGGAATGTCCCGCACGCCCCCAATCCTTTCTTCACTGGGCGCGAAAAAATTCTAGCGCGTCTCGACGAAGCTCTTCAAAATCGCCGCGCCGCCGCGCTCAGCGGTCTCGGAGGCCTGGGCAAAACCCAAACGGCCATCGAATACGCGTGGCGTCACCGCGACGAGTATGAGTCCGTCTTCTGGTCAAGAGCCGAAACCCGCGAAGATCTCGTTTCCGGTTTCTCAGCCATCGCAACTCTGCTGAATCTTCCGCAAGCCTCGGGAAGCGATCAGCAAGTTTCCGCAGCCGCCGCAAGGCAATGGTTCGAACAGAATTCCGGGGGGCTCCTGATCCTCGATAACGCCGATGAAATCCCGATGGTCCGCGACTTCGTCCCAAAAACAGCAGACGGCCAAGTCCTCCTGACCACCCGCGCTCAATCCACGGGCGCAATTGCGCAGCGGATCGAAATCGACGAAATGGAACCCGAGGAAGGCGCACTCTTCCTTCTCCGCCGCGCGAAAATTACAAATCCAACTGCCGAAGATCGCAAGCTCGCAAGAGAAATCTCAAACGAGCTCGGCGGTCTTCCGCTTGCCCTCGATCAGGCCGGAGCCTTCATCGACGAAACGCCCTCCAGCTTATCCGAATACCTCTCCTTCTACAAATCTGAAGCAGCAGCATTATTGGCTCGGCGCGGCGAGCTCGCCGACGAACACAAATCTGTCTCCGTCACCTTCTCGCTCGCTTTTGAAAAGGTTGCTGAGAAAACCGCTGCGGCAGCCGATCTCATTCGCGTCTGCGCCTTCCTCGCTCCAGACGCCATCCCTGAAGAAATCTTCACCAAAGGCGCTCCGGATCTTGGCGACAATCTCGCGCCGCTTTCCACCAAGCCGCTCGAACTGATCCAAACCATTAGCGAAGCCGCCCGTTTCTGCCTTATCGACCGCAACGCGGATAAGATGACGCTGGACATCCATCGCCTCGTGCAAGCTGTCGTGAAGGCCGGTATGAACGACGCCGACCAGCGCCTCTGGGCCGAGCGTACTGTGCGAGCGATCGACAGCACGTTTCCCTACGTCGAGTTCGCCAACTGGCCGCAATGCGAACGGCTGCTCCCTCACGCCCAAGCCTGCGCGGATCTCATTAACAATTTCGATCTCGAATCCGCCGAATCAGCCCGGCTGCTCAACCAAGCAGGCTATTACCTCCACGAACGCGCCCGTTTCGCCGAAGCCGCGCCGCTCTACGCTGGCGCCCTCGGCATCCGAGAGAAAATCCACGGTTCTGACCACCCCGAGGCCGCCAGCAAGCTGAACAATCTTGCGGAAGTTTACCGCGCACAAGGCAAATATGACCAGGCCGAGCCGCTCCATTACCGCGCACTGGTCATTCGCGAGAAAAATCTGGGAGGTGACCACCCGGACCTCGCCCAAAGCCTCAACAACCTCGCGGCGCTCTACCGCGATCAGGGCAGATACGCCGAGGCCCAGCCGCTCTATCTACGCGCTCTCGCAATATTGGAAAAGTCGCTCGGCCCCGACCACCCCAACGTGGCCCGAAGCTCAAACAACCTTGCACTCCTCTACGACAGTGAGGGCAAGCACGGCGAAGCCGAACCGCTCTACCTACGCGCCCTCGCCATTGACAGGAAGGCGCACGGCCCCGACCATCCCAGGGTAGCCACGGGCCTCAACAATCTCGCCTGTCTCTATTACGCCCAACGCAAATACGCCCAAGCCGAGCCGCTCTACCTCAACGCCTTGGCCATTTGGGAGAAATCGCTGGGCCCGGACCACCCCGACGTCGCCACCTGCCTCAATAATCTCGGTCTCCTCTACCAAGCCCAATCCCGCCACGCCGAAGCCGAACCCCTCCTCCACCGCGCCGCCGAAATCCGCAAAAAACGCGCAGAACCCTGATCCATTCACCTGCGTTTACGCACGCCACAGAATCCCACACCGCGCTCCAGCTAAAATTAAAGATAATGCCAACAACTTCGGTCGACGCGAGCAGTTCCGTGCCCGTGCGGTCTCCTTTACTTACAGTTGTGCTCGCGTGGCTGGTTCCCGGTTCGGGTCACCTCCTCCTCGGACGTCGTGGTCGTGGCGCGATCATCTTTGGAACTGTATTGATCTCATTCGCCATCGGCTTGCTCATGCGCGGCCCCATGTTTCAACCAGGCGGCGCTGGGGATATTTTGTCGAGAGCCATTCAGTATGGCGGCTTCATCGGCGATATTGCCGCCGGCTTGCTGTATTTCGTCGCGGTCTGGCTCGGCTATGCAGCGCCCGATCAGGCCGGCCACACCGCGGATTACGGCTCAAAGTTTTTGGTCGCCGCCGGTTTGCTGAACATTCTGGCGATGGTCGACGCATATGAAATCGCCACTCGCCAAAAGGACTGATCCAGGCAATGAAACTCGATCTCAATCACTTTGAAGTCTCCATTCTTTTCGCGCTGCTCTCGAGCGTGATACTGGGACTCGTCACCAAACGCACCGATCGCGAGCGCCTTCAGTACGGTCTCTATTGTTTTGGATGCTTTATGGCTGCCCTGTTCGGTATCGGCTGGTTCATGCGCCTGCTGCATGGCTGAGCCGTTCTTGCGTGGGTCCCATCCATGAAGACCTTCTATATCGAGACGTTCGGCTGTCAGATGAATGCGCACGACTCGGAAAAAGTCGTTGGGACGTTGCTTCAGAAAGGTTACACGCAAGTCGACCGGCCGGACGAAGCCGAGCTCGTCCTCTACAACACCTGCAGTATTCGCGATAAGGCGGAACAGAAAGTTTTCAACCGCTTGCAGCAATTCAAGCGCGAAGCAGGGAAGGGCAAAGTTTTCGGTGTGTTGGGTTGTGTCGCCCAGCAGGAAGGCGACCGCATTTTCGAGCGCGCTCCTCATGTCAGCCTGGTGGCGGGTTCGGCGAGTTACACGAAACTGCCTGAGCTTCTGGTCCAGCTCGAGGCAGGGAATCGCCGCGTCACCGGCCTCAGCCTCGATACAGATCAGACTTTCGATACGCCGTTTACGCGCCGCGATAATCCACATCGCGCCTACATCACCATCATCGAAGGTTGCGATAAAGCGTGCGCCTATTGCGTCGTACCATTCACTCGCGGCCCTGAGCGCAGCCGCACCAGCGAAAGCGTTATGCGCGAAGCCCGCTCGCTAGCCGCCGGCGGTTATTCCGAAATTCAATTGTTGGGCCAAAACGTAAATAGTTACCGCGATCCATCTTCGACTGGCTGGGATTTCGCGCAGCTTCTGGCAAACACCGGCACCGTACCCGGAATTCGCCGCGTGCGCTTCACTACTTCTCACCCGCGCGATTTCGTGAAAGAAATTGTCGATGCGATTGATGAGAACCCCGCATTATGCAATCACGTCCATCTTCCTGTGCAATCCGGATCCACGGCAGTCCTTTCCCGGATGCAGCGCCTCTACTCTCGCGATCAATACATGCGGCGCATCGAATGGATGAAAAACGCAAAGCGCGATATCGCGATTACGACGGATATCATCGTTGGCTTTCCGGGGGAGACCGAATCAGATTTCAACCAAACGCTTCAACTCGCCGATGACGTCGAGTACGATTCGATGTTCATCTTCAAATATTCGAAGCGGCCCAATACATCTGCCCTTCAGTTCGAGGATCACATTCCTGAGGAAGAAAAAACGCGGCGTTTCATGGTCCTGCAGGAGCGCCAGCGAGCCATCCAGATCCGCCGGAACGCCGCCTCGGTTGGGAAGACCGAAGAAGTGCATGTGGAGGGCTACAACGTTGCCACCGGGCAATGGATCGGGCGCACAACTCAAAACAAGACGCTCAATTTCTGTGATTCAATTCTGCCGGCGCCGGTTAATGGCGATACGTTGGTCGGCCAGTATGCGGACGTCCTGGTAACGCGAGCGGGTCCAAACAGTTTGGCTGGTGAGCGTCTCTCCTCACAGCCGTCACGCGTGCAGTAGTCTTGTGGATATGGCAACGGAGGCAAACGTGGAAGTAGAAATGAAGATTCGTGGTCTCATGATGGATCCCATGACCAACATGCCGATTGTTGTGCTGAAAGATGTTGGCGGTGATTCCGTCTTGCCGATCTGGGTAGGTATATACGAAGCAAACGCGATAGCACTTGAGATTGAAAAGGTCACCACTCCCCGGCCAATGACGCACGATCTGATTAAGGTTCTGCTGATGGGCCTTGATGCAGCTATAAAGAAAGTTGTCGTCAGCGAATTGAAGGACGACACGTTCTACGCGCTGATCTGGCTGGAGCGCGAAGGCAAACTGATGAGTGTCGATTCGCGTCCCAGCGATGCTCTGGCCTTAGCATTGCGCCATGATTGCCCCATCTACGTCGAAGAAAAAGTGCTGCAGTCCTCACGGAACTCCGCCGGTGTTTCCGAAAAGGTCAACAACGAGGAATTGCGAAAGTGGCTCGAGAACCTGAACGACGAAGATCTCGGCCGCTACAAAATGTAGCTCACCGTCGTGTTCAGTTACCGAGCCACGACCGTCAGGGGAGACGAAAATCTCGGCCGTTTTGACTAACCGACCCACGACGTCAGGGGAGACGAAGATCTCGGCCGTGTTCCGTTACCGAGCCACGACCGTCAGGCGGAGACGAGGATCTCGTCCGTTTGAGTTACCGACCCACGACCTCCATGGGAAACGAGGATCTCGTCCATGTTCAGTTACCGACCCACGACGTCAGGGGAGACGAAGATCTCGACCGTTTTGAGTTACCGAGCCACGACCGTCAGGGGAGACGAAGATCTCGTCCGTGTTCCGTTACCGATCCACGACCGTCAGCGGAGACGAGGATCTCGTCCGTGTTCAGTTACCGAGCCATGACCGTCAGGGAGTGCTTGTCTATGCCGCTTTACCACCGCCACCCTATCTAGGTCGTCTCCTGCTGGTGCCCTTCCTCGGCGGAGCAGTCGTTTGCACGCCCGGAACCGTGGGATCCTTGAACGTCAGCATGTAAGGATCTTTCGCATAGCTGTCCGCCACGCCCGAAAAATCCAGCTTCTCTCCCACCTTTACTTTATCGAGGGCTGAAGCGGGAAGCGGCTGCGAGAACTCCAGTGTGGCGTCGCCCTTTGTGGGATCCTCTACCCCCAGCACTACTTTGGTCGGACGATCCGGCGGGTCGATCGAAATCACGGTTCCAGTGAAAGTCTTCACGCCTTCGGCGCCCCCTGGAATCTCAGCATCTTTCACAGTGTTGTTAAAGAACTGATCTCCTTGATCGCCGGTGAGATTCTGTTTGATCGTGTACCAAAGCTTGAATTGCGGATCAGAAGCGATTCGAGCGTTGATGTCAGCGGCCTGTTTGTTCGCAACATCAGCCTGACTAGTAATAGTGAAGCCGGCCGGCGGCAGCGCGCTGGTCTTCGCTTGGGCCAGGACCTGGTCCGCTCCATCGGAGTTCCCTTTATAGTCCTTATACGCTTTGTTGAAATAATCGAGCAGTTGTTTGCGAGTGGCGTCGGGAAGGGCCGGTCCCGGGCCGGTATATTGAGCAGCTCGCGCGTATTCAAACAGACCTTCGGGATATTTCTTTTCGTCGATCAGCATCTTCGCGTAAGCAGCGGCGACTGTCCCTTGATCGGGATTGGCCTCCAGGCTAGCTTTGTATTCGTTTTCGGCGGTCGCGTTGTCCTTCTTCGCGGTGGCTTCCCAAGCGAGCGCGTTGTGCGCGATTGCCACTGCCTGACCTTTGGCCTTCGTGAATTCGTCTGCCGACACGTTGGCTGGTTTCTTCGCTGGATCGAAGGCAGTATCTGCGCCGTCGATTACTCCGTGCGCGGCAGTGTCGACCTGGGTGAGTAGATCGGGCGCGGGACTGGTTCCCCCAACGGCCGGGCCCCAAACCGAGATCAGGTACATGGCCCTGAAATTCTTGGGATCCGCTTTCAAAAGCTCGTTGCATTTATCGAGAAGCTTCTGTCTCGATGGTGGATCGTTGGGCGCCAGCTGCGCCAGTGTGGCTACAAAATACAACAGCCGATCCTGCGCGAAATCGCTCTGCGGGTACTTGTCTTGCCACTGGTTCAGAAGGTCCAGCCGCGCTTTGGGATCTTGTGTCTGGGTAATTTTCGAATAAAGATCGTATTCTCCCCGATCCTTGTAATTCTTCGCGGGTTGCTGCCCCGCAGCCGCCGGTTGCTGTGCTCCGGCACTCTGAGCAGTAGCGATGGGAACGAAGGCCAAGCTGGTAAAGAGAGCAAGGGCGCTACTCGCTACGATCCATTTGGTCGCTTTTGAAAGGCAAAACTCCACGACAACCCTCCTTCAGAGGAATTCTACGTCTTTACTTTCTACTACTCTAGATGCGGCGGTTCGAGAAGTTGTTCCTCCGCGACCTTGGCCGCCTCCCATTGCAATCTGCACGATCGACTCATTTGCCCTCCCGCAAGGTACGGTAAAAGGGCGCTATCGCATGTTATCATCCACCTTCCATGCGCTTTGCGGACCTCGCGGTCATCGCCGGTTACCTGCTATTCATCACCTGGTTCGGAGCGCAATTCAAAGAAAATCAGAAGACCTTGAAGGACTATTTCCTCGGAGGCCGTGGCGCTCCCTGGTGGGCAATAGCCTTTTCCATCGTCTCGGCTGAAACCAGCACCCTGACGGTGATCGGAACACCGGCGCTCTCGTTTGCCGGCAATTTCACCTTCTTGCAGCTAATCCTCGGATATCTGCTGGGGCGCATCGTGATTGCGATTTTATTCCTGCCGCAGTATTTCCGCGGAGAGATGTATACGGCATACGAGCTCATGCAACGCCGCTTTGGCCCGCACGTTCGGAAGTTCACCGCAGGAACCTTCCTCCTGCTCCGAGCTTTAGCCGAAGGCGTCCGCGTTTTCGCCGTTTCGATTGTAATTTCCGTCGTTCTCGGTACCGGCGAAATGGCGTCGATAGCCGTGATTGTTGGCCTTACGCTGTTCTATACCTTTGAAGGGGGCATGACTGCCGTCATTTGGACGGATGTCGTTCAGATGATCCTCTATGTCGCCGGCGCTCTGGCCAGTTTTTTTCTTATCCTGCATTTGATTCCCGGAGGCTGGCCCCACGTGGTCTCCGCAGGCCAAGCTGCAAACAAATTTCAAATGTTCGATTTCAGGTTCTCTCTATCAGCTGCCTTCTTTCAGCGCACTTACAGTTTCTGGGCAGGTTTGCTCGGCGGCTGTTTCCTCACTACGGCAAGCCACGGAACAGAGCAGCTGCTGGTGCAGCGTCTGCTCTCGGCTAAGAACGAGCGCGATAGCCGCCTCGCGCTGTTTTCCAGTTGGATCGTGATTTTCTTCCAGTTCGCACTATTCCTGGTTATCGGCGTGCTTCTCTATGTTTATTACCGGGGCACGGGACGACCTGCGCCCGTCATTCCGGAGCGTACCTACCCAGAGTTCATCTGGACGCATTTCCCGGTCGGCTTGGCCGGCCTCGTGATTGCCGCCATCCTCGCCGCTGCGATGTCGAACTTGAGCGCTGCCCTGAATGCACTCGCGTCTACGAGCATCATGGATTTCCTGAGGCCGTTGCGACCTAATCAGTCTGAAGCCCAGTATCTTCGCCTCGCACGATGGGCCACAGTGATTTGGGGTGCGGCTCTCTTTGTCATAGGATTAGCGGCTCGCCATTGGGGGCGCGTTCTGGAAGCGGGCCTATCCATCGCTTCCGTCCTCTACGGCGCGCTCCTCGGAGTTTTTCTTCTGGGCGTGCTCACCAAGCGCCCGGGCGAATGGCCGGCCATTATCGGCATGAGCGCCGGTTTTGTCGCCACCTTGCTGCTTCGTACACATGTCGCCTATACCTGGTACGTCCTCATAGGTTCCATCACCACGTTCGTAGTCGGCTATGCCGTCAGCTTCATTCCCGGCCGTAGGCTCGTACGCCCAATTGGCGAACGGGTCGCGGTCTAAAATTAACTCGCGGAATGCCTCCTCAAAAGGTCTACCCCGGACCGAGTCTCCAGCGCGTCCTCGGTTTGTGGAGCGCCGTATCCATCGTTGTCGGAACGGTGATCGGAAGCGGCGTCTTCCTCGTCCCCTCGACCATGATCCGGTACGTCGGATCAGTCCGCAATCTTTTCATTGTCTGGATCGTGGCGGGCGTGTTGAGCTTGTTCGGGGCATTAACCTACGCCGAGCTGGCTGCCGCGCTCCCCGAAGCCGGTGGCGAATACGTCTATCTCAGCGCCGCCTATGGGCCCTTCTGGGGCTATTTGTACGGGTGGACGCAATTGTGGGTAGCAAAAAGCGGATCCATCGCGACTTTAGCGGCTGGCTTCTATACATATCTGACTGCGTTTTTCCCGGTACTTGGCATTCCTGTGTTCATCGTGCCGTTACACATTGGCCCGGGCGGAAGCCTGCTTGAAATTCATTACGGCCAGCTGGTTGCAATCGCTCTCATCGTGATACTCGCCTCCGTAAACTACGTCGGCGTCCGATCCGGCGGCAATCTTCAGGTTTTCGTCACGGCAGTCAAGATGCTGTTGATCGCCGGCATTGTGCTGATCGGACTCTTCTCCGGAAAAGGCGATTTCTCCCATTTCGCAGCACATATATCGAGCGTCAGAGGAATAGCCGGCTTTTTTGCAGCGATGGTCAGCGCGTTGTGGGCCTATGACGGATGGAACAACGTGAGCATGGTTTCTTCCGAGATTCGAGAGCCGCAGCGCAACCTGCCGAGGTCACTGATTCTCGGCACTGCAGCCGTAATCGCAACCTATCTGCTCATCAATATTGCGTATTTCTACGTCCTCACTCCCGCACAGGTCGCTTCCAGTCACCGAGTCGCAGCCGACATGATGTCCAATCTATATGGCAGTGCTGCAGCCGGCGCGGTGACCATCTCCGTTCTCATCTCGATATTGGCCGCCTTAAACGGCTCAATTCTTTCCGGTGCGCGAGTTCCTTACGCCATGGCTCGCGACGGCCTCTTCTTCCGCTCGGTCGCGGTGGTTCATCCAAAATACAAGACGCCCGGCAATTCCATGATCTTGCTTTGTGCCTGGTCGTGCGTCGTGGTCCTTAGCGGCTGGTTCGACGATCTGTATAATTTCGTCATATTTGGAAGCTGGGTTTTATATTTAATGACAGCCGTTTCCGTTTTTGTATTGAGGAAAAAGAAACCCGACTTAGTAAGACCGTACCGCGTCATCGGCTACCCCCTAGTGCCAGTACTATTCATCGCTATGGCCGCGCTTCTCCTGGTCAGCACGCTTCAAACCAGGCCGCGCGAATCACTCATGGGCTTAGTTCTCATGGGCTTGGGAGTGCCGTTTTACTTTTATTGGAAAAAGCGAAACCCCTAGGACTCAGGTCGGAGAACTCTTTAGTTCCTCACTCTCAAACATAAATAGGACAGTACTACTAGGACTAATCCGCTCTTAAGTCGGCCCACTTTTGTTGAATCTCGGTCCAAATACCATTTAAACTTCGGCTAAATCGCGCAGAGTTACCGATACGTAACACGAATGGCCTGATATACGGTGGTCATACGGTTATAGGCCGTGATAGTCGCAGGGAGGGAAATAATTTGGACGTCGATAAAATGCTCGCCGAGTTGCGGCTTGAGCGCGAACAGCTGGAAGAGGCGATCCTGACACTGGAACGATTGGCGAGAGGTCGAGGCCGTCGTCGTGGCCGGCCGCCCGCTTGGCTGAAAGATGCGACTGCAGCTGTTTCTATGGTCGAAAACGGCCAATCCGATGTCATTGCCCTGCCGTCCGAACCCAGGCGTCGCGGCAGACCTCCAGGAAGCAAGACCAAGCACACCTCGCAGTCCGCTGAAGCATAAGCAACTCGAACCTATTGATCAGTACAGCAGGTAAGGCTTCCGCCTGCCGGCGAATTGGGCCGCTTCTTCCTGTGCTTCGGTCCAAATCGCGCTCGGATCGGCTCCAGACTCGAGCTTCTTCGTAATTTCGCGACTTCCGATCAGCCAGCGGCATTTCTCGATATCTATTTTCCCCGGAAATAGCTTCTCCAACCCCGCTGCGATCTCGATCCCCAACCGGGTGCTATCAAAGGCTTCCCGATTCGTAATCACGAAACGAATCCCTTCGATCTCCTGACCTTCAAAATTGGAAGCTGCCGGCCTGAATTTCGCCGGGTACACCCGCACTCCAGGAATGAATCGCGAGTTCAGGTATTGAGCAAGCGTCTGGCCCTGGATCCAATCCGCGCCAATTTCTTCAAACGGCGCGTCCGTGCCTCTCCCGACCGAATAGTTTGTATTCGCTTCTAACATTGCGATCCCGGGATAGAGCAACGCTGCATTCAGGCTGCGCATATTCGGCGATGGGTTGACCCACGTGAGCGTCGTTGCATCAAACCAGTCCCCGCGCTCCCAATTCCTCATTTTGACGACGTGAAGCTCGGTGCCCCAATGCTGCTCATTGTTGGCCATCGTCGCGAGCTCGCCAAACGTCATTCCGTGGCGAAGCGGGATGTCATAGCAGCCTACGAACGATTCGAGATCTTTGTCCATCAGCGGGCCTTCGATATGCGTGCCGGTAATCGGATTCGGCCGATCGAGCACAAAGAAAGGCTTCCTTGCCTTTCCCGCTTCTTCGAGCGCGTAAAGCATGGTGCAGGAATACGTATAGAATCGTGCGCCCACGTCCTGAATGTCATAAACAATCGCATCCAAATTTTGCATCTGCTCAGCCGTGAGCCGGCGCTGGTTCGGCTGATATAGGCTGACGACGGGCAGACCCGTTTGTCGATCTTTTCCGCTGGCGACATTCGAATCTTCAATGCCGTTGATGCCATGTTCGGGCGAGAACAGAGTCACAATGTTCACTCCAGCCCGCAGCATCACATCCAGGTTTCGCCGGCCATCCCGATCCAAGCCGGTTTGATTCGTGATCAGGCCAATCCGCCTGCCCTTGAGCTCTCGAAAACCATCCTCCTCGAGAACGTCGAGTCCCGTCATGGTCTTCACATCTCTGTTCACCACGCGATGAACGCCAGCTCCGGTAATCGTCTCGTTGTAGCCCGTGAGAGACACGCTTCCAGGAGGATTTACTCCGAACGATGCCGCGACCGCCGTCGCCAGTCTCGATCTCAACGAGCTCAAGGATTTTCCTCGCTTGGGATGAACGACGTTGGTCAGCAGAATGACAAACGAGCTGGTCGTCTGATCGAGCCACATCGACGTGCCGGTAAAGCCCGTATGTCCGTACGATCCGATAGGATACAGCTCGCCGCGATTACTCGAAAACGGCGAATCCATGTCCCATCCAATCGCTCTTAAAATCGGCTGATCTGCGGGAGTAGCCGGCTCGGTGAATTTCTGCACCGTCATCGGCTCGAAAATCCGAACACCTTCGCGTTGTCCCATCCCCAGCATCATCTCTGCATACTTCGCCAGATCGTCCGCTGTTGTAAAGACACCCGCGTGCCCTGCCACGCCGCCCATGTAACGGGAGGTAGGATCGTGAACGATTCCGCGGAATGGCTGACCGGTATCCTCATCGATCTCGGTCGGCGCGATCCTCGGTCGAACCGAGGCAGGGGGCAGAAATTCAGTGTCGTTCATGCCGAGCCGTGCAAATATCTGCTCGCGCGCAAATTGCGCCAGGGTCTCACCCGATAAGCGCCTGACAATTTCGCCCATCAGAACAAAATTGATATCGCTGTAAATGAAGCGCGCTCCCGGAGGAGCCACGGGTTTGGTCGTAAGCGCTCTTTCAATGCCCGTCTGGTAACCGCTCCATCGAGGCGTCAAAATCAGATCCGGCGGCATTCCTGAAAAGTGGGTCATTAAAAGGCGAACGGTGATGTCGCTTTTGCCGCCCTGAAATTCCGGCAAGTATTTTGTTACGGGATCGTCAAGCCGTATCTTGCCTTCTTCGAAGAGCTTCATCACCGACGGTGTCGTTGCGATCACCTTCGTCAAAGAAGCGGCATCGAAGATCGTATCCACGGTCATCGGCTCGCGTTTGGGAATCAGCGATCTCGATCCGTACGCCTTTCGATAAATCACCTCGCCCTTGTGTCCGATCACCAGCACCGCACCTGGAATCAAACCGGTTTGGACAGCCTCGTTGATGATGGCGTCAACTGAGGTGAATGGTTGCTCGGCAAACAGCGCCGAACTCGCCAGCAAAGCTGCTATAAGCAATCGCCGCGGTCTGAACCGCGACCGTGAGGGAGCGTTTTCAATGCACCGGCCCGTGATCATATCAGCGCGACCACTAAACTAACCGCGCCGCGATGCTGTCAAGCAACTGGGCCAGTTCTACGTCATTCTCAGTGATTCCACCGGAATCGTGCGTCGTGAGATCGACCGACACGCGGTTGTAAAGGTTGAACCATTCCGGGTGGTGATTCCTCTTTTCAATGAGCACCGCCGCGGTTGCCATGAACCCGATCGCATGGGCAAAATCAACAAACTTGTATTCGCGGTGGAGCTTCTCGCTCTTTATCTCCCACCCGGAAAGCCGTTCGAGGGCGGACCGGATCTCTGGCTCGTCTAATCTTTGCCTCGCCATCTCGCCATTGTGCCAGAGGGCGGGAGTTCTTTTCTACGGCAAAAGCGTGAAGTTGATGCTGACCTCTGTTACGACTTCGACTGGTTGCCCATTCAGCAGCGTTGGGGACCAGCGCCACTGGCGAACCGATTCGAGCGACGCCTGCGATAAATCGTCGTTGGGCGAGGAGCGCACAGTGATTTCTCCAGCCGTCCCATCCTTCAAAATCACCGTATCGAGGAGAACAGTGCCTTGAATCCCCGCCGCCTTTGCTGATGGCGGGTAAACGGGGGGAACTCTGCTGATCACCTTGGATTGCATTATGACGCCGCCTACTCGAATGGGCTTCGGCTCCGTCGATGAAGACGGCGTGTTTGCGGGTTCGCCCTTCGCCTCCACGCTTACCTCCTGTTGAATAGGTCCGACCTGCATGTTCAAGTTCCGTTCCACGTTCGAATCTGGCTCGAGCGTAAACTCGCGCAACAGTACGGCGAATCCGGGCTTATCGACACGCAAGATATATTGGCCGGCGGCCAGGCTGGCGAAAGCAAACTTTCCATTCGACGCAGACGTGGACTCCTGCTTCGTGGATGTATCGGGATTGTAGAGCAGCACCTTCGCGTCAGGTACAGTGGCGCCACTCGGGTCGAACACAGAGCCTGTAATCGTAGCGGCCGAAAGACCGATTGAGGTCACCAGGCCAGAAATCAAACTTCTCTTCATAACTAAACCTCCTGGATAGGGAATTTTTTGCTCAGAGGACAAGGTTACTGCCGATGCGGTAAGCGCGAGTGCAATGAGCGCTGCAATCGCGGATAGGAAACGGTTCGACGCCGGATATTCAGAGCTTGCGTTCAGAATGCGAAGGAGCCTGCCTTCGAGATCGCGTGGCTGGGCCATTGCAATTGCCGCACGCGACCACAAGCCGCCCGACCCTGCATTGCGCGCGATCTCAATGAGCTCCGCGGCGTAATCGGAAGGGCGGACCCCGCCGACGATTGCCTGCGCATCGCAGGCCTGCTCACTCTCACGGCGCAGCATCCGGCGAGTCCTCCAGACCAGCGGCTGAAACCACCATATGGCGGACGCCGCGCTTGCAAACAATTGCGCGGCTACGTCGCTCCGCTGGATGTGAGCCAGTTCGTGAAGCAACACCACGCGCTTTCGCAGATCGGTCCATTCCACGCAATCGGCAGGCAGCAGAATCCTCGCGCGGCGAATCCCGAAAGCGAGTGGCATCGCCAAACCCGGATGTGCGAGCAGCTGAGGCTCTTTTTTAATTCCGGCCTTCGAGCAGATTTCGACAAGCAGGCATTTCCACGTGTCATCGCACACCGGCACCGCGCTCCGCGACATGCGCCACAGAAACAAGCGACCAGTCGCTAAGGACGTCAGCATTGCGAGCACGCCAAATAGCCATGTCACGAATAACCAATTCTCGATGGGCCAAACAGTTACGTCCTTCGCGGAGCCAGCCGCTAAGAACATAGCCGTTTGCACGGAAACCGTTCCCCGCCCGCCGTGTGATAGCCAATCAGGAATCTGAATAGAAGGCAGCAGAGCCGTAGAAAACGGCAAGACCACCAGGAACGCAAATACCAGCAGAATAACCTTGTGGCGAGCGGCTGCAGTCGAGCGGCCGTACATGCGCCGGAGTCCCTCGCCCCCCGCCAGGAGAATTGCCGAGCGAATAAAAAGGTCAACCCACACAGACCATCCCATTAGCGGCCTTCTTTCCGAGCCTTCTCTATCAACGCAGCAAGCCGGTCCAGATCTTCTTGAGAGAGATCTCGTGAGGACACGTCCAGCAAAGTCGCCACCGCCTGCTCCGCTGAACCGTCGAAAAAGGTTTCGAGCATGTGAGCCACCGCCGACCGCCGCGCCTTTTCTCGTGGCACGATCGGAATGTAAACGTAACGTAGATCTTTCTCTTCGTGCCGGATGTGTTTCTTTTCTTCTAACACGCGCAACATCGCCCGAACCGCGGAGTAGCTGGGCGGATCGGCCATACTCTTGTGAATCTCTGCGGCGCTGGCCCGCTCGTGCCGATACAGGATATCCATGATCTCCCGTTCACGGCGGCTGAGCTTGTGCTGCGAATGTAGCACCATGCTGTAAAACTAGCACCACGGGCGGCGCTTGTCAATAGGAAATCTGTTGCAGCCCTAATGCCCGAGTGTGCATGATGGGAAGAGACCCGCCCCAATGAGAAATCTTGAAGAATGGGACGATTTTGTTGCCGCCCGCTACCGGCAGGGAAAATCGGAACAGGAATTCCGCAACTACAAACAGGATGCGAACCCGACAGTCACCGAGTTTTACCGCCAGAACCATGCTCATCAGACGCTAGATTTCGTTCTTGCAAAGCAAGGTGAGTATCGCGCACTCAGTCGGGGCAAGAAAAGCATCTGGGAAATGGCGGAATACCTGAACACGCTTGTGGATGACAGTGACCCGGATACGGACCTGACGCAAATCGAGCATTTGCTACAGACTTCCGAGGCTATCCGCAAGGATGGCCGGCCGCGCTGGTTTGTCCTGACCGGCTTCGTGCACGACTTGGGAAAAGTGCTTTGCCTCTACGGCGAGCCCCAGTGGGCCGTGGTCGGCGACACGTTTCCTGTCGGTTGCGCATATTCGGATCAGATCGTATTTCCCGAGTTCTTTGCGGATAATCCGGATAGCAAAGTGCCCGAATATCAAACCACGTACGGGATTTATGAACCGAATTGCGGTTTGGATAACGTGCATCTCTCCTGGGGGCACGACGAGTACATCTACACCGCGACGCGCAACTATCTTCCGGAGCCGGCGCAATACATGCTCCGTTATCATTCTTTCTATCCCGCGCACAAACACGGCGCTTACCGGCACTTCATGAACGAGCACGACGAGCAAATGTTCGAATGGGTGCGCGAATTCAACCAGTATGATTTGTATTCAAAGGGCCGTGAGCGCCCAAATTTAAAAGAGATCAGGCCATATTACGAAGATCTGGTTTCAGAATTCTTCCCGGATCAGATCGACTGGTAATCACGCTCCCCGCTCGCGGGCGCAGCTAATCGAGGACTGAAGCGCGTCACGCTGCCGAGCAATGATCGCGGATCAAACGCCGCGCGTCAACACTTCCGCCCGACTCCCTGCTTGTCCATGGCCTTAGCTGAACCACTTACAGCCAAAGCTGAAAGAACCTGACCAAACGCTTCGAGGAACTTGCGTCGTTCTTGATCGATGACTCCGTCGAGCATCGCAAACTCTCTCTCGGTGTTGCGGATCGAGCAGATGCGCTGATTTTTATGATGCGAAGCTGAAGCCCTGCTTCGAAATCGGCAGCGTCCGAATTCGTTCGCCAGTAAGCGAAAAAATTGCATTCGATACGGCGGGCAAAATAGGGGGCAACGGAGGCTCACCCAGTCCGGTCGGCGGATTATCGCTCTTGAGAAAATGTACTTCGACCAACGGGGCTTGCGAGATTCTCAGCAGCGGATGGTCATGGAAGTTCGACTGCACGACGTGACCCTCCTTTATCGTGATCTCCTGAATCATCTCGCTCAGACCATCCATAATGGCGCCATGCACTTGGTTTTCGGCTCCACTCGGATTGATGATTTGGCTGCCGATATCTCCGGCGACCCACACCTTGTTGACCTTGAGCTTCTTGTTGGCGACCAGGGCGACCTCGGCAACCTCGGCGAAATAACCACCCTGACAAGCGTGGAACGCGAATCCGAGTGCCGTGCCCTTTGGCAGTTGCCGCTTGCCCCAGCCTGACTTTTCCGCTGCGAGTTGGATAACGCCGGCCACACGAGACCCATCGAAACGCAACCTCCTCTGAATACCGGGTCCTCTTTGCGGTGCTGCCGTTGGTGCCACTTCCGCTTTTGGTGGTACACGTCGCTTCAGCAGGTCCAGGCGAAACTGCACGGGATCTTGGCCCGACCCGTGCGCGAGTTCGTCAAGGAAGGACTGGATCACCCAAGCCATACTGTTTGAGCCGGGAGCCCGGAGTGCACCGGTCTTCAGACCAAGCGGCATCGTCGATGCCTGCACCAGGAAGTTCTCTACATAATCAGCGGGGAACTCGCTTGCATCAAAACCGCCGTCATGAACGAAGGCGTTTCCTTCGCCATAAGCGACGAAATGGTCCTTCCACGCTACGATCTTGCCGGTGCGGTCGACTGCTGCCTTGAAATACTGAAATCCACCGCAACGATAATAGTCATGCTTTATATCGTCCTCGCGAGACCATAGCAGTTTGACAGGCGCGCCGACGGCCTTCGAGATCCACGCCGCTTCGCACATCGAATCGTTGTACGCCCGGCGACCGAATCCTCCTCCGCCGCGTACCATGTGAACCGTTATGTCAGCTTCAGGAATACCGAGCAGGCGCGCAACGGAGGTGCGACCGGGCGCAGGGAACTGACTGGTGGACCAGATTTCCATCTTGCCGTCCTTATAATGCGCCGTGCAGTTCTGGGGTTCCATTGTGGCGTGCGCGATGAACGGGAAGGCATAGTGCGCTTCGACTACTTTGACGTCGTCACGCCGGAACACCGCCTCCACGTCTCCGTCATTGCGCAAGGTTCTGGCGGCGGATTCTTTGCACAGTTCATCCGCTTTCCGCGCATTCTCATCGCTGTCCTGAGCCGCCCATCTGCCGAGGTCCCATTTCACCTCCAGCTTTCGTCTCGCGGATTGCGCTGCCCACCAGCTGTCCGCCACAATAGCCACGCCAGCCTCGAAACCCGGTCCTTCAAAAAGGTAGTTCGGATACGTGTTCGCGATCGGCAGGCCCTCGATCACGAAAGCATGCTTAACGCCCTTCATCGACTTTATGGCGTCGAGATTAGCGCTGACCACCTTGCCACCCAAAACGGGCGTCTTCTCAAAGATTGCGTAGAGCATACCCGGAAGGGTGACGTCGATTCCAAAGATAGGCTTGCCGAGTACCAGGTCCTTCGTTTCGACGCCGATAGTGGATTTGCCAACAATCTTGTATTCTTTTGGGTCCTTCAGTTTTAGCGAAGCGAAATCCGGCACTGGCATCGCTGCAGCTTTCGACGCAAGTTCGCCGTAGCTCAGCGAGCGGTTAGACGCGCGATAGTAAACCATGCCGCTCGCACTCGAGCATTCCTCGGGCGCCACGCCCCAGGATTCCGCCGCGGCGGCAATCAGCATGTGCCGCACAGCACCGCCGATGTGACGCATGGTTTCCCACCCGGCCGGGGTCGCCGTACTGCCTCCGGTCAATTGCATGCCGTATTTCGGGTCCGCATCGCAACGAACGGCCCTGACGGCCTTCCAATCCACGTCGAGCTCTTCGGCGACCAACATGGGCAGAAGGTTCAGGGTGCCTTGCCCCAATTCCTGGTTTCGTGCAACGATCGTCGCAGTCCCGTCGGGCCCAATGCTGACGAAGTCCGCGGGTGATAAGACCTGGTTCTGACCCGGGAAACCTTGCGCCTTCACTTCACGCGTGGAGTACAGGCCAAGCATAAAGCCGCCGCCGACAAGAGCCGACGCGCGCAGAAAGAAACGTCTGTCAATGCTCATAGTGCCTCCTACCGGTTACCGCTTTGTGACTTTGGTGCCTGTGCGGCACGATGCACCGCAGCGCGGATTCGTATGTATGTGCCGCAGCGGCACAAATTTCCCTTCATTGCGGAGTCGATCTCGGAGTCCGTAGGATTGGGATTCTTGGCCAGTAGGGCGCAAGCCGTCATGATCTGCCCGGCTTGGCAGTAACCGCACTGCGGCACGTCGATGGTTACCCACGCCTCCTGCAGGGGATGCGAACCATCAGGCGAGATGCCCTCAATCGTCGTGATAGATTTACCGGCCGCGTCCGACGCCTTCGTGATGCAGGAGCGGGTAGGCTCGCCGTTCACGTGAACTGTGCAGGCGCCGCAAAGTCCCATGCCGCACCCAAACTTCGTTCCCTTCAGGTTCAACTCATCACGAAGAACCCAAAGAAGCGGCATTTCGGGATCGCCGTCGTAGCTTTGCGGCTTGCCGTTGATATTGAGCGTGATCATAAGAGCCCTTCTGCTTGTCCGCGTTACCTCCTCAGCGCCCCGACATCTTCAGGACTGCTTCCGGAAGCCGAGCACCCTGTATCGTGATCTTCGACGCGGCATCTTCGATCTCGCGTAGATCATCCGCCTTCAGTTCGATGTTCGCTGCGCCCAGGTTCTCCTCGAGCCTGTGAAGCTTTGTTGTCCCCGGAATGGGCACGATCCAGGGCTTCTGCGCCAGCAGCCATGCAAGCGCAATCTGCGCCGGCGTCGCCTGCTTTCTTTCGGCGATGCGCTTCAGCAGATCGACAAGAGCCAGGTTAGCCGCGCGGGCCTCAGGCGCGAAGCGCGGAGACTGATTACGAAAATCCGTGCTGTGAAACTCTGTGGCCGTCCCAATCTTTCCAGTTAGAAATCCTGCGCCAAGCGGACTGAACGGCACAAAACCAATTCCCAACTCGTCGCACGCCGCAAGCACGCCGTTTTGTTCGGGATCGCGGGTCCATAGCGAATACTCACTCTGTACGGCCGTGAGCGGCTGAACAGCGTGTGCCCGCCGGATCGTTTCAGCGCCCGCCTCCGACAGGCCGAAGTGCTTCACTTTGCCCTGCTCGATCAATCGTTTGACAGTTCCGGCCACATCTTCAATCGGCACATCCGGATCAACGCGATGTTGATAGAGGAGATCGATTGCTTCGACCTTCAGCCGGTTTAGCGACGCGTCCGTAACCTGCCGGATGTGGTCTGGCCGGCTGTCGAGTCCATAGCGAGTGCCGTCCGGGTTAATGCCAAATCCGAACTTGGTGGCAATCACTACACGATCCCGAAAAGGCGCAAGCGCTTCTCCCACCAGTTCTTCGTTCGTGAAAGGACCATACGCTTCGGCAGTGTCAAAGAATGTGACGCCACGCTCGACGGCAGCATGGATGATGTTGATGCCTTCCTGTCGCTCCGTCGGCGGCCCATAAGTCGCGCTCAGCCCCATGCATCCGAAGCCGAGGGCCGACACTTCCAAGCCGCTTTTTCCTAATTTGCGCTTCTGCACTGCGTCCTCCGTATCCAGCGTAGGGAGAAAGCCGGAACGAGCGGTATCCCAATCCTGCCGATTCGTTGCCTAATCCTGCCGATTCGTGTCTCAGGCATTGCCTGCGTACCGTAGTTCGTAGTTATGCTGAGGAAGGGAGGCCGATCCTCTATCGTGGAAAACACTAGCAATGAAGCGACCGCAGCGCCGCACCGAATGGAGAAACTGAAGGCCGAGCTGGCCTTGAAGGTTGCTCGGCACATCGGCTCGGCAGAGAAGCTGGCAACCGCTATTCCTCGGTTGACCTTGCACCGGAGAACCGCTCCTACTCCTGCGTGCCCCGTGACGTACGAGCCCAGCGTCATTGTGGTCCCTCAAGGTCGCAAACAGGTACAGCTTGGCGGCGACACACTGACATACAATTCGTCGAGATATCTCCTCACCTCGGTCGATCTCCCAACCCTAGCCAGGGTGGTCGAAGCAAGCGACCAGGTACCCTGCCTTGCCGTCACGCTGAAGCTTGATATCTCGATTGTTCGTGAATTCCTTAGCCGTGAGGAGTTCCACATGCTTGAGGCGCCGCCGGATAGTCCCGCCATGTCGATCGGTCTGGTCACCGCGGAGTTCCTCGGTGCCTGGTGCCGTCTGCTCGACCTGCTCTCAAATCCTGCGGACATTCCCTTCCTCAGCGGGCTTATCGAACGCGAGATCGTGTACCGAATCCTACGTGGAGCCGAAGGCGCACGATTACGAGCAATCGCGACCTTAGGAGACCAAAGTCACCGCACGGCCAAAGCGATCGCCTGGATTAAGACAAACTATGCGAGGCCGCTTCGCGTTGAAGAATTGGCAGAAGTTGCGGGTATGGCGGTCTCTACTCTTCACCACCATTTCCGGGCGCTCACGACAATGAGTCCCCTTCAATACCAGAAGCAAATTCGATTACAGGCCGCAAGAGCACGAATGCTCGCCGATGATGTGGACGCGGCGACTGTGGCCTTTGAGGTTGGATACGAAAGCGCGAGTCAATTCAATCGTGAATACAGCCGCTTGTTTGGCCAACCACCCATCCGTGATATCCGGACCCTACGTTCGCCAAGCGCTCCGAGACTCGAATTAGCGACCACGGCGTAGCCAAGGTCACCAATCCCTCACTTGCTCAGCTTCTTAAAATACTCCGCGACCGCGTCGCGATATTTTTCAGGCGATGATTCCGGTGCGCCGGTTCGCGCGCCCGTGGCTTCCGGCTGGCCCACGCGCTTATTCAGCTCGATCTCGAGTCTTTCAAGGCTTGCGACCGCATCACGGCTGATAGTCGCATCCAGCACGCCTGGAGCTGCGCCCGTCAGATGTCTTAGATTCCACAACGCGCCGTCAATATAGCCGTGCAGCGCGCGATCTCTGGGATCAATTTGCGCTCGCAACCCGTAGAGCTCGCGCTCGGTATCCTGCAAGTCGCGATCATTGATCGTCGGGCTGCCACCACCGGCAGGGCTGTACGAACCCTTTCGGCCTTGTTGGTCGCCCTGATCCGTGCGCTGTTCCAGCTCTTCGCGAAGAGTTCGAACGTCGGACAATGCCTGCGCGGCCCTTTGGTCTTTGCCGTTTTGCCGCTCGTCTCCGGACTTTAGCCCCTGTTGTACTTCGCGCAGCTGCCGGCTAAGCTGCTCCAGGCCTGCTGTCACGCTGTCTTCCATCCCGAGATTTCGGTCACCGTAGCCTTCGCGAAGCCACTCGGCATTCTTCTGCATTCTCAGGGCAAGCTCTTCCTGCTCGGCATCCGAGAGTGCTTTCCGCAATTTCGAGGACGCATCCGGCTGGTCGGCCGCCATGTTCCTCTCTTGCTGCTGCATTTGGCTTTCGAGCTGCTCCACCTGCTGCGCTAGTTTTTCCTTCTCGGTCGCTAAAGACCGCTCCTGCGGAGTTGCCAGACGCATCGGCTCTATCTCTTGTTGCCAGGATCGGCGCCGAAACCCGTAGCCGAAACGAGGCGTGTTCGGGTCATCCATTTCCGGCATCTCCGTCTCGCCGCCGAGGGTGGCCGAAGATTCATTGCGCCCGCGTAACCCGTGATCGCCGTACATCTGCTTCAGCCGATTTGCTATATCCCGTTGAGCGTCAGCGACCTCTTGAGCGCGTTTGGCCAAGTCCGAAACCGAGCTGCCGGCCTGCTGGTGCAGCGCATCCTCCAAAGCCTTTTGCGCTTCTCGAAGTTGGTTTGACGCGCGCTCCTCCGCGCTTCGATCGTGATCGCTCACGGCCTTGCGCATCTCCTCTTCCGCGCTTTGCAATGCGCCCATGGCCTGGCGCATAGCTTCCATGACCCTTTGGCTCTGCTGCGCGGATTGTGATGTTCCGCCGCCATTACCCGTTCTCCCGCGCTGGTTCGACGATTGAGAGGAGGATGACGAAGGCGAGCCGTTCTGTTGTTGCCCGTTCTGTGAATTCTGTGCCAACTGCTGCATTTGCTGCCGCAGTTCTTCGGCCTCGCGCCGCAGCTGCTCCTCTTGCCATCTCTGCTCGAAAGGTTGCTGCTGAGCGTTTTGCGCCGACAGCTCCTCCTGCCGTTTCGCAAGCATTTTCAGACGCTCGAAAGCATCATCCACAGCTTTCTGTTGATCGCCGGATGGAGAAGAACCGGATTGTCCCGTTTCGTACTGGTTCTTGGTTGTATCCAACTCGAGATCAAACATGCGCGCCAAGTCGCGTTGCGCGCCGCTTCCCATCCCGCCGCCATTTTGCTGCCCGAACGCAACTTGGATATCCCGGAACTTGGCTTCAACGCGAAGAAGCGCCTGAAGCGCTCTCTGCTCCGGAGCCAGAGCGTCTTTCCATTGAGCCGGCCGCAATTGATCAACAGCCTTGGACATTTCTGAAGACGCCTGCTGCATGGTCTTCGAGAGTTCCTGAAAATCGGCGCTTGCGGTGTCCAGTTCACGGCTCGCCATGCGGTCCGCCAGTGTCTTCGCTTGATCGCTCAGCTTAGCTTCAAGATTCGAGAGAAAGCGAGAATCTTCTTGCACCGCCGCCCGGCTCTTCGAGCTATCTTTCAGTTCATTCCAGGTGGCGGCAATAATCTGTTTTTGCCGCGCGGATATATTCTCGTCATCGCCTCCTGAGCCCATTCCTCCGCCGGCTTGCTGCGACTGCGTGAACTTGAAATCGAAGGGCTCTGCCTGCGCGAATACGATATCAGTGCGCGATGTCTTTGTTGCATCTCGCGCAGTCGCATAGAAGCTGACTAAATCACCCGGGACTACTTTGAAATTTTCAAAGGAAAGCGTCGTCGTTCCCTGGGCCTCTTTCGCGCCTTTCGTTTTCAGAAGCGGCAGCACCTGCTCAGGCCCGCCGTTCACCGAATAGTGCAGTTCCAGACCCTCCACGCCGAAATCATCAGAAGCCTCGATGGTGACCGGCACTTCTTCTATCGGACTTACATGCGGATCGGCGCCCGGTCGCAAAATTCGAACCGAGGGCGGCTCGTCCTTCTTCGCCTCGATGAAATAGTCATCGCTGATGCGAATCGCCTCCCTGTTGTCTAGCGCCGCAATATGATAGGACCCGTCCTTACTCACTGGAAGCCGCGCGGTCAGCCAATTGCCGTCACCTGCAGTACCTGATCGGCCGAGCTCGATTTTCGAGCCGTCGTTCAGAACCAGCAAGCCACGATCCAGCGGCCGGTCGGTCAATACCGAAATGTCCGCTTGACTTCCTTGAACCGCCCGGATGTCACCGCCTGGATCTTCGACTACATCTTTCAAGCCGAGATTCGATGGAAAATGGAGAGCCACACGAACCCGCTTGACCCCGGGAAGATCTTTCACGCCGAGCGTGTAACGCTTTGATTGCGCGTTATCCGCCTGCACATAGTATTCGACTGGATCGGAAAGCCCGGCAAACAGAAACTGATATGCATTCCCATCTGCCTTGGGCGTCATCGGAATCTCTTCCCATTTCAGGGCGCCGCCGTACCTGGCATGCAGCATCACCTTGCGAGCCGAAAATCCAAGGAGCTGCGCTGTGATCGCCTGATCGGATTTCCGCCGTATCGTCTTGTTTCCGGGCTGGACTGCGATATCGTACAGCGGCCGCTTCCCGGGACTGGCGCTTCCGGTCCAGAGCAGGGAAGCGCCATAGCCCCAATATCCCGGTCCGGCAACGATGAGCCATAGCAGAATTGCGCCTGCAATTGCTGCGGAACCAGCCAGCCGCAATAGAGAGCGTGTCTCGGTCAATTGCTCCGGTTGATTCTCGCGCGCAACACGCAATGTGTCTTCCGCAAGCAACTCAGTGAATGGATTGGTAGAGTCGGGCCGCTCCGCTATGGTTAGCAGCCGTTCTTCAAAGCCGGGCACGCGACGCTCCGCCAACTCAGTAATCCGGCGTTTGTTCAGCCTCAGCAGAGGAAGCGCCAATAGGAACGACACAGCGGCAGCAAGCGCAACAAAAAGCAAAATGCGCAGGGGAAGGACGACCTGCCCGCCGAATTCATAGCGGTTGCTGATCCAGACGAACACTAGCGTCAGTGCGAGCGCCAGTGCCGCGACAAGGGCTGCTCCTCGCGATGCGGCGAATAAGCGCACACGTAATTCGAGGCGTCGCAAATAAGCGTTGAGTTGTTCGAGCGCCGTCATCCCGTTTGCCTTTCTTGTTTCAGATACCGACTCGCGAAAACTGATTCGATTAACGCTGTTATGAGAACCAGAACCATCACGTAGCGCCAGAGACTCCACGGGCGAGTCTGCCGGTCCACCCCTCCGGTCGCCCCGCTACCATTTGACGGCTTCGCCCCAGCGGTCGTATTTCCAGTATTGCGCCACAAAACGAGGGTCTCTTCGGGTGCAGTTGACAAATCAGATTCGCGCCGATCTGCATGCACCGCCATCAGCAGCCGCCGTCCATCCGCACGTTGCACTTCATAGAAGCCGTCCTGTCCCAAATCGAAGCTCAACGCCTTTGTCGCCTCGCTCAGCGATAACTGATGCTTGCCATCCGGTCCAATCACATCGGCAGCCGATCCTTCATTGCGCGTGCGGCGCAAAGCGACCGTCGTGCCTGCGACTACGCTCGATGTTGTCTCTTCCGTTCCGGCCAGATAGCGACCTGTCTGCACTACGAAAGGGACGAATGACGTGTGCAAAGGAAAATCGTTTGTGGAATTATCCAGAGTCGAAGCGAAAATCAGCACGCGCCCCTCGCCCATGGATTCTTCGACCAGCAGCGGCGATCCATCCGCGAGCTTTGCAACCACTCGTGCGCCCGGCTTTACCGAGAGCCGCACTGCCTCTGAGAACTGAACGTTTTCGAGCCGTCCCACGCCCGCGAGCGCCGCGTTCTGATTATCGACGAATCCAGCGCCCTGCGTTTCATACATAGCTGTGAACCGGTCGCTTGAGAGCGGTACCCGTCCCGTGCGTTCGCTCTTTGGACCTAGCGCAATCAACACCGCTCCGCCTTTACTCACATACGCGCACAAGGCGCGAGCGGTTGCGGAATCCAACTCTCCGGGATCACTCAACACCACAAACGCGAGTTTCGAAAAATCCTTGTTCGCAGCTTCCTCCAACGGCGCGGATTGAACCGTCAGGCCGGTGTTGGATGCTGATTCCATGGCCGCTTTGTAATAGAACGCCTCGCGCTTCCGGCCGCCGGCATACAGAAACAGCACCTTGCGAGGATCCGTACGTTCCACCGGGAATGGAAATGAATCGTCATCAGTCAAATCGTCATGTGGCTCGATTCGAATTTCGCCTTTGTGCGCTCCGTAGGGAACATCGAACGCCAGGAACTCGGCTTGCGCGCGCCCATTTGCCGGGATAGTGATGTTCTTCGAGGCGATCACCCGGCCATCCAGCACCAGCGAAACCTTTTTTGAGGCGGGCGATGTCTGCCATCCCGCAACGGTGGCGGTCAGACGAGTTTGTGCCGGATCATAGACGTGAGCCGGAGCGCTTACCGTCTCAACAGCCCAATTCGGCCGATTCCGCTCTCCCACCGGATGAAGCTCGAGGGCGGTGTGGGAGCCAAGCTGCAGATCGTGAAAATCGGCAGGCATGGAGGTCTTTTGCATGTCGCTCACGAAATGGACATCAAGACGCATCCCGGTGCTTTGATCCATCACGCGTAAAGCTCGCACGAACTCGCCGTATGAGCTCGCGCGATCGTTGGGCTGAATGGAATCGATAGCGGCGGTCAATACGCTTTTGTCCATCTCGGGTTGCGTCAGGTTCTCCACGTGCGCGTCGATGGCAATCACTTGCGCCAGCTCCTGGCCGGCCAGGGCGTTGAGTACTCGCTGCGCCTCTAGCTTTGCCTCCTGCATGCGATGTCCAACCCGCATACTGAACGACCGGTCAATCGCAATGACGGTTAACTTTCTGCGGCTTGCCGTTGCCGACGTGCGGTTGACGAACGGATTCGCGAAAGCTAGCGCAATCAGGACCAGCAGCGCAATACGCAAAGCGAGCAAGAGCAGGTACCGCAACCGTCTGTGTTTGACAGAGCTCTGCACCCGCTTTTCGAAAAACATGAGCGAGCTGAATGGCTGAGGGGTGCGCTTGTACTGCCGCAATAGATGCAGCCAGAGCGGCAATCCTATAGCGGCAACACCAGCCAGAAACCAGGGGGAGAGAAAACCCATTTGCGTCAACCAGGGAAACGTAACAGCTCAGGCGAGAAACATAGGTGACGCTCGACGCCGGCTCGCAGCGTCTTCCTCAAGTCTAATCGTTCTGATCGCAGAGGAGCGGCTGGAAGATTCGCGCTAAACGGACGTTTCTTTATGCACGTACTTCCCATGCTCGGGCATAGCGATGCGATCAAAGTCAGTCGCCAATTGCTGAAGCTGATCCGCAACTTCATCGCCGGATATCGGAAGCCCGTGGCCAGGAGCAATGGTCTTCGGACGCAGCGCGGCCAATTTGCGAACTGATTCGCGTGCCGCGTCCCAATCGGGCGTGTAGTAGGCCGGCGGCCCGTGCAACTCGGGCTTCTGCTGAACAACCGCCAGGAACGATTCCTGCTTTGCGGTGCAGAATGCATCCCCCGGAAGAAGAACTCTGTCTGCCGCGCGAAACAGCGAGACGTGGCCGGGCGCATGGCCAGGAGTGTGGAACCACTGCCATCCGGGAAGCGTGGGCACTGAACCATCGGGCGGCAACGCCTGCACGCGATTGGTGAGATCGACCGACGTGCGCGGATACAAAGGCGACATAACCGCCATCAGTCCGCCGCCAACTCCCGGGTCGGGAGCTGGATACTTCACCTGTCCCGTCAAATAAGTAAACTCGTCGGGGTGAGCGTAAACCGGCACGTTCCACTCATCAAGCAGCTCCTTTACCGTGCCAACATGATCGAAATGGCCATGCGTGAGAATGATGGCCTGCGGCTTGCTCCCGCTTCCGAACTGCTCCTCCACCCAGCCCTTAATCTTCCCTTGAGAAAAATGCAAGCCGCTATCGATCAGTGTCCAGCCACCACTCGAATTAGAGATTGCATATACGTTCACAAAGAGAATGCGAACACCCCGCACGCCCGGTGCAATGTCATCGAGCGGAACTACTTCGTAAGAAGGAAGCGGAATGGTATCCATGAATTCTCCTGAACCATAGTATGCCGGGGACGGGCTGACTCTGTCCCCAACCGGTGACCTTGACATTTCCGAACTGCTACTTCGTGGACAGAGCTGCCCGTCCCCGCTTCCCGGGCTGACTCTGTCCCCAACCGGTGACCTTGACATTTCCGAACTGCTACTTCGTGGACAGAGCTGCCCGTCCCCGTTTCACGCTTATTTCACCGCTCCATTCCACCTCAGTCCGACGCGCCACAACCTGGGTTCTCCCGTATTCGGGGATGGCGTCAGCGCCACCAAATAGCTGCGGTCGAGCAGGTTCTCTACGGAAGCGACAGCGGACAGGCTCTTCGTGAGATGCTGTTGCGCGCTCAATTGGAGAGCGGCGTAGCCGGGCAGCTTGAATTGATTCAGATCATCATCGAATTCCAGACCGAACGCGCGAATGCCGCTTGAAATCAGGGTGGATTTGTAGCTGTATGTAAGCTCCGCAGTGCCTTGTTGTTTCGGCACCAAAGGAATGCGCTGGCCCGTCGCTAGCCGCGCATCCGCAAACAGATAACCGGCTTCAGCCCTCCAGTGAGCCCATCTGTGAATAATGTTCGACTCAATGCCCCGCGAAAGCGCGCTCGGAAAGTTCATGCGTTGCCGCAGGATCAAAGTGGGCGAGGTGCTGAGAGTCGCATTGTCTATTAGATGCCCGAGATCGTTTCGGAAGAGAGTGAGAGAGACTTGCGTGCCTTCGCCCGTCCAATCCACACCGGTTTCGACACCGGTGAGGCTCTCCGGAATCAGCGCCGGGTTCGCCAGCGTCAGAATATTGCCCACGCGGAAATTCCTGTAAAGCTCGTTCAGCGTGGGCGCCCGAAAGCTTCGGTATCCAGACGCGCGCAACCGAAACTGCTTCAATCCCACCGCGACTCCCGCATTCGGGCTGACGAACGTCTCGCCATGCTGCCCGGTAAACTCGTGGCGAATACCCGCAAAAA
Organism: uncultured Acidobacteriaceae bacterium; assembly: GCA_963758245.1. Classification (GTDB taxonomy): domain Bacteria; phylum Acidobacteriota; class Terriglobia; order Bryobacterales; family Bryobacteraceae; genus Bog-105. Next base: position 22,130 of record CAVWUV010000020.1, on the reverse strand, counting down.
AGCGCGCCGTGCCGGCCGTGAAATCTCCCTCCCCAAACAGTCCATGTTCGAACAGAGTTCCGCCGCCTGGCGTCAGCGTGTGGGTTGAGTAGGAATAATCGTGGCTGATCCCGTGCGTGTCGTCAGCGTCCGCGCCCACAATCGTGTTCCACCTTTTCGCATGATGTTTCCAATAGGCCGCGCCGCCGGTGTCATCGATGGGCACCGTTTGCCTAGAGGTGAGCTTTTCGAGATTCCTGTTTAACGAAACGCTCGAGTATGTGCTGTGAAACTGTTCCTGCGTGTGGAAGACCAAAAATGAAATTTGATCATTGGTCCAGGAATGCGTGTAGGTCGCGCCCAGAGTGCCGAGACCCGTCGAGTTGTGCGTGAGCAGCGTCCCATTATGCCGCTCTTCGGCGAGAACGTCGAAGAAGATCGAGAGGCGATCGGCGGAGCCCAGATAATCGAGATGTAAGTCGCCGGTCGCAAATCGCACGTTGGCTTTATCATCGACTTTGCCCCGGATTGACTCGGGTGTGATGTAGTAGCCGTCGGTCGTGAAGGCACGGGAGTGAACAGACACGCCCCACGGACCCCAAAGATTCGAATACGCCCCGGAGACGTCCTGCGTATCTTCATTGCCTCCGAAGTAATCGGCGAAAAGGTGCTCGCGCTGTTCGGGTGGAGAAAACAGAGAAATCGTGCCGCCCATCGCGCGATCCCCAAACACGCTGGTGGATGCGCCGCGGTCCACTTCCACCCGGTCGATATAGCTCGGATCCACGCGGTCCCAGTACACCCATCCCCCGAACGGATCGTTAATCGGAATCCCATCCCAAAGCACTAGCGTTCTACTCGCGCCCGATGATCCTGTGGCGCGCAGAGAAACGCCTTGCGTTGTCGGATTCGCGACCACACTGGACGAGCGCCGAAACAGGCTGAACCCGGGGATCTGCCGAAGCCGGTCATCGAGCTCAATTCCGGGAATCTGCTGCAGTTGTGGTTGATCGAGTACCGTGATCGAAGCAGGTGCTTCTGTCGAGAGTGTCGCGTTAACCGTAACCGTCGTCTTCAGCGGCGGAAGAGTATTGTCCTGGCACACACCAAGACAAGCGGCGATCAGAACTAACGGAACCGCGACCGTCAGGGAGCGAATAACCAACGGAACTAGCCTCCTCCTTCACTCGTATCCTAAAGGTACATGAAGGCGGAATACGCCATTCCGGCGGATGGTCTCGAAAAGATTTATCGAATGCGTTTTCTTGCGCCTGTCGTTCTGGCCGGCTTGCTCGCCCTGTCGGGTTGCGGGAAACGCGCTGCTACCGGCATAGCAATTAATCCAGCATTTACCGCATTCATTTCTCCCGACACGAAAGTTCTCGCGGGTATCCGGGCTGACGAGCTTAAGGCGTCTCCTCTCTACAAGCAGCACGAGAACCAATTGCAAATCCCGCTGGTCGACGCTTTTTCCGAGCGTGTCGGCTTCGATCCGAGACGCGATTTATCCGATCTGCTGGTTGCATGGAACGGTAAACAGCCGGTCTTCATGGCGCGTGGCCGCATCACCCAATCCGAACTCGAGCAAAAGCTCAGCTCGTTCGGCGCTCAACGCACGGCCTACAAGAAGTACACACTATTCGGAACTGCTAGCGAATCTCTATTTTTCTTGAAGAATGATACTGCAGTCGCCGGGTCAGCCGACGTTCTGCGTCGCGTGATCGACATTCACGACAACGGCACTGCCGGTGTGCCGAACGAATTGCAACAGCGGCTCCAGGCTTTGCCGAAGCAGGACCAGATTTGGGCTGTTAGCCGCCAAGGTCTGCCCTTTGCCGACGTGCCGATGTCCTCCGATATCGGCTCGGCTCTGTCCAACATCGTGGCTGTCGTAAGTGGCACGAGCGTCGGGATTGGCGTCGACACCGGCACGCACCTGCAGATGGACATCACTTGCGTTTCAGATCAAGGAGCGCAGCGCGTTCGCGATGCTTTGCGCGGCGGTATCGGGCTGGCCCGCCTGACCACAAAAGACAATGAGCCGGATATGTTACGGCTCTACGACTCCATTCACGTGGATCAAGATCAGCAATTGATTCACGTGCGAGCAGATCTACCCGCCGATCTCACCGACAAGCTCCTGGCGCAGTTGTCGCAGCTCCGAATCCGTGCCGGCCAGTTTGACGGAGTCATTCCCCGCTAACCTGTTAGCTGCGCATCAAGTGTTCGCAAATCGTGACTGAGCCACGACCGCCAGGGAGTGGTTGGAGCAACGCGCTGCGTCCGGCTGAGTTCAATGGCCTGCAAGAGCTTATTGAAGGACTAAGCACCGGTGTTCAGAGCGAGGCTGGAAAAGCTCGGGAACAGACGCAGCTCCACACAACCAGAAATCAAGCCGGACCGATCCGCTTGCCGCAATTCCCAGCGACCAGGCCAAAACGCAAGCAACGTGATCCAGTCACGCCCAGCGACTCTTCAGGATTGACAAGCTCCTGGCGCAGCTGTCTCAGCTTCGAATCCGTGCCGGCCAGTTTGACGGAGTCATTCCCCGCTAACCTGTTAGCTGCGCATCAAGTGTTCGCAAATCGTGACTGAGCCACGACCGCCAGGGAGTGGTTGGAGCAGGGCGCTGCGTCCGGCCGAGTTCAATAGCCTCCAAGAGCTTATTGAAGGATTAAGCACCGGCATTCAAAGCGAGGCTGGAAAAGTTCGCGAAGTACAACCGGAAATCAAGTCGGAGCATCCGCAGGTACTCCGTATTCGCTGATGGCCTGTAAAACCCAACAGAGCCGCGACTGTAAGGGAGCGCTGTCGTCCGCTTTCTTCCGCAACTTTGCCGCAATTCCCAGCGAGCAGGCCAAAACGCAAGCAACGTGATCCAGTCACGCCCAGCGACTCTTCAGGACTGACAAGCTCCTGCGGCAGCTGTCTCAGCTTCGAATCCGAAGCGGCCAATTCAACGCGGTCATTCCCCGCTAATCACAGCCTTCGACGTTACCTGCACATCAGGTGTCGCAAATCGTGACTGAGCCACGACCGCCAGGGAGTGGTTGGAGCAGGGCGCTGCGTCCGGCCGAGTTCAATAGCCTCCAAGAGCTTATTGAAGGATTAAGCACCGGCATTCAAAGCGAGGCTGGAAAAGCTCGCGAACAGACGCAGCTCCACACAAGCAGAAATCAAGCCGGACGATCCGCAGGTACTCCGTATTGGCTGATGGCCTGTAAAACCCAACAGAGCCGCGACTGTAAGGGAGCGCTGTCGTACGCTTTCTTCCGCAACTTGGTACTAGCCGCGATTCCCAGCGAGCAGGCGAAGACTCAAGGAACCTGATCCAGTCGCGCCAGCGACTCTTCAGGACAGACAAGCTCCTGGCGCAGCTGTCCCAGCTTCGAGTCCGTGCCGGCCAATTCAACACGATCATTCCCCCCTAATCGCTGTCCCGTTTCTTCCATAACCACGCTACGATAACCGAAAGCCGTCGCGAATATCGCCTCGGCAAACAGGAGAAATTCATGCCGCAGAAACAACCACCCTCCAATCGGACACCAAGGCCGAATAACGCTTCAACCTCATATTCGAAATCCAGATATGCGCACCCGTTCTTCCTTCCCGCGCCCCCGCGCGAGCGCCAACCGATCAACGGCCAGACTCGCATGACGGACTGGAGTAAACAACAGCTCGGCTTAATCCCTCCCATCGTTCGCGGCGGCAACATGGATCTTTCCGAAGTGATCGGCGCCGACGGCGTGAAGGAAATCGAAGATCTCGGAGAAATTCGCTTTCACGCCCTGGGCGACAGCGGCGTCGGCACCGCGCAGGAAGCTCAGCAAATCTCCGACGAGATGGCTACCGACTTCAAACCTGAGGCTGCCGGATTGAATCCGGCTTTTCTATTTCATTTAGGCGATGTGATTTACGGGAACGACAAGGGGAGCCACTATGGCGAGCGCTTCTACGTGCCCTATAAACACTATCCCGGCAAGATCGTCGCCATTCCCGGAAATCACGATGGAGAAGTCAAGACGCCGGCCGATAGTCCATCCCTTAAGGATTTCCGCGCCAACTTCTGCGCCGAAACCGCCGTCGTGCCGCCGCAGGCTTCGGGAAGCGGCATTTACCGCGAGACCATGACTCAGCCCGGTGTCTACTGGTTTCTCGATGCTCCATTCGTACAGATCATCGGATTGTATTCGAACTTGCTGGAGAATCCGGGCTATCTCGAAGGCATCACCGGCGGTAAAAAGGATACCTCGCAGCTTGACTGGCTCGCTCAGACTCTGTCCTCTATCGCCAAGGCCAAGCAAAAGAAGGCTCTGGTCATCGCAACGCATCACCCGCCCTACAGCCAGAGCGGCCACAGCGGAAGCACGGAAATGAATCAGAGCATCGATGATGCTTGCACCAAGGCTGGAGTCTTCCCGGACATGTTTCTTTCCGCTCATGCCCACAACTATCAGCGCTATACGCGGAGAATCGCAGGCAAGCAGATCGTATACATCGTCGTAGGCACTGGCGGCATGCCGCCTCAGCCGGTCACCACGGCAACCGGACAGCCAGCCGATGCCAGCCACGAAGTCACCTATGACGCCGCGATCTCCTCGCTCGGATACCTGTTTGTCACCGCATCGGCTAAGCAAATCGCAGTCCAGTTTTGGCAGCTAGGTGCGCAGCACAACAAGCCGTTCGATCCGCTGACCATCGACTTGGCTACCCACACCGTGACCTAATCTCGCTGCGGATCAATGCTGACGGCAGTCCGGATAGTCCGTGGGTGTCTTGTTGCTGTGAGTCGTTCAGCGACGCTGGATGCGCGTAGCCAAGCTACATCCTTTCGAGTGGCTTCTCGCTGATCTAGTGCCTGATGCCTCCCATGCCACAGTTAGCCCACCTGCTTGACACCTTGGAAGCCTTTCACGGTCAGCAGATGCCGGACTGGCCGAGCGATCCATATCTTTTCTTGGCGTGGTGGCACTGCGGATATCCAGCCAGCGATGCCTCTTGCGCGAAGGGCTGGGAATCGTTGAAGCGCCGGATCGGTGTGGATCCGGATCGGCTACTTTCAGCGAATCCTTCAAAGCTCGCGCTCGCTTTGAAACCCGGCGGAATGATGCCGGAACTCAGAGCCCTGCGTTTGAAGGAAATTGCGGAAAGAATTCAAAAGGAGTTCGGCGGCGATTTACGCGCACGGCTCAAGGGATTGTCCATTGCTCAGGTTCGTGCGGCGCTCAAGAAATTTCCAGGTATTGCCGATCCGGGTGCCGACCGCGTCCTGCTCTTTGGTGGCTTCTCGCCTGTGGCAGCCGTCCCATCCAACTCCCCCCATGTTCTCGTACGCATCCAAATTGGGCATGAGCCTGAGAACTACGGTGCAACGTACCGCGAAGCGCAGCGAATAGTTGCAGCGGAAGTCCCCCCGACGTTCCACGCGCGGGCCCGCGCCTATTTACTGCTGAAATGTCACGGACAACAGGTATGCAAGCGCGCCAATCCGAAATGCGGCGTCTGCCCCGTGGCGAACTCCTGTGCGTTTCTTACTGCTAACGCGCTAAACCGGCCTGTTACCGCCAAACGGCGCTCGTGATGTCTAATCACCGCACGATACCATTGCCGCATGACACGCCGCCAATTTCCTTTTCTACTGCCCGTCATGGGGCTTATGAGCACCGCATTGGCCGAGGCGGAGGCCCAGACCCCAGAGCAGCCTTCACTCGCCCACTCAGCCGTCTACTCGTTTGAACAGCTTCCGGTTACCCACTCAGCAGGTGGCGCAACGACGCGCCCGGTTTTGCACGGCAAGCTGCCGACCGGCGAGACGGTCGAGCTGCATGAAACCACGCTCATGCCGGGCCAGATGCCACATCCAGCTCACAAGCATGTGCATACCGAATTCATGCTGATTCGCGACGGTGCGGTTGAGTTCATCCTCGATGGGAAATCGCAGCAGGTTGGCCCGGGCGGGGTCGCCTATGCCGCTTCCGGAGAAATGCACGGGTTGAAAAACGTTGGTACAGTTCCAGCAAATTACTTCGTCATCGCAATCGGCGTCGAGCCCCAACGGTCCTGATGCGCAGAAGCAATCACAGTTCACTCCATCTTTATTTCTATGTGAATCTCCACCAACTTACAGCCAATTTCGAACGTACATAGTACGTTTTCGCCCTTTCGTGTGCTACGTTCTGGCAGGCTCGCCATGAGGTCTTCCTCTAGCGAGCCATTTCTTTATCTGGAGAAAAAATATGACTGCCCGATCCATTCGCCGCGCCGCCGAGCGCAAAGCAAACAAACTGGCCCGCAAAGCAGATACGCAAGCCGCCGCGGCCCCACCCGAAGCGCATACCCACGAAATCGAATGGCTCGAAGATTACGAGCACTCCGTGTCTCCGGCCCAGCTTGCGGCCAATCGCGCCAATGCCCTCTTCAGTACAGGGCCCACGTCGGATTCCGGCAGAGCTAAATCCTCTTTGAACGCTGTCAAAACCGGACTCACCGGCCGTACCGTCCTGCTCCCCAGCGAAGATGCTGCTGAATACGAGCGCTACATACTCGCCTATGAGAAAGAGCTTCAGCCTGTGGGCCAGATCGAAGTCGATCTGGTCCAGTCCATTGCCAATACGACTTGGCGTCTCAAGCGCATTCCCGCTTTGGAGATGAGCATCTTCGCGCAGGGCCGTCTCGAGTTCTCGAATTCATTCGATAAGCACGATCCTTCGCTCCGCTCAAACATGATCGAGCTTCAGACCTTCATCACCTATGAGAAGCAGCTCCGCAACCTCCAGCTCCAGGAAGCGCGCCTCGCGCGCCGTCGCGAAAAAGAAACCGCCGAGCTGCACAAAATCCAATCCGAACGAAAAGCAAACGAATTACAAGCTCTGGATCGCGCCGCGATGAGCTACCTCGCCGCGAAACAACGAGACCCCTCGTTCGACCCTGCTGCAAATGGGTTCGAATTTTCAACTGCGGAAATAGAGCGCTACCTCGAACGCGTTCCGCCATCCAGAATCGCCCGCTTTTCTCCTAAGTTGGACCACCAAACCGCGTCACAAGCCGCATAACTGAGCCGCGATCGTTAGGGAGCGGTCGTGATGGACTTCAGTCCCGCCCTAAAAATGAAAACCGATCGTCCCGGTCACCGTCCGCGGCGTCACGTAATGCGTTCCGCTGAACGTCGAAAGAAAATTGTAAAGCGCCTCTTTGTCCGTCAGATTGATGACCTCGACCCGGGCGCTCCACTTGTACCTGTCGCCATGGAAAACATTGTCGTGCCCAAGGGCAATGTCAAACAGATTGCGCGGCTGAATTCGCTGCGGATTGTGGTCGTCATTTTCGGTCCCGGGCAACGGGACCTTGATGTATGTGGATTTCAGCCCCGCCGCATCACAGGTCGCGAGCGGCGTTCCAAGAGGATTTGGGGCAGCAAGTTTCCCATCGCAAGTGAGGCCGGCCTGAAACTCCTGGTCGGCAGTCAAGGGCAGCCCGGTAATTGCATTCACCAGGGCCACTTGGCCGCTAGCAATATTGGGGTTCGCTCCACCATCGGCAACAGACGTCGAAAGCGCGCACGTTGCGGTTGGCGCAACGCACGGAGCCGCGCCGGCTACAAGCCCGCTGTCGTATCTCCAGTTAAACGAGAGCCACGGTCCTCGCTTCCACGGCTGATATTGAAAATGGGTCGTTTCGTTAAAAAGCTCGTCATGGTCAATCCGGAAAACTTCATTCCCCACCGGAATAATGGGCAACCCGGCGACCTGCGGCAGCGAGAAACGGGCGGCGACGCTGGACATAGTCACAAATGCCGTAAGCCCGTGGAAATCGGGAACGCTGGCGCGGATGGCGAATCCCGGAATCTTGGAGCTGGCCCACTCGATAGGAAAATAAATGGGGGTGGCGCCTACTATCCCAAAGTCGAATGCGTTATGGGTGTATTTCCAAATGTATTCGGCATTCAGAACCAGGTATCGCCCGAAGGCCTGTTGCAGACCGGCGTGGAATTCATTGCGCCAGCCCGGATGAATCGGCCCCAGGTTGCAGGTCACTCCAGCGGGTGGAACCAAAGTGGCGAGGAACGGGACACTGCATCCCGTGCTGGCAATGATCAGATTCTCATTGAACGGAGTTTCGAGCGTTCGCGCGTACGAAACTTGCAGCACCGTATTGGTCGGTTTGAAATTGTATGCAATCCCGAGGCGTGGCTCCGCCTGCCTGGCGGCGACGATACCGTTGTACAGATCGCCGCGAATTCCGAGATTAAAGGTCCAATTCCCTTTAGTGATCGTGTCCTGTACGAAGAGCGCCAGTTCCTTGACATCCGTGTGCCCGTAAAACCGGAATGGCGTCCCTCCGGTCGTCAAATCGTAGGGCGCCAGGATCGCGCAGGGCGTTCCCGCTATGGCGCTGCCATTCACACCCAAACACGACGGGCTGATCCCGGGAATGACAGTTGGATCTACAATTCCGATGCTGTCGTTCTCCGTCAGGAATGTGTGTTCATACGTCACTCCTGCCTTCAGATTGTGGACACCTTTCACGTAGGCAATATTGGAACGGACGCCTACGTTATTAAGTCTGCGAGCTTGGCTGACGGTCTCACTTTGCAGGTCAGGAGACCAGTCCGCAAATGGATCGGCGCTCGGGTAATAGTTAAACTCGTCCGTCCGCATGAAGGCGCCCAAAGTGAGCACCGCGGAAGGGCTAAGCACGTGTGTCCAGGTCGGCGCAATGTTCAGGGTCTTGATTTTCGAGCGCTGGTCCGTTGGGCCAAGAGGATCGCCGGTTATAGGATTGACGAGACCCGGATGATACTCCTGATCGAACGAATTGGGATTCTGGAACCACGAACGCGTGTAGCCCAGGTCCAGGTGAACGGAATCCGCAGTCGAAAATTGGTAATCTATTCGGTCGAATAAATTCCCTTCATTGCCTTTATCGTGCATAACGGTGAACTCCGACGGATCCAAAAACCGGCCGGTATTCAGTCCATTCACGGCAATGAAGTTGCCCCAAGTCTTGCCGCCGTAAGCCAGGTCGAAATCTCCGCTCGAGGTCCCAAAGGTGCCATAAGATGCCGTCAGATCACCGTGGGGCGTAGTCACTCCTTGACCTGAGCGCGTAGTAGCAACGATGACCAAACTGGTTTTGCCTCCAAATTCGGCCGGCGGTGCTCCCTGGATTACCTCCATCGATTGCACCGAGTCGAGCGGAATCTGGTTTGAAAAGACTTTGCTCTGCTGATCCGTAATCGGCTGGCCATCGACGGAGAATGAATTTGACGCGTGATCGCCAAGCCCATGAAAGAGGCCATTCGAGTCCGCGGCCACCCCTGGCGCAGCAAGCGTGACAAGAGAGCTGAGTGAGGAAGATGGACTCTCGATGGGAAGCTTGTCGAACAGCGCGCGATCCACGTCTGTGTGGTTGACCGGGTCGTTTTCGACAAGATCCGCCGCGTCCGTCACGGTCACCTCGACTTTCGCCGTACCGATTTGCAGGTTCATCTTCAAGTCAACCGGCACAGACGAGCGCACGTTTATGTCCTGCTCAGCGGTCTGAAACCCGGGCGCTCCGGCGCTGGCGTGATAGTTGTTATAAGGAATGTTGTCGAACTCAAAATTCCCCTGACTGTCGGTCTGGGTGGTTCGATTGTATTGCGACACCGGGTTTTGAACTTCGACCGTGGCGTTCGCAATGGCAGCGCCTGAGGGGTCGACAACCGAGCCGCGAACGACCCCTGCATTGCTAGTTGATTGAGCGTAACTGGAAACGGCAATGCACGAAAGCATAATGCATAAAGCAACACGCATAGTTTTCTCCTATACAAACTGAAATCAAGAATTAAGCCGAGTGGAGAGAACTAAGCGGGCGGAGCTCGAGAGGAGTAAGAGGAAGTAATGCAGCGAACAGGAACCGAGAGATCTTCGAGTGCGACGTGCCAGCCGATCAGCGATGGCGCTGCGAGCCGAACAGTAGCAACCGCGCGGAGCGTAGGGATGTGGCCAACGTGACAGACCGGGCAGCAGTGCCTGTGATCGCCTTTCTCCTCATGCAGGTGTGAGGCGGAGGCAATCTGAATCCCGAGGAGGCAGAGAAGCAAGCACAGAGCGACCGCTGCTCGGGAGAAGCACCGCATTCTATGCCGCCGTCGACGCGGCACCAGAGTTTGTCGTTCCAACAATCTTAGGCGGTAATCCGAGCCGTAAGCGCCAGCGCCCAACTACAGTGTCGACTTCCCGCCTTCGCTGATATAGTTCCGATTCCAGCCCGGAATCTCGATCTTAACGTCGCCCTTCACCACAGCCTGGCACCCAAGACGAGACCTCAGAGTCAGGCCTGCCGCCATATCCAGGCGGTCCAGCTCATCATCGTCCGCTTCTGACAGATTTTTATCGCCTTCAACGACAATGACATGGCACGTTGTGCAGGCGCAGCTTCCACCGCAAGCGTGCTCTAAATGGACATCAAAGTTCATGGCCACGTCGAGAATGGATTCAGGCTTCCCGTGATCGTCGTACGGAAGTTTGCCGGTTTCAAATTCAACTGTTTTGCCTTCCGGTAAGAACGTCACTTTCGGCACACCCTAATTGTAACGACCCATGAAATCTTTCCGTAATGATGTCCTCATAGTCCGGCATACTGGGGACTAATGTTCCAGCAGATTGAAACTAACTTATCGACCGCCATCCGGCAACAAGTCTCAGAGGAGTTCGGCCTAGAAGTTAAAGTGACGCTTGAACAACCTCGACAGAGTTCGTTTGGAGAATTAGCAATTCCGACTGCTTTCCAGCTTGCGCGCCAACTGAAGCGGCCACCGAAGCAGATTGCGGAAGTGCTTTTGGGTGGCCTTACCGGGACGGACGGTGTTGCGTCCGTCGAGATCGCCGGAAACGGATATATCAATGTCCGGCTGGATCGAGGTGCCTACACCAGATCACTGATCGAAAGTCGGGGCAAAATCGCGCCGTCGACTCCAGGAGTAGCTCCAAAAGTTATTGTTGAACATACGAATATTAACCCGAACAAAGCAGCCCACATCGGCCATCTGAGAAATGCCGTTCTCGGGGATACGTTTGTGCGGATGCTGCGGAAGCTGGGCGGTCTCGTCGAGGTCCAGAACTACATCGATAACACGGGCGTCCAGGTAGCCGACGTGGTCGCCGCATTTCACTATCTCGAGAAGAAAAGCGTGCACGACGTTCGGGAGCTAATTTCTGACCCGAACGCCCGCTTCGATTACGTCTGCTGGGACCTGTATGCGCGGATTTCGACACACTATAAAGAAGATCCTTCAGCACTTCATTGGCGGGGGGAAACCCTCCACGCAATCGAAGCCGGACCGGGTGAATTGGCGGAGATCGGGAAGGTTGTCGCCGATGCAATCGTCGCTTTGCATCTACAAACCATGTACCGGTTAGGCATTGTATATGATCTGCTTCCACGCGAGAGCGAAATCCTTCACCTTAGGTTTTGGGCGAGGGCGTTCGAATTGTTAAAGGAACGGAACGCAATCTACTTTGAAGCCAAAGGTAAAAATGAGGGTTGTTGGGTCATGCATTCGTCGGCATTTCGAGAGGAGGGAAGCAGCGAGGACGACAACAAAGTCATTGTGCGCTCTAACGGTACTGTCACCTATGTCGGCAAAGACATCGCGTATCAACTCTGGAAATTCGGCCTTCTAGGAAAGGACTTCTTCTATCGCCCTTGGTCGTCTTATGCGGACGGTCATCAGGTCTGGGTCACGACCGACAAACCTGTCGAGATTGATGCTCCCCATTTCGGCGCCGCGGCAAAAGTGTTCAACGTCATCGATTCACGGCAGTCGTACCTGCAAGATGTGGTGGTGGCCGGCCTCCGAGCTTTGGATTTCAATGAGCAGGCCGACGCTTCCATTCACTTCTCGTACGAAATGGTCGCGCTCTCGCCGCGAACCTGCATAGAACTGGGCATTGAGCTCTCCGAAGAGGACAAGCGGCGCCCATATATTGAGGTGTCCGGCAGGAAAGGGCTGGGCGTCAAAGCAGATGACCTGATTGACAAACTAATCGAGACGGCGCTGGCGGAAGTCGAAGATCGCCACCCGCAAGCGGAGGCTCAAGAGCGGCAAAGAGTCGCCGAGCAGATCGCCGTCGGCGCGCTGCGATACTTCATGCTCAAGTTCACCCGCAATTCTGTAATCGCCTTCGATTTCCATGAGGCGCTCAGCTTCGAGGGCGAAACGGGGCCTTATGTCCAGTATGCAGCCGTTCGGGCCGGGAACATTTTGCGCAAATTTGTGGAGCGCGGGGGCACCCTTCCGCAGTTCGAAGAAGTGCTGAAAGCGGACTTGCTGAAGCGCTGCTTCGAAGACGAAGATCTGTGGCAGCTGGTATTGCTCGCTTCAAAGGCCGAAAGCGTCGTGGGGCGGGCAATTGAATCTGGCGAGCCGGCGCACGTTGCAAAATATGCTTTCCAGCTTGCTCAAGCGTTTAACAACTTCTATCACGGGCATCAGGTGATTGCTGAAGAAAATGAGGGGCTGCGCACTGTGTTGTTATGGCTGACGCAATATGTCCGTGAACAAATGCTGGCGACGCTCAATGTCTTGGGTATCGAGCAGCCGGCATATATGTGAGGATCTAAATAGGGATCCAAATGCCTAGTAAAAACACGTTCGGTGCCGCCGCCAGGCTGCGCGTTAACGATCGCGATTACCAGATTTTTCGTCTTGACGCCTTGCAAACGGGCGGAGGAATAGACGTCTCGCGGCTTCCGTACTCGATCAAAGTCTTGCTCGAGAACCTTTTGCGTTTCGAGGATGACAGGACCGTTAAAGCCACCGACATACAGTACGTCGCAAAATGGGATGCTAAAACCGCCGCACAGGAGATTCAGTTTCGCCCGGCTCGTATTCTGCTACAGGATTTCACCGGCGTGCCGTGTGTCGTCGATCTCGCTGCAATGCGCGACGCGCTGAGAATGCTCGGCGCTAATCCTGAGCTTGCGAATCCTTTGATTCCGGCTGATCTCGTCATCGATCACTCCGTGCAAGTGGATGCGTTTGGCTCCGGCCATGCGTTTCAGGACAATGCGCTTCTCGAATTTTCCCGGAATCAGGAGCGGTACGCGTTTCTTCGTTGGGGGCAAAAAGCGTTTCAGAACTTCCGCGTCGTGCCGCCCGATACAGGTATCGTTCACCAGGTGAATCTGGAGTATCTGGCCAGTGTCGTTTTCAGCGAAACCAACGACGGCACTCTGCAAGCTTATCCGGACACATTGATGGGAACCGATTCGCACACCACCATGGTCAACGGCTTGGGCGTGGTCGGTTGGGGAGTTGGCGGAATCGAAGCCGAAGCTTGTATGCTCGGCCAGGCCATTTCGATGCTGTTGCCGCAGGTTGTCGGCTTCAAGCTCAGCGGCAAGTTACCGGAAGGCGCAACTGCCACTGATCTGGTGCTCACGGTGACGCAGATGCTGCGGAAGAAAGGCGTCGTCGGTAAGTTCGTCGAATTCTACGGGCCTGGAGTTGGCGCTTTATCGCTGGCCGATCGGGCGACCATCAGTAACATGGCGCCCGAATACGGAGCCACTATCGGATTTTTTCCGATTGATTCGGTGACTCTCGAATATCTTCGGCTTACCAATCGCTCTCCGGAGCAAGTCAATTTGGTCGAGACATACGCAAAGGAACAGAGCCTGTTCCTCACTGCCGATTCACCTGATCCGGCGTATTCGGACACGCTTTCGCTCGATTTGTCGAAAGTAGTTCCGTCCATGGCGGGCCCGCGCCGGCCGCAAGATCGAATTGATCTTCCCGATGTCAAAAACAATTTTTTGGCGTCTCTCGGCGGATCGCCTAAATCCGCGCACTTGCAGGTGAATAGTCATAAGGAAAAGATTCACGACGGCGCGGTTGTGATTGCCGCCATTACCAGTTGCACCAACACCTCGAATCCTTCCGTTATGGTCGCAGCGGGCCTGCTTGCGAAGAAGGCAGTGGAGAAGGGATTGACGTCGAAATCGTGGGTGAAAACGTCGCTCGCGCCAGGATCGAAAGTCGTATTCGATTACCTCACCGGTGCAGGTCTCATGCCTTATCTGGAACAGCTCAATTTTCACCTCGTGGGTTACGGCTGCACCACTTGTATTGGAAACAGCGGACCGCTGCCCGAGAATGTTGCGACGGCGGTTACCGAAGGCAAGCTGAACGTTGCTGCAGTATTGAGCGGTAACCGAAATTTCGAAGGTCGGGTAAATCCGCTGGTGCGGTCAAACTATTTGGCGTCTCCTCCGCTTGTGGTTGCCTACGCGATCGCCGGAACAGTGAACATTGATATTACAAAGGAGCCTCTAGGCAAAGACAATCATGGGAAAGCTGTTTACCTCCGCGATATTTGGCCTTCTCCGGAAGAGGTTGAAGCAGCGGTAAAGGAATCAGTCCACACCGAGTTCTTCCGAAAAGAGTACTCGGAGGTATTTGCCGGAGACCTGAGCTGGAATTCTTTAAAAGTTCCTCAGGGCAGTATCTATGAGTGGAGCGACGATTCCACCTACATTAAGCAGCCTCCCTACTTCGAAGAGCTCGCCGATCCGCGCACCTTTGTTCGCGATCTGACTGGGCTGCGGGCGCTGGCGGTCCTGGGAGATTCCGTCACGACCGATCATATTTCTCCGGCCGGCTCCATTCCTGTCGATAGCCCGGCAGGTCAGTATTTGATCAGCCTGGGCGTCAAACCGGCCGATTTCAATAGCTACGGCTCCCGGCGCGGCAACCATGAAGTGATGGTTCGAGGAACCTTCGCTAACATACGGCTAAGAAACGAGATAGTTCCCGGGGTGGAAGGCGGCTGGACCAAGCATATGCCTGATGGTGAGAAGCTGTTCATCTATGATGCCTCAGTTAAATACAAAGCCGAGGGCGTCCCGCTAGTGATCATTGCAGGAAAGGAGTATGGTTCGGGCTCATCACGCGACTGGGCAGCTAAAGGCACGCTATTGCTCGGCGTGCGAGCCGTCATAGCGGAAAGTTTTGAGCGTATTCATCGTTCGAACCTGGTGCAGATGGGCGTTCTGCCTCTGCAATTCGTCAGCGGAAACACTCGCGAGTCCCTTGGCTTGACTGGGGAAGAGACTTACGATTTGTGCGGCGTCCCCGCGGCCATCGGGTCTCCATCAAGGAATGTTGAAATCACCGCGACGAAGCCCAACGGCAAGAAAATCAAGTTTGAAGCGAAAGCGCGAATCGATACGCCTCAGGAAGCCGAGTATTACCGGAACGGGGGCATCTTGCCATACGTGCTGCGCCAATTAATCGCGATGGGCGGGGCCGCTGCTTAGCTCGTTTCGATAGACCCACAATGAAAAACCGCACGCCGCTGCTTGTTTCAGCGGCTGTCATACATCGGAACGGGCAAGTTCTGGTGGGTCAGCGGCGGCCGGATAATCGGCATCCTCTTAAGTGGGAGTTCCCCGGAGGAAAGGTCGAGCAGGGTGAGTCGCCTCAACAAGCGCTGGTACGCGAGCTTCGCGAGGAGTTGCAGATTGACGCTGAAATCAGCAGCGAGCTGGCGCGTTACGAACACGATTATCCCAGCGGCAGCCGTGTTCATCTGCTTTTTTTCGTAGTTCGAGAGTTTAAAGGAGAGCCGCGCCCGCGGGTGTTTGAACAGATCTGCTGGATTGACTTGCATTCACTGCCGCGGCTCGATTTCCTGGACGGCGATCTCGATTTCGTGAGGCGCTTGGCGAGAGGAGATTTCGGCCTTCAATTGCAGAACCCCGACCGGGGGTGCCCTCTGGGCCGAGGGGTTGATCTAATCTAAATCGAACGGCCGCTTGGGCGGCGCGCCGGACTTATCTTCCTTGGCTTGCTTCAGCAGCTCTTCGAATTTTTTCTCGCGAACCTTTTCGCCGGTAAGGTGGGAAGTGAAGCTCTTCTCGAACATTTCGTTTCGTTTCGCAGCTTCTCCCTTCAGCTGCTGCACGGCAGCATGCAGGTCTTCGATGGCCGGCTTTTTTTCGGGCTCGCGGTGATGGATGACAACTTGAGTTTCCGGGTCGACTTGCAGTGTTGACCCGCAACAGGGACACAGAACTTCGAAGATCTGGCTTGCGGAGTTCGCCATAGGAGAATCGTAGCGCAAAGCAATGGAATCGCTCCTCGCATGGCTTTCACATTATGGCTACGCCGGCCTGTTCGGGTTGCTCGTTCTGGGTATCGTGGGATTGCCGATTCCTGACGAGACGTTGCTGCTCTTTTCGGGTTATTTGATCTCGAAGGGCCGACTGCATCCCTGGCTCACTTTTGTCGCCGGATTCGGTGGAAGCGCGTGCGGCATTTCCATCAGTTACTTGATAGGGCGGACCCTTGGGCATCGCTTTGTTCGGCGCTACGGAAGATACCTGCGCATCACGCAAGAACGTCTGGATCGCGTACATGGCTGGTTCCTGCGAATGGGTGAATGGCTGCTCGTGATTGGCTATTTCATGCCCGGGGTCCGCCACTTTACCGCGCTGACCGCGGGTATGTCGGATCTGGAATATCGAAGGTTCGCGGGTTTCGCCTATTCCGGAGCAGCGATTTGGGTGGGAACTTTTCTTAGCGTTGGATACTTCGTGGGTGAGGAGTGGCGGACCGCGTTGCACCTCATCCAGCGCTATACGTTGATTCTGGTTTTAATCCTGCTGGCCGCGGGAGTCATTTGGTGGTTTCGAGAAAGGAGTTAGGATCAGGAGATATGAAAAGCTCCGTGCATCTTCGTCTGACATTAGGGTTGCTTGGAATCTGCGCCGTCGGTATGGCGCAGACGGCCTCACCTTCGAGCGGCGTAGACCTGAAAGCGATAGATAAGAGCGTTGATCCTTGTCAGGATTTCTATCGATATGCTTGCGGCAACTGGATGAAGGCCAACCCGATTCCTCCGCAGTATTCCGTCTGGGGCCGTTTTCAGGAACTGGCGGATCGGAATCAAGAGGTGCTGCATGGAATCCTGGAAGACTCAGCCAAGCATCAGGACCGCTCACCCCTCGATCAAAAGATCGGAGCGTTTTACGCATCGTGCATGGATGAGGCGTCCGTAGAGAAGGCAGGAGATACGCCCATTAAACCGGCAATCGATCGCGTTCGAGCGCTCAAGGACAAAGCGGAACTCGCTGCGGAAGTAGCTCGGCTACACGATCAGGCGGTAGGTGTTTTCTTCAGTTTTAGGGCACAGCCTGACGCGGACAAATCGACCATGGACATTGCGGACGTGGACCAGGGAGGGCTTGGGCTGCCGGACCGGAGCTACTATCTTGAAGCAAAAGATGAGAAGACTCGCCAGAAATACGTCGAACACATCTCTCGCATGTTTCAGTTGATCGGTGATCCACCCGCGGAAGCCGATGCGAAAGCCAAAGCTATTCTCAGCCTTGAAACTGCGCTTGCCAAAGCTTCGCTGGACCGAGTCGCGCGGCGGGATCCGCATCTCACGCACCACAAGATGACCGTTGCTGAACTGGAGGCTCTCACTCCGGATTTCGACTTCAAGCAGTACTTCAGTGATCAGACGGTAAGAACCATCGCCCAGCCCGGAGGACGAAGAGCATCGGGGCGAAGTGTGAAGGGACTGACGAACCAATGGCCCGCAGCGTTCAGATTTCCCTGGGCGGACCACTCGTAACCGTCGCCTGTTACCTTCTCGTGCCGTGCGAGCTCGACAACGAACAGACGGAGGCCAAGACCGCCGACCGTGATCAGACCCAGCCACCGCCAGAAGTGGACGATTTCCTTCGGATTCGCCAATTGGCTCGGTTCCTCGTCGAGCGGGTCTTCTACAGTCCTCATCCTGTCCATCGGGTGCTGACTCTCGTGTCCCGTCGGACCGTACCAGGCAATTGAGGCCCCCCGGGGAAACTAACGTTCAGGTGGGCCGTATTTGGGTTCTCCTGGTCATCATGAGATGCCTCTGGACGCTGCAGCTATCTGGGGTACCAACCACTCCGCCGTCCAGAGCGAGGACTCGGGTGTGTAGTGCAGGCGATCGGGCCGGGGAGTCTGCAACACCGATGTTGGTCTCGAAATTGAAACCGGTCACCACAAATGGGCAGGGCGGACCTGAAGGGCAAACCCGAGATTCGAGGTTCACCACTCCGACCCGGTGTGGGTACTTCGCCGCGACCTCTTGAGGAGATCGTTCATCTGTCCATAGCTCACGTCCGTGGAGCTCAGCTGGCGGTTCTGCGTCGACGGGAGAGCCAAGTCGGCATCATCCGGAGGTGGTGGTTCCAACGTCAGGATGGCTCCGGCCCCTGTGCCGAGGAACTTCTGTACGCGAGTGTCTATTCGGCGAAGCATCACCGATTTCCACTCCCGAGATCCCTGACAAGAACCCTGCTCCCGTGCGCAGTGGCAACCAGAATTCAACTTTCCTCAACTGTACTGCCCCACACGATGAGGCTCGGATGGTAACGCTCGAGAGCCAGGGACTCCACACGATTCGCGTCACCCTGACATTGACTCGTATAGGCAACAAAATTGACAGGGCCGATGTAAAAGGGTGGGAGTGTTCCGCTGACGACCCCGCATCCGATCAAGGCGCCGTTCTCGAATTGCATTCCATATGTCGGCCCGACTGCTTCAAGCCCGGTGAGCAGGGTGCATGACGTCGAATCTCCAACAGGTAAGATCCGAGTGACTGGCGCACGGCGCCATCGCCTCGCTCGGGATGACCGGACAAATATGTGGATCGAGCCTTGGAGACGTCACTCGAAGATGGTGAATAACATACGGAACCTGGCAACGCCGACGCCAAGGGACCGAGATCCAGGGTAACCCGATGCCTCTCATTGGTGGTCACACCGACGGTTGCACCGATCAGGCAAAGACCCACAATGATGCTGGCCCATCGTCTACCGATTAGGAATCTCGAATGACATACCGGGTTCTCGAGGAACCAATAGGTAACAGCAGCAGCCACCGTCGCCACGAGGAGCCAGAGGACGTTGTCCCAGACGGGCAGAGTCGTTGTCCCGCGGCTCTGGGTGGCAATGATGAGAATCGGCCAATGCCACAAATAGAGCGAATATGAGATGAGTCCAAGGAGTTGAAATGGCCTCTGCCGCAGGAGGCGTTCGACGCCCCAGACCGGCTGTGCGGCACCTCCTGCGATGACGAAGCCAGCCCCGACAACGGGTAGCGCCACCGACGCGCCGGGATACACGGTTGTCGCCGTGTATGTCACGCTCACGACTACGATCGCCACAAGTCCAAGCCAGGAGATGAGGGCAGCCCAGAACTGCGGAATTCGACGGAGCGGTTGTCCGGCGACGGCGATGAGCCCGCCCAGTGCGAGCTCCCAAGCCCGGGTAAGGGGAGAAAAAAAGGCGGTCGGAGGTTCGTCGACGTGAGCACAATCGAATAGGCGTACGAGACGACGATCACGGTGACCAATACGACGGCGAGGCGACCGCGGAGTGAGATTCCACGTGCAAGCCTCGCGGTCATCAGGAAGATCGTCGGGTAGACGATGTAGAACTGCTCCTCGACAGCGAGCGACCAAAAGTTCTGGAGCGCGGACGGCGGCTGTTGCGAGGAGAGGTAGTTCGTCTGCGATGCAGCAAAGTGGAAGTTTGCAAGGAACAAGGCGGACCACTGTCCGTCAACAGCGGTCTCATGGCCGGTCAGAGCGCCCAGATAGTGGAGGCAGCGACAACGGTGACGATGATGACGAGGCTCGCCGCAGGGATGATGCGCCGCGCCCGGCGACTGTAGAAAGCAACAACAGACGTACGTCGCGTGGCGGCCCGCTCCCTGAGCAGGACGCCCGTGATTACGAACCCGGAAATGACAAAGAAGACGTCGACACCGACGTAGCCACCGCTGATCCCGGGGATCGTGGCGTGGTAGAGGACGACCAGGAGAATCGCGACTGCGCGGAGGCCCTGGACATCTGGACGGAAGGGCCGATCATCGGGCGCTGTTCCGGCTTCACCGCCAGCGGCCGTATAGCGCTTAGTTACAACCGACATCAGCGAAGTGTGACGCACCGCTAGATGTGAATGGTCTCGCGACCAGGGGTTGGCTCGCAAGCACAATCTGACCATAGTTTTTTTCATCCAAAGAACAGGACCCCCAGCATCAACGCTCTCGGCTCCTCGCCCAAAACCCGGAGTAAGCCTCATGACATGTCGTATCTTGCACCAGCCAAAGGACTGTAGTGCCGGAGCAGGAACCGATGGCGGCGCGGCCACTTCCAGCACTACCTCCTTCACGCCGGTGGCCTCACCTCGCCTAGGCGCTCGTCACGAAATCACATCAGGACGTGCACCCCTGCAGCAAAGGACACCCGGACAGTTACTTTCATCGACGTTGGGTCCCACGAGCGGCCGGCAATGAGCCAAGGGGTTGCGCAGGGCATGGCCTGGTTTCTCCGTCTGTTCATCTGCAGTTGGCGTTCTCGGTCGGCAGCTGACCCCATGACACGGCGTGAATGGCGAAGGCCCGGCAAAGAGCGTCAGATGAAGCGCCGCCGCGATACGAACCTGCATTCGGGTCAATGAAGGAGACTGGTAAAAGTTAAGGTTCTCCAATACATCGACGTCACTCACCTTGCTTATGCTCTGGGCCGTCGCAACGGATTTGAGTTGAGAGGCGTGAATACTTCGGGCTCCGTTGACTCCGTTTCCGATTCCAATGATGGACTGCAAGGCCAAGAAGGTCAGCACTACCCAAAGGGCATATCGATAAGCATTTCGTCTCACCACAGCCGCAATCGCATTGAAGAGCCTCGTCGCGGAACCTTCCCCACCTGCTGCCGATTGCGGAGTCCGGTCGAGCAACACCAGGTATGCACCGATGAGTATCCACACGTCGTAGATGGTGTAACCGGAAGAACTGGCGCCCCAATAGCCGAGTCCGTGCCGCCCGACGGCGACTACAACTGAAAATAGCAGACCAAACCATATGAGCGTCGCTCCCACGGGACGCGCACCCGTTCTATCTGGTCCTAATCCGCACAGCCCCAACCCTGCGAGCGCCAAGACCAGGACGGCCAGTCCGAAGAGCAAGATGCCAACGTCACTTCCGCCTGGCTTTATCGGGACGCCCAGGACGTCACCAATGGCGAATAAGGCAAAGAGGATCGGCGATACCGAGTGATGAGTCAGTGAACTCGGCAGCGCCGTTCCGGCATGGATGTCCATGTGGTAGAAGTACAAGGCAGTGGTTGCGCAGGCGGCCACAATCCAGGTGGCCACAATCTGCCAAGTGCGGCGTCGATAGAAGATGAGCGCCATTCCAACCGGCCAGATCAGTAGGCCTTGTAGTGACGAGAAGCTCCCGATCACCCCGGCACTGATCGCAATGGTGAGAGCGGCCGCGCCAAGCTCGTTGCGGTCTAGGAACACCACAACGACCGCCAGAGACAACAACACCAGATACCATGCGAATTGGAATCCCCACAAGGTGGCTCCGTACTGGACGATCGAGCAGGCCACAATGACCACCGGGCAGTAGTAGAGCCAGGGGATGCCGGGCGATCGCCGCTTGTGGGCATAGATCAACAGAAGGGTTGCTGCCACGAGCATGAGGCCGCTCAAGAACTCTTCAACCCTGATATTAAAGTGTGTGGTATGAGCCAAGAGGACTACGACAAGATTAGGAAAGAAGGTCCTGTTCTCATTGTGTTGTGTCCACAGCGCGCCGCAGCTGAATAGATGCGAGTAGCACTGATGGATCACTGTGATGTCGCTCCAACCATCTTGATACGGAACATTGACGCCATAGTGAAGGATGAACCAAAAGTACGTTGCGATGGGAAGGGCAAGTCCAATGAAGGTGAGGAGATTGACCACCCGGTGGTCCAGGTGGTCAACGAATCGTGACCTGGTTGCCGTTTGAGAATGGGGAAGTGTCACAGAGTCTGAACGTTTTTTCAACCACTTCCCAGCACCACCTACCTAACGAATTTCCAGGTCGGTTTCATCAGCTGAAGACGGTCATGAGCGTCGTTGTGTGTCGACCCAACCAGCACAGGTTTCCTAGGCCGCTGGCCATTCTCATCCAAGATCAGTCTCATCTATTGTCGATCGTCTCAGACAACAAAATGATTCTAACTAGGGCAGGACTGTTACTCTGTGCCCCATGAACTGGCCTGGGTTTGACGGAGGCTCGGGTGGTTTGGTTCCTCATGGCACAACGGGCCGAG
>CAVWUV010000019.1:0-44240 GCA_963758245.1 uncultured Acidobacteriaceae bacterium | reverse complement strand
CGGACGGAGGGAAGGGCGGGCGGTTTTAGGGGATCGAGGAGGGCAGCGCCCCAGAAATCTTGCGGTTGCGAGCGGCGCGGTCGGCACGGGCTGTGTGCGACTGCGTTGAATTTCTAAGCAGGTGGGGTTGATAGTTCCGGGATCTGGCGAAGCCGTTCGCTGAGGCCCAGTTCCGTAAGCCAGCTGCGCGGCTCAGTCTACGATTTGCCGTGGCCGATGAGGCGCTGGAAGAACTGCTTCCAATGCCATTGCTTCTCCTGGCATTCGGGCGCGGGCGCAAAGCCTAACTCGTGATCGTCGCGTTGCACTGAGAGTGATTGCAACTCAGCGCCCTGGGCCTGCACGTTCACAGTCACGAAACTTTTGAGCCATCAACGTTCGCGATCTGCCAAGGCGAAGAGATCTTCTTAGGCGGTCCCCAGTCTTCCAGGAAGCGTTGATAGTCGTAATTAGGGCAGGGATGCGCCGTCGTGCAGCCCCAGTCGCGATAGGCCTGCTGATATTGCGCGGAATTTACCTCGCCTAGGAAATGCTTGACGACCTGTTTTTCGGGATAGTTGTGGAAGACGAGATAGGCAGCCCAAGTTAGGAGCAGTATCGCGATTACCGACAGAACAATGATCTTTATGACACGGCTGCGCTTTTCGTCTCCGGCGCCGTATTGTTGCAGGTAGCTATCCATTATTTGGGAGGATATGCCTTATCGTACGCAGCAGTAGCGTCAGCGGTGATGTCCAGCGCCGGTCTGTAGTAAACCGTATTGGTTACATCCACGACAATGTCGATACCGCGTTGTTCCGCGATTTTCTTCACCACATCCGACATCTGACGGCCCGCGCGGCCAAAACATCCTGCCGCTCCGCGTTCACGTCACTCTGTAAGTCCTCGCTTAAGCGCTGGAGTTGCTTTTGCTTCTGTGTCCCGTCAAGTCGCAGCTGTGCCTCCCGGTCAGGAGCGATGTTGGGAGCATTAATTTGTTGCTGTATATTCTGCAGTTCTCGCTGCAAGCTTTCAATGGCTTGTTGCCTGGGCTTATATTTAGCTTCGAGAGTTGCCTGAGCTTTTTTTATGTCTTGAGTGTCTGCTACGGCCTTCTGGGCATTGATGATCGCAACTTTGGCCGGCGGCGGAGCTTGCGCTCGAGCACTCGATATCGTGAATGCAATTGCAGACACAAGGAGCGAAATGCTCCGGATTTTTGAAAACATTAGCTTTTATGGGCTCCTACGATGAAATCAAACCCTGGTGCGCGGAGAGCCTGCAAAGGCCTGGCCAGGAGATGACGCCGATATCAGGCTAACATGCACGCGGTGAAGAAATAAGTGAGCGCCGCGTCCATCCGAACGGTCTTAGCTGGTGTACGTTCACCATGAATGTGGAGCTTGTGTCCAGAACAACAGCCGGTGAGTGGGACAGCTTGCTAGAGAGGGAAACCACCCGCGAGCCAGAGACGCGGTTCGCCCTCCTGGTTGAGCGCCAATCGCATTTCGTGTTCCGCATTGCGTATGCCGTGTTGCGGAATGTGGAAGACGCAGAAGATGTTGTGCAAGACACCTTTTTCAAACTATTTCGAACCGGAGCCTGGAAGCATATCGAGGATGAGAAGGCGTTTCTCGCGCGCATGGCCTGGCGCATCGCGATTGGGAAGAGACCGGTCAGGCGTTTCAGTCCGGGGAGGGAACTGACTGAAATTACGAACACAGAGACCAGCCCGGAGAAATCGGCGATTGAGACCCAGCGGAGTCGAACGATTCACCGCCTGATCGACGCACTGCCCGAAAAACTGAGAAGGCCGCTCGCGCTTTCATCTGTCGAAGAAATGACCACGCACGAGATAGCGGCTGTAATGGGCTTGCCCGAGGGTACAGTGCGGCGACTTCTGGCGGAGGCCCGGGCACTACTCAAACAAAAGATGGCGCGTATGAAAGGGAGCCGACATGCTTGATTCGCGGGATCAATTCGATCAAGAGCTGGATGACGCGCTGGCAACTTACGCGAACGCTCCTGAAAGTGAGGGGCTGGAACGGCGTGTGCTTGCCCGAGTTACCCAGAGGACAGTACGCAGGGGCCCAATTCTGCAATGGGCGGCAGTAGCCCTCGCCACAGTAGCAGCAGGCTGCTGGCTGTTCTGGTCTCAACCGCTAAATCCGCCAGCGCGAAAACAGCTGGTAGACAATGCAATTTCTGCAGCGCACAAAATTGAAGCATCGAAAACCGTGACACTTCCTCCCCGCCATCTTGCGATTGCATTGGCGAATACAAGAAAACCAAGAAGAATATTGAAAAGATTGGCAGAACCGAAGCTGCCGCAATTCCCGACGCCGTTCCCAATGACCGCCGAAGAAAGAGCGTTATTGCGACTGGCGAGGGGTGACCAAAAGCTTATAGCACAGGGGCTGACTCATCTCGGTGGTCCTGTCGAGCCGATCCAAGTGACGGCACTCGAGATCAAGCCGCTCGAATGAGGCTTGCAGACAAAAAGGAGCGAAACATGCGACGACTGATGATTATGGCTGGTCTGGCAGTACTCACGAACGTGACATGCTTGCCTCAAAGCACGGGAACCACAGAGAAGCAGCCGGTTTCGGCAGAGTCAGTGGAGAAGGCCGCGAAAAAGTTTTACCAGCTTAATTTCGTGGTGCGGGAACTCGAGAATGAACAGGTCATAAACAGCCGTTCGTACTCAATCATAATGCGCAACGACACCGACCGAGGCTCAATCCGGGCGGGCGAGAAAGTACCGTTCGCAAGCACCAGCGGAACAACTACTCAGTGGCAACAGATCGACGTCGGGGTAAACATAGACTGCAGGAAGTTGGAAGAAATTGGCGATCGTTTGTCGCTTTATGTGTTGGCTGAAATTAGCAGTTTGATCGAAAGTCACCCGGAAAACAGCGCTCCTTCTGCAGCACCGATCTTCCGAAATAATCGATGGGAGTCGACGGTGATTGTACCGATGAAGCAACCTACTATCTTATTCTCGTCAGATGATCCGGCATCAAAGCGAAGGATGCAACTGCAACTGACGGTGACGGTGTTCCGCTAAGCATTTTGTCTTCGCTCGACTCGCTACTTCTCCTGAATCCGCCCCTGGCTGTCAATCCGCAGGCGTTGATCGCGCCAGCGAACCTCCCTTCCGGCGTAAGACGAAACCCACAGGGCGAAGGAGTACATGTCCCACAAGGGAGCGAGCCAGAAGAAACTTGCGGCGATGGAACTGCGGAGGACGAACCAGCCGGTCAGCGCGGCGGACGTGATGCGTAGAGCCGCGACAATTGCGGCGGGCAGCCAAGCGCCTGTAGCAATTGCGAGCAGTGCCCACATACCAGCGTGGGTGATTGGCAAACCGGCGTGACCAGCGCCTTTGGTGAGCCGAATGGTTCGTGCCCAACGGAGCTGATGCGTCCAGACGCCACGCCAGGTTGCATCGGAGAGGGAGGTTTCAACGGTGTAGGTGGAGAGCAGCGCCCTTTTCCCGAGACCTGTGATCCGTTTGGCAAGCTGATAATCGTCGGCGAGGTAATCGGCAAGTGCAGCGAAACCGCCGGCTTGTTCGAGATCAGCAGCGCGGAAGGCGAGCGTAGAACCTAAGCCGAAATCACGCACCCCGATGAGTTGCGCGACCAGCGTGCTGGGCATGAAATCGGTGGCGATTCCGAGAGATTCCCATGCGGCAGGCAGGTTGTGCGCTTTCGCTCGATAGGGGCAGGTAACGACGCCGATTGATTTGTCTTCGAGAGGCGCAACAATCTTCGCCAGGTATTCGGAATCCACTTTGATGTCGCTATCATTGGCAACCCAAATGGGATAGCGGGCGTGGCGAGCGAGCTCCATCAGAACACCGACTTTGCCGTTGCGGGTTGCTTCACCGCCGATGATCAGGCGGATGGGAGCGTCTGGATGTTCACTTTGTAACCGGCGCACCTCAATGGCGGCGGCATCGTTTTCCTCCCGCGCTCCGAAAAGGATCTCGAACCTGGGATAGCGCTGGTTGATTTGCGAGATGAATGCTTCCCGTGTGTTTGGGTCGATACCGTGGAGCGGCTTCAGGACCGAAACGCCAGGAGAGAAAGCGGATGCAGTGGGACGCGAATGGCGACGTTTGAGGTGGCCCAAGGCCGCGAGAATAGCCAGGAGTTGATACGCGATTGCGGGAAGAAAGATCAGCCAGAAAAGGCGCACTAACGGGCGAGGAGCAATACGCCGCCTAGGACGAGCAAAGCTCCAGCCGCGCGGCGTTTTCCGACAGCCTCGTTTAGAACAAATTTGGCGAGAATCGTTTCGAGGACAAACGTGGCGGCAGAAGCCGGCACTGCGAAGCTGAGCGGAGCGGTCTGCACCAACGCCATAAACGCGAAGAAAGAAACGGCCATGCAGACAATCGCCAGGAACAGATATCTGCGGCTCACGATCATACGAAGCAAGCGTCCTAAGCCGCGGGCGTTTACACTTTGTTCGCCGCTCCGTTTCATCTCATAACTCTGCAGCAGATCGCTCAGAACGGTAGCGCACACAATAATCGATAAGAGCAGCCACTTCATTCCGGGGCTCCGATCGAGTGTGTCTGCTGCTTGGTTGTTCCGACCATCGCGGTGCCGACAAAAATTAGCAGAGTTCCGGTCCAATGGGACGGGGCGACAGATTCATTCAAGAACCACCACCCGAATAAAGCCGCCAAGACATAGCCGAGCCCGGTGAGTGGCAGCACAAAGCTTAAATCAGCCCAGCTCAACAACGCCATACGAGTGAGGAGCCACACGATGAGGAGAGCGATACCAAGAGCCACGAAAGGGTTCAACATCGCTCTCAAATAAGCGGCCGGGTTCAAGGAAACAGCTTCCGAAATGTGCCTCATGCCCCAAGCCAGAGAGAGATTGCCGAGCGCGTTCAAGAAAATGACAGCCACCACCAGCGTCAGTGTCTTAGATTTAGAGCGGCGCCGGGTTCCGGTTTGATATTCCTGCTGATCTTCAAGCCCCGTCAACGGGATCGTGTTCGCTGATGCCAGATCAATCTCCCGCGCTCAGAACCGCAGTCTGCTCCTTCTGATCTTTCTGCTCTTTCACGAACTGCTTGCGTTTTGAGCGCAGGGACAGGTATTCGCGGGCTTCTTTATAGAGGCGCTTGCGGTCCGCTTGATCGAACATCGCTTTACGGATGAGGCGGAAAGCGACTTTGGGTCTGAAGTAGAACTCACCGTAGAAACGCTCCACCCATTCCACCAGCTCACCTCGATCAAGGCCCGGATATTGGTAATTCGGAAGCTGGTGGCCGGCTTCATCGGCCATGACCTCGTCGATCGTGATCAATCCGTTCTTCTTGACGTGATCGTAAAACTCCGTGCCGGGAAAAGGATGGCCGATCGAAACCTGGATGGTTTCAACGTCCAGTTCTTTCGCAAAATTGATGCTCTTCCGTATAGTGTCCCGCGTCTCTCCAGGTAAGCCGACGATGAAGTCACCGTGAACCGTTAGGCCGAGCTTCTTGCAGTTGGCCGTGAATCGGCGGGCCATGTCGATGGTTGCGCCTTTTTTGATATTTTTCAAGATCTGCTGATCGCCCGATTCATACCCGACGATCAGCAGCCGGCAACCGGCCTCTTTCATTGCCTTGAGCGTGTCGTAATCCGTTGTTACGCGTGACGTACAGCTCCAAGTAAATTTCAGGTCCTTCAACTTGCTGCAAAGCTCGATCGTGCGTGCCTTCTGATAGTTGAAGGTATCGTCGTCGAAAAAGATCTCCTTCAGGCCCGGGAAGTTTTCAAGCGTCCAGCGGCATTCTTTTACGATGTCATCAGAGGATCGCAATCGCCACCGATGGCCCGAGTGGGTTTGCGGCCACAGGCAGAAGGTGCACTGAGCCGGGCATCCGCGAGTCGTATAGAACGAAACGTATGGGTTCAGCAGGAAGGGAACGTTATAGCGGCGAAAGTCCAGGTCGCGCTTGTAAACTTTCGTCACCCAGGGAAGCGCGTCGAGATCTTCAATGACGCCGCCTTCCGGATTGTTCTGAAAACCGCCATTTTTGCGGAACACCACCCCGGGAATCTCTTCGAGCGGCTTGCCCATTGCGAAGTCCCGGATCTGGTAGTCAAACTCGCGCTTGACTACGAAGTCGATAGCCTTCGATGCGCGAAGGCTCTCTTCCGGCCGCACGGTTACATGAGGCCCGACGAACGCCACTTTCAGCTTGGGGTTAACGTCGCGCATCATCTCCACGATTTTCAGGTCGACGTGAAAACCAGGCGTAGAGGTAAAGAGCACCAGAAGCTCGAAGTCAGACGCCATCGCGACTGTCTGGTCAATCGAGATCTTATGCGGAGGAGCATCGACCACCTTGCTCTCGGGAATCATGCCTGCCGGGTAACAAAGCCAGACCGGGTACCAGTACGATTCGATCTCTCTGGCAGCGGGCCAGCGCGAGCTGGCGCCGCCATCGAATCCTTCGAAAGAAGGAGGGTTGAGAAAAAGCGTCTTCATGAACTCCCTTAAGCGGTTAACCTTTAGGTTACTTGGTTTTGGGTCTGAGACTCAACTTGGATCGCGGGTGCAGCCCGAAGTATTCGCCCGTTGTTCGGCTTCACGTGTCCGGGGCCGCAAATTGCGACCTCAAGTTTTCGTTCTCTATGAGCCAGATGCGGCTTTCAATGAACGGGGCGGGAGCGGTGTCCGCACTGGGCGCTGAGGGAAGAAATGTCAAATTACCTGGAAACGGGCGCAACGACTGCTGATTCGCCCGCCGCCCGATCAGCACCTGTAAGGGGCGTGAAATTCGAGTAGAAGATGTCCAGCGCCACCCTGCCCACGAGATGAGTGTCAATGATGCTGCTCATATATTGCGGAACGGCGATCCCGTTTTCTATCGAATAGGCCCTCTCGAAAGCTACTCTTTTGAAGAAGATACTGGGATTTTTAACAAACCTGCCTTTCTCAAAAAGCGGCAGGTAAGTACTGGAATCCAGCCACATTTCGCCCTTGAATAAGCCCACCTTCTTCTTGCGCGGGGAGAGCTGGAAAAAAAACGCTGGGCGGCTATAGATCGTCTTCTCACCTTTGAACTTGAATTTGTAGTTCGCGGGTGTGATCGCCAGGTTTTGATCGCCTTGGCCCTGCTGCTCAGCTTGCAGATAACGGGCGATTACCTGGCTCTTGATTGAGTTATCTCCCGTGAACCCCAGGACACGATAAGTAATTTTACCTACGCTGGAGATCCTCCTGAGGGCACGCAGCTGGCCGTGCTCGTTCAAATTCGGCACAGCGGCGTTAATGTTCACCTCCATGGAAACATTGCGGGAAGCGTCATGTACTTGAGTCGCTGCCAGATACTTGCGAATTATCTCCGCTGAAGTCCCATTCGCTTCATCCTCTTTATCGTCGTCCCCCGTCGCTCCAGTTCCGGCAAATGGCAGCAGAAACAGTACGGCAAAAATGACTGGCAAGTTGAATTTTGAAAGCGCGCGCTGCATCTCGTCGGTTCCGCAGCCTCAAAGTAACATGGAAGCGGGTCGATCTAACTCATGCGCCGGGATTATCACAACTGGTACAGTCACAGGCTGGGCCGCAACATGGAACTGCTGGTTTACGGCCATGCCGGAATGCCTATACTGGTGTTCCCGAGCTCCCAAGGACGATTTTTCGAGTATGAAGACCGGGGCATGATTCACGCTGTCTGGCAGAAGATCGATTGGGGACATCTGCAGGTGTTCTGCGTGGACAGCGTGGATTCCGAGAGCTGGTACAACCGCCGCATTCATCCACACGATCGTGTGATGCGGCACAACGCGTATGAATCCTACATCATTTACGAAGTGCTGCCACTGATTAAAGGCCTTAACGGCGCCCAGCAGATTTGCACCACTGGTTGCAGTTTTGGGGCGTATCACGCGCTCAACTTTGCTATGAAACACCCCGAAGCCACCTCCGCCTGCGTGTCCATGAGCGGTTCTTTTGACCTGAGATCATTCATGGACGGGTACTACGACAACGACTTTTATTTCAACAATCCGATTGATTACATTCCGAATATCAACGATCCGTGGTTTCTCGAACGCTATCAAAAGATGAAACTAGTGTTGGGGGTTGGAGATCACGATATTTGTCTGGGCGCGAACTTCCAAATGGCTCATATTCTGGGCGCGAAAGGTATTCCGCACTGGTTGGACGTCTGGACTGGAGGCGAGCAGCACGACTGGCCACTTTGGCAGCGCATGGCGGTAAAATTTTTTCAGTAACTCGGCGACCGGAAAGGTGAGTTATGCCAAAAGTAGGGATTATCTACGGGATGGAAAACACGTTTCCATCCGCGTTGGTGGACCGTATCAACAGCAAGAACATTCGCGGCGTTACAGCGGAACATATTCGGATCGGCGGAGTCAAGATGGCCGAGCCGAGCGGATATCGCGTGATCATCGACCGGATCTCGCACGATATAGAGTTTTTCCGGGCTTACTTGAAGAACGCGACTCTAAACGGCACGATTGTCATTAACAATCCGTTCTGGTGGAGCGCCGATGACAAGTTTTTTAACTATGCGCTCGCCAGCAAATTAGGTGTCGCAGTACCTAAGACTGTGGTCCTGCCTCATAAAACGCATCCACCTGGGACGACAGTTCAATCCATGCGGAACCTGGTGTATCCGCTGAACTGGGAAGAAGTCTTCGACTACATCGGCTTCCCGGCATTCTTAAAACCCTTCAGCGGCGGCGGCTGGAAACACGTGTTTAAAGTGAGCTCGCCGGAAGAATTTTACAACGCCTATGATCAGACCGGCACGATGTGCATGACCTTGCAATCAGCGGTAAATTTCAACGAGTATTTCAGGTGCTATGTGGTGGGGCGAGAAAAGGTTCGAGTTATGAAGTATGACCCCAATCAGCCGCATCATCTGCGGTATGTGAAAGACGGAAGGGCGAGTTCGCAAGAGCTTTACGACCGCGTCGTCGAAGATTCGCTGACGCTCTGCAGAGCGCTCGGGTACGACTTCAACACGGTTGAATTGGCGGTAGAAGACGGGGTGCCGTACGCGATCGATTTCCTGAACCCTGCTCCCGATGCGGATGTTCATTCCGTAGGCGAGGCGAATTTCGATTGGGTAGTCGAAAATGTGGCGCAGCTGGCGATTGATAAAGCACTCAGCGACGAGCAGCCTCAAGTGCAATACCATTGGGGTCATTTCTTGAAGGGGGAGCCCGCAAGGAAGACAGCAGCGTCAAGATAAGGCATTACCCGTCACGCCTGCGCGTACTTCCTGAAGGGCACAGCCATGAGACCTAGCCTGACAATCGGCATCGAAGAAGAATATCAGACCATTGACCCCATCACGCGGGATCTTCGGTCGCACATCAACTCCGAGATCATCGCCAAAAGCAAATTGCTCCTGAAGGAAGCAGTGAAAGCCGAGATGCATCAGTCGGTCGTCGAGGTGGGCACTGGCATCTGCAGAGATATCAAGCACGCGGCGCAGGAGCTGAAAGAGCTCCGATTGCAGATTGTCGCACTGGCGAAACAGAACGATTTGCGCTTAGCTTCCGCAGCGACCCATCCGTTCGCGGACTGGCGGAAACAGGACATCTATCCCGATGAGCGATATCACACAATCGTGGAGGACTTGAAGATGGTGGCGCGCGCTAACCTCATCTTCGGCCTCCACGTGCACATCGGCGTGGAAGACCATGAAACCGCGATTCACCTGATGAACGCGGCTCGATATTTCCTGCCTCACATCCTGGCGCTGTCGACGAATTCGCCGTTTTGGCTGGGCATGGATACGGGGTTGAAGTCTTACCGCTGCAAGGTGTTCGACAAGTTTCCGCGCACGAACATCCCTGATTATTTTCCGAGTTACGGCGAATATGAGAGCTTCGTTAACCTGTTGGTGAAGACTAACTGCATTGATAATGCCAAGAAGATCTGGTGGGACATCCGGCCACATCCGAATTTTCCGACGCTCGAATTTCGCATCTGCGACGTTCCGCTGCGAGCCGACGAGACTATTGCGATTGCGGCGTTAATTCAAGCGACCGTAGCCAAGCTGTATAAGCTGCATGCGGCAAACCAGGGATTTCGCCTTTACCGCCGGGCCCTGATCATGGAAAACAAATGGCGCGCCGCGCGGTACGGCATCGAGGGGAAAATCATTGATTTTGGGAAGCAGACGGAAGTACCGGTACGCGACCTGATTTATGAATACCTGCATTTCGTCGATGATGTTGTCGATGAGCTCGACTCTCGAAACGAGATTAACTACATCCACCGCATTCTGGAGAACGGAACGGGAGCGGACCGTCAGCTAAGGATTTTTCAGGAAACGGGAGATTTAAGCAAGGTGATGGATTACATCATTTATGAGACCGAGGCCGGTCTAACGAGCGAGATAGGCGCTGGCGCAGCGAAATGAACCGCGCACTGAACGGCCGGCCTTTTGACCCGGAGCTTAAACCGGGCGCGCACAACGCGGTGTTTGTCTGTCTGAAAATTCAACCTTCAGAAAAGGTAACGTTGATCACGGATCGGGCCTGTGAAGAGATTGCCGCAAGTTTGGTTTCGGAGCTCGAGCAGTGCGGCTGCAGCTACGCCACGTTTTTGTTGGAAGATCTCGCGCCTCGACCATTAACGGACATGCCGCAGGTAATCCTGGACGATCTGGCCTCGAGCCAGGTGAGCATTTTTGCTGTGCAGGCCCAGGCGAACGAGCTGAAGACGCGCATGCAGATGACGGATGTAGTGAATCGCAAAAAACTGCGTCACGCGCACATGGTGAACATCGAGAAGAAGATCATGCTCGAAGGCATGCGGGCGGATTTTCTGAAAGTGGATGAATTGACAATCCGGGTGATGAACATAGTAAATAAGGCGCGAGCCATTCGCGCCGTGACCCACGCGGGCACTGATATTCACGCCGAAATGACGCCCAATTATAAATGGATTAAGACAAGCGGCATTATCAGCCCCGAGAAGTGGGGCAACCTGCCCGGCGGCGAAACCTTCACATCACCGCTCGAAGTAAACGGCACCTTCGTCGTGGATGGCGTTGTTGGCGATTATCTATGCTCTAAGTACGGCGATCTCGAAAAGACTCCGCTTACGCTTCAAATAGAACGGAACCGGCTGACGAGAGCAAGCTCGAACAACAAAGAGCTGGAAGACGAATTTTGGCGCTATACGCATCGGGATGAGAATAGCGATCGGGTGGGTGAGTTTGCGATCGGCACTAATCTGGCTCTTAACGATGTTGTCGGCAACATCCTCCAGGATGAAAAAATCCCTGGCGTGCACATGGCTTTCGGTGACCCCTATGGCGCTCATACAGGAGCGCAGTGGACCTCTTCTACTCACATCGACGTGGTCGGCAGAAAGTTCGACATCTGGGCCGACGATCACCAGATCATGAGTAGCGGCCAGTTTCTGGTATAGGCGCAGAGCCGAGTGGTACCTGAATTACGCCGGCGCTTCAATGAGCAGTGGTCGCCCGAACTGTACTCCGAGTTTCTTCGGCGCATTGACGAAGTCTCGGGAACTCACGTGGGGTTTCGCTGCAGCGAGACTCCTGTTTTTATTCCAAAGGCGCTACTCGACAAAATGATGCGGTACGGGCGTGAGCTGTATGAGCAGCTCGCTTCCAATCCGGACTACAGGACCGCGTCAGATTCCGCCATTCCGCCGCACTTCAGAGTCCCCAATGAGGCGAGCGATCCGCTTTTCGTTCAAGCCGATTTCGGTCTTGTCTTGGCAGAAGACGGAACCCTCGAACCGAAGTTGGTGGAGATACAAGGCTTTCCCTCTCTGTATGGTTTTCAACCCGTACTGGCGCAAGAATATGAGCGTGTTTATCGGCTAAAGGAGAAGGTTGACGGGCATCTCACGTCCTTCCTGGACGGGCTTGACGAACAGAGCTATATCGAGTTGCTGCGCCGCGCCATCTTACATGGGCATGACCCCCGCGAGGTGGTCTTGCTCGAGATCGACCCCTACGAACAGAAGACACTGTGCGATTTTCTGGTGACGCAGAAAGCGCTCGGGATAAGAATCGCTTCTATCGCAGAAGTTCAAAAGCAGGGCCGGAAATTGTATCTGAACGGAATAGAAGTCAAGCGAATTTACAATCGGGTGATTGTCGATGAGCTGGTAAGAAAAAGCGTCCAGACTAGTTTTGAATTTACCGACGATTTGGACGTCGAGTGGGCGGGACATCCGAACTGGTTCTTTCGGCTGAGTAAGTTCTCCCTGCCTTGGTTCCGGCACGTCAGCGTGCCCGAAACGCGCTTTCTCAGCGACATCACGGAGCTGCCCGAGAATTTGGATCAATATGTTTTGAAACCGCTCTATTCATTCGCGGGGCTCGGCGTGACAATCGGGCCGACGAAGGACGAGATTGCGGTTATCCCGGAAACTCAACGAGGCAATTTCATTCTTCAGCGGAGGATGGATTTCATACCGACGGTTAATACGCCCGCCGGGATGACGAAAGTCGAGATCCGAATTATGTACGTATGGGACGGCGAGCTGAAACCGGTCACCACGATTATTCGGACGGGGCGCGGGAAGATGATGGGCGTAGACTTCAATAAAGATCTGGAGTGGGTGGGCGCCTCCGCCGGATTCTATATACCCTGACGTTTTACCAAAAAAGCGTCAAATTTCCCGTGATATAACTCTTTTCGGGAAAGCGTCTTCTCTGACAGTCATCCCCGGGAGGTTTAGTCATGTCATTTCCTCGAAAACTCAATCGAGGGGGTCTCGCTCTCCTCGCGTCACTGCTTGTTTCCTGCGTCCTATTCGCCCAGGAATTCCGCGCCACCATCACGGGTCGGGTGACCGATCCTTCGGGAGCAACCGTCGCCAATGCGGACGTACAAGCCGTTAATAAGGCCACTCAGCAGGCGTACAACACGACCAGCACTGACAAGGGCGATTACTTCATCCCATACGTTCTTCCGGGCACTTACACCGTTTCGGTGACTGCTCCGGGCTTCAAAACGCAGGTACAGGACAACGTACTTGTACAGGCCAGCAAATCCACGGGCCTTAATTTCAGCCTTGAGTTGGGAACCGCAACCCAAACTGTTGAGGTGACCGGCGCGCCTCCGCTGATCGAAACGGCCAATGGTTCTGGCGGAACCGTTCTCACTGAGCGAGAGCTCGAAAATGTGCCTCTGAACGGCCGCCAGGTTTACACGCTGTTAGGAACCACTCCGGGTTCGCAGTTCACCCAAACGCAATTCGGTGCGCAAGGCTACTCCGGCACGCGCGCTTGGGACGTCTCGAACGCTTACACGCTGGGCGGCGGGGTGCAGGGATACCAGCAATTTACTTTGGACGGCGCCAACGTCACCATGCAGGCGCATGGGTCGCAGGGAACCTGGGAAATTGCTCCCAACGTGGATGCCCTGCAGGAGGTCAATGTCATGACCACCACTTATGATGCACGGTTTGGGCGCACGGGCGGTGGCACGGTCAATATGGTCACCAAATCTGGCACGAACGGGTATCACGGAGACCTTTATGAGTACCTCGAAAACGGCGATCTCAATGCCAACAATTTTGAAGATAACCTGAACGGCATACCAAGGCAGAACCTGCACCAGCACCAGTTTGGCGGTACGTTCGGCGGACCCGTCAAGAAAGACAAAATCTTCTTCTTCGGAAGTTACGAAGAATACCTGGAGCACATTCCCTTTACCACCGTGACCAGCGTTCCTCCGGCTTACCTGCGGCCGACAAACGGTTCGGGTGTGAACTTCACTCAGAGCGGCTACATCGTTTACGATCCCTCAACTACTGTATGTACCGCGCCAGGCGGAACCCTCGGCAATTGCCCCGGTAATGCCTACGCGCGTACGGAGTTCCCGAATGACACCATTCCGGCGAACCGGATCAACCCGATTGGCGCAGCACTTCTGAACCTTTATCCGCTTCCTAACACGGGCGGCACCAATGCTCTGCAAAACAATTACATTGCGAACGTCCCGGACAAATACAAGTACTGGCAGCCCATGGTTCGCGTCGATTACGATACCAGCGATAAGACGCGCTGGTACAGCACATTCGCCTTCCAGCACGGCACCGAATTTCGCAACGTCAGCGGCTTTCCTCCTCCCGCTGAAAACGGCAACATCAACACTCTGCGCCAGGACTTGGTGGCGAGCCAGGACATGACGCATATCTTTTCGCCCACACTGCTGGCCGACTTCAAGGCGTCTTTTACCCGCTTCATCGATAGTTTTCCGGACGGCGATTTAGCCGCTACCACGAGTCCGCAATCCATCGGGTTGAACATGCCGGATGTGCCTACTACGACTCTTAAACTGCTCCCCGAGATCACATCTGTAGGTTTTTATCCCCAGGTGGTTGGCAACAACCTCAACACCGATGTTTTCAACACTACCTACTTCGACAACGACTGGACGAAAACCGTGTCCAATCACACGATTCATTTCGGCGGCGAAGTGGCCTTTTTCCAATACGGGAATCCGGGATCGGTCGGGAATCCGAATGGGCAATTTAACTTTGGGACTCAGTTCACTCAATATAATCCGCTGCAGAGAAATACGTTACCCGGCATCAACGACGGCTTTGGCGTAGCCGATCTGCTGCTCGGCTACCCCGACGGGGGACATGTCGATTACAACACTACGACCATCCAAGGCTTTCCCTTCTGGGCTCTCTACGTGCAAGATGATTGGAAAGTCTCGCAAAAGCTGACGGTCAATATAGGGCTGCGTTACGATTTGCAGGCTGGGCTGCGCGAAAGATACAACCGGTTGAATCGCGGTATGTGCTTTACCTGCGTGAACCCGATCACGACGGAGCCTCAATACCAGGCGAACCTGGCAGCCGATGCACCAGCGCTCATTGCTGCCGGCATCAATCCTGCATCACTTTCCACCGTCTTAGGGGGATTCACCTTCCCTGGCGTGAACGGCAATGGCAAAGATGCATATGACACCGATTGGAGTAATATCCAGCCCAGGTTTGGTTTCGCCTATGCCCTGAATCCGAAAACCGTAATAAGAGGCGGTTACGGAATCTTCTACGCAGTTGGTCTGGAAGGTGGCAGCGACGTAGGTTTTAGCATCTCGACGCCCTATACTACTTCGACAAACGGCAACGTGACTCCCACCAACTATTTCGCAAGCGGCAACCCGTTTCCAAGCGGTTTCGAGGTTCCCCCCGGCAACTCACAGGGCCTGTTGACCGGTCTCGGCAATGGTGCGTCGATCGACTTCCCGGGCCGGCGGATCCCGCGCTCCCAGGAGTTCTCGTTGGGCTTCCAGCGCGAGTTGCCGGGGCAGATGGTACTCGATGCGCGCTACGCCGGTAACTACACGGACAGGCTGCGAGTTTTTGTTTGGGACAATGGCACGCTTACCAAAGCTCAGGATGAACAGGGAATTGCCAATCCATCGCTGTTCAATGAGCAAGTGCCAAATCCCTACTACGGCGTGCCGGGGATTCCGCCAAGCTCAACCTGCGGTTCGAACCCGACAATTTCCAGGATCACTTTGCTGCTGCCTTTATCGCAGTATTGCAACTTAATCGGCCAATACAACGATCCGCTCGGAAAGCAGAATTATAACGGTCTGGAAGTCAAGCTGGATAAACGCTACTCGGCGGGCGTAAGCTTCCAATTAGCGTACACATATTCGAAAACCATGGGCGCCACCGGGTATCAGAACGGCTGGCCTTATCAGGATCCGAGCCTGAGGTATGAAGTTGCGAACACCGATCGAACGCATGTCTTCAGCCTGACGGGCGAATTGGCGCTGCCGGTGGGCAAGGGATCGAGGTACATCTTGCCGAACGCCCGCGGCGTCCTTGGCCAGATCGTGAATGGGTGGAGCGCGAATTTCATTCTTTCAGCAGAAACCGGCACGCCGGTTGGGCTGAACACTGGATACTACTACGAGTGCAACCACAGTTACACGCCCAACGGTGGTCCCACGCTGAACGACTACATCTACAACGATTACAGCAGCGGGAATCCTCTTGGCTGCTATGCCAGCATTCCGCAATACGGACTGGGGAATCTGCCCGATCGGATATCGACCTTACGCAACCCGGCGATCACGAACGTCGATTTAGGAGTACACAAAGACTTCGCGCTGACAGAATCGATGAGAATTCAGTTCCGGGCTGAGGCGCTGAATTTGACGAATACAGTGCTATTTCCCGGGCCGGACACCAATCCTGGCGATGGCCCCCCTACGCGGCAATCGAACGGCACCTATAGCGGGTACGGAACGGTGAACCTGTACCAGCAGAACTTTCCCAGAATCATTCAGTTATCGCTGAAGTTGCTGTTCTGACATGCGGCGATTTTGTCGAGCCGCTATCCTTCGCCGTTTGCGCTTTGAACACAACATTCCTGATCGTTTGTCATAGCAATTGTGCTCCATTAAGTAGAGCAGGCACACAATAGGAGCTGATATGGCTATCGACCCGCGCGCAGGTAAACCCGCGGACCCTTCGCAGCTTGTTAACATCCCGCGTTTGATCACCAGCTATTATTCGCTTAAACCAGACCCGGCGGAGAAGACGCAGCGTGTTGCGTTCGGGACTTCCGGCCACCGCGGTTCCTCGTTTAAATCGGAATTTAACGAGAACCACATTCTGGCGATTACGCAGGCGATCTGCCGTTACAGGCACCAGCAGGGCACTACCGGTCCTCTATTTCTGGCGATGGATACGCATGCGCTCTCTGAGCCGGCATTCGTAACAGCCTTAGAGGTCCTGGCTGCGAACAATGTCGAGGTGATGATTGACGAGGAGGACGGTTATACGCCCACGCCGTCGCTTTCGCATGCGATTCTCACCTATAATCGGGGCCGCAAAGAAGGGCTGGCCGATGGAATCGTGATCACGCC
This sequence comes from uncultured Acidobacteriaceae bacterium, assembly GCA_963758245.1. Lineage (GTDB taxonomy): Bacteria > Acidobacteriota > Terriglobia > Bryobacterales > Bryobacteraceae > Bog-105. The sequence goes on along the minus strand of CAVWUV010000019.1, from coordinate 27,379 downwards.
GTCGCACAATCCGCCGGAAGATGGAGGATTCAAATACAATCCGCCGTCCGGCGGTCCGGCAGACACGAGTGCAACCAAATGGATCGAAAATCACGCCAATGATCTGCTGGCTGCGGGACTGAAAGATATCGCCCGTGTTCCTTATCAGAGAGCGGTAAAGGCCGGCACGACTCATCGCTATGATTACGTTTCGAATTACGTGGACGAGCTGTGGCGGGTTGTAGATCTCGAGGCGGTTGCAGCCGCTGGTCTCAACCTGGGAGTAGATCCACTCGGCGGCGCGGGGGTGGCCTATTGGCCCCGAATTGCTGAGCGCTATCGCCTCAAGCTAACGGTGGTCAACACGGCCGTCGACCAGACGTTCCGGTTCATGAGCGTCGATTGGGACGGAAAAATCCGCATGGATTGCTCTTCTCCTTACGCCATGGCCGGTCTGATTGCCTTGAAAGATCGTTTCGATGTTGCCTTCGCTTGCGACACCGATCACGACCGCCACGGCATCGTCACGCGCAGCGCCGGGCTTCTGAACCCGAACCATTATTTGGCGGTCGCTATTGATTATCTGTTCCGAAATCGAACTCAATGGAGGCGGGAGGCAGGCGTCGGCAAGACGATGGTGAGCAGCAGCATGATCGATCGCGTAGCGGCCGATTTAGGACGCCAGTTAGTCGAAGTGCCCGTCGGGTTTAAGTGGTTTGTCGACGGCTTGCTCGATGGGTCACTAGGCTTTGGCGGTGAAGAAAGCGCGGGTGCGTCATTCCTGCAGTCAGATAGCGGCGCATGGAGCACCGACAAGGATGGATTGATCCTGGGTCTCCTTTCGGCAGAGATCACTGCAAAGACCGGGAGCGATCCTGGCGAGCGCTATCGGCAGTTGACCTCCAAGTTCGGCGATCCGGTGTATGAACGGATTGATGCGCCAGCATCTCCTGACGAGAAGGCGGTTTTACAGAAGCTATCGCCCGAACAGGTTTCCGCGGAAGAATTGGCCGGTGAAAAGATCGAAATGATGTTGACCAGAGCGCCTGCAAACGGTGCGCCTCTCGGCGGACTGAAAGTCGTGACCAAAAATGGCTGGTTCGCCGCGAGGCCATCGGGAACGGAGAACGTCTACAAGATCTATGCCGAGAGTTTCCTAGGTAAGGATCACCTGAGGCGCATTCAGAAAGAGGCGCAGGCGCTGATTGCAGGAACGTTCAAAGTTGCGGCCGTAGCGAAGGCCTAGTAAGCACGCGCCGCAGCGATTGCGTAATGGAAGGGAGATCTCTCCTTTTCCTCTTGTAAAGCAATGAACGGCGGCGTATGTAGAGCTCCGCCGCAAGGTCCGAGAGCTGCATTCTTTGACATACAATGAAAGAAAAATTATGAAAACGTATTCAAATCATTTTCCCGAACCACGGTAACCGTGCTTGATCGGGTGACCACAAAGGGCAACCGAAGCCGGTTCATTGACCGTGCCGTTCGGCATCTCGTCGAAGTTGAGGGCAAAGCGCACCTCCGGCAACGACTCAAGGAAGAAGCCGTCGCGAACGCGGAACGCGATCTCGCGATTGCAGCCGAATGGTTCCCGCTCGAAGAGGAGGCAGCCCAACTCGCCGAGACCGGTCGCTCACGGAAACCGGTACGCAAGCAAGCGTGACGTTCCCCCGGCGCGGCGAAATCTACCTGGTTGCCTTTGATCCGACGGTCGGGCACGAAATCCAGAAGACGCGCCCTGCCCTCATCATTCAGAACGATGTTTCAAACGAGCACAGCCCGATCACCATCGTCGCGGCAATCAGTTCTCACTTCGGGACTTCACCGCGCCCTCGCGAGGTCCCGCTTCCGACCGGCGGAAGAAGCGGGTTGAAGCAGCCCTCCGCGGTCATCCTGAATCAAATCCGATCAATTGACAGGTTGCGCCTAGAGAAGCGCCTCGGCGCGGTTGATGCGGCCACAATGCGCAAGGTCGATGATGCGCTAAAGATCAGCCTCGGGCTCGTGACTATTTGAAATCTGTAAGTTGATGATCTGCTCCGGGCGCATAAGAGTGCCCTTCCGCCACAGGGCCAGCCCTTGCGAACAGGAACGCTGTGGGGTCAAAAAAATGAACCTCAAACGGTCCGGCTGATTACGCCCTGTGCTTGAAGAACCTGCTTATCGTCTCGTTCAAGCGAAGAAAACTAACGCTTGGCCGCCTAATGCGCTGCTGCTAAACTGCAAATCGATGAAGGTAGGAAGTCTGACCCGGCGGACCATGCTGGGGCTGATGGGAGCTCCCGTTATCGGCGCGTGGGCACAGGGCGTTTCCTCGCGCGGAGTAAAGGCACAACCTCGAGGCAAGCCTTCCGGTTTGCCGTTCAATGCATGTTTCACAGATATCGCCGCTCAAGCAGGATTGCACGCACCTCTGATTTACGGGCCTGCTGAACACAAGACCTACATAGTCGAGACGGTCGGCTGCGGTTGTGCGTTTTTGGATTACGACAACGATGGCTGGCTGGACGTTTTTCTGTTGAGCGGTACTCGATTCGAAGGCGCGCCGGAAGGAGCCATAAATCGGCTCTACCACAATAATCGCGATGGCACTTTCACCGATGTAACGGACCGGTCGGGATTGGGCCGCTCTGGGTGGGCCTCCGCCGTCGCAATCGGCGATTACAACAACGACGGTTTTGATGACCTGTTTATTACGTACTGGGGCCAGAACGTCCTTTATCACAATAACGGCGATGGAACTTTCACGGATGTGACCGCGAAAGCTGGACTCGTGAACCCCGAAATCAGATGGGGCTCCGGCTGCACGTTCGTCGATTACGATCGGGACGGCCATCTGGACCTGTTCGTCGCGAATTACCTGGAATTCGATATGAACAAGATCCCCAAACCCGGCGAAAACGCGAATTGCAACTGGAAGGGTATTCCAGTAAATTGCGGGCCGCGTGGCTTGCCTCCAGGTTTCCTTGCTCTCTATCACAATAATGGTGACGGCACTTTCACGGACGTAAGCGTCAAGTCAGGCGTATCGAAACCAAAGGGCAGCTACGCGATGACGACGGTCGCGGCGGATTTCGACAACGATGGCTGGCCCGACATTTATATCGCCTGCGATTCGACTCCCAGTTTCCTTCTCAGAAACAATCATGATGGGACATTCACGGATGTCGGGCTCGAGAGTGGCGTCGCGCTCAATGAGGACGGAATGGAGCAGGCCGGCATGGGTCTGGGCATTGCCGATTACAACCTGGACGGCAGCCTGGACATTCTTAAAACGCATTTCGCGGATGATACGGCGGTTCTCTATCGGAACGATGGAAAAGGAAATTTCGAGGACGTGACGAACTCAGCGGGGCTCGGCGTCGAGACTCGTTATATAAGCTGGGGCGCCGGAATTTTCGACCTGGACAATGATGGATATCCAGACCTGTTTTGGGTAACGGGCAGCGTTTATCCGGAGATAGAGAAGGTGCTGCCGAATTATCCGTTCAAAAGCCCGCGTATCGTGTTTCGAAATTTGAAAAATGGGAAATTCGAGGAGTTGTTGGATCAGGCCGGTCCGGGAATAGCCGCGGCGCACGCCAGCCGGGGATGCGCCTTCGGTGATTTCGACAACGACGGCGACGTAGACATCCTGATTATGAATCTAAACGAGCCGCCGTCGCTATTGCGGAATGATGTGACTGGCCATAACCACTGGCTCAAAGTGAAACTGGTGGGATCAAAATCAAACCGCACAGCAATCGGCGCGCGAGTAACAGCGCATTATGGCGGAAAGACTCAGGCACAGGAAGTGCTGAGCCAAGCCAGTTTCTACTCGGCGAATGACCTTCGGCTTCATTTCGGCTTAGGCGACGCTGCGAAGGCGGATCTGGATATTCGCTGGCCGAATGGCGGAACGGAACGGATCTCCAATGTTTCGGCCGATCGTCTGGTGACAATTCGGGAAGGTTCCGGAATCATCAAGACGGAAGTGTTTCAAAAGCGTTCTGGCTGAATAATGAATCGCGGCCGCGCCCTCAGCTCCGCAGTTCCTCGCGAAAAAAAGCCAGCGATTGTCGCCCGTCAGCTTCAACCGAGCCATTCCCCTCAATGGATAGGCCGCCTGTCCAATGCAGGCGTCGCAGCGTTTCGAAGAACTGAGGATACAAAGGGTCCTCGTCTGGAGCTTTGGGCCAAAGCCGTCCTTGTGGCCGCGCAAAGTGGATATGGTTTATCTTTCCTTGCGCCTCATCGAAAATATCGAGCCCTTCATTCTCCAGGCGGAGATGGTAGTAATCGATGATCATGCGGATCTCGGGAAGGTTTACCTGATTCACCATCTTCAATGCTTCGCGGCCCGTATTCAAGATATTGCTTTCCTTGCGATTGAGCGGCTCCAACGAGATGACGATCCGGTGCTGTGCGGCGATCGGCGCAATCGCCTGAAGGAAGCATGCGATCTGCTCCCAGGCCCGCTCGCGAGAGAACCCTTCCGGTACATTGCGCGACCCGGCGCTTCCCCAAACGACGATGGTTGCTCCCAGCTGCCGGCACCTTCCCAATGTGAAATCGACGTATTCCTTAACCGCGGTCAAGTCGACATTCGGTCCGACAACCGCCAGTTCTCTGCGCCTGATAAAGCTGTTAAAAGCCTCGCAACGAATTGGCGAAGCAAGCACGTTCTGTTTTGCTTGCTCAAATTGCGCCGGAGTGAGTTCGGCAATCTCGGCAGCGGCGGGTTCCACATAGTCGAATCCGGCTTGTGCCGCGGAGCGTAATTCCCGGAGAGGAACACAACACCCGATTCGGATGCTGCTGGTGGCATTCATTGCCGCCTTGAGAAGCCGGCTAGATAGGAAAAGTGCGGCACTGGATCGCAGGAACTCCCGCCGCAATCCGGTCATCTGGTAAGTATCCACCCCGTTTCCCGCTCCAAAAGACATTTTCCCTTGTTTCAGATTTCGCCCCAGATCGGTCAAACGTCGAGAGGTGTTAAATGACCGATCCCAAGTTTAATGAGTTGCCCGTAGACGCGCAGGGCGATTTCGATGAAGTTCCCGAAACTTCTCTTACGGAGGAGCAAAGGGCGGAGCGCCTGAGAAGAAGGAAATTGGGACTTAGCATTAATGACACGATCGCGCGCGATGCCAACATGTCCGTAGGTTCAAGAGGCGTGGACACCTCCGGGGTTGGGTCAGGAGCAGGAGCCGGAGCTGGCTCAACCAACTTGACGCCAGGCGCGCCTGGAGAATCGCCCGCTCCCGAGATTGTTCCTGGGGAACGCGGATCGGGCATGACGCCGGGAACCGGTTCCGGTCAAAAATCGTAGCCCTTGCGAGCGCTCGGGACCGATTGAAATCTTCCTCACCGCTCATGTAACACGCCGCGACCGGGCAAGACATTCTCTTGTAAAGCTCCGTCCTTCACCACCGGGACACCATTCACAAGCACGTACGCTATTCCTTCCGAGTACTGGGCAGGATTCTCGTAGGTCGCGCGGTCGGCCACACGTGCCGGATCAAAGATTGTAAGATCCGCGTCTGCTCCGATTTTGATGCGTCCTTTGTTCTTCAAACCGGCCCTCTCTGCGGGCATGAGCGTCATCTTGCGAAGCGCTTCCATCAAAGAAAGCGCGTGCTCTTCGCGCACATAGCGTCCCAACACGCGGGAGTAGCATCCGGCGGCGCGCGGATGGCCCTTGCCGTTTTCAAGTATGCCGTCGCTGGCGATCATGACCATTGGATCAGCCATGGCCAGGCGCACCATCGCCTCGGGAATACTGTGTACCGCGACCATGCCGCCCTGTTTGCGATAACGCTCGAACGTCTCTTCGGTCAGGCGCTCGCCTGTAGCCACCCATTGCAGATCGTGATAGGTGATGCCGCTCTGGTGCGCCTGCCATCCCGGATCGAAAATGGCGGAGCCGAGGTCGGTCATGCCGGCGGTATACGGGTAAGCTTCCGTAGTGACGTCCAGACCGTGCTCGCGCGCGCCGCGAATCATGCGCAAACATAGTGGCGTTTCGCTCAAAGCCATGCTGGTGATGTGAACTACATGCAGCGGCGCGCCGGTGGCGGCAGCGTCCGCAAGGACCTCCTGCAAGGCATCGAGAACGCCCGGCTCGACCGGTCCGCCATTGCGCATATGGACGAAGCAGGGCAGCTTGTATGCGGCCGCAACTTCAAACACTTCGAGGATCTGCTCGCGGGTGGTTTTCGGCACGTACGCAATGCCCAGGCCGACGCCGAGCGCACCTTGGTCGAGACCTTCTTTGATGTGAGCGAGAATTTCGCGTTGCTCATCAGCAGCAGGAGCGCGTTTGGCGGCATCGCCGCGCGGCAAGAAAGTACCGGGATCGTGCATCACCGCGATAGCGGCGGGTATTTCACCGCTGCTCGCGCCGAAATTGATCAGCGCCTTACCTTCTCTCGCCGCGTACCACGGGCGCAGTGGCCAGACGCCAACTTCGAGTTCGAGCGCGGTAGTTACCCCGTCATGAGCTTTAAACCGGTAATTCTCTGGCGTTTGTCCGTGCTGATGCAGGTCGATAAAACCCGGCGCGACCACCAGACCGCGAGCATCAATCACCGTATTGGCGTGTAGAGGACCAGCTGAAACGGCCGCGATTCGGCCGGCTCGAATCCCAACGCTGCGGACCGCATCCAGCCCGGTCTCGGGATCCATGACTCGCCCGTTCACAATGGCTGTATCAAATTCCTGGGCCATACCCGGCAGGCATAAGGCGAATAGCAAAATCCAATGAAATCTCAGCACGTTAGCAGGATTATACGTTTAGCCGGATGATTTTCGTTCCAATTCTAGCCCCGGAGGTGTCAAACAATCGGAGGATTGATCGGTGATTCGGGTTTGCAGCGCCTGTGGAACGAAGAATCGGGTTTCCGCGAAACACCTGGCGGACACCGGGCGTTGCGGCTCCTGCAAAGCGGTTCTTCCTGCCTCAGCAGAACCGATTGAGGTGGACGCATCGTCATTCGACGAGATCATCCGGGAGGCGCGTGTTCCTGTAATGGTGGATTTCTGGGCTGCCTGGTGTGGGCCGTGTCGAGCCGCGGGGCCGGAAGTTCACGCGCTCGCCCGGGAGATGGCCGGTCGGGCTCTGGTTCTGAAGGTGGATACGGAAGCGAATCCGGAGTTGGCCACGCGTTTCCGCGTTCAGAGCATTCCCAATTTCATCGTTTTTCGGAACGGCGAAGTAGTATTTCAGCAGGCTGGCCTGGCCCCGCGTCATCAGATGCGGAGTTGGCTGCAATCGGCCGGTTCGGCGGCCGCCTGACGGAGGTTCGAGAGATGTTATCTGTTGATCTCTCCAGGCGGGCTGCCAATTTGATAACTTTGAGTCACAGTCGCGGATTTCGCGAAGAGGAGCATTCACAATGACACTGCTTGAATCGTTGAAAAAATATAGCGTCGTCGTGGCGGACACCGGTGACATTGAGGCGATCGCGCGCCTCAAACCCCAGGACGCTACCACCAATCCTTCACTGCTCTACAGCGCCGCGCAGCGCCCTGAGTATCGCCATTTGGTTGAGGCCGCCGTTGAACACGCGGATGAGGCGCGCGGGGACGAAAAGGCCCAAGCCGAGGCTTTCATGGACAAACTCTTCGTGAGTTTCGGCACGGAGATTTTGAAGGTGATTCCCGGTCGCGTATCGACCGAAGTAGACGCTGGATTGAGCTTCGATACCGAGCGAACGCTTGCCAAGGCTCATCATCTGATCGAGCTCTATGAGAAAGAAGGCACCGACCGTAAGCGCGTTCTGATCAAGATCGCCAGCACCTGGGAGGGAATCCGGGCGGCTGAGCAACTGGAGCGCGCCGGGATACATTGCAATTTGACGCTCCTGTTCAGCTTCGCTCAAGCCGTGGCCTGCGCCGAGGCGGGCGTAACGCTCATTTCTCCTTTCGTCGGCCGCATCTATGACTGGTACAAGAAAGAGGGCGGGGGCGCCGATATACCGATCGAGAAGGATCCGGGCGTGGCGTCGGTTACGCGCATTTACAACTACTTCAAGAAGTTCGGATACAAGACGCAAGTGATGGGCGCGAGCTTCCGTAAAGTTGAGCAGATCACCCGCTTGGCCGGGTGCGACCTGCTTACGATAAGTCCTGACCTGCTGCAAAAGATGGCGCAGACTGACGGCGAAATCAAGCCTGGCCTAACACCAGAAGCTGCAAAGGGAAGTCAGGGCGAGCGGATTCATCTTGACGAGAAGACCTTCCGCTGGATGCACAACGAAGATGCTATGGCGAACGATAAGCTGAGCGAAGGAATTCGCAAGTTTTACGCGGACGCCCGGAAACTCGAAGAGTACGCGCGCAAACAAGTTCGCGAAGCAGTAGGCGCGTAAGAGGCGGAACCGAATCGGCGGCGAATAGCGGATCGGGGGCTAATCTCGAAGCATCGGTCCCCTCTTGGACAAGGCTCTTGAGAAGATAGGTACGCTTCCACCCGAAGAACAGGATGCAGTCGCCTCTCAGATGCTGGCTTCTCTGGCTGATGAGGAGGCCTGGAAGCGCCCACGAACAGCGCTTAGTACGATTTGCGCATGCCGGTCCGGAGCCAGTGCAGACTGCCGTCTATCTTCCTGACTGGTGTTCTGGCAGGAGTCGCGCTTTCAGCGCCGTTAGAGTGCACGCGTTCCAGCTTCTGGGGCGTGGACGGCGAAAAATGGAAACCCGAAGCAATCCTTCCCGATTTCTCGTACGCCGGTTACCACGGCGGCGAGGCGCCGATCCCCTCAGCACCGTCTGAATACGACCTGAGGCGCGATTTCCACGCGGCTGGCGATGGCCACACCGAAGACACAAGCGCCTTCGAGACCGCTCTTCAGCGGGCTTCCGGTGGCGTTCTATTTATCCCCGAAGGCACGTACGTTATCACCAGAAAGCTTCAGATCTCGAAAGGCAATTTCGTACTGCGCGGAGCCGGGCGCGATAAGACTATCCTCTTCTTTCCACATTCGCTGACCGACGTTTACGGAAACAAGCCGGAGAACAACCAATCTCAGTGGTCGTTCGGACCTGGGTTCCTCAGCGTCACCGGCGATGATCCGATCAATCCTCGCACCAGGCTGGCAGCGGTCACCGCGCCCGCAAAGCGAGGCGATCGCGAGCTGGTTGTTTCGGCCGTGCCTTCCGTCGCTCCTGGTGAATGGATCCGCCTGGTAGAGAACGATCCCGCAGAGGGGCCGACCTCCGGCTCGCTCCTGCGTTTCCTATACGGCGACCTGATGCCTGGCGGCGCGCACCGCGACTGGACCATCAACATTGTCCGTTTCCTGTCGCGCGTCAGCTCCGTGCGTGGGAACAGGATTCTGCTGGAACGCGCGCTGCCATACGATATCCGCGCGGAGTGGATGCCAGAGATTCATCGTTTCGAACCTTCGGTCCGGGAGCTCGGAATTGAACATCTGTCGATCCAATTCCCCTGGACGCCCTACCCGGGTCACTTCAAAGAGAAGGGATTCAATGCAATTTCGATTGACAGGGCCGCGCAGTGCTGGATCGACGACGTCGAGATCCGGAACGCCGATTTCGCAATCGGCCTGAACGGAACGAATTTCTGCACCCTTCGTAATCTGACCCTGAGTACCTCCGCAAACCGCGCAATCAATGCGAGCGCACGCGGATCGAATGGCCATCACGGCGTCGACGTCAGCGAAGGCACAGAGAACCTCATTACAGGCTTCAATATCGCAACGCGCTTGGTCCACGATATTTCCGTCGAATGGTATGCGCTTCATACCGTTTTCTCGGACGGGCGCGGAGTCGATCTTTGTATGGACCATCATCGCGAGGCCAACTACTCGAGCTTGTTCACCGATCTGGATTGCGGCGCTTGCACCAGGCCGTTCGCGAGTGGCGGGTCGCACGACCTCGGCGCGCATTCGGGCGCGTATTCCACGTTCTGGAATATCCATGGGCGTTCTCGCTTCGCTCCCCCGCCGCCGGACTTTGGGCCCCTGCTGAATCTGATCGGCGTCTATACCGATTCGAGGCCGGTCAGCGATTACAAGTGGAGTGTCGAATCGATCCCTTCAGCACGCCTGTGTCCGGTGAATCTGTATCAAGCCATGCACGATCGCCGGCTGCGTTTGCACCCCGTAAGCAGCACTGAGCCCGTCGGAAAGTGACAGCGCGCTAATGGTTGTCGTTTGCTTCGGAAGCGGCGATCCAATCGCGTGAAGGCGTCACCATGTAGTCCTTGACATCCGCAATAGCGTGGACAAAAATCCCCGTAGAGCTTTCCGCGATCGGCACCGCTTTGGTCATGGTCCACACGCCAGATACGAGGCGGGGTACCAGCCAATAATCCATCACTCCGAGACTGTTGTGGTGTACCACTACATCGGAGGGCGCGATCAAGTCCTCCATCAGAGGATGATGATGACCGCCCATTGAAATTCCCGCCGAAGCATCCCTATATGACGGCGAGACGATAGTGGGAAGCATCTGCTCGCCTGCCTCGGAAAGCGGCAGCGAAGCGGTTTGTCTGAGGTCGCTGGCCAAGCGCTGCAGCATCGCCGGAATCCGGGCCGTGTGCGCCGATGTCGAGGCTATCACGCCGGCCAGACCCTGTATCGAGACGATCATGTTCGAAAATTGGATCTTTTGAAGCCCGAGTGTGGCTGCTACTTTATCGATAGATCGCGCCTGCGCGGTATCGATCGTGCTCGCCGTCTGTTCGCTGTCGAGGTATTTGACGACGAAAACGCAAAGAACAATTGACAAGGCCCACAGGGACAGCCACAGAGTGCGAAGCAAGGCAATGTGCTGGGCCGGACTCGGCGTTTCCACCCGGTAGGGCTGAGAAACTCCCGCTACCTCGCGGGCCTGGAGCTCGGAAAGCAGTTTGTGCAGTATAACTGACTCGATCGAGGGCATCGTCTGGCCCGAGGCGCTCGTTGACGGGACCAGCCCTTGCGTTTGCGGCAGAGAAGTTTCACCCGTCGGTGCAGACCGGACTTGCACGTGCCGCTCACTGGGATGCGGCAGAATTGTCAGAATTGTTGCTCTCATAACCGCTGACTGGCGGCCCTTGTCTAGCCATATCGGCATCTCCAAAGGAAATGCGAGGCCACTTGATTAATACTCGACATTTTGCGGCATAGTGTTTAGGGAATCGGCATTAATTCGGTACATGCATGCGCTGATGCCGCGCACCCTCAGCTAGCGTCCTTGCATCGAAGGAGGGATGCTACAGAAAAGACGATTGGGAAGGCAAGGCCTCGAAGTGTCGGCCATCGGACTCGGATGCATGGGCATGAGCCAGTCCTATGGCGTCGCGGATGAGGACGAATCCTTGGCCACAATCCACAGAGCGCTCGAACTCGGTGTTGACTTCTTCGATACGGCCGAGGTCTACGGACCGTTCGTCAATGAGCAGCTCGTCGGACGTGCATTGAAAGGGCGGCGCGGGCAGGCTGTGATCGCCACGAAATTCGGATTCCTCATAGATAACGGCAAAATCAACGGAACGGACAGCAGGCCGGAACACATCCGCGAGGTAGCCGAGGCGTCTTTACAGCGGCTGCAGACAGACTACATCGATCTTTTTTATCAGCATCGCGTAGATCCAAACGTTCCCATTGAGGATGTTGCGGGAGCCGTAGCGGACCTGGTCCGCGCGGGCAAGGTGCGATATTTCGGCCTTTCGGAAGCTGGTGAGCAGACTATTCGACGCGCCCATGCAACTCATCCTGTCACCGCGCTGCAGAGCGAGTACTCGCTTTGGGAGCGCAATCTCGAGCCGCAAATAATTCCTCTGCTGCGCGAGCTTGGAATCGGGCTCGTACCGTTCAGCCCATTAGGCCGCGGCTTTCTTACCGGCGCAGCAAAACGCGCGGAAGAATATCCCGAAGGCGATTATCGTCGCGGCGATCCCCGTTTCCAAGGACAAAATTATGATGCCAACGCGAGCGCTGCCTCACTCGTCGAGAAGATCGCGCAACAAAAACATGCGAAATCTGGACAGGTCGCACTCGCTTGGTTATTGCAGAAGGGGGATGACATTGTACCCATCCCCGGCACCAAGCGCCGAACATATCTGGAAGAAAATGTGGCCGCCGCTTCATTAAAACTTACCTCGCAAGAAATGGCGCAGCTCGATCAGGCCTTGCGACCCGAAGCCGTGTCCGGACCGCGCTACAACGAGCGCATGATGGCCCTAGTGGATCGGTAGAACGTACTTACCAAGGAGAAATATTCGACATGAGCAACACCGGATCAAGCGCGACCCTGGAAGTGGAAAACCAGCCGCAGGTTCCGCGCACGTATACGGCAAAGGCCTACGCAGCACAGAGCGCCACGTCGGCCCTGGCGGGTAGCTCCATCCCGCGCCGCAGCCCTCGACCGCAGGACATACAGATCGACATTCTCTACTGTGGAGTGTGCCACTCCGATCTGCACCAGGTGAGAGATGAGTGGAAAAGCGTAGCGCCCACCGTTTATCCGTGCGTGCCCGGCCACGAAATCGTCGGGCGCGTGGTGAAGGCCGGCAGCGCTGTCAAGAAATTCAAAGAGGGTGACGTTGCAGCAGTCGGCTGCATGGTAGGGTCTTGCGGTGTTTGTGTCAACTGCCGTGAAGGACTCGAGCAGTACTGCGAAAGTTTTCCGGTGTTTACCTATAACGGCGAAGACAAGATTTTGGGAGGTGTGACCTACGGCGGCTACTCGGAGAGCATCGTGGTCGATGAAGCGTTCGCTCTGCGAGTGTCTGATCAGCTCGATCCCGCTGCTACAGCTCCCTTGCTCTGCGCCGGCATCACGACATACTCTCCTCTGCGCCACTGGAATGTCCGAAAGGGCCAAAAGGTCGGCGTAGTGGGGCTCGGCGGCCTCGGGCATATGGCCTTGAAATTCGCCAACGCGTTCGGTGCGCGCGTGGTCCTCTTCACCACCTCACCCGAGAAGACCGCCGACGCTCTGCGGCTCGGCGCGCATGAGGTAGTTGTATCGAAAAATGCAAACGAAATGCACAGGCATCTCGGTAGCTTCGACTTCATTCTCGATGCGGTCTCGGCCAACCACGACCTGAATTCTTATCTCAGCCTGCTGAAGCGCGACGGAACGCTCACGCTCGTAGGCGCGCCCGCGAATCCCCTGCCCGTTTCAGCCTTTTCGCTGCTCATGGGCCGGCGGCAATTAGCGGGCTCTGCGATCGGCGGCATTCGCGAAACACAGCAAATGCTTGATTTCTGCGCCGAAAAAGGCATCACAGCCGATATCGAGTTGATTGCCATCCAGCAAATCAATCAAGCTTACGAACGCCTGGTGAGAGGCGACGTGAAATACCGGTTCGTCATCGACATGGGATCTCTGAAGGAAACAGCGAACGCCTAGCAGAGAGCGGTCTGCCTATGTGTCAGTGAACCCCAATTGCCGGCTCTGAGCCGTCTGCGACAGCCTGCATTCTCGTTCAAGATCGCCGCGATTCAAGGCATCCACATAAGGGAGAACGACATCTTTTCCGTGGTCTTCTTCATACATACAATCATGCGATAAATGTGGAGCAGCCAGCGGTGTGCGCTTTAGATGATTCGTTCCCATAGAGGCGTTCCCTGCTCCTGACTTTCGGAATCAAACTCTCAGTTGTGTCCCGCAGCGGTCGAACAATGTCCATCGGTTCTGAAGACACAATAAGAAGCTGCAGCCGGAATAGGCAGAAGTCTCTTTTCGGGCGTTTCCTGCGTCTCGCCTGATTTGGGCCGGTAATAACAGGCCAACGTTGTCTTCGGCACAATGGGGCGGGCCTGGGTTTTCTTCGGCAGATCCCAAGCTACGCCTATGTCATTGTCCGGATCCGGATTTAACTTCTTCATCGCGGGTCCGACAAGCACACCTGTCCAGAGCCGTTGTAGTGACGGACGCTGCATTGTACGGCCAGTATCGCCGGACCTCGCTTTCCGCCAGACTCTACAATGCCCTGGATGGTGGCCTCATGTCCGCCTTCTGCAATTGCCTGGAATCTCCAGCCTGACTGTACGGCTGGATTGTTCGCCGGCATCGGATTTGATGACCTTTGCGGCGCTCTTTCACCAGGCGGCGCAGCCTGTTGGTTGGGCGGAGCTGCCGGTTGAGCGGCCGGAGCTGCCTCAGGCGATGCCGCGGCCGAGGTGTCCACCCCGAAACAGCTTAAGGCTGTCGATGTCACGAACGCATATTCGCCAGGCGGCAGCGGTTGCGACGGAGTAACCTCAAAGGAATTTGTTCCATACTTCTTCACCGTCACCGGTATGTTCGTCTCTTTGTTCTGCGATTTTACGTTGCTGAACGGCAAGATGCCTGCACTCGCCTGAGTTTTCAGTAACTCGCGATCTTTCCTCCGCACAATGAACTTTTCCAGTTTGATCACGGTCGTCGGATCCATATCGCCAATATGCAAGCGCACAACGAAGTGAGCGTTCGCCGCGGCCCGAACCGGAGATTTTTGTTGTGGAACGACTTCCTCGCTGGTGACCTTTGGCGCAATCACGAAGTTTCGCTTGCTTTGCGTTTCGAACCTGAGCGGCTCTTGCTCCAGTGGAATAAGTTTGCCATCAGGCCCCATGAGGGCGAACTGGTTCGCGTACTCCGGTTCCTGAACGGATACCGCTTGTTGTTGCGCGACCAGCACGGCGGTGTTCAAGAGAAGAATGAGGCCCGGCACGAGAAAGCGTGCAGGTACGCTCGACTGGAAATATCTTTGTTTGTTATTCACCGGTGTTCTCCTTCGGATGATGGGACTCGATTATCGACGCACGACGAGCGTTCCGGCGGCTAAATCGTGTAGCGCCTGTTTGCGCTCTGTGAACAGCGCCATCAAGAAGCCGATACACAGAAACAGACCGGAGAACAAATTCTTGATGAAGAATCGCCCTAAGCTCTGACCCACGCTAATGGTGCCGCCCGCCAGATCAGTTACTTTCAGCCCCAGAATGCTTTTGCCGATAGTTGCCTGCCTGGGCCCGGTTTCGAGTTTCACGAAGTAAAGGATGTACGCTGCAATTCCTAGAAGCACGCCCACAACGTAGAACAGGGCGCCTGCACCAACGCCGGCTCCTATTCCCGCGGTATGCCTGGTGCGCATTCCACCAGCAACGAGCAGGCCCCCCATCGCGGCCATCACGACATACACCACACTGCCGAGGGCGGCCGCTGCGAGTTCATCGATTACGAACGCGAAGAAGCGAGGCACGAACCCCGCATAGTTCGCCTGCTCTAGCGCAACGCCTTCTTGCCTGGGCGGAATGAAACTCGCTTCCCTGGTTACGGCCGTGGTGACCCCTCCGGCACCCGCAACAGCGGGCTGCATGGTTTGTCGCTGTCCACAAATTGTGCAAAACGTCGATAAAGATGGGCTGCTATGGCCGCACGTGTTACAGATCATTTCTCAAGTGCTCCTCTCATGGCGTTTGGTAAGGTAATCTAAAAAACGCCCCTGTTGTTCCTCGCCAACTAGTACGAGATTTCTGGAGGTAAGCCATCATGTCTGGAAAGCAATTTTCGGCGGCCGGCGCGGCAGCGTCTGCGAAACCTGAAGGCCAGGGTGGCAAAGCGAATCTAGACGAGCGTTTCTCGCTTATTTATGACGAGCTGCGCCGCGTGGCCTCAGCGGTTTGGAGAACTTCTCCGAACCCAACGCTCAATCCGACGGCGCTTGTGAATGAGGCTTACCTCAAACTGGTTGCTTCAGAGAATTTCCCCGCCACGTCACCGCTGCATTTCCGGCGCATTGCGGTACAGGCAATGCGGCAGCTTTTGTGCGACGCCGCACGAGCCCGCTTGGCCGCTAAGAGGGGCGGCGAAAATACCGTTCGTGTTCCGCTGCATTATGACCTCGAACAGAAGGTGCTTTCCCTCGAGCATCTGGTGGTGCTGAATGATCTGCTTGACAATCTGCACAAGCTCAACCCCGGCAGGCAGCAGTGGTCGAATACCGTTTCTTCGCGGGTCTATTGGAAGAAGAGATCGCAACCGAGCTAGGCGTAGCCAAACCAACCGTGGAACGCGATTGGCGTTTCGCCCGCGCTTGGCTCGAGACCCAATTTGGCAGCCACTCATAGATCGCAGGTCCGCTTATCTGTTCAGGAGGACTTATGAACAAAGAGGACTGGGACAAATTACAGGAAGTGTTTCACGAGGCTTGCGAGCTTCCTGAACAGGAGCGGTTGCGCTTTGTGGAATCAGCCGCCGAAGGGAAAGAAACGCTGGCTGGCCAATTGCTGCTCCTGTTGCGGAAAGATGCAGATCGCTCATTCCTGGACGGCGGAATACAGGTGATCAATGAGGAAGCTTTCGATGAACGTGGAGGCGAAGTTGGACCATACAGGCTGCTGCAGAAGCTCGGCGAAGGCGGCATGGGCTTCGTCTACCTGGCCGAACGAGAGGATTGGCAATCCAAAGTCGCCGTTAAGATTCCGCGCAACGTTTGGTTTTCAGGCGATCACCTGAGGAGGTTTGCTGACGAACAGCGTCTCTTATCGCGGCTGGTGCATGCGTCTATTGCCCGAATCTACGAGAGTGGAGTTCTGCCGAGTGGCACGCCTTGGTTTGCAATGGAGTATGTTGCAGGCGAGCCGATCACCGGGTACTGCCAAACACACCAGTCTTCTGTTCAGCAGCGGTTGCAGCTCGTTCTTTGTGTGTGCGATGCAGTCGAACACGCTCACACGCAGGCAATCATTCATCGCGATCTGAAACCATCTAACATTCTGGTCACCGCTTCGGGTGAGGTGAAGCTGCTGGATTTTGGAATCGCCAAGCAGCTTGACGATTCGGGCCTGGCGACCCTTACCCGAGTTGGACTTCACCCGATCACGCTCGCCTATGCGGCGCCGGAGCAGGTGCTTGCGAACGAGATCTCAACCCGCACCGATGTGTACGCACTCGGTGTCATCTTGTATGAGCTGCTGGCGGGCAAGCTCCCATTCGACATGTCTGAGTCGACGCCGTTGCAGGCGGAGCAGATGCTGCGCGAAAAGGAACCCGAGAGGCCGTCGTTTATTGGGTCATCAGCAGATTTCTACAGATCTGGGGTTGTGCCTCCTACTCGCAGTCAATGGGCCGATTTGGATGTCCTGATCCTGACGGCGATGCACAAGGATCCATCGAAGCGGTACGGCTCAGTGAACGCTCTCAAGCGGGACATTCACCATTACCTGAATAACGAGCCCCTGGAGGCGCGCCCGGATACTCTTGGATACCGCGTCGCGAAATTCCTTAAACGCAGAAGAGTGCCTATATCCATAGCGGCGGCGGCGATCTCGGTGCTGATCGCTGTTATCGCGTTTTATAGGGTGCGGCTTTCGCATGCGCGTGATGCGGCTGTTGCGGAGGCGGCGCGAACACGAATGGCGCGAGAGTTCACCGACAAGCTGTTCAGCGGGCGCAATAACGACGTAGCGCCCTCAAAAGACCTTCTCGTGATCGATCTCCTGGATCGAGGGCTTCAAACGGCAGACAACTTAAAAAGCGATCCGGTTCAGCAAGGCCAGCTCTATTCGACACTGGGCAGTTTGTTTGCAAATCTGGGTGAATTTAAGAAGGCCGATTCCACGCTTCATTCCGCTTACCGGATCCTTTCAGCGGCGGATCCCAAAAGTCACGAGCTCGCCGAGGTGCTTGTACAGCTTGGGGTACTCTATTCCGCGCAGGCTCAGGATGCGCACGCGGAAGCCTGCATGCGGAAGGCTATCGCCATTGAGGAGAGCATCACTCCGCGGGAAGAGCGGCTTATCTATAAATATAAGACTGCCTTGGCGTCGGCTCTCGTTCGAAAATACCCGGAGAAGGCGCTCGATGTTTTGACTCCGCTCATACATGTGCCCGCCAGCACAGCTGACGATGAACTGAAGTCTGATGTGTGGAATTTGTTGACGACTGGCTATAGCGATCTTGGCGAGTACGCCCAGGCCGAGCCGTTCGCGCGCCGCGCGTTGGAATACGACGAGCGGACCAAACCTGCTAATCATCCGGATGTAGCCCTGGAATTGATGAATCTGGGCTATATCGAAAATCATTTGGGACAGTATCGGGATGCGGAGGAGAGCTATCGGCGCGCTTTGCGAATCGATGAAAGCTGGTATCCAAAACATCATCCGGAGACCGGCGACGTGATGCGTTTTTTGGGCGAAGTCTTGCTCAATGAGCATCACTTGAACGAAGCCGCCGTTCTGGCCCGCCAGGCTTTAGAAGACGAGCAAAAGGCCTATGGGGACGCGCATCCGAGGACCGCTTTCGCGTTGCAGTTGAACGGCAGGATCGCGCTGGAGCGGGGAGAGTTGAAACCGGCGGAGGCATTTCTCAAAAAGGATGTAGAACTTTCGCGGGCTTTGGACGCCAGGATCAACTTGCCTAAAGCGTTAATGTATCTCGGCGACACTTACAACCGTGAGAAACAGTACACCAAAGCGGAAGAATGTTACCGGGAGTCAGTTGCATCTTTGTTGGTTTCGTCCCTTGAGCCGCCGCCGATATATTCGTTCATCGGAGAGCTCGCCAGCCGAACATGCTGCCGGATTGAATCGCGCCAGGCAGGAATTGAGTGAAGTGTTGGCGGCAGAGCGGCGCGCTAATTAGTCCCAGCCAAACTCTCCAGACCTGGAGATTAAGTCTCACGCCATGCTCAACGCTTTTTGAAGTACCTCGGCCTGATAATCGTATGAATTCACACCAGAGCCGTTATAACGCCTGATGGCGTATGCCCAATCACAAGGGATGTTTTTCCTTACGGGTACTCCGGCATAGCTGCCGATGTGGTACTGTGTTTGCTCATATGTCGCGTTGGAGCCCCCGCACAACGGGGTCACGCCCGCAATGATGTTTATCGTTCCCGCTTGTTCAAGGCAGGTTGCACACACCTTCATATAGCGCGGATCAGACGCCGGAAACTGGCAAGGCCGCAGTGGGCCGCTTCCAAACTCGTGTGTGCGGTCCTCCGCTGTATCCGTCGGACCTGCGACCCAGTTCTGATACTTACTGAGCAGATCAGATATTGCTCGAGAGACATTTCGGACCGGGTCGGCTATATCGCTCGCCATTTCAGCTGCCGTGGGCGGGTGATGGAACAGCGTAAATTGGCCGATTCCATACCCTCGAGAAGTAATGATCGAAGGATCGGCTGGAAGATTGTGATCCAGTCCTACTGTCACGTAATGATCGCGATTCGTTTTCGAGGGCACTTGAAAATGCTGGCAACTGCTCTCCTGGGACAGTATCGCCAGCAGAAAGGATATGGGCACCGGGCTGGGTGACATCGCGCGGAGAGCCGCGAGCGCGGCTTGATTATCGCTCGTGGGATTGAGCGAAAAGGGCAGTTTCGGGAGCGCGGGATCAGACAGCATGGCGACAATGCAACCCACAAGTCCTTGGTCGACCATACCGGTCTGGGCTGACACGGAACCATTGTTGTAGCTCCTGATCGCAACCGGCGCCGAGCCGTCATTTCCGGTGCTCGCCCCGTTATTGTGCATCAGGTCGTACTGGAGAGCCCTGACACCGTTCTGAGTGCCAGTTCCGAACAAGCCGTCTATGGGCCCTTTCACATAGCCTAGAGCCCGCAAATCGCTCTGCAAGTCCTGAACTTGCACGGAGAATGTCGAGCTTGGGCCGAGAACTAAGCCGGGAACGGCGTAGCTGGGAGCAGTCATGGAGAGGCCTCCCTTTGTTAGGTGATTGCCCCAGGGTACAACAATTCGAGCGTCCCAGTCTGATGGAGCTCGCGCAATCCGCAAATATTCGATAATTCCTGAATGGAAGCCAACGGATTACCCTCCCGCACCTCGATTCTGACCGCCGCGGCGCGTGCGTTTGGGTCGCGCGAGCCCGACGCCAGCATGCGCAATCCCGACTGGGTCGCCGACCGGCTGATCGGCCCGGCTGAGTTGGCTCTCATAGCCGACCATCCCATCAGCAAGGCTCTAGATCAGGATTTTCAGCAAGCCATTTACGATCCCGATGTCTTCGTCTTCGTCTGGCTGATGCTGGTGCGGACGCGCTTCATCGACGAGCTGATGGAGCGCGCCATCCATAGCGGAGCAACCCAATTGGTTATCCTGGGCGCTGGATTCGATACGCGGGCCCACCGCTTCACCGAACTGTTGAAGGACGTCGCCGTCATCGAGACCGATTACGGCGCCACCCAGGAATACAAAAAGCGGCGCGTCGAAGCAGCTTTGGGCGGCTCGCGCGCGAACGTGGTTTATGCCCCGATCGATTTCGCGCGGGAAAGCCTTGGCGAGGTGCTGCGCGATGCCGGCTTCCAGCCCGGCCGCAAGACCTATTACATTTGCGAGGGCGTCAGCATGTACGTCCCGGAAGAAGGGATAAAGGAGACTCTGCGCGCGATCGCAGCGGAATCCGCTCCCGGCAGCGCGCTGCTGCTGGAGTACCTCAACCGGGGCGCCCTCGAATTGCTGACAAAATATCCTATGGGAATGATCAAGAATGCCTTCGATTGGGGAGAGCCGTTCGTGTTCGGCGTGCCCGATGGGCAGGACCGGGACTTCTTCCTCGAAGCGGGTTTGGAACTGGGGGAGACGCTGAAGATCGGCAGCCCCGAATCGGTCACCCGATACGCCACGCGCCAGGATGGGAGCTACTACGGCGCGCATCTGGAGAAACTGTTTCAGGAGCGGCGCGAAGCCGCCCTGAAGGCCGTGGACGACGCGGGTCGCCAGCGAGCCGCGCAAGCCGCTGCTATGTCGGGCTACTGGCTGGCCGAGTTGACCGTGCCCGGGCGCCCTTCCTAGAAGATCATCTCAGCGTACCTTCCTCTCCGTTCACCAGTTTTTTGGGCAGGCACACCTGTATCAAGGACAGCAGCGCAGGCATTCCCATTGCAAAGATCGCCACCACCCGCAGCGCAGATATCCGTCGCGGCACCATGTAGGAAACCGCGTAAAACGCATAAACGAAGATCGGGAGAGCAGGAAAGCCCTTCGACAGTACCGGTGTCTCCCCCTCGACAGTCCAAAGAAACCCCGCTCCCAAATAGACGAGGAACGTTGTGAGCAGCCACCCCAAGTAGTTGTGGAACGGCACACCGAAATAGGACCCGCCGTGTTCCCAAGTCCAGTTGCCGGCAGCCGCCATACCGGGATCCATAACGGTGTCCCAGGCAGTCATCACCATGGCTGCGATCGCTGCCTGGCCAGCCAATCCTGCTGCCGATCTGGTGTCCACTCCTCGCGTCAGAGCGCGTCCCACTACCCAGGAGGGATAAATCATCATGAACCAAGCCAGAGGGATCAGGACGGGTACGTGCCCGAGCTTGGGACCGAGCATCCCGCTGTAGTGGTAGGCTCCGTAAATCCAACCAGTGCGCACACCGGTTTCTTCAAGCAGGTAGGAGACGAGAGCAGCGAGGCCAAAAAAAAGTCCCGTGCGCTTCCAGCCTGCACAGGCCGCGCAGTGCACGATCGCGAACAGGACAAACACGAGCGTGAATCCAATATTCCCGAGCGCGGGAAGCTCCGTCCAAGGCCGAACGAGGTCAGTCAGAATCAAATACATCACGACTGCGAATGACAACCATGACACTGCTCTCGTCGACCGGTTCATTGCTTCTTCACCAGAATAGCTATGGGTTGGGTCTTCACAGCCCGCCTGCGAGCCAGCTAGTAGCGCTCTGATGCGGTAAGGGAAATCCAGCCGAGCTATTCCGGAAGCGGAAGTTCAGCCTTCGCAATCTCTCCGGACTTCACAACGATTGCCGCTGAAGCAGTTGCTGGGACCCCATTAACCGTCGCCTGTACGGCCACCTTATATTGCCCGGGAGCAACACCCAGGTGGACCCATTTGCTGCCGCCCTGAAGAAACTCTTCGACGAGCGGCCCGCTGGCTCCATTTAGGTTGATTTGGATTTTGCCGTTTTGCGCGGTGGACGCGTTCGGGATACTGAGTTCCAGGGCGCCTGGCTCCTTCTGCAGTTGCGCCGTTTTACCTTTTTCAACTTCGCCTTTCAGTGTTTCAAGTTGGGCTTTCACGTCCTTCTCGAGCTGCGAGATATTGTTCTGGAACTCCGTTGCCCAATCCTTTGTCTCTTGCAACACCGCCTCTTCGACGGCGAGCCGGAACTCCTTTGCCCGCTGCACGATTGCAACGGACCGATCAGACGCGCTTTGCCCCGGTTTGCACATTATTAATGCGCAGTCGAGCCGAAATTCCTCGAGCATCTTGCGAATTGAGGTCGCGGTGAGCACGTAGCGGCTCCAACCGCTGGAAAGGCCAAATGCGCGATCAATACCGATGAGGGTAGCGGCGATCCCAACGAACAGCGAAGGCCATAACCCTGATTCTCCAAGGTATGGCCATTTCATGTCTTTTGCGAGATACACGACGACGGGAAATAGGCCGGCCAGCGCGGTGAGAACAATCACGGAGAGCTGAATGGTCCTCGAGAGCCGCGCTTTCCACTGCTTGTTGCGCCAGTACCAGGCCATGGCCTTATCGGCTTCTGATTCGACGTAGTTCGTTAGCTGCCGAATGGCCTGATCCGCATCGTCCTTTCCCCAATTTATGGATCCGGGATTGAGATTGTCAGAGGCACCACTTGAGCCATTTTGCGCAGCCATAACAGGCAGAATTATATATGGGAGAGCGGCGCATTTTTCAAATACCTGTGCCCGCGCCCGCCCGAAGCATCCTGAAACCCTCCTGCTCTTCATCACGGGCGAATCGCTCACTTTCCCTCCGTCCGCTACGATGAAATTAGTCCATGAATCTTTCCTCGGTTGACCTGAAAAAGACGGTGAACCTGCCCAAAACAGATTTTCCGATGAAGCCCAACCTGCCCACGGCCGAGCCAGAAATGCTCGAACGCTGGGAGGCGATGAAGCTGATCGAATCGATGGGCAATTGAATAGAGAATTCGGGTTCGATTGTTAGAAGCGCGCTGATATTCCCGAGTACCTGACGCCCACGCTGTTGAAACCATGTTTGCAGAGAAAGGGATGAAGCGACAGGACCGCCGATAGTCGATCAATCGTCGGACCAGACCGGACAAGCTCGAGAGGGATCTTCTCACCGCCACTAGCGGGGGTCAGCTTTACATAAGGGATAAGGAGACCTCGGGCAGGTCGGAAGTACACTTCGACGGGCGCGCGCCCTCCATCCTCGATCCCTTGCTTGAGGAGTTCGCGTCTGCGCACGACTGTGCGCCACTCCCTTTCGGCCTCGAAAGCCTTATCCTTGAATGCCACGGCTTGTTCCATGAGCACGTCCGCTACGATCCTGTAGATCTCAGAGTAACCTTCGCCCGGACCGCCCCTGGAAGAGACGCCCTGGACTGCCCGGGTAATTTCCGGATCGTCGAAGTACGGCAACACCTCATCAAGGACAAGCTTGCATCGTTCGAGTTGCTTTGCCCGCTCGTATTCCACTTTGATCAATCGGCTCGTATAGGCCACCGACTCCGGTCGGAGTACGCGAGACTCATCAATGAACGGAAAGAATTTGAACGCGAGTGAGTAACCGCCAGATTGTCCGTACGCGCGCCATTGGCTCAGCAGGTTTCCATCTTCACAAAAGCAGGCCAGATAGATAGGGTGAACCAAGTTTTTGTTCAGAAGATCGTGGCCGAAGCCTCTGAGAAGATCGCGCGCCAGCCCGAGAGTTAGCGAGTACTCGTCGTGCTTACAGGTCTGGACCCAGCGCTCCAGCACCTCCCTTAACACGCCATAACCGTAGGTGATCTCGGCAGAGTCGTTGAGGAAGTATGCAGAGCTAGCCCAGAGCTCGTTGTTCTCGACAATACCTTTTAGCCCTTCTGCTGAGGTGTAGTGGAACAGTAGGCCGGACTCGGGTAGGCGATCCGGGCGGCTATCCTCCCGGTTGTAATAAAAGCTCAGAATGCGGCTTTTGGCGTCCGCGATCAACCGCAGTTCTGCGGCGTCATCAGCCACTCCATCCATACTGAGTTCAAGTGTATTCGAGGTCTCGCCGCGAGAAAGCTGGCGCAGAGGAAAACGGTGGAAAGGCCACTCTAGAGGACAAAACCTCCTCCAGATAATGGACAGCGTTCCGGCACAAAGCGGCTAACACATCGCCCCCGCCAATTTGGTGCGTGAAAAAACTACATTCGCGCTGACGTGTCGGGGCAACCCACTCTGCTCGACAACTTGACGTGCAACGCGGATCTCGCACAAGTGCACGGATTGGCCGGGCCGCAAGTCGGCTTTGGGGACCGAAGCCGTTCGGGACTTGCGCCGACAAATTTACATAGCCCAAGGGCGACCGCGGCCCCTGTTTTTCGCAGGATTAACCCCGGCGGCCGGCTCCTTCACGTTTGGGCTTGCGGTTGCGCCTCATCCGTGTCGGCGGCGACCTTAGCAAAGGATAGCTCTAGCTCTGGATGGGACTCTCGAATCGCTTGGAAGGCGGGAATGTCGCTGATAGACCATTGGTTCGAGATGGCAAAAGTCTTACCGCTTAACCGAAGCAACTCTTCGTCATCGCAGAAAAATCGGCTCAGCTGATATTTCCCGAACTTCGTGGTGATTTGGGATGCGCGATCCGCAAATTCCGCAGCTTCGACCGCACCTTCGACAGTGATCAACCAAGTTGGCACTGACCTGCCCAAGTGTCGCGCCAGCTCTTCTGGACTGATCCCGTTCGCTAATGCGGTATACAGAATTCGAAACCCAAGGGCTCTTTTCCAGAGGCTCGGGTATAGCTTGTCGCCGACGATTACGTTGTACTTCGAAAAATCCGGATTGAATTTCTTTTCGGCGGCGCGTTTCTCTACCGCCTTCTCCCTTACCCTCACCTGGTAATCGCTGGCCTCGGGGAGCGGCAGAATCTGCTGTACACGAATTAAAACTCGCCCTTGCCACCGGTATGGCCGCATCCGAATACAGCGGATGTCCAGATCGCGCTCATTCAGCCAAAGGACAGTTGTCGTGAGCTCACGGGAAGAAATCAGCAGATACAAGGACAATCCGTACGTCGTTGCTCAGTGCGACTTCTTGTGCCTCATCCTCCGATGCGCCCAGAAACTGCAGAATCGCGCCCCGAGGGTCGCTGCTGTCTTCACATCTGCGTAGGTATTCGCCATGCGCCTCGACGGCTTTCTCGAAAGTGAGTGTGGACACCATCGCAGCATAACGCAGTGCCTGCAATTCCATGTGCCCGCCCTCATCGGTGCGTTTGAGTTCCACTACAACCAGGTCCTTCACGGTCAAGGCAGAGAAGGTCTATCCTGCGTCTCGCATCCTCCCAATCCCCGAACTCCTCCTCGATCACGTAGAGACCAGCGTCTATAACGTGGATCGATTTTCGAAGTGATAGCTGCAGATCATACCGTTCACGGATTGCAAGTTCTTCAAACGTGGTGCGCTCGACCTCACTTATCCGCAAATCAGCGAGCTCAAACAGTGGCATGAATTGCTTATCATTTGATCGAGTAACAACGCCGCGTGCTGACATCTCGCGGGCGTCTGTTGTTCCACAAAGTGCTGGCGCGCTTACGCCCCCAAACTCGAGATAGCCTCGGCGCAATCGCACCACTTACAACTCGGGGTCGATCTGGTTCATGATTCGGGCTTGACTCTCCAACGCATAGGCTCGACTACTCTGTTGCAGCCAGGAATTGCTCGACTGTGAGTCCCGATTTGGAAATCAACGCCCTTAAAGTTCCTCTCGCAACTCGATCATGATCTGGCACGGAGAGCGTAACGGGCGAAGCGGGCTTCGTCAATATGATGTGGCTTCCTCGATGGCGAGCGACTTGCCACCCCAGCCGCTCGAACGCGCGCACAACGTCACGTGGACGAAGTACTGGGACCGACGGCATCAGACGCTGACTTCGACTTCTCGCGTCGTCGTAGTCAAAGGCATGCCAAGCTCGGAGCGGACGGCGAGACACTCACGAATTGCGTCAGAGATGTTTGATTCCGCATCGGCTTCGGTGTGGCCCTGACTAATACATCCGGGTATGGCCGGACACTCGGCAATGTAAACGCCGTCTTCGTCACGGTAAATGCTGACAAGAAACTTCATCTATCCCAATATTAATGGAACGGCGGAGGCCCTCCGTGGCCGTCACTGGTTCCGCGCCCCTCGAGACTCCCGGCTGTTGAAAATATGTCATGACTCGAGCGGCGGCATGCGCATACGGCTCGTGAAGATCTAGCGGCTTTTCGGTCACGAAACCCTCCACATCCCCTAAACCCGCCCATCTTTCTCTCCGTCCGCTACGATGAAATTAGTCCATGAATCTTTCCTCGGTTGACCTGAAAAAGACGGTCAACCTGCCCAAAACAGATTTTCCGATGAAGGCCAACCTGCCCACGGCCGAGCCAAAGATGCTCGAACGCTGGGAGGCTATGAAGCTATACGACCGCATTCGCGAGGCGCGCGCCGGTCATCCTCAATTCATCTTTCAGGACGGTCCGCCGTATGCAAACGGCAACATCCATCTCGGCACTGCGTTCAACAAGATCGTCAAGGATCTGGTTATCAAATCGAGAACCATGGCGGGCTTCGATGCGCCATACGTGCCTGGCTGGGATTGCCACGGCCTGCCGATCGAGTTCCGCGTGGACCAGGAGTTAGGAAAGCGCAAAGCTTCCATGAGCGTGGATATTCGCGCCGCATGCCGCGCCTATGCGTCGAAATTTGTCGACATTCACCGCAGCGAGTTCAAGCGGCTCGGCATCTGGGGCGCTGGCAAGATCCTTATCTCACCATGAGCGCCGGATACGAAGCGGTCATCGCGCAGGCATTCGTGGATTTTTTGCACGCCGGCTACGTCTACAAAGGCCTCAAGCCCGTTCATTGGTGCATTCGGGATCGCACCGCGCTGGCCGAAGCCGAAGTGGAATATGAGAATCATTCGAGTCCGTCCATCTATGTGCGTTTCCGGCTCGCGTCTGATCCCGCGAAAATCGATCCCGCGCTCGCCGACCGCGACGTCTACGCCCTGATCTGGACGACCACTCCCTGGACCATTCCGGCTAACCTCGCAATTTGCTTTCACCCGAAGTTTGAATATGTCGCGGTCGACACTCCGCAGGGCGTCGCCATCGTTGCAGAAGGTCTTCTGCCGGAAAACGCAAGGCTTCGATCAACGCGGCGGAACTTCGAGCTGGACATCGCGCTGTCGCAGTGCTCCTACGACATCCGAATCCATGGCATTTTCATCGAGGTAGGGGTTGAATTGGCTCACGCGCCCGAATCAACGTTACTTGTTCAAGCGCTTCGGCAGCGTGGGTTTCCATTTCCAGATCTGCATCTATCTCTTGTCGGTTTGCATGATAGTATGCGAGCGCCGCGTGGACTTGCGCGAGAGAAAGATGGGCGAACTTTCGGATGATTTCCTCTGGAATAAGTCCCAAGTTGTACCAATGCGCGATTCGACGCACTGAGACGCTGGTGCGGGCAATGCATGGACGCCCACCATGCACTCCGCGGCGATTCTCAA
>CAVWUV010000018.1:0-134990 GCA_963758245.1 uncultured Acidobacteriaceae bacterium | reverse complement strand
TCGTATACGACACGTCGTATACGAAACTGCTGGACACTATATGCAACCTGACATTCGCACATCGATTAATGCTGCGTGGACCGTCCTCGGTGTCATCTGGCTCCTTACCGCCTTCACTTCAAAACGCAGCGTAAGCAGACAATCACTTGCTTCATATTTGGTTCACGCGGTTCTCCTCGCTGTTGGCCTCGTACTTCTCTTCGACAGAGACCTGCGCATCGGGCCGCTCGCCTGGCGCGTTGTGCCGAGCTCACTAGCCGCATCCTATGCAGGGTTATTGCTGACGCTCGCCGGGATCTGCTTCGGTATATGGGCGCGGTTTTTCCTGGGACGGAACTGGAGCGGAATGGTTACGCTCAAACAGGACCACGAGCTAGTGCAAAGGGGACCCTATGCGATTGTGCGGCACCCCATCTACTCTGGCCTTTTACTCGCCCTCCTCGGCACTGCTATTGTCTTCGGTCACTTAGGCGGTTTTGTGGGAGTCGCTGTGGCGCTAATCGCGTTTCGTATCAAGTCTCTGCTGGAAGAGAAGTTCATGATGGAGCAATTCGGCGCAAACTACGTGCAGTATAAACGAGACGTGAAAGCGCTCATTCCCCTCGTATGGTGAAGACACGCGGCGTCCGTGCCCTCACGCGCGATCGGAAGGCTGCCAAAGAAGAGCTCCTGCAAGAGGCTCAGGAAATTGATCGGAATTTGCGCGTGATTCGGGAGATATTGCGGAAGCCGGTCGAAACTGAGTTTGCTCGCGGCGAGTTAACCGGCCCGCAGCGCAGCGTTATGCAGATCCTGACACGCTCCGATGGTTTGAGCTTGAAAGAACTGAGCAAACAGGTGGGCTTGGCGCATAGTACTGTTTCGGGAATCGTGGACCGGCTCGAGAAACGTGGCATGGTAGCGCGACAGCAGAATGAGACCGACGGACGGTTCAGCAAAATTGCGGTTTCCGAAGAAGTCCGCGCCTTTCTGCGAGAGACCTTGCCGGCCTTGACCATACATCCGCTGTTGGAAGCCCTTCGCCGAGCCGGCCCCGCCGAGCGAAAAGCGATTTTGAAAGGCTTACGGACACTACGGCGAATCATCGAAATGGAGTGATCAGCGTGCATGCGAGGCATACGGCCACTCCATCAGCATCCGCGCGCGCCACAGATACGCGGCGATTCCGAATGCCAGCAAAGCAAAGCCGCTCAGAATGTAAATCGCGCCGCTCGAAGCGAGAATAAAAATCCAGCCGGCCAGTGCAACCAGCGCCGGTACCGGGTAAAACGGCATGGAGAACGGCCGAACTATATTCTTTCGCAGCTTCCGGATCAGCACGACCGCAACACATTGCGCGGCGAACTGAGTCACAATCTGGATTACGATCAGCGCTTTGATCAGAGCCTCCAAGCTGAGCAGACAGGCTGCGGCCGACATAGCGCCCATGAACAAAACTGAGAACGATGGGAAATCTCGGGTCGGGTGTACGCGAGCGAATGCCGAGAAGAAGCGCCCTTCGGATGCAGCCGCGTAAGGCACGCGCGTGTAGCCGAGCAGCACGCAAAACACCGAAGCGAAAGCCACCCAGAGAATCAGCCCGGTCATCAGCGCGGCCGCTCTTGACCCATAGAGCCGCTCCATGAAATCAGAGACGATCGCATGAGAGCCGATGGCCTCGCGCCAGGGCACCACGCCAATAATCGACAGACTCATCGCGAGATACAGAACTCCGAGAATGCCGACCGACAGAAGCACGCACCGCGGAATCGTCACCGCCGGATTCTTGATTTCGCCTCCGATCAGGCACACGTTGAAATAGCCGCTATAGTCATACATGCTGATCAGCGTGGCCGCGCCGAGTCCCATGAAGAAAGCCGGCGAAAAATGGAACGCGTGCGGAGGGAAGTTGAATGCCCGGCTGGAATCGAAGTGCCATACGCCGCCCCAAATAATAATGCCCATGGCGAGTATCAGTCCGACCCAGAGGACTATCGAGATCTTTCCAATTGCTCGAATGTCCCGATACAGGAGCACCGTCGAGACAACACACACAGCAACGGCCAATAGTTTCAGCTCGGGGGCGGTTAGCCACGGAAGCAAGTAACGAGCGTAATCGGCGAATCCGACTGCTCCCGATGCAGCAGTGAGAGGCGCGGCCAGCATCACCTGCCATAGAAAGAGAAACCCCATGAGCCGTCCCAGCGAATGGACACCGAAGGCCTGCTGTAAGTACTCGTAGGAGCCTCCTGATCCCGGCATTGCCGCGCCCAGCTCCGCCCAGACCAGTCCGTCGCAGGTTGCAATCAGCGCTCCCAAGATCCACCCGCACAAGGCTTGCGGACCATGCATCGCGGAAAGAATCAGAGGAATCGTGATGAATGGGCCGACGCCCACCATGTTCAGCATGTTGGCCGCGAGGGCGGGGAACAGCCCCATTGCTCGCTTCAGTCCAACTCCTGAGCGCGTGGCGGTCTGGCCGGTCACACTGTTAGTCTGCTACACACACACGATAGAACCATGCGCGTAAGCACGTAGCCAATTGCGCAGTTACTTGAGCGGCTTGACCGCGACCTCTTTGAAAAACACGATGTCGTTGTCGCTGTGATTTTGCAGGCCGATATATCCATAGTTCGGACGCGTGCCGCGCTCCGGCTCGAAATTGAGCTTCTTCGGAGGCACTGGGTCGCCCTCGGTATAATCAGTGACCTTCACTCCGTTCACCGTGACGATAGTTCGCGGGCCGTCCAGCGTGATCTCCATGGTGTTCCACTCAGGCCCAGGTTTTCCAGGCCGGGCCAGAGGCTTAGTCAAGGAATAGAGTGTGCCGGTGATGTGGTATTCATCCTCGCCTTGCGCCTCGTTGTCGATTTGCACTTCATAGCCGTAGTTCACCGGCATCCACGGTTCCGTGGGCGCAACCGGTATACGCACAAAAACCCCGGAATTATCGTTGTGATCGCGCATCTTGTAAACGACCCGTATTACGCAATCGCCCAGCTTGCTGCCCGTCCAATACAGCAGACCCATGCCGCCGTGCGTGTGGATAAGGCCATTTTCCACTGTCATGTCCCCAGGACCGACGTGCTTCCAACCCTTCAAGTCTTTTCCATCAAACAACTGCTTCCATTCGGCTTCATGCGGGCTGCCGGAAAGCGCGCCTGCCGCCAGCAGCAAAAACGCTATGTATCGATTCATACTCGAAGCCTACACCAGTCCCGTTTCTTGCGGAAACGTCTCCAGGGTTATACCATCTCACGTGTAACAGGACTCCGATGAACCTGCTCCCACGCGATGAAAAGTTTTTCGATTTGTTCCACCAGTACACCAGGATTATGTGCCAATCTTCACAGCTCCTGATTTCCGGCCTCAAATCGGGCTATTTGGGAATGTGTGAAATTTCAAAGCAAATGGAGGCTTTGGAACGAAACGGCGATGACATCATTCACGAGATCTTTCGCAGGCTGCAAGCTACTTTCATCACTCCCTTCGATCCGGAGGACATTCAGACGCTTGCGACTGCGCTGGATAACGTCGTCGATTCCATCGAGGATGCAACCTTCCGCATCGTGGCGTACCGTCTCGATCCCATTCCCGACGCAGCCGTCCAGCTTGGCCGGATGATTGATGATTCCTGTAGCGCTCTAGCGAGAGCTATGGCGTCTTTGAAAGACCGAAAGCCCGTTTGGGACGACTGCATTGAAGTGAATCGCCTCGAGAATGAAGCCGATGCGGTGGAGCGTACATTGGTCGGCAAACTCTTCAGCTCCCATATAGATGCCCTCTCACTGATCAAGCAGAAGGAGGTTTTTGAAATACTGGAGCAAACGACCGACTATTGCGAAGACGTAGCAGAGATCATCCAGAATGTTGCGGTAAAGAACAGCTAGCCACCCATGTCCGTCCTGGGACTCGTGGTTCTCATCATCTGCATTGCTTTAATATTCGACTTCGTGAATGGCTTCCACGACGCCGCAAATTCCGTGGCAACCGTCGTCGCAACCAGAGTGCTGAGTCCGATTCAGGCTGTCGGGATGGCGGCCGCCTTCAATTTCCTGGCGGCCTTCTTCCTGGGCACGGGAGTGGCTTCGACCCTTGGGAAGGGCTTCGTAAACACAAATATTGTTACCCCATATGTCCTGTTGGCCGGTCTCATTGGTGCCGTCCTATGGAATCTCTTGACGTGGTACCTGGGACTGCCTATCAGCTCCTCTCACGCTTTGATCGGTGGATACGCGGGTGCTGCGCTAGCGAAGGCGGGCACCCAAGGATTGATTGTTGGTAAATGGCCCAGCACCTTGGCCTTTATTGTGCTTGCTCCATTGCTTGGCCTCTTCCTTGGTTATACGCTGATGGTCGCGGTCTACTGGATTTTCCAGCGATACACTCCCGCCCGCATGGACCGCTACTTTCGGCATGCCCAGATCCTCTCGGCAGCGCTACTTAGTTGCGCTCACGGAACCAACGACGCCCAGAAAACCATGGGAATCATCACCGCTGTCCTGGTCGCCGGAGGCTTTCAGCGCGGATTTCATGTGCCGGACTGGGTCATCCTCGCTTCCGCTGCAGCCATGGGCTTGGGCACGTTGAGCGGCGGTTGGCGAGTCATTCGAACGCTCGGTACTCGCTTAACCCGTTTGAAACCGCGAAGCGGTTTTTGCGCGGAGACGGGCGCGGCAATATCCATTCTTTTCGCAACGGCGCTGGGCTTACCGGTTTCGACAACTCACGTTGTGGCGGGGGCCATTGCCGGAGTCGGTTCCATTCAGCGTGTTAGAGCAGTGCGATGGAATGTCGCGGGAGATATTGTAACGGCTTGGATTCTCACAATTCCCGCGGCCGCGCTGGTTTCCGCGTTCGCGTTTTTTGTGATCCACTTCTTCGCGCCAAATGCATGACAGTCGAGCTGAATGATGCGGCCGACTCGGGCTGACAAGCCCAATGGCTATCTTCTCGGCTCATACCGCATCGCCACCGCCCCCGAGCCGAACTCCAGCCGGCTGACGAGCCTCAAATCGACAAGCTTCGATAGCCCCGCGAATAACGTCGGCCCGTGGCCCGCCAGCCTGGGATGAACCACGAACTCGTACTCATCGATCAATCCCATCTCCGTCAGAGCCAGCGGGAGCTTCACGCCTCCCGTGAGCAGTCCCTTACCCGGCTCCTGTTTGAGCTGCTGCACGGCCTTTTCCAGATTGCCGCGCACGAGCTCCGCGTTCCAGTCGACCCGGTCCAGGGTGCTCGACACGACGTACTTCTTTGCCGCATCGATCGTCCGAGCGAAGGGTTCCATCCAGTCAGGCCTCGCTCCCATCTGCGCCGGCCGCCGCCACGCTGCTTCCATCATTTCGTAAATCACCCGACCAAGGAGGAGGGCATCGGCCTCGGCAAGGGTCTTGGCCGCGTGACGATGCAAGTCTTCGTCCGGGATGATTGCTCGATGATCGCAGCACCCGTCCAATGTGATGTTGATGGAATACCGAAGAGGTCGCATTACGGAAGAGTACTGCCGATTGGGTGGATTAGTAAAGTTAGCCCGCTTCAGGCGCAAAAGCTATTCACGTAACGCAGGACGGCAGTTGCCTTTCGCGACGAACGAACCGGTATCTTAATTCAGCAGCTTTTCCAGTTTCGATCCCGGCACAATCATCGTCTCGTTGCGCTCCGGGCCATTCGACACGGAACCCACTTCCACTCCGGTTCTTTCCTCCAAGAACTCCAGATAGCGGCGTGCCTCGTTTGGAAGATCACTCAATTGCGCAATGCCATGCGTCGACCGCTTCCATCCCGGAAGCCGTTCAAAGACGGGTTTGATCGCTTCGATTCCCCGCGTGCTCGCGGGCATCTGGGTTGCGATTTTTCCATCTACTTCATAAGCTACGCAGACCGGAACCTCATCGAGTTCGTCCAGAACATCAAGTTTCGTGATGATGAGACTGTCGAAGCCATTCACTTCCGCCGTATAGCGCAGCAGCGGTACGTCAAACCAGCCGCATCGCCGCGGCCGTCCGGTTACCGAGCCGTACTCGTTTCCCGCGCGGCGAATTTGTTCGCCCAAAGTCGTCAGGTCTTCCGAAGGAAACGGGCCCGCGCCCACTCGCGTGATGTAGGCCTTCGAAACCCCAACGATCCCGTCGATCTTTGTCGGAGCAACACCGGTGCCCGTGCACGCCCCGCCCGCCGCGACGCTGGAGCTGGTCACGAATGGATATGTTCCGAAATCAATATCGAGCATGGTGCCCTGCGCGCCTTCGAAAAGAATGCTCTTGCCTTCGCCGATCATCGCGTTCAGCAATTGCGCTGTATCGCACGCCATCGGCCGGATCTGCTCAGCAAATGCGCGATAACGATCCAGAATCTCTTCGAAATCTACGCGATCCGCAACATGGAAAGCTTCGGCAATGATTTGTTTGTCTTCCGCAAGCGAGCGATATAGGCCGGCGAAATCGACATCCACCAGATCCGCGATCCGAATGCCCCGCCGCGCAATCTTGTCTTCATAGCACGGACCGATGCCTCGCGAAGTGGTTCCGATCGCGATTCGATCGTTCCGCCCTTCCGAAATCTTCTCCAACGTGCGATGAAACGGAAAGATCACGTGCGCCCGGTTGCTGATCCTGAGCTGCGACTTCACGTCGATCCCCGCAGCCTCCAGTCCCGAGATCTCTTCTAGAAGAGCGGCCGGGTCGACAACTACCCCATTTCCGATGACAGCGAGAACACCGGGCCGCAGAATACCGCTAGGGATCAGCTTCAGGATGAATTTCCTGCTTCCGATGAACACTGTGTGGCCGGCATTGTGACCGCCTTGATAACGCGCTACCGCCGCAAATCTGTCCGAGAAAAGATCGACAATCTTGCCTTTCCCTTCATCGCCCCATTGCGCGCCCAGCACGATCAAATTGCTCATGAAGTTAGCCGAAAAAATCCAAAACTCCCCGATTGTATCGCAGAGCTTTGAAATTCGTAAGGCGCGTCACCCGGGCTCTTACTTCAGTTCAACTCGGGTAAATGCTTGCAGTGTTTCTGCCTCTGATGGAGGTTGGAGCACGTTGCGTGCTGCAAAATCCTGAGCTTGTGGGTACCTCGTGCGTCGAATACGCTCAGCAGCTTTCTGGAGATCGTAAGGCGTATGCCGAAGCTGAACGTCGGGTCCAAGTAACAGCCAATAGGCACCGGGTTTTCCAAACGGCATTCCCACGCTGCCGGCATTCAACACTCGAGTGCTTCCGACCATTCGGTCAAACTGCATGTGGGTATGGCCGCAGACAACCACAGGTACATTAGCTCC
Organism: uncultured Acidobacteriaceae bacterium; assembly: GCA_963758245.1. Taxonomy (GTDB): domain Bacteria; phylum Acidobacteriota; class Terriglobia; order Bryobacterales; family Bryobacteraceae; genus Bog-105. The sequence continues at coordinate 127,720 of CAVWUV010000018.1, read as the reverse complement.
TTCAAAGACCGATACGAGGCGGTCTTCAGAAGTTAAGCGCGTAAATATCTCAGTGTCGCTTCGCGGTGTGGCGTGACAAAACAGCACTTCGCCTAGCCCGCGAACATGCAGGCGGAGTGTTTGGGGCCAGCCCGCTAATAACTGTTCGTATTCAGGATCAAGCTGCTGCGCTACCCAGAGCATTACCTCCCGAAACTGTTCTGGGACGCCGCCTGTTTCTGTGCCCTTCAACATCGCAAGCACCTCACGGTCGCCGTTGCCCTGAATAAACAGGGCTGGAATATCAAGATCCAGCAGACACGCGATTGTTTCACGCGGCATCGGACCGGGAAGGACATCGCCCCCGACCACTATATGATCTACTTCCGCCTGACGAATATCTTCGAGTACAGCCTCAAGTGCGGGGAGATTCGCATGAATGTCGTAGATCGCAGCGACCCGCATAACAGAGCTCGGCGAAAAGCCAGCTTAACAGGCCTCGATCAGTAGCCTCCGGGTAGGAAATTTCTGAGCACCTGCAGGTCGTAGCCGCGTCGATGCTACGATGGTCGTGAAGGACCGGCAGTTGCGTGCCGATCCTTCCGGACTGAACTAGAGATCGATTTCGATCTTGAGTTTCGTCCGCCGTTTTCGCAAGACAAAAACTACGAAAACGAGTACCATCAAGAGGTCCATAGCTGGAGCCTCCTTTCTGCTCCGGTGAGTCGCAGGCCCCGCTCTTACGAAGCGGGGTCTTCGCATTTGCGGAGCTCCAGTGCTCCAATGCGAGCCGCACTTCCTGCGACGCGTAGTCAGAAAGTTTATAGTGCTGGTGAGGGCGCGGATTTCTTAGCTTCTGTACACGCCGCGTTGAGATCGTTCAGCTCGGAAGAATTCTCATTCGCAGCGCAGCGCGACCATCGGATCGAGGCGCATCGCCCGCCGCGCCGGCATAACACCCGCAATGAGGCCAATTCCGGCGAGAAGTCGTCACTCATATCGAAGAGCTTCCATCGCATCGATTCTCGTGGCCCGGCGCGCGGGAATCCAGCAAGCCAAAAGAGAGACGCCGCAGAGTAACACTGTGACCGCTGCGAAGGTCAGCGGGTCGGCGGGACGCACTCGATACAGCAGTTTGCCGATAGCCGATCCAAACCCAAGCGTGACCACGCTCCCGCCTAACAGGCCGGCCACAACCGGCATCATTGCCTGCCGGATTACCATGCCGGCCACGCCCGCTGAACTTGCGCCCAAGGCCATGCGAATCCCGATCTCGTTGTGTCTGGCCGAAACTACCCCAGCGATTACGCCGAAAATCCCAAGCGCCGCAACTAACAAAGCGGAGATCGCGAACGCGCTCACGAGCAGCATTTGAAAACGGCGGAGGGAAACCGCATCCGACAACACCTCACCAAACGTCTTTACATTGGAGATCGGAACTCCGCTATCGAGCCTTGCAACCGTACGTCGCAAAATATTTACGGCATCGCGCTCAGGGATGGACGATCGCAAAACCACGATTAAATTGGGCGCTGTCCCGTTGCTGTGGTCCCAGTAGGGAACGTAAACAACCGAAGGAGCGTTCTTGGCAATATCCGCGCGCGTATCGCCGGTAACACCAATCACGCGCATGGGTTCGTCTTCAAGCACCAGGGTTTGTCCCACCGGATTCTCGCGCGGCCACAAAGCTCTTGCAACCGTACTGCTGACGATTACAACCGCATTCTTCTTGTCCGACAGGGCGAATGTCCTTCCGCCAAGCAGCGGAATTCCCATCGCTTCAAAATAGGATCCGCTGATAAAGCGCACGTTGGTCGTCGGCTTCTGGAACGTCGGCCGGGTGTCGCCTGGCCGCGACATCATATCGATCCACGTCTCGCCATTCAACGGCAAATGCGAAGTGAGGGCGGCGTCAGAAATGCCGCGCTGATTCGAGAGTGCCTCGAGCAGTTTGTCATAAAATGCAGCGGCGTTCTCCGGCTTAGGGTAGCTCGTTTGCGGCAGGCTGATCTGCGCTGCAAGGTGATTATTGATTTCAAAACCAGCGTTTGTATTCATCAGGCGCGTGAAGCTCGCCAGCAGCAAACCGCCAACCACCAGTAACATCGTGCTCAATCCCACTTCCACGGCGACGAGAATGCTTCGGCCTCTCGTGCCGGCTTTGGATCCTGTACTCGAACGGCTGGATGCGGCCATCGCCTCCTGCGGATCGCGCCGCGATTGACGCCACGCGGGATAAAGTCCGAACACTAGAGCTGTAAGCAGCGTCAGCAGCAACGCAAACAGCACAACGTTCAGATCAATTGTTACTTCATCCCGCCTCGGCAGGGTCGCCGGGGCGGCGGCAAGAATCGCCTTAAAACCTGCCTTTGCAAGCAACATGCCTAACCCGCCTCCAATCGCCGAAAGCACCACAGCTTCCATGAAAGCCTCGCGAATCAATCGCCACCGGCTTGCTCCCAACGCGGTTCTCACCGCGATTTCACGATTCCTCAGCGTGCCACGCGCAAGCATCAGTGTCGCCAGATTCAGGCAGACGATCAGCAGAACCGCCGCTACCGCTCCCAAGATCAACAGCAGCGACGTCCTCGAACTCTGAACTGCAACATCGTTCAGCGGAATGAGGTCTGCGCGGAGTTCTAATTTGTCCGGTAATGTTTTGGTAATTGCGGCTTGCGCGGTATTGAGCGCGGCAAGCGCCGTTTCGCGCCTGATACCCGGCTTCAGCCGCGCAATTGCCACGTAATTGAAATCACCCTCCATTGCGTGCTCGGAAAGACGAAGCACCAGAGGTGTAAACAGCTCCGGCTGGTAGTCCGTCTCGAAGAGGTCGATTCGCGGGAAGCGAAAAGACGGACGCAATACCCCAATTACCCGGTACGGATTTCCCTCGATGCGAACGTCGCGCCCCACGATATTCGGGTCTCCTCCAAACTGCCCGCGCCACAACGCGTAGGTCAACAGCGCAACGTTATCGTGACCCTCCCGGGCATCGGAGGCCTGAATCAGCCTGCCTATTAGCGGCTGTACTTTGAGGGTCGCGAGCACATCCGGCTCGACAGCTTCTGTAGGAATTCGGAGTGGCTGCCCGAACCCACCGAGGACCACACGCCTGGTCTGTGCCAACCCAAGCTGCTCTATACCAGGCGCCATTTTCTTCCATTCCGCGGCGTGGCGCGGATTCACCGGCAGCATCGGATAGAGATTTGCGATTTTTGGCACAATTTCAACAATCGCGAAGAGCCGTTCCGGGTCGGGAAACGCAAGGGGCTTCAGCAATACTCCGTTTACAATCGAAAAAATCGCGATGTTCGCCGCCAGACCCAACGCTAGCGAGGCAACGGCGAAGGTCCCAAACATCGGACTTTGCCGAAGCAGCCGGAATGCGTAGTTCAATTCCTTAAGCATCGTGCTCATAGCAACAGAGACGCAGGGGAACGCCCATGAGTTCGGAACCAAAAATGGCGGCCCTTTGCTACGCTGGGCACAATGCAGATGTGTGGCGTCTACCGGGCGCTCGGTCCGGAGGTCTTTAGCCAGTTAGTGCGCGGCATCTCCATCGGCAAACTGAAGACGTATCAGGTTTATGAGCGATTCAAGCTGCGGGCGCGCTTGGTAAAACTGAACTCGGAATCGCTCCGCAAAGCCGAACCCAAATTTTGGGCCCGCATTGAGGGCGGAGAAGAAGATTTCGCCACGGACTTGTCGCAGGTTTTTCTTTTGTCTCATCTGGAGATGATCGTAGCTATCCTGAATTTTTTGGGGATTCCCAACGAGCAAGGATTCTTCGATAAAGATCTGAAGCCGGAGCAATACCTCACCCCAGGCTGGCAACAGCGCGTTTTCGAGCAGTTTTCAGAAAAATATCCGCGTGAGATTCTCCTGTTCTACATCAATCATCTCGATTGGGAGCTCAACAAAACTGATCAGGTATTTCTTCCGGCGGCGTGAACATGGCAGATCTGAAATCTTTTCATGAGCAAGTGAAACGCGGCGATCTGGAGAGTGTGCGGGCGGCCATCGCTGAGAATCACGCTCTGCTCGACGAAACCAATGACGCCGGTCAGAGCGCTCTGCTTTTAGCCAAATACTATAGGCAGGAGGAGACTGCGAAATACCTCTTGAGTCTCCATCCGAAACTCGACATTTTCAACGCCAGCGTTGCCGGAGAAGTCTCGGTGGTGCTCGACTACCTCAATCGCGACCCATCGCTGTTAGAGCAGCACAGCAGTGATGGTTGGACGCCGCTGCATCTCGCCGCGTTTTTCGGACATTCCGATCTTGCAAATGCTTTGCTCGATCGTGGCGCGAAAGTTGATGCTGTTTCCACCAATGCCATGAAGAATACGCCTCTGCACGCCGCTGCGGCAGGCGGGAAAACAGAGCTGGTGCAGCTTCTTCTGAAGCGCGGCGCGAATCCAAATGCTCGCCAGGAGGGCGGATTCGCCCCTCTGCATTCCGCGGCTCAGGCCGGAAATCGGGAGATGGTCGAAGCCTTGCTTGCAGACGGAGCCGACATCAATGCCCGAGCGGCCAATAACCAGTGTCCTCTCGATCTGGCCATGATGGCGGGCAAGCAGGAAGTCGTCGCCTTGCTCGAGGAGTTAGGCGCAAAGCTGCAATAGCCGATGCTCGACGCACAACTCGAAGAACTGCGCCGCGCCACGCTAGCCGCTTTCGCTTCAGCCGTATCCCTCGAAGACGTGGAAGAGGCCCGCGTCGAAGCGTTGGGACGAAAGGGCGCACTCGCCCGGATCAGTAAAGAATTCGGTAAGCTTGCTCCCGATGAGCGGGCCCGGCTTGGCAAACTCCTGAATTCCGTAAAGCAGGATCTCGAAACCGAATACTCGCAAAAGAAACAACGCTTCGAGCAAACTGATTTGGCCGAGCGCCTCGCCAATGAGTGGATCGATGTCACCCTGCCCGCGCCTGGCATCCGCCCCGGCAGTCTTCATCCCGTCACCCAGCTTCAGCAGGAGATCGAAGATCTGTTCACTTCCCTTGGTTTCGCCGTTCTCGAAGGCCCCGAGGTCGAAACAGAAGAGCATAATTTCGACGCTTTGAATATCCCCGCGGCTCATCCTGCCCGCGACATGCAAGACACCTTCTGGCTATCCAACGGCCATCTGCTGCGTACCCATACATCACCCGTTCAGGTGCGCGGCATGAGGAAACTGGGACCGCCATTACGAATGATTGCTCCGGGGCGGGCATTTCGCAACGAAGAAGTCGATGCCTCTCATGAGCACACGTTTTATCAACTCGAAGGCATGATGGTGGATCGTGAAGTCTCCGTCGCGAATCTGATCTACTTCATGAAAACGCTGCTCAGCTCGATCTTTAAGCGGGAGGTCACCGTTCGCCTGAGGCCAGGATATTTTCCATTTGTAGAACCTGGCTTTGAGCTTGATATTTTCTGTCTCATCTGCGGCGGGGTGGGATGTTCCGTGTGCAAGTACAGCGGCTGGGTTGAACTGCTTCCCTGCGGATTGGTTCACCCAAACGTACTCCGGATGAGCAATATTGATCCTGACCAATGGGGCGGGTTCGCCTTTGGACTCGGCCTCACTCGCCTCGCTATGATGCGCTATGCCATTGATGATGTTCGTCAGTTCTTAAGCGGAGACCTACGCTTTCTGACGCAGTTTTGATCATCCAGGTGATTCTAAGTTGAACTTTTCCTATCAGTGGATCTGTGAACTCGTGCCGGGCTTGCGCGCGGACCCTGCCGAGCTGCAACGTCTCATCACCATGAAGACTGCGGAATGCGAAGGCATCCAGCCGGCTGGTCCCGACTGGATTATAGAGATCGATAACAAGAGCCTCACGCACCGCCCGGATCTCTGGGGCCATTATGGAATGGCGCGGGAAGTCGCTGCGTTCACTGGCCAATCGTTAACAGATCCGGTGAAGCCGGAGTTGTTGCCAGAAGGGCAACCGATAGTTGAAGTCGAAATCCAAGACTACGCGCTTTGTCCGCGGTACAGCGCGTTACTCTTCGACGATGTCAAAGTGGCTCCATCTCCGCCTTGGCTCCAGACCCGCCTCGAAAGCCTCGGCTTTAATCCGATCAACAATATCGTCGATGTAACTAACTACATCTTGGCCGAGCTTCCGCAGCCGATGCACGCTTTCGATGCCGACAAGCTCGCGGGCAAGGCGATTTTCGTTCGCACTGCGCTTCCCGGCGAACGCCTGCATGCTCTTAACGGCGAAAACTATTCGCTCGCCGAATCGGATCTGGTAATCGCGGATTCATCAGCTCCCGTAGCCCTTGCCGGAGTCATTGGCGGTCTTGACAGCGCGATCTCGGAAACCACCACGCGCATCGTTCTCGAGAGCGCCAACTTTCATGCCTCCAGCGTTCGATTGACTTCTTCGAGGCATAAATTGCGAACCGACGCGTCGATGCGTTTCGAAAAATCGCTCGACCCGGAAAACACGACTCGCGGTTTGGCGCGAGCAGTCGAGCTGCTGCGCGAAGTCTGCCCACGCGTCCGTGTCATCGGGGGCGTCACCGACAAGCGCGCTCCACTACGTTCCCTGAATCCAATTTCGTTGCCAATCGATTTCGTCGTTCGCAAGCTTGGGAAAGAGGTCAGCCAGGAAGAGACCTCCCGCATTCTGGCGGCGCTCGGATTTAGCGTCGCCGAAACCGCTCCCCGCCTTCTTATGGTGACAGTCCCAACCTGGCGTGCGACTAAGGACATTTCTCTCAAAGACGATCTGGTCGAAGAGATCGGCCGTATGGTCGGCTATGAAGAGATCACGCCCGCTCCGCCGATGGTCCGGTGTGTTCCGCCGCCTACCCATCCCATGCGGCTTTATCTGCGGCAGGTTCGGTCACAGCTCTCGGCGCAAGGCTTCACGGAGGTGTATAACTATTCCTTCGTCAATGAGTCCGACGCAGAGCGGTTTTTAAATTCCATTCGAGATCACGTTGCCCTCACAAACCCGATCGCTTCCGATCTCACTCATCTCCGCCGCAGCCTTCTTCCAGGTATTTTCAAGAATATCGTCACAAACGTCCGCCACTATTCGGAGTTCCGAATCTTCGAAATCGGCAGTGAAATTCATCCGAAGCCCGGCGGCGAACTTCCCGACGAAATCACGCACGCGGTTGCCGCGATCTACAATCTGCACGCTGATGAGCAGGATTTTTTCGAGCTGAAGCGCGTTGTCGAGTGCCTCCTTCCATCAGCCCGCCTGGTTCCGGTCGAGGCCCGCAAGTACGAGCATCCGGTGCGAGCAGCTGAAATACATTGGCGAGATACGATGATTGGACGCATTTTCGAACTCCATCCATCATTGCTGCAGCAGGCAGGAATTGAGGGCCGCGCAGTTCTATTCGACGTCGATCTGCAAGTGAGCCAAAACTTGTCCGCAAAGCTCGTGAGGAAATATTCGCCTCCGCGGAAATATCCGACCAGCGGTTTTGACCTCTCCGTTGTGACCAGCCTGAAGACGCCGGTTGATCAGATTCACGGCAATCTAGCCACATTCGCAAGTCTCGACTTAGCCAGCATCGACTTCATCAGGCAATACGACGGTCCGCCATTAGCTCCCGGTCAGAAGAGCGTCTCGTATCACCTGGAAGTCGGCGCGCTCGACCACACCTTAAGCGCCGAAGAGGTAACCGATATCCGAAATCGCGTCATTGAAGGGATGCGCGATCTCGGCTTCGAATTACGCGTCTAAACTCACCACTGCCTACTTCTCCTGCAACTTGCTTTCCGCTAGTTTCTCTGCTGTCTCGAGTGCATCCGCGGCTTTCACTTTCACGTCCGGCTCAACGCCCGTTCCTTCCCAGTCTTTCTTAGATACAGGATTGATCGGTCTCGCAAACGGAACAGCAATCCCGAAGTGATCATCAATCTGATGCCCATTCGTCAGATGCGCGCCACCACCCGTCGTCTCACCGACTAGAGTCGCGCGCTTCAGATTCTTAAGGTCATAGGTGAACTCCTCGGCGCCCGAAAAAGTCTCGGTCGAAGTAAGGACATAGGCTGGCTTGTCGGCGAGTCTCTTTCCCCGCACATTCGCAAGCGTCCAATACTGCTGCGTTGAATTTTCCCGGCGATTGTAGATGTCGTTCAGGTGTGTTGGGCGGTCGAACAGGTATGTGGCTATCAGCGCGACCATGTTCGGATCCCCGCCATGGTTATCCCGCAGATCAAAGATGATTGCATCTACGTTGGCCAGAAACCCCATCGCAGCCTCTACCGTTGGCCGGCACAAGGATGGAGGAGGAAACGCATTGAACTTCAGATATCCAATGTTATGCGGCAGAATCTCAAGCTTCTGAAACGAGCAGTTGTCGCGTTCCAGCTGTTTTCGAAACTGGGCATCGTCTTCTGGCCCCGCTGGCGGATGCTCCGGCGCTTTGAATGGGCTATAGAACACGTTCAGGTGCCGGTCGTGGCTCACATCCCGGAGCTGCTTCGTCAGCAACTCCGCAAACAGTGCGCCATCCGTCTCCGCATTGTCATCGCCTGCTCTTTCGTGTGCCAGAAGCGCATCCGCCATCTTCTGCGCGAGGTCCGGATAGACGTAATACTGCTTCAAATTCGAGATCACCCCATCGATGACATGCTTTCGCTCCGCGGCATCCAGCTTCACGTCTTCGATCAACGCCCCTGGCGGAAGGGCCCGAATGCTGAAGCTGGAGACCGTCGCCGGCTGTCCGTCCTTGATGCGTATGCTCCCCATCCCCTGCGTCGAGCTGTTCTTTTCCTTTACGCGGAACGTGACCAGCCACGCATCCTTGCTCGTCACTGACAATAGATTGAAGCCGCCCGTTCTTCTGCGAAAATCTGGCTGAAAGATCACGGTCCTCGCCGGATCAAGCGTCTTTTCAAAGTGTTCGATCTTTGCCGGATCCCCGCTGTTGAACGCATCCAGCCACGCCCTTAGCGCTCGTCCGGCCGGTGTATCCGGAATGCTTGTCCCGGGGGATTCGACACGATCTAGCAGCAGGAGTAAATTCGAGAAAAAAGCACTCCGGTTCGGGCTACCCGATCCTAAGCCGTCGCCAGTCCCTCGTGGCTGCATGGACGCGGGCGTCTCTTCTAATAGCCGTCGATGTCCGGAATGGCTGATGAGCATCGGGAACGCGCCGAGAGCAAACATCGAAAGTACGCTTCCGAGCAGCAGTGCGAAAAGACGGGGTGGTTCGGCCCGTAAAGCATGAAACGAAGGCGTGCCATAGCAATTCCTAAGTGCTGAAGTGCCTATTGGCGCCGGTTGAGCGAAGCGGCGCTGCCGAAAAACGGAGATTGCTAAATCGACCACCAGATCCAGCCACAGCCGTAGTCTTGGAACAAATCCTTTCTCGTCGCGGGAGCGGTCGCGAAATAGTTGCAGGGCCTCATTACCGTATCTCTCGCGGAAATCTGAGGGGAACAACCGCCAGAGCCAGGCGTATATCTCTTCAGACATACTCCCCCGTCAATATCTTCTTGGCGCGTGCAACACGCAACAAATCGGCAAGCCTCTCGGCTTCGGCGCGTACGGCTTTTCGTCCAGCCGAGGTCAGCCGGTAATATCGCCGACGCTCTTGGCCCAGTTTCATGTCCTCTCGGTGTTCTACCTCCTCGATAAACTTCTCTTCGAGCAGGCTCTGGATTGAGCTGTATAGCGTCCCAGGGCCGAGTCGCATGCGGCCGTCCGTCTGGTTTGCCACCTGCCGCATAATCCCGTAACCATGCAGATCGTCATCGGCGAGGGAGAGCAGGATCTGGAACGCAGCCGGCGGCAACGGATCGAGTTTTCGTTTGGGCATAGTATCGATAATCAGTATATCGATAGACGATCAAAGGCCAGTGCCCGGATCGAACGGCTTTGCGCCTACACCACGAAACTTCCGCTCTGTCGAATTTCGAGACAGCCCTTCCCGGTTGGCAACACTTTCCCCGGATTCAGCCGGCAAGAAGGATCAAATAGCGATTTGAATCGTTTGATCAGCTCCAGCGTCTCCTCCGAAAACAGACGGGCCATCAGCTCCATTTTTTCCATGCCGACGCCGTGCTCTCCAGTGATCGATCCTCCCACCGAAATACAGAATTCGAGGATCTCTTCGCCGGCCAGCCGCGCTCGTTCCAGGTCTCCTTTCTTTCGTGGATCGAAGGGCAGAATCGGGTGCATGTTGCCATCTCCGGCGTGGAACACATTGCTGATGTTGATGCCGTATGTGTTCCCAATTTGCTCGATGGCTCGCAACGTTCGCGCGATTTGTGTGCGCGGGACGACGCCGTCCTGAACGTAATACGTCGGGCTTGTCCGTCCGATAGCTCCGAAGGCGTTCTTCCGTCCTTTCCAAAGCAGCTCACGCTCGGCAGCGGACTTTGCGACTCGAACTTCGCGAGCTCCGCACGCGCGGCAAACGTCGGCGATCTCGGAGGCCTGTTCCTCGACCGCCTCTATCAGACCTTCTACTTCAATCAACAGCACTGCTGCTGCGTCCAACGGATATCCGGCATGTGTTGCCGCTTCGACCATCCGCAACATCGGGCCATCCAGCATCTCGAGCGCCACTGGAGTGATGCCTCGGGAAGTCAGCTCGCCTACCGTGTTCCCCGCCTGGTCCGTGGAGTCATAGATGGCCAGCATGGTCTTCACAGCTTCGGGCTGCCGCACCAGGCGAACGCCAATCTTTGTCACCAGCGTCATTGTGCCTTCAGATCCCGTAAGCAGCCCCGCGAGATCATAGCCAGGCACATCCGGCTCCTTGCCGCCGAGTTCGATCACCGTGCCGTCCGCCAGAACCGCTTCCAGGCTGACCACGTGATTCGTCGTAACCCCGTACGCCAGGGTGTGCGGACCGCCCGCGTTCTCCGCCACGTTGCCACCAATCGTGCAGGCCCGCTGGCTCGACGGATCGGGCGCATAGAAATATCCAGCCGATTCGACGGCTCGCGTAATGTCCAGATTCACCACTCCGGGTTGTAGAATCACGCGTTCGTTCTCAACATCGATCTCCAGAATCCGGTTCATTCGGGCGAAAGAGATGATCATGCCTGCCGCGCGGGCAATCGCTCCTCCGCTCAGCCCCGTTCCAGCGCCTCGACCCACAATCGCAAGATTGCGCTCTCGCGCCAGCTTGACCAGAGCGACCACCTCTTCGGTGCTCCGGGGAAATACGACGACATCCGGAATTGATTTGTCCACGCCCCCGTCGTACTCATACAATTTAAGATCGTGAGGCTCCGACAACACCGCGCCCTTTCCGAGCTCCGCTTCGATCGCCGTTACAGTTTCCCGGTCAACGGCCATAGATCAGGTCCGAATTCAGAGCAGACTCTGCACGTACTGTGTGATGTCGTCGCTCGTCCAGTCTTGAGCATTACCGAACTTTCGCGCAATGCGTCCGTCCTTGATAATGTATGTCTCCGGGTATTGAAACGTTCCGAATTCGGCGCTGATGTCAGCAGCTGGGTCTCTTGCGGTTTCGAACGCCACGTGAATGCGATCCAGGAAAGCGCGATATTTCTGCTGATTCGTGTCTATGCTGACTGCGACTACCTTAACACCGGAATCCGCAAACCGCTTTTGAAACTCATTCAGCGACGGAATCTCTTGGACGCACGTTGCACACCAGGTCGCCCAAAAATTGAGCACTAGCACTTTTCCTCCAAAGGAGGCGGGAGTCACTCGCGTGCCTTGATCGGTTGTGATTGAGAAATCCGGCGCGCGGCCTCCTTCTTTTGCGGACGTATCCCGCAGACTAAAACCGATAAGTCCAATGAAAAGTATCGTAAGCGTCGCTAGTAGCGCCCGTAAAGTGTTGTTTATGCCCACTTGCCCTGCCGGATAATTCCAGTATCCAACGTCCCGCTCAGGACATCGAACGAATGGGAATATGTTCGTAACCCGGAAGGCTGAATTTTCGGCATCTCATGTCTGCCGTCTTCCATCTTTAAGCGATCAGGAGAATCGCGAGCTCTACGGAGAAGAAGCGAACCCGAATGGCCACGGGCATAACTACGTTCTTGAAGTAACGGTCCAGGGCGACCCGGACCCGGTAACCGGCATGGTAATCGATTTGCAGTTACTGAAGGAAATTCTCCAGCAGGAAGTCGTCGCTCCTATGGATCATCGCTTCTTGAACTACGAAGTCAAACCTTTCGATAAAATCGTCCCAACTGGCGAAAACATAGCTGGCGAGATTTGGCGTCGCGTACAGGCGCGGCTGCAAGGCTCAACGGCTGCCCTCGTACGAGTCACGCTTTGGGAAACGCCCGATGTTCACGTGGATGTCGTACGTGAGGATGTTACGCCATGACTACTCTAACCCGGCGCTATAGCTTTCCCGCATCTCACCGCTTGCATTCGCCGGAATTGAGCGCGGTTGAAAATGCCCGTACGTTTGGAAAGTGCAACAACCCGTTTGGCCACGGGCACAATTACCGTTTGGACGTCACAGTTGCCGGAAGTGTGAATCCTGAGACTGGCCTGATTTTGCCGCTGTCGAAACTCGACTCCTTAGTGCAAGAGAGTGTTTTAAGAGTCTTCGCTCATCGGAATATGAATCTCGATGTGCCTCAATTTGCCAGCCTCGTCCCAACCACGGAGAATGTGATCCTCGTGATCTCAGACCTGCTACGACAGCACTGGAACGCTTACCTAGGTGACTCAGGCACCCGGCTGCTGAGTGTGCGGCTCCAGGAGACGGATCGGAACGCCTTTGAAGTATAGACGTCAGGAGGTTCGAATGAAGAAAAATACGTCAGTCGTCGAGATGCCACCAAAGTCTTCAGGCATCTCTATTGCTTCGAACATCAGAGAAGTGCTTCGGGCGCTCGGTGAAGATCCGGAGCGTGAGGGTTTGAATCTCACTCCGGCGCGATCGGAAAAAGCTCTCCGATATCTGACCAGCGGATATTCCGCCGACGTTAACAAGATCGTGAACGACGCCTTGTTCGATGTGAAGTACGACGAAGTCGTGATCGTTCGCGACATAGAGTTTTTCAGCCTCTGCGAACACCATCTTTTGCCATTCTTCGGCAAAATGCACGTGGCTTACCTGCCCGACGCGAAAGTCATCGGTCTGAGCAAAATTCCCCGTATTGTGGATGCGTTCGCGCGCCGGTTGCAAATTCAAGAGCGCCTTACCCAGCAAGTCGCGGAAACCATTCAGCAACTGGTAAACCCGAAGGGCGTTGCCGTGATTTGTGAAGCGCGTCATTTTTGCATGATGATGCGGGGCGTTGAGAAACAACATTCTGGCGCGATTACCAGCGCGATGCTCGGCGCATTCCGCAACAACAAAGAAACCCGAAACGAGCTGCTTTCTTTGGTCGGCCAGCGATCTACCGCAATCTAGCGCTTTAGCCCGCTTCGAGCTGTCATCGCGTGCTAGCATCGGGTCATGAGGGGTCAATGCCGTGCTTTCGAAGCTGGTCCGGACCCCTTTGGGCGCACCTGGAAAGTGCAGTTCCGGTGGCTCCAGACTGGCATTTCTATCCGGCATGCCGATACAGTTGACGTCAAGTTTCTGGTGGTACCGGACGGCGGTGTTCCCGAAGAGAAGGTCATTGCTCTGCCGCACCCCGCGTTACTTGCGCTTGCGAATGTTCATGGCCGCAAGCTCACCGATCCACTTTGCATGTCAATCGCCGCGGAGCACCTGAAGCACATGGTGGAAACGTCGGAAGATATGGACAAAACTCTGGTCACCCTAACCCCTGCGGAACTGGAAGCTTACGACCAGCAATTGAACGGTGTAACAGTTCCCCAGCACGGATGATCCATTCGGGCGTATGGGCCTGGAAATTCTCGCCCTAGTTTGATCTTTAGCGCTTAACTCAGAAAAGGAATATCTATGGTCAGTTGTCCCAAATGTGACGCTTCCATCGACGTCGAAGAAGAAGAACTGGACGAGGGAGATGTTCTTTCGTGCGATGAGTGCGGAGCTTCGTTGACGGTTGCCAGCGTCAACCCCGTTGAACTTCAGTCCGAAGACGAAGACGATGAAGACGATGATGACTTCGAATACGACGAGGATGAGGAAGATGAGGACAAGGAGGACGAAGACGAACCACAGGAAGAGGAGTGGCACTGAGGTTCCGCTCGCGTGAGAAACCCGTGCCTCCTGGTATTGCTTGCTGTCTCAATGTTGCCGGCCTGCGCGCAAATTGCGCCGCCTGTCGTAGGCCAGCCCGGCACTCCCACCACACGATCGATTGAAGGTACTGTCTTGAGCGATACCGGCTCGCCGGCCTCAGGCGCAGTCGTGCTGCTGAAAGACACAAAAACGCTTCAGGTGCGTTCCTATATCGCTCAGCAGGATGGCAAATACCGCTTCTACGGTTTGAGCACCGATGTTAACTGGGAGCTCCGTGCTCAGGCAAACGGGATGACCAGCAAAACCAAAACCGTCAGCGTCTTCGACAGCCATACCAAAGTTGTTCTGAACCTCAAGCTTAAAAAGAAGCTCAAGACATAACGGCAATGATCTTCAGTCACGCCGCCGTCCTGGCGCGTATCAAAGAAGCGGCAATCGTTCCCATCGTCCGAACACCCGATGCCGATACAGCAATCGCTGCCGTCGAAGCCCTACGCGCGGGAGGAATGAATTGCGTCGAAATCACGATGACCGTCAGAAACGCGCTGAAAGCCTTGGAAAAGATCGCCGACCAGTATGGCGATGAAATTCTGCTGGGCGCCGGCACCGTCCTCGATCCTGAAACTGCCCGTGCTTGCATGCTCGCGGGAGCGCAGTTCTTCGTGACTCCGAGTCTCAATCGCAGGACCATAGAGGTGGCGAGACGGTACAGTAAGCCGATCTTCCCCGGCGGCCTCACGCCCACCGAGGTTTTGAGTGCGTGGGAAGCCGGTGGTGACGGGGTGAAAGTGTTTCCATGCAGCGCGGTAGGAGGAGCGAAATATATCAAAGCTCTGAAAGCGCCCTTCCCCCACATTGAGATGATCCCGACCGGAGGGGTCAACCTCGACACCATCGCCGATTTCTTCACTGCCGGTTCGTCGGCGGTAGGAGTGGGAAGCGAGCTGGTCGACCTTACCTCACTTCGCGAAGGAAAATACAGCGTAATCACCGACCGCGCACGCCAGTTCCTCGCGGCCCTGGGTAGAAGCCGCCTCTCTCCCCAAAGACCGTGATTTAGGTCAGTACCTCGGCACGCTCGGATCAATTTCCCGGCTCCAGCGATCGATTCCTCCCGCCAAGCTGAAACAGTTCTCTACTCCGTGCTCTCGAAGCCACGAGACTACCTGCAGGCTTCGCACCCCGTGATGGCATATAACCATCAAAGCGGCCTCATCCGCCATCCCCTCTATCCGCTGCAGCTCCGCCGGCACACATTGCATGGGAATGAGCCGCGCCCCATCGATTCTCGAAAGCGCAAACTCTTCCGGCTCCCGTACATCGATCAAAATCGCTTCATTCTCATCTTTGAGCCGGAACTTCACTTCCTGTGGGCTTAATTCCAGCGGTTCTGCCATCTCAGATTCCACTAGTTAGACTCGAATCTTAGGAAGTAGTACATCATATGAACCACGCAGATCTGGGCCCCTTCTTGCACGATGCCACCGAGCTTCCACGCTCGACACAGCTGCTTCGCGAGGCCGGATTGCGCACCATCCTTCTCCATCTGAAACCAGGCGAACAGATTCCCGAGCATCAAACGCGCGGCGCGCTCACCATCTACTGCTTGAAGGGTAAATCAGCCTTGATCGCCGGTGCCGAGCGAGTGGAGGTGGCGGCCGCCTTCCTGGTCAGTCTTCCGCCGGGCGCGCCTCACAGCGTCATAGCTGAGCAAGACACTCTTTTGCTGTTAACCCTCTCGGATCAGCCTCCGCCACAATCCTCCTGAAACTACACAATCTCGCAGCTCCAGGGTCGGCCATCTTCCCAGAACGCCTGTTTCAGGGTAGAATATCTTCTGAGCATATGCCGAAAGAATCTCCCGACCGGGTTGAGCTGTTACAGGGGACGCTGGACATGTTGATTCTGCGCACTCTATTGTTCGGGCCCGCTCACGGGCACCAAATCGCGAAACATATCCAGCGGACCACAGAAGATGTGCTCCAGATAGAGCATGGATCGCTCTATCCGGCGTTGCATCGCCTTGAGCGCAAAGGCTGGCTGGCGGCAAAATGGGAACCCGCGGCAAAGGATCAGAAGCGCGAATTCAAATATTACCGGCTCACGGCAGCGGGCAAGAAGCAGCTTGCCGCCGAAGAGTCGAAATGGAAACAAATGGCAAGCGCGATCGCACGTGTCATGTGGCCGGTCGAGGAGGGCTAAGCATGCGCTGGTGGCAGCGGAAATCACGCGAGCGTGAGTTAGAGCGGGAGTTGCGTTCGCATCTGGATCTGGAAGCTGAGGAGCAACAGCAAGAAGCTGGCTTATCTCCCGACGAGGCGCGTTATGCCGCAAGGCGCGCGTTTGGTAACCCGAGCTTGATCAAGGAGAAGACGCGCGAAATGTGGGGGTGGAATTTGTTGGAAACGCTCGGGCAGGACCTCCGGTACGCGTTTCGCGGGTTGCGCAAGAGCCCTGCCTTTACGCTGGTAGCAGTTTCATCGCTAGGCCTCGGCATCGGCGCGAATACAGCGATCTTTTCTTTTGTAAATGCTCTTTTGCTCAAGCACCTTCCGGTGCCTGAACCCACGCGTCTTGTGCAGCTCGCCGAGTACGAAGGCAACAAAGAAATCAATTCCGTTTTTTCTTTTCCTTTCATCGCAGAACTGGATAAACGCAACGACGTGTTCGACGGAATCTTGGGCCGTTTTCCGGTGCGCGTGAATCTGCTCACGAAGGGCCCCACCGAACCGCTCAACGGCGAAGTGGTTACCGGCGATTACTTCAGAACGCTCCGGGTCAAGCCTGCGCTCGGCCGGCTTCTTGCTGAAGATGACATTAGCGCCGCTACCGCGAATCCGGTGTGCGTGATCAGCTATTCGATGTGGCAGGGGCGCTTTACCGGCGATCCAGCCATCATCGGGCGAAAGCTGCTGCTGAATCGCCATCCATATACGGTTATAGGGGTGACGGAACGGGGATTCTATGGATCCCAGCTTCAGGCGCGTGTTGATATGCAGCTACCGGTTTCGCGCATGGGCGATTTCATGGGCGGCTTCTTCTCATCCGGGCCGGGAGGAGTCATGTGGAAATCGCCGGGCTTTAGCTGGCTTGAGCCGATCGCCCGCTTAAAACCGAGCGTAACCGCTCTTGAAGCGCAAGCCAAAGTTGATCCGCTAGCGCGAGCGATCAAAATCCAGGTAGCCGCTCCAGATTATCGGACCAAAGTGGCAAGGGAAAGAACAGCGTTCCGCTTAACAGACGGAAGCCAAGGCGCAAATTACGATTCCACATACTCGAAGCCCCTCGCGGTTCTGATGGGCGTCGTTGCGCTAGTCCTGCTGATTGCCTGCGCGAATCTGGCAAATCTGCTGCTCGCCAGAGCCAATGCGCGCGCGAAAGAATTCGCCGTTCGGCTGTCGCTCGGCGCGTCGCGTTCACGGCTGGTGCGGCAGCTCATGGTTGAGAGTCTGGCGATTGCGGGTTGCGGTGGGTTGTTGGGCATCATGCTCGCATTTTGGATCATTCAGAGCCTGTTGGCCTATTTGAATACCGGACGATCGAGCGGCAGCTTCTTTACTGTTGCACCCGATTCACTGGTCATATGCTTCTCCATCGTCCTGCCGCTGCTTACGGCCGCCCTTTTCGGCCTGGTACCCGCCTGGCAGTCCGCCAAACCTGACGTTGTCCCGGAATTGAAAGGCGCTTCTGCCGCGGCGCGCTCGGATGGGGATCGCACTCGGACTCGACGGTTTTTACTCGTTTTTCAGATCGCGCTCTCAGTCACGGTCCTCTTTGCCGCAGGCCTGCTCACTCGCACGCTGAGCCGTTTAAAGACCATCGATCTGGGCTTCAGGCCGGCGCACGTGATTACCCTTTCAGTTGATCCGGCGATGAACGGCTACTCGCCTACCGAACGCGATCACATTTTTGATGAGATCCTCAGCCGCTTGCGCGCACAGCCCGAGATTGCCGCTGCGAGCCTCGCCGTTGTCAGCCCGCTTGGGGGTGGTATGATCTTCCTCCCCATCGAATTTCCTGGCCATATTCAGAAGAGCTCTGATCTTCAGACGAACTTCAACATGATTAGCCCGGACTATTTCAAAACACTGAATCAGGCGCTACTCTCCGGCCGTGATTTCAGCGACCGCGATGTAAAGAAGGCGCCTGGGGTAGCAATTGTCAATCAGTTGTTCGTCGCGCAATACATTCCGGGCGAGAATCCGATCGGACGGCATTTCAAAGCAGCAGACGACGACGTAGAGATCGTAGGTGTCGTCAGTAATTCGCGATATCAGAGTCTGCGCGAGAAACCGTGTCCACTCGTCTATCTTCCGGGCAAGCAGACGCAATCCTCCGGTTACACGCTGCTCGTTCGAAGCAGATCAGAGCCGCGCACCGCCGTCTCCGACATTGAGCACACAATTCGTTCCATCGATTCCAAGCTTCCGATTTATAATGTCCGCACATTACAGGATCAGATCGATCAGGGCATATCTTCAGAGCGCGTGCTCAGCTTTCTGTCCATGCTGTTTAGCGCGCTCGCTACCCTGCTGTGCGGCATTGGTCTGTACGGCATCATAGCCTATTCCGTATCGCGACGCACACGCGAGATAGGGGTGAGGTTCGCCATGGGCGCGCAGAAACTCGATGTAACTAAATTGTTTTTGCGTGAAAGCGTGCTTCTGATTGCAGCCGGCGTTTTCGTTGGTATTCCCGCTGCCGTCGCATCCACTAGAGTTCTAAAAAGCCTGCTCTACGGCGTTGCGCCGATGGATGCTCTGACGCTCGCTTTCACAGTTGTAATTCTCGTTGTTGCCGGACTGCTTGCGACGCTACTGCCGGTTGTAAAAGCAGCACGGATCGAGCCTATGCAAGCTCTCCATTACGAGTAAGGACGGATTATTCTGCCTCCGTCCGCATTTGCCGCATTTGCGTGCATTTGCGAACTGAGGAAAAGGCGAATTTTATCGAGCGATTCATCGCGTCCACTCCGGTATGCGGCGAACGTGGATGGCGCAGGGAGGTCTACGTCCAGCTTTCCCGCCGCAACTCCCATCACGATATTCGGCCAGAAGCACTTTGACCAATCCGAGCAACCATGCTCCCAGTCATGGTAGCCGGTCGCAACCCACACACGCAGTTTCGAATTCGGGAGAACAATGGCGCTGTTCCCTTCGGCCCAGAACTGCTCGTTATCACCTACATGCTGGCCGACAATTTCGGCCCGGCCGTGAGCGAAGTACTTTAGAAACGCAACCGTTACCAACGCCGCCGAGAACGTGCCGCCATCGGTGATTATGAAAACCTTCCCCGGAACGAGCGAGCCAATCTGTTTAGCGAAAGAACGGGCAAGAAAATAATTGCCGCCGCCATCTCCCCGCAGATCGACAATTACATGTCGCGGACGCCGGCGTGACGCTTCTGCGAGAGTATCCGCAAAGAATCGCCCGATCGGTTGTTTGCCTATATCTGCAATGCCGAAGACGCGCACATAGAGGGCATTAATGTCCGCTAACCAGGCGCGAAAGTAACCGTCCGCGGCGTGCTGAACGTATAGCGGCTGCGTGCCTTTGTCGAGAAGTTGAGGCCAGTCGCAAGTCACGTCGCAACCGGGTGCATTCTTGAATCGCGGATCGACTTCACCTTCAGGCGGTATTTCTCCGAAACTGATTTTGAAACTCCGCGAAACTCGCTCGCCACCGGGGGCAATTAGCTCGATGGATACTGCATCACCTGCTGGAACGACGTGAAGACCCTCGAGAACATCGGGGCTGTCCAGGAAGTGTATGCTTCGCATTCTCTTGTACTCTTCTCTACCAGGGATGAGGGTCCGTACTTGTGAATAGATTTCCGCCGGTGTCATCGAGCCGATCTTGTTCACCTGGAAACCGAGCAGATCTGAATTTTCAGCGTTAGCCTGCAGCACAAATAGACCTTCCGCAAACCAAAAGAACCGGAGATCAATGTGCCGAAGCCTGGAAGTGGACATTTCGGTGTGACCGTTGTTCGAAAGAGCCACCGCATGCGCGACGCCCACCGCGAGTTCGCCACGGGAGAGCTTGCCGGCCTTCGATTTCAGCGCGTCGATCTCTTGATAAAACCGTGGACGCATCGCGGGAGTCAAACTCCTGTCAGTGACGGGGAAGGTATCACGCAAATATTGCAAATCCTGCTGATTGGCTTCGGCGATGTTTCTCGGATGGGGGAAATGGGACTCGGGTATGTGGGGCGTGAATCTGAGATAGAACGCGAGGGCCAGAATCCCGATTAACACGATCGATGCCGCCAAAAAGATCGTGAATGCCTTTAGGAATTTTTTCACCCGGTTTAGTGGGCGACCTTCGTTGTGCCACTGGAAACGTGTACCTCATCGCCAGAGCCGGTGACCTTCCAATCTTTGTTATTGCTCGATTCCGCCTGCTCGAAATGAATGCGAGTCTTCCCTGTGAAGACATTTGTGGTTCGATAATAGGTAGTTTTGCCGCCTTCATCCCAAGTGCTCGTATAAGTCCAATGATCGCCCGCAATCTCCAGATCGCCTCGTCCGCCAGCGCGGCCCTCGGGCATCACGGTTTGCGTATAGTAATGGCCCGGCTTGTTCGTGGGCACAAAAATCAGCAGCTCGCCCGGCGTGCCGTTCACCGTCTGCTGACAAGTAAAGTATCTTCCAACCAAAGCGCACTCATTTTTCAGCTCATCCGGCTTGGCCCCGTTACGAGTCACCTGCCAACTGCCGTTATATAGCCACAAAGCCGCGTAAGTCGTATCGGATGTGTTAGGCGCGCTGCTGATCTGGCCTGCCAGCGCGAACACGAACGCCACAATTGCAACGTGCATAAATTCCCCCACGCTCCATGATCCCAAGCTACAATCGTCAGCATCCCACAATGCTCTCGCACCTTCACCAAAACGAGACGGCGCGCATAGCCGAACAATTGAGGCGCGTCTGCGAAGGGCCCGCTTGGCTCGGACCCTCTCTGAAAGAAATCCTCTCTGAGGTTACTGAGAAAGGCGCGTCACAGCGGCCCATTCCATTGGCGCATACCATTTGGGAACTGGTCCTGCACATTAGCGCCTGGATGCGCATTGCCCGTGAACGTTTAGCTGCCACAAAAACGCGAGATCACACAGACGAGGAAAACTGGCCACCTATGCACGGCTCGTGGCAGGACACTCTCGCGCTGCTCGAGCAGGAATACCGAGCCCTCGAATACGCAATTCTCTCTTTCCCCGAAGATCGTCTCGATGAACCGGCGCCCGCAACCGAGCCGCAGACCTTCTACATCCTGCTGCACGGGGTTGTGCAGCACACCGCCTATCACGCGGGGCAAATCGCGCTCCTGAAGAAATGCTGAAGTGCACGTCCTGTGACCCGATGCGAGACGAACGACGGCGGCTAATTTCAGCTAGGAGGGCGAATCGTCATGAAAGGAAAGACTACCAAAACCACCTCAGAGGCGGGGACGAAGGGAAAGACTGATTTCGGGAAGGTGCGTCAGATGCGCGACCAGGACATTGACTATTCTGATATTCCCCGGTTAGACGAATCGTTCTGGAAAACCGCCCGCCTCACCATGCCTGAGCAGAAGGATCGCCTTACCATTAGACTCGACCACGATCTTGTGCAGTGGCTCAAGAAGAATGGCAGGGGCTATCAGACGCGCATCAACGCTATCTTGCGTTCTTATATGAATGCTCAATCTGGTTCACGTCGTTAAGGACAACGGGGCCGCGCCAAAAACGTTACGGCGCTTACTGCCAAAGGAGTAAAATTGGCCGAAAGCCCAAAATGTATCCGTTGTATCGGTTTTTCTGGCTGCTATTGCTTTGTGCCAGCTTAGCAACTAGCGCCCCGCAGATACCACCGCAGGGTGCCGGTGCGGACAAGAATGCGCCGGAGATGACTTCGCACGACAGTTCGCCTACGTTTCAGACGAAAGTGAATCTCGTGCTCGTGCCGGTGGTGGTGCGTGATCGTCAAGGGCATGCAGTCGGCGATCTCAAACAGGAAAATTTCCAACTTTTCGATAAAGGAAAGCCGCAACTTATCTCGAAATTCTCAGTAGAGAAATCCGGCCGCCAGACGATTCAGGCGGGAAACCCTCCGGCTGAGGGAAAGAATGGCAACGCTCCGGCGATGCCCGAACGGTACGTCGCCTATCTGTTCGACGATCTCCATTTGAGTTTCGGTGATTTGGCAAATGCGCGAAAAGCCGCGGAGGGTCACGTTGCTACGGCGCTCCAAGACACCGACCGCGCCGGAATTTTTACCACCTCCGGACGAGCCGCGCTCGATTTCACCGATGACCGGTCGAAGCTGCGCGACGCTCTGACGCGGATCAGCCCGCAATCTATGTATAGGAATTCTCAAACCGACTGCCCGGACTTGAGTTACTACATGGCGGACTTGATCCACAACAAGAACGATCAGCAAGCGTTGCAAGCGGCTACAGCGGAGGTAATGGTTTGCGACAACATGAATCAGCAGCAACAGAGCATGGCGCAACAACTGGCCAGGGCGGCTGCCTCCCGCGTCGTGAGTATAGGCGAGCAGGATACCCGGGTAACGCTTAGCGTCTTTAGAGATCTGGTCCGCCGGCTTTCAGCGATGCCCGGACAACGCGCAATCATCATGGTTTCGCCTGGATTCGTTACCCCATCGACCGAAGCATTGGAAGAAATAACGGACGTCCTCGACCGGGCAGTTCGCGCTAACGTCATGATCAGCGCTCTCGATGCGCGCGGTCTTTACACCACCGGTCTCGATATTAGCCAGCAATCCTACGATCCGAACGCAACCAGAATCAAGGAACAATATCAGCGCGAGAGCGCTCTTGCGCAAGAGGACGTATTGGCCGAACTGGCCGACGGAACGGGCGGGACTTTCTTTCATAACAGCAACGACCTGAATGAGGGATTCCGGCGTGTCGCCGCTGCTCCCGAATATCTGTATATGCTGGGATTCTCTCCGCAAAATCTGAAGGTGGATGGCAGCTTTCATCGTTTGAAGATCGTAGTAAAGAATCCAGGCGGGCTGGCTGTCCAGGCGCGCCGGGGATATTACGCGCCCAAGCACACCGCCAATCCGGAAGACACAGCAAAAGCGGAAATTGAAGAGGCTGTTTTCTCGCGGGAGGAAATGCATGATCTTCCGGTCGAGCTGCACACCCAGTTTTTCAAGTCGGGCGAGGTGGACGCGAAGCTGACCGTTCTTGCCCGAGTGGACCTGAAGCGTATGCCTTTTCGCAAGGTTGACGGGCGAAACCTGGATGATCTTACTATCGTTTCAGCGCTTTTCGATCGCGACGGCCACTATATAAGCGGAGTTAGAAAAACGATCCAGATGCGGCTCCGCGATGAAACGCTCGCCAAATTGAATTCCGGCATTACAGTAAAGACAAGCTTTGACGCGAAACCGGGAAGCTATTTTGTCCGGCTGGTAGTACGCGACGCCCAAGGACAAATGATGTCGGCGGAGAATGGCGCGGTGGAGATTCCGTAATCAGAGGTGGAAGAATGCAGTTCCGAAACACGACGCTTTTGACGTGTGCTCTTTGTGTGGCAGCTGGAGTTGCGCAAGCCCAAAACACGACGCCACAACCGGCCCAGGCTGACTCCTCGAAGACAATCATTCGCGCCGAGAAGCGCTTGGTGCTTGTCGATACCGTAGTCACCGACAAAAAGGGAAATTACATCCGGGACTTGAGCGCCAAGGACTTTCGTGTCTGGGAAGACAACAAGGAGCAAACTGTCGAGAGTTTTTCATTCGAGGCCGACCCCTCCTCCCCTTTGAATGGCCAAACGCATTACCTGATTTTGTTCTTTGACAACTCGACTCCTCAGTTTACTGACCAGATCCAAGCCCGGCAAGCGGCGCTGAAGTTCATCGATGCCAATGCCGGACCGAACCGTTTGATGGCGGTAGTCGACTTCGGTGGTAGCCTGCGCATCGCTCAGAACTTCACCGCGGAAACGGAGCGCTTGAAGAAAGTCGTCAATGGAGTGAAGTTCTCGTCGGTTTCGCCGAACAGTGAACTAGCTTCGTTAGGAGGACCGCAGCTGGGGAGGGCGGCCGCCGATTTTGGAGCGCGGGATGTGCTGCTTGCGCTGCGAAGTCTGGCGAAAAGTCTGGCTCCCGTGCCTGGACGTAAAACGCTAGTGTTCCTGAGTGCCGGGTTCATCCTCGATCCGGAGCTGAGATCGGAATTGACCGCAGTCATCGATTCGTGCAACAAAGCAAATGTCGCCATTTATCCAATCGATGTTCGTGGTCTGGTAGCAGGCGGCATAGGCCCGGTGAGCGCGAACTTCAGCCTTCCGCTTCTGCGGACGGTTTCTTACGTGTCGCAACGTGGCGGAGGCGGCGCAGGCGGCGGAGGCGGGCATTCAGGCGGCGCAGCAGGAGGGGGCGTATCGGCGGGCGGCGGGCATTCAGGCGGAGCGGGAGGCGGCGTATCGGCGGGTGGCGGGCATTCGGGTGCAGGCTCCGGAACCACAGCCGGCGCAGGGTCGCACGGCGGAGCTGGATCGGGAACTACGTCAGGAGGCGGACGCAGCGGTGGAGGCAGTTATACGGGTTTTGGACAGCCGTATGGGGTTAACAATCCTCTCAACCAACCTCGGTTGATTGTTCCTCAAATTCCGAATGTCACCGCCGTTCAGGACATTCTTTACGAGCTCGCCAGCGGCACCGGCGGCTTTGTGATTGTGAACACCAACGATCTGCTCGGCGGATTGCAAAAGATCGGGAGCGAGCAAAACGAATACTACGTGCTCGGCTATACACCCAAACAGGAATCCGCTGAGGGAGCGTGCCACACTCTCAAGGTCAAAGTAGATCGTGGCGGCACGATTGTCCGGGCGCGCAGCGGGTATTGCAATTCGAAGCCGGTCGACCTGCTTGCGGGAAGCCCGGTGGAAAAAGACCTGGAGACTCGAGCGACCGCGCCGGTTCAGGGAAATATTGGCGCATCCATGGCTCTTCCGTTCTTCTATACGTCGCCGAACACGGCGCGCGTAGACGTCGCGATGGAGATTCCATCCAGCTCACTAAAATTCGAGAAGGAAAAAGGCAAGCTTCACTCCGATGTAAACGTTCTCGGAATCGCGTATGCGCCTGATGGTGCCGTTGCGGCCAAATTCAGCGACACGGTCAAACTCGAAGTCGCCAACAAAAAGGAGCTCGAGCAGTTCCAAGAGAAGCCTCTTCATTACGAGAACCAGTTCGATGTAGCTTCGGGCCAGTATAACTTGAAGGTCGTTTTTAGCTCGGGTGGTGGAAATTTCGGAAAGCTGCAGATGCCCCTTCAGGTGGATCCCTACGACAGCAAGAAGTTCAGCATGAGCGGGGTGGCGCTCAGCAGGGAAGTTCATCGCGTTTCTGATTTGGATGTAGGCCTCGATGCTGCCTTACTGGAAGACAAGATGCTGCTGGTAAGCCAGGGCATGCAGCTGACACCCTCGGGATCGAGCACCTTCAAGAAAAACGACCCGGCAGCGCTTTACGTAGAAGTGTATGAGCCGCTTCTCCTGGCGCCCACTCCGCCGAAGGTGGGTGTTCAGCTTCGCATTGTGGACCGTAAATCAGGCCAGCAGAAGCTCGACACGGGATTCATCAACTGCGCGAATTATATTCGGCAAGGCAATGCCGTGATCCCAGTTGGATTGAGGCTGCCGGTCGACACTGTCGGACCGGGCTCGTACCGGGCTGAGTTGAAGGCCCTCGACTCGGCGGGAAACACGTCCGTCGTTCGCTCGGCGGACTTTGATGTCCAGTAGCAGCAGGAGAACTTTTCTAAAAAGCGGTTCCGCCGCGATAGCCGGCACGGCCGTTCTCAAGAGAGGTGTAATGGCCCAGCAACCGGCTGTTCCGCAAGGCGCGCCGATAACTCCACCGAGAGCCGCGCGAGTTACATCGGGAGTGATGCTGTGGACCTTGAAAGGCACTTTCGAAGAGAAGCTCGCTATTGCCGCGCGGGCAGGAATACAATCCGTCGAATTGGTCAGCGAACAATTGACGTGGTCCGATGCCGAACTTACCAGATACAAGAGCCTGACTCAATCCTACGGCCTCGGAATGGATACGATTGTTGGAAATCACGGCTGGATTGAACGCCCCGTGACCATGGTGAATCCAGCTCATCGCGAGGCGTTCCTTCAGGATATTAGGGATTCCGTAATCTGGGCCAAGAAGTTAAACGTTCCGCAAATCATCGTGCTCAGCGGCAATGAGCAGCCCGGAATGACTCGCGAGGCGCAATACTCGAGCATCGTCGAAGGAGCTAAGCGCGGCGCTGAAATTGCTGCTGCTTCCGACGTGAAGCTGATCATAGAGAATCTGAACAGCAAAGTGAACCACAAAGATTACTTTCTGACCAGCGCGAAAGAAACACTACAGGTGGTGAAGGAAGTGGATAGCCCGCATTTCCGCTTTCTGTTCGACATCTATCACGAGTACGTGCAAAACGGAGATCCCATCCCCGCTATTACAGAAGCCGCTCCATATGTCGCCGTATTTCACGTAGCCGATGCTCCCGGCCGCCATGACCCGGGCACAGGCAAGATGAAATGGGACGACATATACAAAGCAATCGGAAAATCCGGATATTCAGGCTACGTCACCCTCGAGTACGAGCCGCAGGGCGATCAAGTTGACAGCTTGATTGCAGCCGTGACGCAGATGCGGAAGGATCTGAATTCGGTGACTTCGCCGGCGGTGACGTGACTGCCGAGAATGTTCATCTGAAATGATCGAATCCTCCCGGTTTCAATAAGCGCTCTTTGAACCAGACGCGGCCGGGCGTGCCCGAAGTAATGAGCCCAATCGGAGTAATCGGAAGCGCGCCCGATTTTCTCCGGCACGTCTATTTTTGGCGATGCCGTGAAGAGAAGCTCGTAATCTTCGCCTCCATGCAGAGCTTGTTCCAGACTTGCGCCGCGTGCAATCGGCAAATCGGAATCAATTTCCGCACTGACCTTTGATTCCACGCACAGGCGGTGCAGGTCGAGAGACAATCCGTCGCTCAGATCCATGCCCGCCGAAACTCTCAGGCGGCGTAGAGCGATTCC
Source organism: uncultured Acidobacteriaceae bacterium (assembly GCA_963758245.1). Lineage (GTDB taxonomy): Bacteria > Acidobacteriota > Terriglobia > Bryobacterales > Bryobacteraceae > Bog-105. The sequence continues at coordinate 100,629 of CAVWUV010000018.1, read as the reverse complement.
TGCTTCGATGCGTGGTTCAGGGCGAAGGTGGCGACGCCAGGCCTTTCCACGATGTGTGGCAAGACCCTGCGCAGAGCCGCCCAAATCTCCGGTCACGTAAATCCGATCTCCCGCTTTCGCGCCGCTGCGGAGAATTGCTTGCCCGTGCGGGACCTTCCCGCAGCAGATCACATCCACAACTGCTTTGTCGAAGCGCGCGAGATCGCCTCCGGCGAGCAGCATCTTGTATCGAGCCGCGAGCGAGAGCAGGCCTTTGTAGAAGCGTTGTACCCATGCGTTCGCAAGCTGGGCTGGGACAGCCAGCGATACAAGGCAGAACACCGGTTCAGCACCCATGGCAGCAAGATCGGATAGGCTGCGCGCCAGCGCTTTGTGACCAACATCAGCCGCGGTGTGAGTATCGAGCGCGAAGTGACGTCCTTCCAAAGAGAAGTCGGACGTGAAAAGGAAATCTTGCTTTGGAATTGGCCGCAGAATCGCGCAGTCGTCGCCGATACCTTGAACCATTTCTTCGTTTCGAGACCCAGCTTCCGCAAACTTACGAATGAGATCGAGAATCTGCGTTTCGCGCATCATCGCGCCTCTAGCTGAGCCGCGACCGTGAGGGAGCGGTTCCTGTCATGGTTCATCCGACGAGCACCAATCCCGCTGGAAGTTCTTCGCCGAAGATGCGGCTCGAAGACGCAAGATCGTGGTCCTCCCCTGCAAGTTGATGAAGAAGATCGGCAGCTCGCGAACTCGCTTCACAGGCGCGGCGGACCGAATCCAATGTCGCTGGCGGCAGGTCGCGAGCCACGTCGCCAGTCAATTGCGCCATGTGCACAACAGCTTCCAGCAGCGCTGGCGTATGCGGCAAACGAAGCAGAGCTTCAACCCAGCGGCTAATCACGGATGCTGACAGCACCAGATTGATCGGCCCGCTAAAGAGCTTACGCGCGCCCAGACGCGAGAGACACCACACCCCGGCATCGATCATCTCCCCTCGCTTGAGTGTCTCCATCAGACTTTCCCCGAGTTGCACCTTCGTCTGCTGCGGTAGCAGCTCCAGACTTGCCGCCGTCCGCCACATCTCACGGTAGAGGCTTTGGTTGATTCGTTGTTTTCGTTTTTGCTTCGGCAGGAGAATGGGCGACAAGCGTTGGAAGATGTCGGCTTGCTGATTGCGGTTGAGACCGCCCGCGATCCGGCCGCAGAAGATCCACCAATCGATCTCACACTGCATCTGATTACCGAAGGTGAGACCGCCGGCATACACACGCCGCGCTTGTTCGATCCGAAAATCGTCGCCGGGGAAACCAAACCCTGGACGAAGGCAAAAGCCAGTCAGATTCAGCCAGCGCACTTCGTGGGCTGCATTCTTGCGCCTGCCATCCGACAGTGAGAGAAGTTTATCGGCTAACGCGCGAATTGTGGAAAGCGGCCATGAAAGCCGGCCCAGAGCGAGCGCTTGCTCCAGCCGCGCGGGGAGCTGTTCGGGAGCAAGGCCGGAACCATCCTTGCTGAAAACTTGTTCGATGAGCGATTCGGCGTTAGCTTGCGCTTCGGCGCTGATCACTGCGCCGGAACGGAGGGCCGTTACAGCCGGTCCGGATTCGGCAGCATCGGCAATTTTGCGTAATTGGAATTGAAGCCGCCAGCGGTGTTCACTGATTTTCGATTCCGCCCAGGCTTCAAGTGTGCCGACCTCACTTAGTCGAGCTCCGAGCGCCACAGGAATCAGCCGTTCTCCGCCTTTCCCGAAGCGGATCACCGCGCGAAGAGGCACGTGCAGGCGCGGATCGCTGGCCGGATCGAGCATGTCATCAGGAGGGTTAAACGACACAATGTCGCCCGCTGCATCATCGGTTCGGCTAAGGGAACTGTAGAGGCGAAACGCGACGGGTGTGTTTGCCAGTAGCTGAACCTCGGGCTGCTGGAGCTTGATTTCTTGCGCTTCCTCCGTCCCGCGCGGCATCAGGCAGACCGCGCGAATCGCGGATGAGCCCGAATCTTGCAATCCGAGGAAATAAGCGCGCGGTAAGCCACCTCGCACCAGCACTCCGCTGCCAGATGCACGCACATAAGAGTAATAAGCAGCACCCATTGCGACCGCGAGATCAAGATCCTGATTTTCAAATAGCAGCGGCTTTCGCCCGAACCAATGTTCGACAACGTCGCGGACGCGTTCGCGAAAGATTGGCGGAATAAAAAATCCACCGTTGAACAAGATGGCGTCGACGCCATGTTCAGCCGCAGGCGAGTTGTGCAGAAATTCAGCCAAGTGCCGCGTGATTCCGGGATCGGAGACATAAGGAAGACCGAGCTCGCGAAACACGCTTTGCTTTTCCTGCTGCGGTTTCTCCGTGAGCTCGCAAGGAGGAAGGAACCCCCCGAGAGCGAGTTCCAGGACCTCATCACGAGTGATTGACGTTTTAAGCGTTCCGCCAATCAGGGCCGAGCCGGCACCCACCACGGTTACGTCCACCGTCGCAGGTCCATTCTGAGAAAGCAACAATTCCTTGGCATTCGAGCATTGGCGGCGCAACGCGCTTCTCTGCCGCAGTGACAATGTTCTGCCGAGCTTTGATTCGGCAAGCCAGGAAATCGTCAGATCCAGATTGTCGCCTCCCAATAAGAGATGGCGGCCGACCGTCGTCCGAGTAAATTGAACGCGATCTCCTTCACGATCCACTCTGACCAGAGTGAAATCGCTCGTCCCGCCACCCACATCGCAGACCAAGACTATCTGGCCGTCGAGAAGTTCTTTGTTCGAGCGCGCCAGATGACTCGCAATCCATGCGTAAAACGCAGCCGCGGGTTCTTCCAGCAGCGTCAGGTTTTCGATCCCCGCATCGCGTGCCGCCTGTACGGTCAATTCCCGGGCTTCTTCATCGAAACTCGCCGGCACGGTGAGAACTACATGCTGGTCGGCAATCAGTGACCCTTTCGAGCAGTTCCACGAATTTCGCAAATGCGCCAGATATCGACTGGATGCTTCGACCGGCGAAAGAACGCGGCCTTCTTCCTGTGAATCCCAAGGCAGAATTTTCGCAGTTCGATCCGCTTCCGAATTCGAGAGCCATGATTTCGCGGAGTGTACCGTCTTGGTCGGAACGAGGGCGCCCTGATCCCGCGCGTACGCTCCTACAATAGGCGGCTCGCTGAGATACAGAAAGGACGGGAGCGTTCTTAGGGCCGCGGTCCCATTCGCATCGACTTGCTGCTCGACCGGCAGAAAATGGATCGGCGGGAAATCGGCGTCTGCGGCCTCTTGCGGATCAATGTAAGCGAGGGCAGAGTTGGTTGTGCCCAGGTCGATACCGACGTTCATTTAAGATTAAGAGCTAGGATCATGATGCCAAAGCTCCTCAAAACTCTCATTGCGCTTCTTGTTTTTACTACGGTTCCGATCGCAGCCGAGAGTAATAAGCGGTTGCTGTTTCGAAACCCCGCAGTGAGTCAGACGCAGATTGCATTCGAATATGCTAACGACCTTTGGATCGTCAGTCGCGAGGGTGGTGAAGCGCGTCGGTTAACCAGCGGTGTCGGGCGCGAATTCAGCCCTCACTTCTCGCCGGATGGCGAGCAGATCGCTTTCAGCGGCGAGTACGACGGCAACATTGATGTTTTCGTAGTCCCGGCTTCTGGTGGCGTACCACGCCGGCTGACCTATCATCCGGGAGACGATCTGGCAATCGGATGGACACCTGACGGCAAGCGCATATTGTTCAATTCACGCCGCGACAGCTACGCAGATAGTGGCCAACTCTACACGATCGGTTTAGAAGGCACCCTGCCTGAAGCATTGCCGCTTCCCGCTGCCGAAGATGGAAGCTATTCGAGCGACGGATCACATATCGCATATTCGCCGGTATTTCAATGGGAAGCCGCGTGGAAGAGATATCGCGGCGGGCAAACGACGAAAATCTGGATTGCGGATCTCGCGGATTCGAGCATTGTCAAAATTCCTCGGGAAAATTCAAACGATTTCAATCCGATGTGGGTCGGCAACAAGGTCTATTTTCTTTCTGACCGCACGGGGCCGGTCAGTTTATGGGTCTACGACACCGCTTCGAGCAAGGTCAGCGAGGTGGTGAAGAATAATGGCCTTGATTTGAAGTCCGCTTCAGCGGGAGCCGGAGCCATCGTTTACGAGCAGTTCGGGTCGCTGTATCTGGTCGATTTGAAATCCGCAAAAACACGTCACGTCGACATTCGCGTCGCGGCCGACCTTCCAGAGGTGCGCCCTCATTTTGAAAAGCTGACCGTCGCCAAGATCGAGAACTCTGCAATTTCACCCACAGGTCAGCGCGCCGTGTTTGAATCGCATGGCGAGATTCTCACTGTCCCGGCGGAGAAGGGTGATATTCGCAATCTAACAAGCAGTCCAAGCGTTGCCGATCGCGATCCTTCCTGGTCGCCCGACGGAAAATGGATTGCATACTTCTCCGATGAATCGGGCGAGTACGCGCTTCACATTCGCGATCAAAGCGGATTGGGCGAAGTGAAGAAGATCAATTTGGGAAATCCTCCATCCTTCTTCTATTCGCCAATTTGGTCGCCTGACAGCAAGAAAATTTCGTACACGGATAAACGGCTTAACCTCTGGTACGTGGATTTGGAAAAGAAGACTCCCGTTCACGTCGACACTGATCTGTATGACAGCCCAGGGTATGTAATGACCGCCGCCTGGTCTCCTGACAGCCGCTGGCTCGCTTTCAGCAAACAGCTCCATAATCATCTGCACGCCATAGTGCTCTATTCGCTCGGTGACGGCAAATGTACTCAGGTGACCGACGGAATGAGCGACGCAACGTCTCCGTCGTTCGACAAAAGTGGCAAGTATCTCTACTTTCTGGCCAGCACTAACGTCGGACTCAGCGGCGGCTGGATCGATATGTCGAGCATTGCGCGTCCGGTGACCAGCAGCGCCTATGTGATGGTGCTTAGAAAGGATCTGCCATCCCCGCTTGCGCCGGAAAGCGATGAGGAGAACAAGCCCGACGCCGACAAGAACGACGATCAGAAAAAAGACGATCAGAAAGGCAAGAATAAAGACGCGGCCAAGGAGCAGAAAGATGAAAAAAAGCCCTCCCCTGAAGTGCGGATCGATTTCGATAACATTGGCCAGCGAATCCTGGCCGTTCCGGTTCCTGACAAAAATTACCTGGCTGTAGCTGCGGGGAAAGAGGGAGTACTTTATCTCGAAGAACTTCCGGTTGTCGAGCTGAATCCAGGACCGCCCCAGATCATCGTCAATAAATTCGATTTCAAGAAGCGCAAGACCGACACGATTCTCACCGGCGCAACCGTTTTCAAGCTCTCCGACAACCGCGAGAAAATGCTGTTCAAGCAAGGTGAGCAATGGGTGATTGCAGGGACCGATCAAGCGCCGAAACCCGGCGAAGGCCTGCTGAAACTCGGCGATATGGAAGTCTATGTCGATCCGCAAGCGGAATGGCGGCAGATGTATCACGAAGTTTGGCGCATTGAGCGGGATTTCTTTTACGATCCGCATTTTCATGGACTCGATCTCCACGAAGCTGAGCAGTTCTACAAGCCTTATCTCGATGGAATTTCGACTCGTGCGGATCTGAATTATCTCTTCGAAGAGATGCTCGGCAACATGACGGTGGGCCATATGTTTATTCGGGGTGGAACAGAACCGCAGGTGCCGCATATCAAAGTCGGGCTGCTCGGAGCGGATTACAAAATTGAGAACGGGCGTTACCGGTTCGCCAAAGTTTTTAACGGCGAAAACTGGAACCCACAGTTGCAGGCGCCTCTCACCCAACCTGGCGTTAACGTAGTCGCGGGCGAATATCTGCTGGCTGTGCGCGGGCGCGAGGTCCACGCCTCAGATAACGTGTACAGCTTTTTTCAGGAGAGCGCGGGCAAGCAGATCGTATTAAAAGTCGGGCCGAATCCGGACGGCAGCGGCTCGCGCGAGGTGACCGTTGTTCCCGTTGACAGTGAGAATGCGCTCAGGCATCTCGCGTGGGTTGAGGGAAATCGCCGGAAGGTGGATCAGCTCAGCGGCGGCAAGCTCGCTTATGTTCATCTGCCCGACACCGCAAACGGCGGCTATACCAGTTTCAATCGTTACTTCTTCGCGCAAGTTGGACGGGAGGGAGCAGTGCTCGATGAGCGATATAACCATGGGGGCGATGTCGCCGATTACATCATCGATTATCTGAACCGGCGTCCCATGGCGCGAATTATGAGCCGTGAAGGCGAGGATGTGACCGATCCGGAGCAGGCCATTTACGGACCTAAGGTCATGATCATCAACCAATTCGCCGGCTCAGGCGGGGATGCCATGCCGTGGTATTTCCGGAAAGCAGGAGTGGGACCATTGGTCGGGGAAAAGACCTGGGGCGGGCTGATCGGAATTGGCGGTTATCCGCCTCTCATCGATGGAGGCCGAGTGACAGCGCCGCGTTGGGCGTTTTACGGCCTTACGGGTGACTGGGAAGTCGAGAATCACGGCATCGCGCCGGATGTCGAAGTGGATCTTGATCCGAAGCTGATGCGGGAAGGACACGACGCGCAACTAGAGCGTGCCGTCGCAGTCGCGATGGAGTTGTTGAAGAAAAATCCTCCAGCAACCTACGAGAAACCGGCATATCCGAATTACCATCAACGCTTCGAAGAAATGAAGCCGTAGGGAGCCGCCTGGCAGCCGTGCCCTACTATGCGTTTCGCCAATTCTCAAGCATCAGACGGACACCGGTTTTCTTGATTGCTTCAAAATCATCGGTATTGCCGGTCACAAAGCGGCATGTCCAATCGGACCGCTATTGCAGCAATTAAACAGTCGGGAAGTTCGACAGCGGAACCGCTCTTCCTTGCTCTTACTTAATCGCCGCTGCGGCGGCCGTCTAGAGCGAAGGCTCAGTTTTGGATGGCCGTCGTCTCTCCTCGTACGCGATAGAGACAACTTCATCAAGCAGCGCGGCATCTTCGGGACTTCCGAACAATCCCATTCCTTGCTCGAATACGGTTTTCACGGGTTTGCTGACCGAGAGGCCAGTTTCAATGAGCCGCAGAACCGCTTCCTCGTGCGTAATGTGCTCTTGCTGCGCAAACCGCTGAATGTCGCGGTCGATGTTTGACGGAATATCCAAGCTCATCGGTGTTGACCTCTAGCCCGCGACATTAAGGGGTTTCGTCTCCATTGTCGCTTATGCCGCCGCAGCCCGTTCCCGCACATTGAACTCGAGTTTCCAGCGCCGCCCGTCCGCAGCTACGCACCAAAGCTCGAGCATTCCGGTCTCGGTAACATTACTCTCGAGCGTCACCGGAACAACTTCTTCTCGCGATCCGTCTGTGTGCGGAGGCAGGAAGACCTCAATCGGTGATAGCTCCTCCAGATCTTCCCCAATTTCTTCGATTAGCGCGCCGGGCGTGTCGTCCTTGCGCGACAGCGAAGAGAAGAAGCGAAATTCGGCAGGCTCTCCGACCACCAGCGCGAATTTGCGTTGCGGCAACTCCACCCTCGACCCTTCTTCAAGTCCGAACGGCACGACAGCCAGCGCCTTCATAGGAGCGGGCAAGCCAGGTACGGCCGGTAGAGAGCTTTCGATTCCAACATAGTAAGTGCGCGGAACGCCTCCGCGAATACGGACGCCTTTGCCCTGTCTCGCCAGGCCATAATATGCAGCGCCATGAGCGACAGCGTGCATGAGATCAGCCTGTTTAGTTGAGTTCTGCAATTCGATCAACGGCGAAGCGCCCGCCGCTTGTAACCAGCCGTTGAGAACTTCAAAAAGACGGCGCTCGACCGCATTTGCTTGAAGAACACCGCCGTTCAATAACAAGTGGGTCGGACGGGCAAATTCTTTTGAGCCTGCGTTAGCGCCTGCTTGCCGTAGGAATTGCGCCAGGTGCTTGGTCACCGCCGGATCGGCTGCATAGTTCAGCCCTACTTCCATCAGCGCCGCGCGCCGTTGTCGTTGGGGAGCCGCGTCGACAGGAACGACAGGGAAAAAACCGTCGAGCAACAGACTGCGAATTTCGTCACGCGTGATCTTGCTCCGTTTCGTGCCGCCGATTACTCCTGTCCCACGACCCAGAATCGTCAGCGGATGATCTTTGGAACCCGCTGCATCACTCGACAAAAGCAGTTCCTTGGCAGCCCGGCATTGCTGCCAAAGCGAATGAAATTGAATAGGATCAAGCTTGGTGCCCTTTTGCGCGAACTGCTGCTCCGCGAATCGAGCTACGGCGAGATCCATATTATCGCCGCCCAGAAGAAGATGTTCGCCGACTGCTACGCGCTCCAGTTGCAGCTCGCCTGATTGCTCGGTGACTGCAATGAGAGTGAAATCCGTTGTTCCGCCGCCGATATCGACAACCAGAATCAGATCGCCCGGTTTCACCTGCTCGCGCCAGTCCGCGTTGCGTTCAATCCAGGCGTAAAAGGCTGCTTGCGGTTCCTCGATGATCGTCACTTCGGGATAACCGGCCAGTTTAGCGGCACGCTGGGTGAGATCACGCGCGGCGGCATCAAACGAAGCGGGCACGGTGATCAAGACTGATTGACTCGCCAGCTTGGCATCCGAGTGCGCGGCATCCCACGCCGAACGCAGGTGCAGAAGATATTGGCAGGAGGCGTCCAGTGGTGAGATCTTGGTCACCCCTTCGGGTGCAGCGAGCGGCAACAGCGGCTGCGTAGGATCCGCGCTCTGATTCGACAACCACGATTTTGCGGAGCTCACCAGTCTCCCGGCGTTTTCGATCCCCCGCCTCTTCGCAAGCTCGCCTGTGATGAATGCAGGACGGTTATTCCAGGGAAGCGCCAGCGCACCCTCGACAAATTCACTCTCGCCGGGAATATATAACGAGGAAGGCAGCAGATCCAATTCCGCTACTTCGCCGGCATTCACTAGCTGAAGAACATTGAATAACTTGACGTCCGGATGATCTCCGTTACCTTCTCCAGCCATCACGTAGGCAAGTGCAGTGTTAGTTGTGCCTAAATCGATACCAATGATGTACTGCGTCATGGAAGATTGCGATTACTCGATTTCTAATTCCGCCGGAGCCAGAACCGAGGCATCTTGTTTACCAAGCGGAGGGAAATTCAGCGAGGAGGCAATCCAGCCCCGATGCCGTAGAGTGCCGCCCGCGACCTTACCGCTTGCAGGCACGTTCCCGATGAGCTTGATGCGATTCGGATCCGGAGCTTTCGAAACGTCCAACTTTTGGTAGGTGCCTTCTACTCCATCTATGACCGGATCGAGACTCAAATGACGGCTTAGACTTGCTTTGCAATCCGCGTGCATGCTGCGAACAGCTGCTCCGATCTGATCATCGTCATAGGACGAAATATCTTCCATAAAAAAGTCGATGAGGCGTGCGTCCCTTTGAAGGATCTGCAGAACCTGCAACGCTCCGTCACTTACTTTTGGCTGCTCGATTGGAGTAACAGCGGGAGCGGGTTTCGCTTTCGTAAATCCAAATTCAGATGCAATATCTTCGGGCAACACGCCCGAAAACAGAATAGAAAAGAAGCTGCGAAAAGCGGCTGAAATTCGAGACAATAATTACCTCTCAAGTAGTCAGGATAACAACCGGAAGGCGCCCAACGGGGATGGGCATAGTTAGTTCAGAGGGTTACGCCAACGAAGTTGCGGGAAGCGTTGGAAATCAGAATCAAGTGAGCAGAGCTCGGCTCCATGCTCGATTGCCAGCGCAGCCAGATGAGCATCCGAGGTCAGGTTGCCTCCCGTCCCCGCGGTCAACAGAAGCTGCTTCAGGATGGTCCAGTGTCGAGGGCCCGGATGAATGATTGCGACTGATGGCTGCTCCAACCAGTTCGCAACCACATCAAGTCCCGCCTCGACGGACAGCGAGTGACGGAAAAGTCCAGGCCGGGTCGTTAGCCGCATGAAAGCCAGCAGGACGTTCCAGGACAGCGCGACCGTTTCGGTTCCCGACAGCGCCCTTTCCAGCCATGACTTGGCGTTTGAGTGAAGTGGGGAATCGCGGTTGATCCCATAGATCAGAAGGTTCGCATCGATCAGTATCATTTACGCAGAGCGATCTTTCGGGAATGCTCCTCGTCTTCGAGGCCCTCCGCAACCGTAAGCGCCTTTTCCCATCTGAACAGCTGCTCGGAACCGAGAGAAAACGTGCGCTGAGAGTAGCGCCTAGCACGGGGTCGCACGGCAGCGGAAAGGCCTGCCCGTATAGCTTCGTTAAGCGCGTCTTTAAAAGAGACGCCCCGCTCTCGAACGGCCACGCGCAGCATTCTTTCAACGTCGGGGTCCAGGGTCACCGTTGTTCTCACGTCAGCATCATATCATCATTTGTGCTGCTGTCATGATGCTGAAAAAAACAAGAGAGATTCACTTGAAACAATTCTTCCGAAGCTTCTCTCCAGTTAATAGGAGGAGCAGGACTAGCTTGCAGAAATGAGCGATCTGCCGTAAGGCAATCGCTTCCTCACGCGCGAGGCTCAGTAAGCGCTTCATATATGGCAACCACGAAAAAATCAAGTTCAAAACGATCCGGTTCAAAAAAGCGATCCTCGTCAGGCTCAGATCCGAAGTCGAAGAGAACCGTCAAAAGCAAAATGCAGAAGACCATGCACGAATTCAAGCATGGAGAGTTGAAATCGGGCGGGAGGAAGAAAGTAAAAAATCCGAAGCAGGCGATTGCGATCGGATTGAGCGAGGCACGCCGCGCTGGCGCAAAGATCCCAAAGAAAGGCGCGAGTAAAAAGAAGAGCGCATCGAAAAAGACTGCTTCGAAAATGTCCTCATCGAGGAGCCGCGCAAAGAAATAGCCCGCCTGGTTTGGAGCCAAGCGGGCTGATTAGTTCTTACAAACGCGAACTGAGCCGGATTAGTAATCCATGTCAGGACCGTGGCCGCCGCCCGGAGGTCCGGCAGGCGACTTCTTCTCCGGGATCTCGCAGATCATGGCTTCGGTGGTCAGCATTAGGGCGCTGATGGAAGCGGCATGCTGCAGAGCGGAGCGCGTGACCTTGGTCGGGTCGATTACGCCCGATTTCACCAGGTCTTCGTACTGCCCGGTCTGCGCGTTGAACCCGTAATTGTTATCAGAGTTCGAGCGAACTTTCTCGAGCACAATCGCGCCTTCGAAGCCGGCATTGCCGGCAATCTGGCGAACCGGCTCTTCGCTTGCACGACGGATGATGTCGATCCCGATCTGCTCGTCGCCTTCAGCCTTCAGGTTGTGGAGAGACTGCCCGGCGCGAAGCAGCGCGACGCCGCCGCCTGGAACAATACCTTCCTCGACAGCCGCCCGAGTTGCATGAAGAGCATCCTCGACGCGCGCCTTTTTCTCCTTCATCTCGGTCTCGGTAGCAGCGCCAACCTTGATGACGGCGACTCCGCCCGCAAGCTTGGCCAGCCGCTCTTGCAGCTTCTCGCGATCGTAATCAGAGGTGGTCTCTTCAATCTGAGCGCGCAACTGCTTGATGCGCCCTTCGATGTTCTTCTGAGTACCTGCGCCATCCACGATGGTCGTGTTGTCTTTGTCGATCGTTACACGCTTTGCGCGTCCGAGATCTTCCAGACGCACGCCTTCCAGCTTGATTCCGGTCTCTTCCATGAGAGCCTTGCCACCGGTGAGGGTCGCAATGTCCTCGAGCATCGCTTTCCGGCGATCGCCGAAACCAGGAGCCTTCACCGCGCAAGCATTGAGCGTCCCACGCAGCTTGTTGACTACTAGAGTGGCGAGTGCTTCGCCTTCCACTTCCTCCGCAATGATCAGAAGCGGCTTGCCGGAACGAGCAATCTGCTCGAGCAGCGGCAAAAGATCCTTCATATTGCTGATCTTCTTCTCATGGATCAAGATGTAAGGATCTTCCAGCACGGCTTCCATACGATCGGGGTCGCTGATGAAATAAGGAGACAGATATCCGCGATCAAACTGCATTCCATCCACGGTCTGCAGTTCAGTAACCATCGTCTTTGACTCTTCCACCGTGATGACGCCGTCTTTGCCGACCTTCTTCATCGCTTCGGCGATGATGTTGCCGATAGTGGTGTCGCCGTTGGCCGAAATAGAACCAACTTGAGCGATCGCATCACCGGAAACCGGCTTCGAGAACTTCTTGACTTCTTCGACCACCGTCTCGACGGCCTTTTCGATGCCGCGCTTCAGGGCCATCGGGTTCGCGCCCGCCGCCACGCTCTTCACACCTTCGCGGAAAATCGCTTGGGCCAGAATTGTAGCTGTGGTGGTGCCATCGCCAGCGATATCCGAGGTCTTTGAAGCCACCTCACGGACCATCTGGGCGCCCATGTTCTCCAGCGGATCTTTGAGCTCAACTTCCTTCGCGACCGTGACACCGTCCTTGGTAATCGTCGGACCGCCGAATTTCTTCTCGAGCACTACGTTTCGGCCCTTGGGCCCCAGCGTTACTTTCACGGCATCAGCCAGCTGATTGACGCCACGAAGAATCGCCTGTCGCGAATTTTCGCTATAAACAATCTGTTTTGCAGCCATTTTCTCTATATCCTCCTACTTAGCCTTTCCTGAAGTGCCATTTTCGAGCACACCGAGAATTTCGTCCTCGCGCATGATCAGGTACTCGTTCCCATCCAGCTTGATGTCGTTACCGGAATACTTGCCGAAGAGAATGTGATCACCCGTCTGTACGTCCAGCGCGTTTACTTTCCCGCTGTCGTCTCGCTTGCCTTTTCCCACAGCAACCACTTCGCCCTCTTGTGGCTTCTCTTTTGCAGAATCCGGAATGTAGAGACCGCTCTTGGTAGTCTCGTTCTTGTCTTCGATCCGTCGAACCACAACGCGGTCGTGTAGCGGTCGAATTTGCATACTTTAAAACCTCCAGTGAGTTAAAACTGATTAAGAATTCAGGGCTGTTTCAATCGGGCTGTATTACCCAACCGCCCAGCAACTGTTTTAGCACACTTGCGGGTAGAGTGACAAGAGTATCAGCTAAGTCGCGGTGTATCAATAGGTTACAGGGATGGCACTGTGGCGCGCTGACAACGAATCACTCACATTTTATGAAATGGACGTCACCCACCTAGCCCCTGCTACCCTGGGAAGTAGATTGTTTTCTAACTCATGCGGCGAATCTCCGTTTTTCTAGCTATCGCCGCCATTCTTCTCTCGGCAGTTGTAATCTACACGTACAAACTGCGTCTTGAGAAGGCCAAGCGAGCGCACGTTGTTCCCACTCCCCAAATAGCAACCAAATACGAGGCCATCTCTACCGAATGGCACTGGTGGAAGGACGATCCCCAAACCAATAAGCCCGTCGTCTGGGCCTATGCGAAATCGGCTCAGGCCACTCATGATCCTTCCACTTTTGAAATACACGAACTAGCGTTGAAGCTCTACAACAAGGACGCCTCTTCATACACCTACATAAGAGGCGACAAAGCGTTTTATGACGAGCGGTCCGGCGTCTTGAAATCTGACGGGCCGGTTTCAATTGTCATGAACGTCCCGTCCGATAAAAATGCCGACGACAAAACTGAGATGGAGAAGCGCGTCCGCGTTAAAACATCCGGTATCACCTATGAAACGAAGAGCGGGAAAGCGAGTACGGATCAGCCTGCTTCCTTTGTTTTCCCCAAGGGGAATGGCAGCGCGGTCGGAGGCGGCTACGACCCGAACACACATATCCTGCATTTGAATTCGCACATCGCTCTCGACTGGATTGGCGACAGCCCCGTACAGAGAAAGATGCATATAGAGGCGGGGGATCTGGTTTACAACGAAGCCGAGCAGAAGGTCTATTTTTCGCCCTGGTCGAAGCTCAAACGCCAGACTACGACAATTCAAGCTAAAAATTCTGTTGTGACCTTGCAAGACGGCCGGCTGCATACGGTCGAATCTGATCACCCGGTCGGGACCGATGACCGCGACGACCGCCACACCGACTACTCGGCCGAGAAAATGACCGCGCTGTTCGACGACAATGGCGATCTGGTGCAGATCATTGGAGAGAAGAATGCCCGTGTGGTAACTACCGAACCTGGATCCAGGACAACACTGACAGGTGATCGAGCGGATCTTCGATTCGCAATTGATACCAAAAAGCAGAATGGGACGGTCCAGGACGAGAGCAATCTTCACTTGGTTTTGGCGGACGGTCATGCTGTCGCCGAATCACTTCCGCTGCCGCAGCCGGGCGTGCAGTTGGCCGAAACGCGAATTTTACGCAGCGAACACATCGAGCTGGAGATGAAGCCCGGGGGCCAGGAGGTACAAGAGATTCGGACATCCTCGCAAGCCCAATTGGAGTTCAAGCCGAACCGTCCGGAACAATCGCATCGGATTATAAATGCGTCTCATCTCCGGGTTCTGTACGGGTCCAGCAGCTATATCGATACATTCTTAGCCTGGAACGTTGTGACTCATACCGACAAGCCCGCTGCGGAAGCGAAGACTGCTGAGAAAGACGGCAAGCCTGCGGCGCCCGCTCCGGCGCTGACCTGGAGCGATCAGATGAAGGCAAAGTTTACTCCCAATTCGAATCAGGTCGCGACTATCGAGCAGACGGGGAATTTCCGATACGAGGAAGGTCCGCGAAAGGCATCCGCTAAGAAAGCATTTCTCGAGCAGACGATTAACCGGATCACGCTTACTGGTGGAGCTCACGTTTCAGACGATACAGGCGCGGCGCTCGCGGATAGAATCGTGATGAATCAGGCGAACGGCAATATGGATGCCATCGGGCACGTGGTCTCTACTCATCAGCCCGACCGGAACCAAAAGCCCGGCACCTCGATGCTCGACGACACAAAAGCGATGCAGGCTAAAGCGGATGAAATGGAGACTCGCGAGGATAATACCAAGGTTTATTACCAAGGCCATGTCGTGATGTGGCAGGGGGCGAACCGCCTCTCAGCCGATGCGGTTAATATCGATCGCGACGCGCAGTCGTTGCACGCCGTGGGAGACGTGGTCAGTGAGTCGGTGGACAACAGATCCAATGACAATTCGCAAGCCAACGCCGCGACGCAAGCCAAGCAGGCCCAGTCAACCCAGCCCCAAGCTGATCCAGCGAAGCCGCCGGTCTTCACCATCGTGCGCGCGCCGGAGTTGTTCTATCGCGACGACACACGCATCGCTCTCTACACGGGTGGCGTGAAGCTCATCCGCGACAAGATGACCCTCACATCGAAGCAGATTCAAGCATTTCTGAATCCCAAGAGTGACAAGAACACCAACGAGTCATCTCTCGACCACGCATTTGCTACCGGCGCTGTCCAAATCTTTGAAGCCGTCGCGCCGAACAGAACGCGCACGGGCATCGCGGAACGCTGCGAGTATTACACCAAAGACGACAAAGTAGTCTTGAACGGTGGAACGCCGCAAATGGTGGATAGCTACAAGGGTATTACCAAAGGCCGCCAGCTGACCTACTTCAGCAGTGACGATCACATGATCGTGGAGGGCGAGAAAAAGCAGCTCGCCTACACGCAGATGAAGAAGAAGTAACGACCGTTCAGCAGCGTACCCTAAGCTTCAACGTTTCTGCTTTTCAATGTAGTCGTTAATTGCCTTTTGCCACTGCTCTCCGCTTTTGCTGTCGCTTTCTCCCAGTGCTCTGACGTGCTCATTAGCGTCCGCATTAAGTGCCGTTCGTGTGTATACGACGTTGACCTTTGTATTCAGTGCATCTATCGGAACGAAGTTCACATCAATCGTCGTCACTAGAGCTTCTGGAATGAAATATACATACTGAAAATGACGCGCTTTGATATCAAAAATGGTGTTTACCCACACGCTTTCTATGGAGCCGTGCTGATTGCGAACACGGCTCCCTCTACGTCCCGACCCGGCTGCGGATAAAAGAAATGCGGATCCCAGTGGCCCTCGCCCCAGCCACGCTCCCCGTTGGGTCCAAAAAGCGGTGCGGCATCCCGGTATGGGGCATGCACCATTAGATTGAAGCTGTTCCGAACGTGAGCTAATGGCGCTTCTGCTTCTTGGCAGGTAGATTCCGCGGCTGAGCAGAGAAGACCCGCACTCAACGCGGCCAATCCGAAATGCGCCTTCATGATGGTTTCCGTTCCCTGAGCTTGTGACTGTCTGAGGCTTTGAGCGTCAAGCCGTATAGTTTCCTGAACTGTTCGATTTGCTTGAGGGTTTGCGGAGCGAATGGGGCCTTGCCCTCAAATGCGTGAAGCACAATTCCTTCCAGCAAGTCTCCCAAGCTCATGTCTTTTAGTTCTGCCACTGCTTTCAAGACCTTCAGCAAGCGCCTCTCGAGGCGAACGCCTGTCTGAACCCGCTCGACTTCCATGTACTAAGGTACCATGGTACTAATTTTTGGGCCTGGGTTTTCGTCGCACTTGACGCAATTGAGCGTGGTTCCTAGAAACCGTGCTCTTCCCGCGGGCGTCAGCACCCAGGGACGATTCTGCCAGGGAGGATCGTGCCGGACGTGCCGCGTGTGACCGCATTCGAGATCGGCAACCCAGTGGCCCTCGTCATCTTTATGAAAGCCGACAATTGCGCGATCCATGCTATGCCGCGTTTGAATCCCCGGTTAATTCTTCAATCCAGCGCTGCATTCGCGCGTAGTGCGACCCTTTCCAGTACACGCGAGCGCATTGCGGACATTGCCGGAAGTCATTGTATATTTCGGCTGTACGTTCTGGAAGAAAGTGCTGCACCTGCTCCTTTGACACCGGCTGCAGAATCGCGTTGCACGCCATACATCGTGTGAATGGACGGATCTGGCGCACCAGGTCAAAGCGCTCTACGATCTCCGCAATTTGAAGGCGGCTATCGGTTTGTCTTAACCAATATCCATGCGTGACGGCGTTATGCTTCAGGACGCCGCGGTCGCGCGTGAGCAAAATCCGATGCTCGTCAGAAGCGACCCGCACCAGCTCAGGATCGGTATAGCAGCTCCTGTAAAAGGTATCGAAGCCGAGCATGCGCAGATAAGCCGCGAGCTTTCCGAGATGCACATCGAGCACGAATTTCGGCTCGCGAAGCGGCTGTGCTCGCACGCGCAGCTCTGGCGTGATGTCCAATGATTCGAAGACCGGATATACGCCGATCCGATCGCCATCCCGGACCACATACAAAAAATCGACTGATTCGCCGTTGGCGACCACCAGCTCTACTTCCGGATGCGGCACGCCGAAGCTCTCGATCATGTCTTTCACAGTTCCGGCCACAAAGAACGGCTTCTCAATGGTCCTGTATTGCTGTTCGGCGGCCAGATGGTCATTCAGCTCGGCGTAAAAACGAAAGTAAGCGCGGGCCGGAGCGGGCTTCACACCCACATCGTAATCGACGGGTCAGAAGAGCGGTAATTGCGCGTTCTTTACGAGCCGCGGATGCCGATCACCCGCTACAGATCTGCCGTTTAACTGTGGCGAGATGGCACGTTCATGCTGGACGACTCGGTCGAAATTGGCAGAGGGCTCATATTGCTCCTCGACCGCCCGGACCAGCCGATCGAGGCGTTTAAGGCCGTCGAGTTTTTCGGTATCGCCCAATTTCGCTCGATCCAGCGATCTGCGAAGCACCGAAAGGGACTCATCATATGTCTTCAAAGGCACCGGAAATGGGTGCCGGTCCTTGCCTCCCAATGCGAACGAGTAGCGGGCCGGATCTGAGAAACGGCTCGACGCCCCGTGCACTACTTCAGCAACCAACGCCAGAGTCTGGAGTGTGCGCGGCCCAAGATTTTCAACCAAAAGCAGCGACGCGAAATCCCGCAACTGCCGTTCATAGCTCACCGCCAGCACAGCCCCGAGGCGTTTGAGATCGACATTCTCAGCACGCACATCGTGATGACTCGGCATGCAGAGCTTCCGGATTTCGGAAAGGCTCTTCTCGGGTTTCTCGCTTGCGATGGCGAGCAAGGCGTCCTGCGCGGCCTTCGCCCGGCGGTCCACCAGGTTGAGGATGATGCCCTCGTTCTCTCCCACAATGCCGGTGTGCGGCTCGCAAGTAAAATCGCGGACTGATGAGGAGTGCCAGTGATAGCGCCGTGCGAGGCCGGTCGAATCATTCATGCCTTGCTGAACTACCGCCCAGTCGCCTGCCTCACCGACGATAAAGTTGTGCAAATAGATCTGAAATCCATCTCCGATCGCGTTGTTGTCGATCTTTGCCGTGAGCCGGCTGGTTCTAACGAGCGCCTCTCCGTCCACGCCGCTGTGATCTGCCAGTGCGAGTAACTCGCCCGGCGTCTTCCGCGATTGTTTGCCGCGCCCGCCGCACACATATATCCCGAGTTCGTGCGCGCGTGGATTTAACCCCCGCTTCAGCGCGCCCAAAACCGATGTCGTGATGCCCGAGGAATGCCAATCCATGCCCATCACGCAGCCGAGAGCTTGAAACCAGAATGGGTCACTTAGCCGGGAGAGAAACTCCGCCGCGCCGTAATGATAGATGATGCTTTCCACAATCGCCGTTCCGAGCTTTTCCATGCGCTCGGCCAGCCAAGGCGGCACGCGTCCGCCGTGAAGCGGCAGGTCAGCAAATCCGGAACGTTTCATCGCTCATATTAAGTTTCTCAATCTGCGCCAGTGCAGGAGCTCACCGCAGTGTCCCAGCCATGACCTCCACCCGCACCGCTCGCGAATATAGCAATATGACTATAGATAACAGCGGTATGAAAACAATTGCAGCAGGTGCCTTCAAAACGAACTGCCTCTCGATTCTGGACGAAGTTCAGTCCAGGTGTGAGCCGGTGCTGATCACGAAACGCGGAAAGCCGGTCGCGAAACTTGTTCCGGTCAACGCCGGAGAAGACGACATTTACGGTTTTCTCGTCGGTAAAGGAGCTATCCGCGCTGATGTAGTTGCGCCTGTCACTCCACTGGATGCATGGAAGCGGCTTAAATGATTCTGGTCGATACTCACGTCGTCGTGTGGTTGGCCTTAGATCCGAAGCGTCTCAGACGAATCGATACTAAAATCAAAGGCAGTTCATACAATCTGGTAGGGTGAAGCGCAGCGCTATTGTCATCGGAAGCGGCCCGAACGGGCTCGCGGCGGCCATTGTTCTGGCGCAGGCTGGAATTGAAGTCGAAGTTCGGGAGACCGCTCCGGTCGCTGGAGGCGCCGCTCGATCCGGCGAGCTAACCTTACCCGGTTTTATCCACGACCTCGGGTCAGCGGTTTATCCGATGGGGGTTTCCTCCCCGTTCTTTTCGAAGCTGCCTCTCGAGCAGCATGGGCTCCATTGGATCCGCTCCTCCGCTCCCTTGGCCCACCCGCTCGACGATGGCACCGCCGTAATGTTAGAGCGCGATCTCGCGGCAACGGCATCCCAGCTCGGTTCTGACGCCGCGCCATACCGTAAGCTCTTCGAACCCATGGTGAAGATGTGGCCCGCTCTTGTAGATGCGGTGTTCCGTCCTCTTCCTTTGCCGCGTCATCCCTTTCTGCTTGCCGGTTTTGGTCTGCGCGCCGTCCAACCCGCTACGGTTCTCGCGAGGGCCTGTTTTCGCGGCCTGCGTGCGCGCGCGCTTTTCGCAGGACTCGCCGCTCATTCGGTCCTGAAATTAGAGGCTCCTCTGAGCTCCGCTTTCGGCATGATTATGGGTGCGGGGGGGCATGCCGTCGGCTGGCCGATCGCCCGTGGTGGCGCCCAAAGCATTGCTAATGCGCTCAGCGGTGTTCTGAAGTCGCTCGGAGGCCGCATTGTAACGGGATGTCGTGTCGCAACTTTGGAGGAATTAGGCCGGCAGGATCTCATTTTATGTGATGTGACGCCCCGGCAATTTCTGGCCCTCGCCGATAACCGCTTGCCGGAATCATTCCGCCACTCGCTCCAGCACTATCGATACGGTCCTGGCGTTTTCAAGGTTGATTGGGCGATGCGCGAACCAATTCCCTGGAAGGCGAAGGACTGTCTCCGCGCCGCTACGATCCACCTGGGCGGGTCGCTCGACGAGATCGCCGCCTCAGAGCGCGCGGCGTGGAACGGCCAGTCTCCCCATAATCCGTTCGTGCTTCTAGCTCAGCCTAGTCTCTTCGATCCAACTCGCGCCCCTGCGGGCCGGCATACTGTGTGGGCATATTGCCACGTCCCGAATGGCTGGAACAAATCCGCTCTTCATCAGATTGAAACGCAGATTGAGCGTTTTGCCCCGGGCTTTCGGGAATGCGTCATCGCAAGAGCCGTTCACAATCCCCAACAGATGCAGTCCTGGAACGAAAATCTGGTTGGCGGCGACATCGTGGGCGGCGCTATAACCCCGAAGCAATTCGCTCTTAGACCCACTTGGCGGCAGTACGGTACACCTCTGAGCGGCGTCTACCTGTGCTCATCTTCCACTCCACCCGGTGCCTCCGTGCACGGACTGTGCGGATATTGGGCCGCTAAAAAGGCTCTCGCAGCCTTAAGCAAACGCCGGCATTAACCCTGCACCTTTTCTTTCGTGGACACCAGTTTCATATCCACCTGGCCCTTCGGCGTCGTGATATGACTGGTTCTGGTCAGCGTCTGCCCATCCTCCGAGAGCTCCCAGCGATCTTCAATCACGACGTCTTCACCTTTCGAATCCTTCTCAGTCGTCCGGATCATCAACGCCGGACCGTCCCAGAATGCCTTGCTTTCCGCCGCTCGGCCATTGATTACATTGTTGGTGATTGATCCGTCGGTGAAATAACTGACGTCCGCGGTAGTGGTTTTGGACCCGATGGTCTCCACCGTATGGACATTCAAGGTTGGGTCGTGGTGATCAACCACTTGAACCACCAGATCTGGAATCGCGAACCCGCCGAAGTCGCTTTTGTCTTTCACCATGCGCCAGCGGCCCGAGAAGTCCGTTCGAGGCGGCGTAGACGGAGTCTGCGCGAAGCCAAAGAAGGGAAGAGTCAGCAGTGCAACTCCGGCTACCACCGCGGAGCTGCCGAACAGGCGTTTAACGAATGAGCTGCGGTGGTGTCTCATTTTTTCGTAGCGATGACGAACACAATCACTAACAAGATCGCCAGAGCGGCGAGAACCAAAAAGAAAATGATAAGTTTCTTGTTTGCCACGGTGGGCGCGGCTACCGTGGCTTGAGGCAGTGCTGGCGGCTGAGGTAGCACGGGCGCCTTCGCAGCAGGAACCGGCATGTGCATCGGATTCGGCACAGCCACGTTCATGGGCGGTATGCCAGGTAGTCCCGCAGGAGCCGCATCGCCGGATTTCTGAGCAACTCCTTCCGGAGAAGGTGGCTGAACGCGCGCTCCCTGCATCACCTGTGTGTATTCGCTAGGCCCTTTCGCAGCTGGAGGAGCTGTGCCCGGTGTTGCCGAGGGCCTGTTTCTTGCCAGGGGATCGTCAAAGGTGGAAAATCGCTGCGTTGCGACTGAGGAAGGCTGCTGGGGCGTCGGCGCGTTGTCCTTGCCGAAAATACGCGTATATTCTCCCGGCTCCTTTGCTGGCTGAGCCGCGGGTGTCGGCATTCCCGCCGCGGTTGAGAACATGTCCGGCGGTTCTGATGTGCCACCGCCTGCGTCAGGCAAGCTTCTCACGTTTGGACTTCCGGCGCCGAAATCCGAGGACCCCGGAAACGCAGTGCCGCCAGGCGCGCTCCCCGCGGGATACGATTTCGGGGTGCTACCAGCGCCTTCTATCGGCGGACGTGAAAAAGCTTTCGTGAACTCACCCGGCTCACTTGCCCGCGGAGGCGGCTGCTGTGGCGATGGCGGTAACGGTGTGTTAGGCCTCTGAACGAACCCGCTAATTCTCGTCGGGCGATCTCGACCCCGTACCAAGTCCGGGTTTGACGGACGATCTCGTCCTCGCAATGGCTCCGGCTGTGCTGATTTCTTCGCTGCCGGCAAGCCTCCCTGGAAAAAACGTGTAAATTCGCCCGGTTCCTGTTGTGGCGCTTCCGGCTTTGCTGGCTCCAGGTTCAATGGAGCTGCCGCCGCCGGTGTCGGTTTGACTTCGACTGCCGCCGCGCTTCTCGGCATCTCCGCTTCGACAGTCTCTCGTTTTGCCGGTCCCTCGCGTTCGCCAGACGCCTGGTAGATTTCAAACTGCAGCCACTCGCGCAAGGCCAGGCATTGCGGCTCGCTTTGGGTAACTACGTACCAGAAGCCTGCTTCATCGCTGAGATCCAGTATCAAGCTTCGCGCGCTGGCGGATCGCATCAATGCCAACGAAAGGAGCCGAAGCAGCAATATCTGCTGAGCCGGATCCTCAGTCGTAGACATGCGATGAACGAACACTGGCCGCCCCGTCGACGATTCATGAGCGCGGAACGTCTGCAAGGGACCAGGCAGGATCTGCTCCGATTGCTGATATTTCCCGCCGAGAAAATCGTCCGGTTGCATAAAGGCGCTTGTCTAATTCTTGCACCGGTCGCGTCCGGCAGCCACTATGATAGAGAATCGGGAAAAACCCATCCAGCCGTGAGACACCTTTCAAGAATCGTATGGGAAGAAGGCATGTACCTGGGCCCGCATCACTTTCAGGCCCAGAGCCGCTATTTCGAAGATGCGATTCATTTTGCGGCTGATGCGCTGTGGTTCAGTCCGTTCGGGCTGCTCGGCTATCAACTAAACGCGGAAGCATTGCGAAACGGCACGCTTCTTCTCACACATGCCCGCGGGGTGTTTGAAGATGGCCTGGCCTTCGACATGCCTTCCTCAGACCCGCTTCCGGACCCGCGCCAAGTCGAACAGCTCTTCCCCCCAACCCGCGATACGCTGCTGAGTTATCTCGCCGTCCCCAAACGGAAACTACTGGGCGGTAACTGTTCCCTCGAGCCGGGCTCGGATGCGAACGGCACCCGCTATGTCGCGGAAGAGCGGCCGGTCTTCGATGAAATTACCGGCGGCGACGAAAAATCCGTGCGCTTTGCGCGGAAAAATATTCGATTCTTGTTTGAAGGCGAAAAGAGAGACGATTACCAGCTTCTTCCCCTTGCCCGCATCCTGAGGGACGGCGCAGGGCATTTCATTTTTGACGAGAAGTTCATCCCTCCCGTTGTTCGCTTCAGCGCAAGTGAAACCGTCATGACCATGGTTCGCCGTCTGATCGAGATCCTCACGCAAAAAAACACTTCATTTACCGGCGCAACCAGCGGTTACGATCGCCAGCAAAGCGGGATGTCCGCCCAGCAGACTCAGACCTTCTGGTTTCTCCATGCAGTGAACAGCGGGCTTGCGGCATTGCGTCACCTTTATCTTTCCAAACAAGGGCATCCTGAAGAGCTCTACACCGAAATGCTGCGCTTGGGAGGAGCGTTATGTACTTTCGGGCTCGATTCCTCCGCTGCGAATTTGCCGGTTTATGATCACCTGGATCTTCAGGCCTGCTTCGAAACTTTGGACATTCACATTCGGGAGCACTTGGAGCTGGTAGTCCCCACCAATTGCATTTCGGTGAAGCTGGAACAGGTAGACCGTTATTTCTGGGAAGCCGCCCTGAAAGACTCGCGCTTCTTTGGCCAATCAAAATGGTTCTTCTCAGTTGCATCGAACATCGGAGAGGCAGAGCTGATTAGCGGCGCTCCAGCTCTGGTGAAGATCTGTTCCGCCCGTTTCGTTCCCGAGCTTGTGAAGAGAGCCTTGCCGGGTCTGCGTCTGACCCATGTCCCGAGCCCGCCCTCTTCCCTTTCTCCTCGCATCACGAATCAATATTTCTCGGTCAGCCGAACTGGGCCTTGCTGGGATCATTTAATGGACACGCGACGAGTCGGAATTTATGTCCCGGGTGAAATCCCGCGTCCGGATTTGGAACTGCTCGTGCTCCTCGAATCTTCATAAAATTCATGGCCACCACCCCACAAGTCCCCGCAGCGCCCTCCGGACCACAGCCCCCGAAGCGCTCGGATAATCTTCCCCTCGTCTTTCAAGAGGTTTTGACGGTCATAGTGCGGTTGCGGGCAAATCGCCAGCGCGTGGGTGATCCGGAAGCATTTCGCGCCCAAATCCGCAACGCTCTTAAAACAGCGGAACAGGAAGGTTTGCGGCGCGGCTACACGCTCGAAGATCTGCGTGTTGCAACCTTCGCGATCGTGGCATTCCTCGATGAATCTATTCTCAATTCGCAAAACCCCGTCTTCGCGGATTGGCCGCGTAAACCTTTGCAGGAGGAGTTATTCGGCGTCCATGTCGCGGGCGAAATATTCTTTCGAAACGTCGACCGTTTGCTGGGGCGGCAGGATTCTGAACCACTCGCTGACCTTCTCGAGGTGCATCAACTTTGCTTGCTGCTCGGCTTTCGTGGGCGGTACAGCGCGAGCGGCACTGCCGAGATCCGGTCCATCCTCGGGCAAATCGACGAAAAGATCCGCCGCATCCGCACGGTACCGGCGCCCGCCTGGCAAATCGCGCCGCAGGCCATTCTCTCACAAGGCGACGCGTGGATTCCGGTTCTGAAATGGATCGCCATTACCTGCGCAGTACTGGCGCTGGTCTTATTCGTGATATTCAAAACTTCACTATCGTCTTCCGCGGGCGAATTGCGTAGCATCGCCGCCCAGCCTCTCTCGGGTTCGCGATGAAATTCTCTCGATCCACGGGAATCGCCCTCGCCATTCTTATCGTTTGGCTCGTGCTGGCCTGGTATCTTGGCACGTGGTTGGGGCTTCGCACTCCCGCTGTCTACTATTTGCGCGGGGCGCTTTGGCTGCTCGGCCTCGCTGGCTTTGCAGGTTATCTCCTCCTCAGTCCGAAACCGACCGGTGATGCCGCTCAAGGCGGAGCATCGGCCGAAATTGATTACAACTTTGCCGAAGCTTCCAAGCGCATGCGTGCGGCCCGCGGCGTCAAACAACTCAGCACGCTACCCGCCGTGTTCCTTATTGGTGATGCCGGTTCCGCAAAGACAAGCGTTCTCGCCAAATCTGGAATCGAGCCCGAATTGCTCGCCGGACATGCCTTCCAGGAGTACGTGATCGCGCCCACGCGAAGCCTGAATCTTTGGTTTGCGCGCAACACGCTCTTTATTGATCCGGCTGGAAACGTCATCGCCGACCCCGCTGCGCGCAGAAAGCTATTTAAGAAATTTCCCTCTGTTCGCATCAACGCGATCATGGCGGCAAAATTGCCCCCGGCTCGCACTGTTGTTTTCACCGTCGATTGCGAAACGTTTCTACAACCCGGTGGCGCCGATGCGCTCGCGGCAAAAGCGCGGCAATTTCAGACCATTCTCACCGAACTTTCACAAGAGCTCGGGTCGAGTTTCCCGGTCTACGTGCTCTTCACAAAAACAGACAAGATTCCTTACTTCCGCGATTTTGTCGAAAACTTCACCGAACCGGAAGTCTCCGAAATTTTCGGCGTCACGCTTCCCATGCAGACCGACCAGGGCCAGGGCGTTTACGCCGAGCAGCAGACGCGCCGCCTTACCGAAGCATTCCAGGAGCTTTACTATTCGCTCTGCGACAAGCGTCCCACCTATCTCGCCCGCGAGCACGATGGCGTCAAGCTTCCCAATGTTTACGAATTTCCGCGTGAATTCGCGAAGCTGCGCCCTCTGCTGGTTCAGTTTCTGGTGGACCTCTGCCGGCCCAGCCAATTGGGTACCACGCCGTTTCTCCGCGGATTCTATTTCACCGGCATCCGCCCTGTCACGGTAACTGACCTCTCTCCCGCCGTGCAAGTCCCCGCAGTCGAGGAACAGAGCTTCGACGCGGGCGCAACCAGGATATTCAGCCCTCGTGCCGGTCGTGGCGCGCCAGTGGAAGCTCAGGTTGCTGAGGTAGGCGCGCGCAAGGTGCCGCAGTGGGTTTTTCTCGGCCATCTGCTCTCTGATGTCATTCTTTCCGATCGGCCCGCCACCACGGTTACCCAGCGAAACGTAAAGCTCAATCTTGCGCGCCGTCTGCTGCTCGGGAGTGCGTGCGCGCTCGCGCTACTCATGGCCGTCTGGTGGGCTATCTCCTATCTCAATAACCGCGCTCTGGTTCGCGACGCAGTCGATTCGGCGCGCGCGGTTTCATCCGCCGCTCCGCCCTCAGGCCAGCTCGCCTCACTGGAGTCGCTTCAACGCCTCACGCGTGTGAAGGATACTCTGGCCCGCCTCAATACCTACCAGAGGGAAGGCGCACCCCTACAATATGACGCTTTCCTCTACGCGGGCGAGGCGATTCGCGAGCCGCTGCGAACCACGTATTATGCGCTCTTCCGGAAACTTCTGCTCGCTCCTACCCAGCAGACGCTCATCGGTATCTGCGACAAACCAGCGGCCTATGAGGCTCAGGGCTACAGCTATCTGTACAACACGCTGAAAGCATACTTAATCACCACCAATCACCACGAAAAAAGCACACTCGATTTCCTTCCGCCGGTTCTGTTACTTCACTGGCAGCAAGATCAGCAGGTGGATGATGCTCGCCAAAAGCTGGCAGCGGAAAACTTTGAGTTCTACGCCGCCGACCTGCCCGCCCGGAACCCATATCCGGGTTTCACCACTCTCGACGAAGCCGCGGTGGATACCGCGCGCGATTACCTGAAGCGATCCAAGCAGGAAGATCGGATTTATCAGGCACTCCTAGGGGCCGCCGCGAAAGGACAGAAGCCGATTGTGTTCAATGCCGAATATCCTGGATCGGCCGAAACCGTAATCAACAAATATCGAGTTGACCCGGCATATACAAAAGGCGGATACGCCATGTTCGCCAAGGAATTGGAAGATCCAGGCCGGTTTCTGCGAGGCGAAGAGTGGGTCCTGGGAGAGTCGATCAATGCAGCCCAAGACCGCCAGCAACTCAAGCAAGACCTCACCCGTCGTTATGACCAGGATTTTATTAAGACTTGGCAGGCCTATCTGAACGCAACTTCCATTGTTGGGTACCAATCAGTTCCTGACGCCGCCGGCAAGTTGAGCAAGATGAGTAGCCCGCCATTTCCTTTGCTCGAAGTGTTGTGTGTGGCATCAGAGAATACGTCTGCGAACAAGGACGTTTCTCAAGCCTTCCAGCCCGTGCAGTTCGTAACACCCCCGGGCTGTTCACAGAAGCTGGTGGGCTCATCAAATAATACGTACATGCAAAGCCTGATCGCTCTGGGAAGTGCACTTCAAACCGTAGGTCCGATTGCGAATGCTGATCAGAACAGCGTGAGCGCTGCGAGCACCAGCGCCACTCAAGCTGGAAATGCGGTGAGCACTTTAGCGCTCAACTTTACGGCTGACCCGTCCGATCCTAAATCGAACATCGTCTCCAAAACGGCCCAAATTTTGAAGGACCCCATTGATCGTCTCAGCCCTCTGCTGAAAGGCGCGGGAGCCGGTCCGGTAAACGGAGCGGCCGCCGGGATGTGCGCCTCAATGAATCAGATGTTCAGTAAGTATCCGTTCAATCCGAAATCAACCCAGGACGCAACGTTAGAAGAGCTGAACAGCTTTCTCAAGCCACCCGATGGACAGCTCTGGCAATTCGTGAACAACAGTCTGAAGCAGTACGTGACGCTCTCTGGGGCCGAATATATCCCCGCTTCGGGCCAACAGATTGCTGTTACGCCGCCATTTCTCCGGTTTCTTAATCATGCGAAACACATCTCCGACGCAATCTATAAAGGCGGACCTCAACCGAATCTAACGTTCTCCATGCAGCCGCTTCCAACTCCGGACGTCAATCACGTGACGCTCACAATCGATGGCCAGACGCTCAGTACAGATTTGCAAACTGCCAGGCCCCAGAATTTCACGTGGCCCGGCGCACAACAAAACGCACGGCTTTTGGTAAGATTCGGCGCTGGCGGCCTTGACACACAGATCGATGACAAAACCGGCACTTGGGCGATCTGGCATCTGCTTGACACAGCTGAGCGCTGGACACCTGCCGGTAGTCAGTACCAGATGGAATGGGTGCAGAAGACCTCCGCAGGGCCCGAGATGATCAACGGTCATACGGCGGCTGTGAAGTTTACACTCGACCCCCAAGGCTCACAAGTCTTCGCTCCGCATTACTTCACCGGAATGAGTTGCCCATCCAAGGCTGTCCAGTAGAGACTGGCTAAGTAAACGCTTTCAGAAGTATGCTCGAGCTCGGAGGAATGGAACAGATGATGGAGCATGTGCGCGACGTTCGCACCGGTCGTAAGCTCGAAATCGTCAGGTCGGATCTGTATCAAGCGTGGCGCACTCTCTGCAAGATGCCGTTGACCGCCGCCGTTGTCTTGCTCTCGCTCAGTATCGGAATCGGTGTCAACACCACGATCTTCTCGTGGATCCAGGCCGTCGTTTTCCAGCCTCTGCCGGCTGTCCCGCAGAGTGGCAGTTATGAAAACCTCGAAGTACGTACGGATACAGGAAGCTATCCAGGGCTCTCGTGGCCCGAATACAATGATCTCCGCGATCGCCTGCACGCCTTTCGTGGTTTGCTCGGTTTCCGGATGGTTCCTTTCTATGTTGGCGAATCGGGAAGCGCTGAACGAACCTATGGCCTTCTCGTTTCCGGCAACTATTTTCCGCTACTCGGAATCAAACCCGCCCTCGGTCGCTTCATCCATCCGGAAGAGGTTTCACGTCCCGGCAGTCAGCCTGTTGTTGTCATCTCTTATGAATACTGGCAAGCCCGCTTCAACGGCTCGCCGAATGCGCTCGGCCAAAGCATCCGGGTAAACAATTGCCTCCTGACCGTGGTAGGCGTCGCGCCGGAGCACTTTCAAGGCACCGTGCTCGGACTGGATTTCAGCCTCTGGACTCCCGCGACGCTCGCGCCCGTTCTGCTCACCGGCTCAACGGAGCTGGTCGATCGATCGCAACGCGGCTATTCCGTTATGGGACGCCTCCAGCCGGGCCAATCGCACGCTACCGCCCAGGCGCAGCTCGACGCGGCCATGTTCGACTTGTCCAAGCTTTATCCCGAAACCAATGCCCGGATTCGGGGTGAGATCATTCCCTTCTGGCGTTCGCTGCACGGCCCCCAACGCATGTTGGCCGCCAGCCTCGCAATCCTGCAAGGGATCATGCTCCTCCTGCTTCTCGCAGTCTGCGGTAACACCGCCACACTTATGCTAGCTCGCTCCACTGCCCGCCGGCGCGAAATCGGCGTGCGTCTCGCAATCGGCGCGGGACCGTGGCGTATCGTCAGCCTGCTCTTCACCGAGAGCTTCCTGCTTGCATTTGCAGGTGCAGTCGTAGGCGTCCTGCTCGCAATCTGGGGCACTCAAGCGCTGCGCGCCGTTCCTATCATCACGAGGTTCCCGATTCGCTTTCAAACCGGCATCGATGGAGTGGACCTCGGCTTCGCAATCTTCCTCGGGTTCCTTTGTGGCCTGATCTTTGGGGTCTTTCCCGCTGCACAGCTCGCGCGGATCGATCCCCAGATCGCGCTTCGCCCTGGCATGGGTACATGGCGTCGCAGTCGCGTGCGAAGCGTTCTGATGGGCACGGAGATGGCGCTCGCACTCATCGTCCTGATCGTCGCCGCGTTGTTCCTCAGGAGCTTTCGGGAAACACGGGCAACCGATCCAGGCTTCCGCCGTGACGGAATCCTTCTTGCCTCTTACGATCTCACCGGACGCAATCGCACCGATGCGGACGCGCGGATTTTCGCAGCCCGTCTGCTTGCGCGTATTCGCGCCCTGCCGGCCGTCCAAGCAGCGTCGATTGCAGTTTCCGTGCCGCTCGACATTCATGGCATGCCGACGCGTTCTTTCACCGTCGAAGGTCATGCCCGCACCAGCGCACAGCTTGACTTGGCCCTTACTAATACCGTCACGCCGGGGTATTTCGCCACTATGGGTATTCCCATCCTCGCGGGCCACGATTTTGCGGATTTGAATGACACGTCCGCTCCCATGCAGGCGGTCGTAAACGAAGAGTTCGTCCGCCGTTTCATCGGAACCGCGGAACCGATAGGCCGCCGCATCCAAAGCCGCGACCGCACTTACGTCATCACGGCTGTCGTTCGCAACGCGGTCTACGAAACTTTCGGCGAGCGGCCCAAGCCGATCCTTTACTTCTCCTACCGCGATCGCCCGATGCTCTGGGGTGAGATGCACATGCGCACGCGCACGGGGACCGAAATGCTGCTCGCATCCGATTTGCGCCGCATCGTCCGGGATCTCGATCCAACACTCAGCGTCTACGACGCCCGAACGATGAACGATCACGTCGAAAAGAACGCATTTCTCCGCCGCATTCCTGCGCAGATGTTTGTCGTGCTCGGGCCTTTGCTGCTCATCCTGGCGGCGATCGGCGTTTACGCGGTCGTATCCTACTCCGTGGCGCAAAGAACCACCGAAATCGGCGTCCGCCTCGCTCTCGGCGCGACGGCTGCCCGGGTCGTTTCCCAAATCGCGGGAGAGACTCTGCGCATCGCCGCTAAGGGCATATGCATAGGCTGGCTGATTACATTCATAATCGACATACATCTGAACCGGGGCGTCCTCTCCCTGCCGGTCTTCGTTGGTGTACCCTTTCTTCTGCTCTCAGTCGCGGCTCTCGCCTGTTGGGTGCCGGCAAATCGCGCCGCGCGGCTCGACCCCATGATTGCTCTCCGTCAGGAGTAGCATCTCGATTCATCTTAGAGTTCTCACCACCGGCGTCCGGGAACCATTCCAGCGATATTCGAAGTGCGTGCTCTCGCGCACACGCTTGACCAGTTTGGGCCGGAAGCAAGCTACGCATTCACCGGAGGGGTCGCGAACACTGCGATACAAGATGCCGTTCGACCCATTTTCGAATAGCTTGCGTCCAAACGCTTGTGAATTGACATAGCTCTGTGGATCATACAGCGGCTCGAACTCAGGCCGGGGCTCCCGAATGTCTTCGAAGATCGCCTTGAAATCCGCCATATACGCGCGCATCTGGACGAACGTATCAAAGACACCAATTTCAGCGAGTTCTTGGGTTCGATGGTAAATCACCTCCGCGTGAGCCGTAGAAATCGTCCGCGAAGCGTACGAAGCCCCTCGATCCGGTCCGCTGAATCGTGCTCCGCCTGCGCGGGGATGGCAAAACGCCGCCATAACTACGGAAGCCATCGGTTTCCCCAGCACCCATTCCTGGCGCGGAAGCCGGTGAAGAAGGCCGATTTCAGTCGAGATGCGATCGTTCGTCCAGGTCTCGAGCTCGATCAATGCATCGAGGTCTCCGGGCGAGGCGATGACGTCCAGAATCCCAACTGTGGGATAGCGAGTGGGTACCAGCCGAAACGTACCTATCAAGCTGGCCGAAATTTTCGGGGCGCCGATCTCAGCCACGACGGCCATCGAGGAGACGACGTACCTGGTAAAGACCGTCAATCCCGGTTTCCATCATCAGAGTGAGTGGAGTACGGCCGCCGAACAGCGGATTACTATTCGGCAATGCCGGCCACCGGTCCGCCAGCGCGTCGTCGGGATATAAGATGTGCAGCGCTTTGTAGATTCCGATCAAGAGAGAAATGCGGGTCAGCATATCGAAAGAAAGCGTGCCGATCTGACCGGCTTTGTGCTTGTGATAAGTGGAAGCCGCCGGATATCCGAGAAGCGCCTGCTGTTGGACAACAGGAATACTCCACGCTGTCGCGATATTCAGAAACGTGCGCATCGCAGGTCCGGAAAGCCTTTTCCTGATTGCCGGATCGGACCGCTGGCCGGGCGGAATGGCAGTGAATTCTTTCGCAACCAAGGCGCGTTGCATAATCTCTACAAATGGAGTATATACTCCACATCTGGAGATTGCAAGGATTTTTAGTACTCCGCGACCACTACCGTCAATTCCTCTGTCAAATCGCTGCCCCAGTGATAGCGTCCTAATCTCAAATCGCGCTCATCGGGCTCCATCGGGGATAGATGATCAAGATCTGAACCACGAAACTTCTCAAAACGGAAGAAGTAAGATTTTTGTCGGACCAGATAGCGGTATTCGCCTCCTATCGCGACCACGATCGGAAGCGGCTGCCCATTCCAGAATCCTTGAGCTCGCCATGCTTCTTCCATGAGAAAAGGGGGCAGAGCGAAAGGCGATCTCGTCAGCGAAATCACCTGGCCGCCAACTGCGATCCATTTGTGAGCGGGTAATAGTTCAACAGGAAGAATGGACGGCACGATCAGGCACGGATCAGCCATCCCAATATCCTTTAATTCAGCGGAGCACGGAATAACTGTTTTCGGCGGTGAAAGAAGTTTTTGAGGTAGTTTTAGATCAACGGCTCTCTGGTAGAGAGATTCGCCATCCCCGCCGCGCAGATCAAGCTCATATTTATTCTTTAGATCTGCAAGAGAGGTCCGGTCCCGCTCGATTGCTTCCGCGCGGCCCTTCAAATCAAACTCCAACTACTGCGACATTACCAACAGCTTGAAACTGCCCGGAACCATCTTTGGCCTCGGCCGTGGCGCCTCTGTGGTGGGAGCGGGAGCCGGACCAAACTCCGCATCCGACAGGTAAATCTTATGTGTCTTCAAATCCAGCGCCATTGTGCGAGCGCCTCGCTGTGTCTTCGCATTCTCGACGACACTATATTTGTCCGGCGACTCTTCTTTGATAACTGTCAGCGTGGCGTCCCGGCCGTTAGAAGCAAAAGCCAGCCTGGTGCCGGGGTCAAATGCCGCCGCATCCGTTCCCTCGCCGGTTGGCGCGGTGGTTACAATCTTTCCGGAATCCGCATCAACAACGGCCATCACTTTGTTCTCGCAAACCGGGAACAGCCGCCGTGTTTTCGTGTCTATTGCCAAACCCGATGGCGAATCGCACTGCGGTCCCAATTGCCAGTGATCTTTTATTGCCAGCGTCTTCGGATCGAAGCGCACCAGCTCGCTTTTGTCCTCGATATTCACGTACACGTTTCCCTTGCCATCCGTTGCCGGGAACTCCGGCTTTCCTCCCAGCGCCACCGTTCCCGCGACATTTCCCGTTGCCGCATCAATCGCAGTCATGTCCTGGCTGCGTCCGTTAAAAGCAAAAACTCTCTTGCTGAAGGGATCGTAAAGAATGCCATCAGGATTGGTCCCCGCCTTCACCGTCGATAGCGTTGCGAGCGTTTTCAAATCGAAAATCGTCACCTGATTGTCACGACCATCGCTCACGAATCCTCGTTGTAAATCGTCGGCGATCGCAATTCCATGAACACCGTTCGTGTTCGGAATCTTGCCGACGATCGCATCCGTATCTAGATTGAGGACGTCCACCTCGGTGCCATGTGACACATACAGCCGCCTGTTTTCGGAATCGGCGATTAGATAATCCCAGCCGCCGTCACCAGCAATAGGAATCGTCTTCACCAGCTTGTATGAACCCGCTGCAAATAGCGTGCAGGCGAGCAAAAAAGCTCCTGGATATTTTCGTGAGTGTCTCATGAATATTTTCGGCCCGATTGTACCACTCCCTGGAGGTTCATCCAGCCAGCACGCACGTACCTTACGCATCCCACTTGTGACCACTCAGGCGGAGGATGCCGCAACTTCTTTTGCCTACGCCTCTAAACCGATTAGAGAGAGTCGCCGATAAGGAAGATGAATCCAGTAGTTAGTCGTGAGGGCAATCTCGGAGTACCTTGATGAGCGATAGTACACCTTGCAACGTGGACCCGGAAACATCGGCATCAGAGAGCACGGTTCAAAGTACCGATGGTCTGCAGTTATCACGTTTAAGCTCGGTTTTGAATGGCCTCGAAAACGGCGCGTGCGCCATGCGACGCCACGTATTGCAGGCCATGCGAGCAGTGCAATCCGGTACGTATAAAGTTGATCCCGTACAGTTGAGCTGCCGTATCGTAAGCGAGACCATGGGATCGGCACGGAAGCTTGCCGGAATTGGCCGGCGCGGGAAAAAGGCGCAGAGCGGTTCAGCGTCCTTGCCCTCGGCCACTTCCGGAATCTGAACCGGATCCATACGTAAACCAGGACCGAAGCACTCGGCCGTTACTCCCCTCCAGAGCAATACAGTGGAATGATCCGGCGCCTGGAACGCCGAACCGCAGATCAGTCAGATCAATGCGCGTTCCCTGGACTTCATCGGTCAGCAACGGCTCCTCAGCCCAAACGGGAAAGCGTGCAAAATAGAGAAAATATCGGAACGCCGGCGTTGCCGCAGCGCGCTCGATTCCAGGCTCTCGCGCAGGCTTGTAGAAGATCTTGGCTGCATCGGCATCGAGATTACCAAGGGTATTTACATTCATCACCCGATACGCGCTCGGGGTTTCCACAATTCCGGTCCAACGAAACGGAGTGAAAGGCTCCGGTAACGCCGATGTCTCGAGCGGCGGCACATCATCATAAAGCCGCGCTTGCAATTCCGCGATCGCCCTTTGGTGCAAAATCGCTCGTCCCGCGTCAAAGAGCACCAGGAAGACCAGCGCGAACATCGCAGTTGCACGCCCGGTCGGCCCGCGACTGCCAATTTCCCGACTCACCAGCCGCGCGAAATGCGGCCAAATTGCCGCGAAAACAAGAATGGCCAGAATGCACCCGTCATACAAACTGTTCAAATCGAGATGGAACCAGCGGGACGAAAATGGCAGCAGCAGCCGTACGCCGTAGTTATTCGTCCAATCGAGTAGAAGATGACTGCCAACTCCGATGCCGCACAAGGCCCATGCTCTCAGCCAGGGCAGTTTTTGTCGGTAAATTCCTGCTACTACCAGCACGCTGAGTAGAGCCATGAACGGCAGACCCATTAACGAATGGGAATATCCCCGGTGTACCTGCAGGTACCGAAGCGCTCCCCCGTACAGACCGATTATGTCCAGATCAGGAGCATTCGCCGAAAGGACCAGCAAAAGCGTCGCCCGAGGACAGAACCGGTTCAGTCCCGCGCGAGCAAGCGCCAGGCCTGTCAGTGAGTGCGTGAGGTTGTCCATGAAGGACGGCTAGGCGCAAGCCGGAATGGCGACGTAGGACCGCTCACGCGCGAGGTACTCCGGTGTCATCAGCAATGTTAGTGCGTCGGGAATAATCTCGGCTGCAATTGGTAGAAACCCGGCCAATTCTCCATCAATCTGCACGTATACTTCGTTGGCCGTAGAGTAACGGCAAGTCACCATTCGACCGCGCACTATAGTGCACCCCTTCATGCGATGCGCTCGCCGGAACGCAACGCCAACCAGGTAGGCAAGGTAGCGAGCGCCTACTCGCCCGCGGAACAGCACAACTTCGAAATCGTTGCGCAGCAGCGACGCGCCGCGCGCAATCTCCAGGTCGCCTCCATAGTTCCGCACCCGGCTAATTAGCGCGAAGCTCGCTTCAAATCGTCTTCCGTCGACCGTCACTTCGAATTCGCGCAGAGGACGGGCGATTTGCGCAAAACCCCCAACGTAGTACGCTAGCTTTCCAGCCGCGGCTTTTAGATCCAGGTTGATTCGCGACACGATCTCCGCATCGAGACCCGCGCCCGCCATACATAGAAAACATCGCTCAGCAGAACCGCCGATGCGTATACCGCCCGCGGAGATCAAAGAAGGCCGCAGGTTTGAGATCTGCTCCGCGGCTCTTTCGAGATGAATCGGCACGCGCATCTCGCGAGCCAAAACATTTGCCGTGCCGCCGGGCAATATCGCCAGAGGAACGCCGGTGTGCAGCATGCCATTGGCAACTTCGTTGATCGTTCCATCGCCTCCTGCCGCAATGATCAGATCGCATCCTGCTTCGATTTGCCGCCGTGCCTGCGACGAAGCGCTCCCAGGACCGGTGGTTGGAATCAGATCCGCTTCAATACCCTGACGCCCCAGCACGGCGGTGGTACGTTGAAGCAGGTGTTGGCGGCGCACTAGCCCGCGTGCGACTGGATTGTAGATGATGGCCGCGCGCTTCGCGTGGAAACCTTCCAAGCTCACTATTGTAGGCGACCGCTGGCCAGTTGCCGCAAGCGCCGCAATCGCGCAAAATAAAGGAATCCACATGTCCACACCTGACGCATCCCCTGTTACCAAAGCCGACCTCAATGCCGCCGTTCAGCAGTTGCGCGAATACATCGATGAACGCTCCCGCGATCTTCAAACACACCTGACGCGTGCCTTCGCGGACAACCCTCCGTGGGACGGGCCGACTCTGTCCCAAATAGAGGGTGTTGATAATTAAAGAGCTCGTATTTGGTGGACAGAGCAGCCCGTCCCCGGCCGAATGCAAAGCACCTCGAAGAAAGCAGATAAGCGCCATCGCGTGTAGGTTCCCGAATGAAAGAATCGCTCACCAAGCGCGTGGAAAATCTGCGTAAGCAACTGGAGCATCACGAATACCTCTACTACGTTCTGGATCGCCCTGAGATTTCAGACGCCGAGTACGACCGGCTCATGCGCGAGTTGCGTGATCTCGAAGAGGCCCATCCGGAGTTGCGCTCCCCTGATTCGCCTACACAGCGCGTCGGAGGCCAGCCTCGCGAAGGTTTTGTCAAAGTTCCGCACAGCTCGCCGATGCTCAGCCTCGATAACGCTCTGAACGAGCAGGAGCTTCGGGAATTCGACGCGCGCGTCCGGGCCCTTCTCAAATCCGAAAAGTTCGAATACGTAGCCGAGCTGAAACTTGACGGGCTTTCCATGGCCGCCTCCTACGCCGGCGGAACATTCCAGCAAGCCCTCACGCGCGGAGACGGACGCGTTGGCGAAGATGTAACCGGAAACGCTCGCACCATTCGCTCTCTCCCGCTTCGCATAAGAAAGCAATCTCTCTTGGAAAAACCGTTCGAAGTTCGAGGCGAGGTGGTCATGCCGCGCCGCTCTTTTGAGCACTTGAATGACGAGCGGGAACGCGCCGGTCTGTCGCGATTCGCGAATCCTCGCAACGCAGGGGCCGGAGCTTTGCGCGCGCTTGATCCTTCCGTTACCGCAGCTCGCCAGCTCGATTATTTTTCTTATTTCCTGCTGCAAGATGGCCGCCCCATGTTTCCGAGCCACTGGCAGAGTCTCGAAACACTTTCCGCAGCCGGTTTCAAAGTAAATCCTTGTCGAAAGAAATGCAGTGGTGTGGATGATCTGCTCCATTTCATCCGCGATTGGGAAACCAAGCGGGACACTCTGCCATACGAAATCGATGGCGTGGTCGCAAAGATTGACTCGATCGAACAGCAGGAGAAACTCGGGTGGACCGCCAAAGCGCCACGTTGGGCGATCGCTTTCAAATATCCTGCGCGTCAAGCCTCGACCATACTCGAAAGCATCGAGGTGCAAGTAGGCCGCACCGGCACGCTGACTCCTGTAGCTCATCTCAAGCCGGTAATCGTCGGTGGCGTAACGGTCTCACGCGCCACGCTGCACAACGAAGATGAAATCGCGCGCCTGGGCGTTGATATCGGCGACACTGTTTTGGTTGAGCGCAGCGGAGACGTGATCCCGAAAATCGTGCGCGTCGTCGATCACGGCCCACATCGCCGCCGTTTCCACATGCCTTCGGCCTGCCCGGTTTGCGGCGGCCACATTGTTCGTGAGCAAGGCGAGGCCGCCAGCCGCTGCGTGAACACCAACTGCCCGGCACGGCTGCGAGAATCTCTCCTGCACTTCGCTTCCCGCGGAGTGATGGATATTGATGGCATGGGCGACGCGCTCGTCGATCAGCTCTTAGCTCGTGGCC
Source organism: uncultured Acidobacteriaceae bacterium (assembly GCA_963758245.1). Taxonomy (GTDB): domain Bacteria; phylum Acidobacteriota; class Terriglobia; order Bryobacterales; family Bryobacteraceae; genus Bog-105. The sequence continues at coordinate 63,282 of CAVWUV010000018.1, read as the reverse complement.
TGGTCCACAACATCGCCGACCTCTATCACATAACCGTAGATCAGCTCCTCGAACTCGAGCGCATGGGTAAGAAATCGGCCTCGAAAGTCATACAAAACGTCGATCATTCCCGCTGTCAGCCGCTTGCGCGCGTTTTGAATGGACTTGGCATCCCCTTCGTCGGTGAGCGTACAGCGCAAATTCTTGCTTCACATTTCGGCAGCCTCGATGCGATTGCCGCCGCCTCGCCGGAATCCCTCCAGGAGGCCAATGAGATCGGTCCGAAAGTCGCCGAATCCATCCGGCAGTTTTTCGCCGAAGAGCGCAATCGCGAGTTGATCGAGCGTCTGCGCGCTGCCGGTCTGCGTTTCACCGCGCCCAAAGAGGCGAAAAGAACCGGTCCGCTTACCGGGCTCACTTTCGTGCTCACCGGCACGTTGCCGGCTCTTAAGCGCGAAGACGCGAAAGAACGTATTGAGACTGCTGGCGGCAAGGTTGCGGGCTCGGTCAGCAGCAAAACGAGCTATGTTGTCGCGGGTGAAGAAGCAGGATCCAAGCTGGATAAAGCGCGAGAGCTGAACATCCCCATTCTGGACGAAGCGGGACTCTTAGCCATGCTGAACTCCAACCATCGCGGCTGATAACTTTCGGGAGCAGCGCCTGAAACATCTCTCCAGCCGCCTCGTTTCCTGGTGGACTCATTTCGCCGCCGTTCTGCTCTCCTGGGGACCGCACGGCCTCTTCATCCTGGCTATTCTCGATTCCACAGGCCTTCCCATCGTCGGCGGCGTAGACGCTCTGGTTATCGCAGTTGCAACGGAAAAGCCTCAACAGGCCTACCTAGCCGCATTCTGGGCCATTCTCGGCTCTCTCGCCGGGAGTCTCATACTCTTCGCGATTGCCCGGAAAGGAGGCGAAGTGCTCCTTTCAAAGCACATCTCGAGCCGCACCGGCGCGCGCCTTCACACCTGGTTTCAGCGCTATGGAATGGTGACGGTTTTCATACCCGCCATATCTCCGCTGCCTCTGCCCATGAAAATTCCGGTCTTCTGCGCGGGCGCCCTGAAAGTGCGTTGGTCCTACTTCATCGCTGTCGTTCTGTCGGCGCGAACCATTCGTTATTTTGCCCTGGCCTATCTCGGCCGCCATTATGGCCACGAGACTTTCGCGTATCTCGTCGCACACGGATTTCAGGTCGGAGCAATCGCGATCGCGCTCGCGATAGTATCGGTTATCACGCTGCGGTTGGTCCAACGCCATCGCGCCGCGGAGGGAGAGCCGGAGTGAGTAGCCTGGCAGTTATGCATCGGCTCTGCGCTTGCGTTCTATTGGCCAGCATCGCGTGTGCTGCCGAGGATGATCCCATGGAGATCCTCCAGCGGGTCCGCGAAACTGTCGCCGCGCGAATCAAGAAATCAGCCAATTACACTTGCGTTCAAACCATCGATAGAAGCTACTTCGTCAGTGCGAGAGATTTGCTCCCCGGATGCGCCTACGAATCCCAGACCCCTGTAAGAAAGGAGATGATGCACGATCGTCTGCGCCTGGATGTAGCCGTATCGAACGGGCAGGAGATCTATTCATGGCATGGTGAGAATCGCTTCTCCTCTTCGGCCATTGACAGTGTGGTCAAGAGCGGACCCATATCCTCCGGTGGCTTCGTGGGATATGTGCAGAACATCTTCTTGAATGACGGAGTGGAATTCACCTATACGGGTGAATCGCTGATCAACCAGGTGCCTGTCTATGGGTTCAATTACATCGTGCCGTTGGCCGCGAGTCATTACCACGTGCAATCCAAACAGGGATCGGCGCTCGTACCGTTCCACGGCTCGTTTTCGGTCAATACCAAAAATTTTGAACTCGTGAGCTTGGAGGTAATCGCGGATAAAATTCCAGACGATTCTAATTTCTGTTCGGTCGATACCGACGTGAACTACCAATTGACGCGCATCTCAGGAACAGATGCACTGATTCCCGCGCTCTTTGTCCTGCGCATCGATAATTCCTCACACCTTTACACCGTCAGCCGCAACGAGTATTCCCAATGCCGCGAGTTTCGAGGTGAATCGACCTTGCGCTTTGATGCGGAGGATAGCGCGACGCAATCTGCGCCCGCGCCTGTGATCGCAACCGAATGGCTTCCCGCCGGCATGACATTGCGCGTCGCGCTGCGTACGCCGATTGATGAAAAAGTAGCTTATACCGGTGACTCCGTGGAAGGCGTGCTGCTCGAATCGGTTAAAATACCCGGAACTCAAACAACGATCCCGAAAGGCGCATCGCTCAAGGGGATTATCACTGTGCTCCAAGAGCGCTACGAACCCGAAAAACACTACTTCGTTAACATCGAATTCCAGCGTTTGAGTTTCGGCAATCGCGCCTACCTGGTTCGCACCTTGCACAAACCGTCCGGCAAAGAAGGAGATAAGCTCTACTTCCTTTACGGAGATCCTTTGCCTCCGGCCATCACCGAGCAATTGCGGAACGGAACCATCATCTTCGATTCGCGCCATTTCCGTCTGGATCAGCGCTTTTCCGGCGATTGGGAAACTTTACAACCTGCTGACCACGGACGTGTCGGGTAAGAGCATTATTCACCCGGACCATTTAGAAGATTACGGAGAACGGCCACTTCTGCCGTGATCCCGGTGTGCAATGCCGGGCTCACATCGGGAGCAAACAGCGGAGAGTGATTCGATGGCAGCGCGGTACCCGCCGCCTTAGCCTGCGCATACTTCTCTGGATTGGCCCCTCCGAGACTGAAGTAGAACCCCGGAATTCCCTGCTCGACGAAATAAGAGAAGTCCTCAGATGCTGTGTGCGGCTCTTCCGTCACAACGTTGTCTTTTCCAAGCGCTGTTTCGAGCGTGCCCCTCAGGCGCTCCGCCAGCGCGGGATCGTTGTACACCGAATCGGTACTCTCGTAATGGTCGATTGACGGCTCCCGCTGCACACCGGCCGCTTGCGCCTCTGCCTTGGTGATCCTTGTGATGGCGGCAAGAACCTGTTTGCGGATTTCGGATTTATACGTGCGCACCGTCAGCCCAAGTTCAGCCTGGTCCGGGATAATGTTGTTCTTCGTTCCTGCCTGAATATATCCCACCGTCACCACCGCCATCTCTCCAGGTTTTACTTCACGGGAAACAATGGTCTGTAGCGCGAGGATTGTTCTGGCGGCGATCACGATGGGATCGATAGTCGTATTTGGCGCGGACCCATGTCCGCCCTTGCCGTAAATTGTGATACGCACGGAGTCTGAGTTCGTATCGTAGGTTCCCGGCGTCACTCCCACCTTCCCCGCCGGCAGCGAGTTTTCGACGTGCATCGCCACGGCCACGTCCGGCCGCGGGAAGCGCTTCAGCAATCCGTCGTCGATCATGCCTTTGGCGCCCCCGATGGTTTCCTCGGCCGGCTGGCCGATTAGCATCAACGTGCCGTGCCAGGTGTCCTTGCTGCGGGCCATGATCGCGGCCGTAGCAAAGATTGCCGCCATATGCAGGTCGTGTCCGCAAGCGTGCGCCACCGGAACATCGTGCCCTGCGTCATCTTTCGTCCGCACCTTACTGGCGTACGGGAGCCCGGTCTTCTCTTCAACCGGGAGCGCGTCGAGCTCCGTGCGCAGCATGACCGTAGGGCCGCGTCCGTTCTTGAGAATGGCTACAATCCCGGTCCCGCCGACATGTTCCGTCACATCATAGCCAACCTTGCGCAGTCGGGTCGCCAGTTTCGCCGCCGTTTGCGTCTCGTGCCCAGAGAGCTCTGGATGTTCGTGCAAATCCAGGTACAGGGAATGCGCTTCGGGATATACGCTCTCAACCTCCTCAGGCGTTGAAGGAACCTGCGCCAAGGCGGACGCGCTCAGAAGTGCGATAACGAACAATTGGACGTGCCGCAGTAGGGCGGATCTCCTGATCCGCGTCGGACGTCTCCGTCCGACCTCCGGGGCCTCGTTGGACAGCAGAGTAAAGCCAGCTGTTGCGTGCCACAGAATGGAAGCAAGAGAATGTCCTTGATGAAGAAGGTCTTTCATTTTGATACCCCCCGCGAAACATATCACTGTGATGCAGCCGTCGTCTGGTGCTTTGACAATCGCTTTCACCTAGGCTTCACCAACTTCCTGAAGAGACTCGGAATCTCGAATTCAGATCCGATCAAGATTGCCGGCGGCGCGAAGTGTTTGGCATCACCTGACCGAGAAACTGATCGGGAGTTCGTCTTGGAGCAGATTCGAACATCCATCCGCCTTCATGGAACTACGCTCGTAATATTGATGCTGCATTCCGATTGTGGAGCATACGGAGGACTGGTTGGAGGATTCGGCAACGATGCTCGGGCGGAAGCGCAACATCATGAGCAGGAACTGCAATTTGCTGCGGAATTTCTCAGGAAAGCAATAGCGGGCCTTGACGTGCAAGCCTACTTCGTTGATTTCGAGGGAGTCTGGGCGATCCAGCTGAACGACGAACTTCCCGCGAGAACGTAGACAAAGACATCTCCTGCCGGTATCTCAGCACAACCATTGTGCCGGCTGACGAAGCACCGCGAGCGGGGATGAAACAGGCCGAGATGGACGCTCCGATCAACACCAGCCACTCCGCCGCCTTATTGGAAGTAATACGTCGCCCCGGATGAGTTCATGCCCCATACCACCGCATCGCAACCCAGCGACAGGGATTGAAGCGCGCCCGGGATGTTGTCCCAGCCTTGCGTCGCGGCATTGAAGCGCCAGATCTGCTCCTGAGAATCGATGCCCCACACGCTCCCGTCGTACGCCACGTGCACTTGCGAAAGTTGCCCCGGCACTTGCTGCCACGTTCCCGCCGGCGTGTCAAACCGGTAAATCGAGCCCGCCGCATCCAGTGCCCAAACATTCGCGCTTGAACCCACGGAGACCTGCACCATCGATCCCGGTTGTAAGACGAACGATCCCGACTGCCCATCAAAGCGCTCCACATTCCCCTGCGCATCAATCCCCCACGCCGCGCCATCCGCCCCGACAGAAAGTTGCCGCAATGAGCTTGCTACCTGTACCCAGGTCTGCGCCGATTCTTCGAACCGGTAAGCAGCGCTTTGAGCGTCCAGCGCCCAGACATCGCCATTGTCTGCCGGACTCACCTGTGCCATCTTGCCGGGCGCCTGGTCCCAATTGCCGTTCGCGTAATCGTAGCGGTACACTGAGCCCTCTGGATTCACGCCCCACACCGCGCCGTCCCTCGCTACCGCGATCTGCGCCAGCGTGCCCGGCACCCAGCTCCATCTCTGCACCAGCGGATCGAACGTATAAATCTGACCGAACATGTTTACGCCCCAGACATTTCCATCCGAAGCCGCCGAAAGTTGCACGAGTGTCCCCGGAATCTGGTGCCAGCTGTTGAGCGCCATCGTGGCAGGAGAAAGCTCTTGAATGCGGCCGAAATCATCCTCGCCCCAAGCCGAGCCATCTGCGCTCGCGGTAACATTCTGGATGTTGAATGCCCCTGTATTGAAAAAGTCTTTGAGCGTGGCGTTGTATCGCTCCCCCGCGGACCAGACATTCGTTTCTGACCCGACCGCGAGACTAAACGCAAAACCGCCTGTTTGGAACTCGTCCCAGCGCTGCGTCAGCCGGTCGAAATGATATACATTTGCAGCCGCATTGATGCCCCACACTCCGCCGTCGGCGCTCACGGCAATGTTGTTCAATGCTCCGGGCACATATTCGAAACTCCCCAGCCCCGGGTTAAATCGAAGGATCTGCTGGTACGCATTGATCCCCCACACTGCACCGTCAAACCCCACTGCGATGCTCGACAGGGAACCCGGTATCTGCATCCATGTCTGAGTCCCCGAATCAAAGTGGAAAATCGCGTCAAATCGATTTAAACCCCATGCGTCGCCGTCGCCCCCCACGGCGATGCTGGAAAGCGATCCCGGGGTTTGGATAAAACTCTGCGACCCTGCATTCCACCGATATACATCGCCGCCGAAATCTACCGCCCACACGTCCTCGCTCGAGGCCACAGCCAAGTGGGTGAGGGTCGTACTTGAAGCAAGTGCCCAGGATTGCGTTTGCGCGCTGTAGGCATATACTCCGCTTTCAAACCCCAAAGCCCATAACGAGGTGTCCGAGCCGGCAACCACCTGGGGCGGGCCGCCCGGGGGCGCCCCGATCGCAACCGGAGCAGGCTCTCCCCACGAGTTCAGCAACGCATATGCGTTCACGCTGCCCCACCCGATCACCTCGCCGTAGCCGATCCCCCACGTATAACCCTCGTAACCATTCGTGCAATCGGGACTCCCGGACGTGCACGGCACCTCGTTGTCGCCTTGACCGACAAAATTAAACACTGCCGCAAAGCCGGCCAGTGCATAAAGTTCCGGATTGATGTTTCCCTGCGCTGTGCCGGTCATCTGATCCAGCAGCGCCACGATGGCCGCCATGCCCGGCGGTCCGCATGAAGTTCCTCCCAGCAGATCCAACGTGCCGCTCGCGCTCCTGAAACCGCTTACACAACTTCCCTGCGAGCAGATCAGATACGCAACCCGGTTCGGCGACGCGGCCAACGCCACATCCGGTACGTCCCGGGCGCCATCGGCAGGGACATCGGCTCCCATCTGCCAGGCAGGTTTGCTGAAAACCGAGCTCTTACCGCCGCCGGTCGCTTCCAGAGTTCCGTAGGCCTGACTGTCATTCCAGGGCTCTTCTGACACGTATCCGCGCGCGGACCCACCCCCACGATTGTTGTTCGCCGTAAAATCCTCATCGCCGTCGAGCAGCGTCGTTCCGCCCACACCTGTGACATATGGAATGCTCGCGGGCGCCAGCACCGCTAGGCCATGCGTCGCAGTTGTCGAGGTCGGCGCATCGCACGCTGCCGCCCCCGTGTCTCCCGAAGAGGCCAGTATCGTAATGCCCTGCGCATTTCCCTGCCGGAACAGGTTTGCAAGTGACGTCAGCTCCGCTGTCCCCATCTGCGCTTCGCACACCCCGAAGCTGATGCTTAAAATCGGCGCTAGATTATGCTCGATTGCATAACTGGCCGACGTGAACGCGCTCGTCGAATTGACATAAATAATGGTCGCGTTCTTCGCGATTCCGCCCGCCCACTCAATATCGAGATCGGCTTCTGTCTCTGCGCCCGACTTGGTTCCAGGGTCGGATCCGGCCAGTACCACCACCGGATCTTTTTGCGGCAGCCCAGCCGCGGACCGGAAGCTCCGTATATCGCTCAGCGCGATATCACTTTCGCCGGCTACCGCAATCTTCACCCCAGTCCCATCGATCCCGGCCGCATACAGGGGCTTTACGTTGTAAATCGTGGCGAAGTCGTCCGGCGTCAGATAATGTGCGTCCGTGCTGCTGTCCGTAAACTCCGGCCTGGCGCCCTCAGCCGACGTCCTCCGCACATGCTGCGGAGCCGGGCCAAAATCGTGCAGGCCCGAAATGCTTTCCACCAACCCCGCTATCGCCTCCGGCACTCCCGGCGGCCCAGCATTCCCGATGTGTTCTTCGCTGCGCAGTACATAAGAATGAATGGAAGTGCCGAGCGCCGCCTCCACCTGCCGCGCACTTCCTGAAAAACTTACCGATGTCCGGCTCGGCGCAACTTCGATGTCCGTGAACCCCGCTTCTCGGAGCCACTCTGCGACGGCTTCCGCGTCCCGTTCTCTAACTCCAAATCGCTCGGCATAATCGCTAGGTTCCAGCCATTGATGGTACAGAGCGTTACCCCGCGTCTGCTGCTCCGTGAGCAGTTGCTCCAAGTCCCGGTCCTGCGTAGGCGTCATTCGAAAGCGGATCGTCATCCGCGGCATCAACCGTGACCCTTCCACCTCGCCCCGGTCTTCGGCGATTGTCACCAGGGGGCTGATATTTGCCTTGATGGGCAACCAATGCTGCCCGTCAATCCTCGCCCCGTTCTCCACTTGCCCGTAATTGAGGCCTGCCAGAAGAACGGCCGCGCTTACAATCCGAAATACGCCCATAGTAAATCAGAGTATCGCGCTGACGGCGGTCGGGTAGTGGGTCAGTTTCCGGATTGCCGACCAACCACTGTGAACCGCAGCACCCTGTCTTTACAGCACTGTGGACCTCAGAACCCGGATCGTCGCGAACAATTCTGTTCGCCGGCGCTTGAGTCTAATGCGTTCGGCCCTTCTACTCTGCCCGTAAAGCTTCGACCGGATCGACCTTCGTTGCCCTTCTCGCAGGAAGGTAACTGGCCAGTGCCGCAGCCAGAATCAGGCCGCCTGAAGTCAGCGCATAGGTAAGTGGATCGGAAGGACTGACCGAAAACAACACCGATTTCATCAATGGCGCGAGCAGAAGAGCTGCGGCCAATCCGCACCCGCAGCCGATCGCCGAAAGAACCAACCCGTTGCGGATAAAAGCAGTCCTCACCTGTGCAATTGGTGCGCCCAGCGCAAGCCGGATTCCAATTTCGCGCGCGCGTTGCGAGACCGAATAAGAAATCACGCCGTAGATACCCACCACACCCAGCAGCAGGGCCATGCCGCCCGAAATCGCGAGTAGCAGCAGGGTGAAGGAGGTACGCGCCAGTGAGCGGCTGTAGAAGGTGTCCAGCGTGTCCATCCTCGCAATCGGAAGCTGTGAATCGACAGCCCAAAGCGCGTGCTGAATTTCGTTTCTCAGCGATATAGAACCCGCCCGCGGCGTACGAATCGCGAATGAAACGTAGCGCTGCACGTTCAGCGGCGCGCCTTCAAAATTTTTCGTAAGCAGCGGCCAGTAGACGATCATGGGCGCAGGCTTGTCAACGCCGTCCGCATGCTCATCGGCAACCACACCGATGACCTCGCGCCAGTCGTCTTTCTTGTTCGTACGGATGCGTTTGCCAAGTGCGGCCTCCGGCGTCCCCCAGATATCGCGCGCCGTGTTCTCGGAAACGATCGCGACCTCGCCGCCGTTATAAATATCTGTCCACGTCAGGTTGCGGCCTGCCAGGATGCGCTGCCCTATCGTTGCAAAATATGCCGGCGCGATCGATTTGAAGCGACGAAGCGGCGCGAGTGTTCCTTCGCGGTAAGTCTTGTCCGCAGCGTACACAGGATCGTTGGATTCTCCACCGCCCATGGGAAGAGACGAAATGATGGAGGCCGAAACCACACCGTTGACCGCCTTCACTTTTTCGAGCATCGCCTGCTCCATCCGCATGACGCGCTCGGGTTCTTTCACCTGCTCATCCGGTATTCCGATCCTTACGGTCTCAATCTCGTGCGCGTTCGTGAATCCGGGATCGACATGATGCAGGTTGCGGAAGGTACGGATCATGAGCCCGGAAATGACCAGCAGGAGCAGAGCGAGCGCCACCTGGAATACGACCAGAAAACCTCGCACCCGCTGGCGCTCTCTACTGTGGCTGATGGAGCGGCCGCCGCTGCGAAGAGCGTTCTCCACTCCGGGCCGAACATATCGCAGAATCGGGATCAGGCCGAACAACGCGCTAACGGCGATCGATACGACTAATGTGAACAACAGCACCCAGCCGTCGATCCGGATGTTTTCGGCGCGCGGCAGGTGCACTAAATCCGATGCGGAGAGCAGTTTCAGCGCGGCCTGGCACAAACCGAGCCCCACTGCTCCGGCAATCGCGCCCAGCAGGATGCTTTCCAGCAGGAGTTCCCTTGCAATACGCGCCACGCCAGCGCCAAGCGTGGCACGCACGGCCAGTTCCTGCTGGCGTGCGTCGGTTCGGACCAGCAGCAGATTCGCAACGTTTGCACACGCGATTAGCAGGACAATCCCAACAGTGGCCATCAGCAGCCAGAGAGTGCTCCCGATGTCTCCGACCAAGTCGTCTCTGAGCGGCCGCAGATTCGGCGCAATACGTGCATCTTCAAACATCTTGACCGTGTAACCAGCCGGTGGAGGAAACCGCTCTAAAACCAAAGGCAGCATGCGAGCGAGATCCGCATCCGCCTGCTTCAACGTTACGCCGGGCTTGAGCCTGGCCACGCCGCGGTAAGAGAACACCCCGAGATTCGTTTTGGCGCGGTCGAAGCGCATGGGGATGAGCAGGTCCGGATGTTCATCCATGAACTCAAACGAAGGCGGCAGGACTCCAATGATGGAAACGGCATTCCCCTCAACCAAGATCTGACGGCCGAGGACGGAACGATCACCGCCGAAATGCGATCGCCAGTAGCCGTCCGAGAGCATCGCCGTGCGCGTACCCTTCGGATCTTCATCCGCCGCCGCAAATAAGCGGCCGAATTGAGGCTTTACGCCAAGAATGGGGAGCAGCCCGTGCGAAGCAAACACCGCCTGCACCTCTTCCGGGTGCGTTATACCGATCGTTGTGCGGCCGGTATCGAAGATGCTGACGGCCTGGAAAGCACGCTGTTCGTCGCACATCGTGAAATAGACCGAAGGCGCCATGTTCAGGGCCGCTATTTTCACGCCCGGCGCTGTCATCCAGACTGCAACCAATTGCTCGGGATGCGGGTAGGGTAACGGCTTAAGCAACACGCCGTTGATCACGCAGAAGATGGCGCTCGTTGCGCCCAGTCCCAATGCCAGCGTGCCGACGCTGACGAGCGTGAATCCGGGAGTCCTGCGCAAACGCCGGAGACTGTATTTCAGGTCTCGGAGCAGGCCGTCGAGGATGTTTTCCCATCCATAGGAACGTACCTCTTCGCGAAGCGCCGTGCTGCTGCCCAGTGCGAGCCGCGCTGCGCGCCTTGCATCGGCCGGAGCAAACCCGCGGGCTTCGAAATCGGCCTTCGTTTCGGCGAAGAAGCTGTCGACTTCATCGGCAACTTCTTCGTCCGCGTGTCTCCGCCGCAGCAGATTCCGCCAGCCGCGCGCGAGCTGTCGCACGATGGACATCGGTTACGCCTCCGTCTTGAGCAATCGTGAAATCGCAGCCGACCGGCGCTGCCAATCCGCCGTCTCGTTCTGCAACTGTTTCCTGCCGGCCTGCGTGAGCCGGTAAATTTTTGCACGCCGCGAATTCTCTGTCACCTGCCAGACTGCATCGAGCCAGCCATTTCGCTCCAGGCGCTGAAGCGCCGTAAGCAGCGAGCCGGGATTTACCTTAAAAACGTTCTGGGTGATCTGCTCGATGCGGCGCGCAATGCCGAAGCCGTGCATCGGCTCCAGGCTCAGCGTCTTCAGGATCAGCATGTCCAGCGTCCCCTGGATTACGTCGGTATTGGTGCCGTTCATCGAAGCAACAGCAGGATAACAGGCGGTCCTCATGGATGTCAAGATGTGGACATCAAGATTACTGCGACTGCAGACTCGGTCTTAACCCCGTTCATAGAAGGGGAGTGTCTACCCAAGCCATGGTGCTCCGGCTTTCTTCTGTGTAACGGGCGACTCGTCAATTGAGTTTTAGCAAGATTGATTCGCGGTTGGGAGGACCGTGAACCGATGCGAAAGCAGCACTCGAGAAAGAAACGCCGTCCGGCGCCAAAGGCAGTCTTGCGGGTGCCAGATCTGGACCAGGCGAAATCCGCAGTTCTAAACGGCCTCACGTCTGCCGATGCTCAACGCGGGTACCGGCATGCAATTGACGAGTTCGTGGAGTGGTACTGTTCTGAACCGCGGCTTTCATTCAACCGAACCGTCGTGCTGCGGTATCGCATGCACCTCGAGTCACGCAAACTGGCGCCGGGCACGATCAATTTGCGACTGGGTGCGGTGCGACGCCTGGCATACGAGGCGTCTGATTGCGGCCTCCTCAGTGCTGACCTGGCGGCCGGCATCAGGCGAGTGAAAGGCGTTAAGAAGATCGGGGTCCGGCTCGGAAACTGGTTTCTGCCGGATCAGGCGACAGCCTTGCTTGAGAGTCCAGACCCCGACACGATGAAAGGCAAACGAGACCTAGCGTTGTTGGCCATACTCGTCGCCTGCGGTCTTCGTCGCCACGAGGCCGTTCAGTTGAACGTCTCCGACCTACAGCAGCGAGAGGACCACTGGGCCATCGTCGACTTGATCGGCAAAGCCTCTCACATTCGGACTATCCCGGTGCCGGACTGGGTGAAGGATCTGATCCAGGATTGGCTGCACGTAGCCGGGATCTCAAATGGGAGAATCTTCAGGCGCGTGACGCGAGCAGGCACCGTGTGGGGAAGCGGGTTGAGCGAGAAAGTCGTCTGGCACGTCGTCAGGCAATATGCGAGAAAAGCCGGCATCGAGAAACTCGCTCCGCACGATCTCCGGCGAACTTGCGCCCGACTCTGCCATCAGGCCGGTGGCGAACTAGACCAAATTCAGTTTCTCCTTGGACATGTGTCGGTGCAGACAACCGAGCGATATCTCGGATGCAAACAGCGGATCCGCAACGCCGTTAATGATCGAATCGGCATCCAGCCGAAACTTCGAAACGGCTCGCACCCGTAGTGGACGAGTCGCCGACCGTCCGGACAGTTCGGGAGATAACTGCGTTAAACAACTGCTACCAGCAATCACCGCCCATGTCCGACGCCGTATGGAAGTGTCTATCTGACCTAAACGCAAGAACGCTGCAACGTTTTCGGCCAACATTAAATGTGCAGATTCACATGCATCAAGACAGTCGTTCCGTCACCGCCTCCAACAGCGAGCGTATCGCCCTCTGGAGAAAACGCGAGAGCACTGACTGGGTACGGTACTTTCTCGTTCGCATCCGGGGCCTTCATGTTTCGGAGCAATTCTCCTTTCGTTATGTCCGGCAGCGGAAATGTTCGAATCTCTTTGCGAGAGGACGGCTCGATCACTTTTACGTGACCCCGCGCACCGAGTGCCAGCAACTTGCCACTGTGGGAAAATGCTGCGCAGTAGTATCCATCTGCTGTGTGCGCGCTCCAGTCTGCAGTGTTCCACATGATCACGGGCACATCCCCAAAAGTCTTGTCCATGAACTGCGTGGAGATCAACACTTTGCCATCGCGCGAAAATTCCAGCCCGACAACGCGCCGGGTCGTGGACAAGGTCCGGATTTCTGCCTTTTCTCTCAAGCTCCATTCGTGCAGTACCCCCTTTTCATCAGCTACCACGATCGTCTTCCCGTCCGGCGCAAAGGCCACTGCGCTCAACTGGCTGTCGGCTACAGCGAGTTCTCCCTGTTGAGCCCAGGACCCCGTGTTCCAAATATTCACATGACCATTTCGGTGCGTCGTGAGCAGGAGCTTACCGTCTGGCGAGAACCCGACCAACCCCACGCCGCCCTCCGGACCACTTGGACCGGGAACCGGCGCCTCAAGCACGCGCAAGGGTGTCTCCAAGGCGTACAATGCATCGACGCCAAAGAACGAACTCTGTTCGGGGTTTGGCTGACCCGGGTCCGCTGCGTTCCAGATCAAGGCGCGTCCCTCCTCGGCTGTCGCGATCAGCCTACCGTCTGGGCTGAACGAAAGGGACGTCAACCCGGGTGTGTGTTGGATTTCCGGAAGAAACGTGCGTGCTTTGCGGTAATTAGCGGTGTCGAACAGCGTGACGGCGTTGAACAGGCACATACGCATTAGCTCGCCACCACCGGGAGAGAATTGGAGAGATACTACCCAGAAGAACGGGCCACGGATCACCTCTGGAGGGATGGATGCCTCCGCAAAGGCGCTTAGGCCGAGGACCAATATCAATGCGCCGAGGAACTTCACCAATGGCCTATGGCCTCCTGGCTGATCGGAACGTGCTAACGGTGGCAGAGGATCTCATCGCACTGGAGAAACATTTAAACACGCGCTGAGCCAGGTTTCAAGATATCTCAAGTGTTACGGGCAACCCGGAAACTGACCCACTACCTGTTTTCCTGTGGTGAGCTAACGTTTGTACTGGTACGGAAGCGACCGGGATTACCCAGCCCGAACCATACCATTGCTTCCGCAAACCCGTTCACAACGCAAAAAGCCCGATTTTAGGCCCTTTCGCCGCAAAATCACTTGACACGCCATGCTAGAGTTGAATCGATCTGGCAGGTCTCTGTCTGGGTCCCTTCCGTCTCCGGTCAGCCGTCGCGCTTCCGAAATCTTCCCAATGCCGCCCAGCTATCAATGCTGCCGCGGCTTTTTCTTTTTAAGGAGTAAATATATGTCGACGCCGTCTCAAATAGCAGCCAATCAAGCTAACGCCCAGCACAGTACAGGACCCAAATCAAAAGAAGGCAAAGCCGCTTCTTGTCTCAACAACTTCCGCTGGGGATTTTGCGGCGCATTCAATGTTCTTCCGTCGGAACCTGAGGAACAATTTGAGAATCTGCGGATCGGTCTGCGGCTCGAACACAACCCCTCAACCGCCACCGAAGCCATTCTTGTCGAGAAGATGGCGCAGCATCACTGGCTCAGCCAGCGCGCTTTGACGCTCCAAAACATCCTTTTGGAAGGCGGTCTTGCGGCACCCGAAGACGAAAAGCAGTTCGCGCTCTTCATGCGCTATCAAACCATCAATGACCGCGCCTTTCATAAATGCCTGAACGATCTTCTAAAGCTCAGAGCCGAAAACAGAAAAGCTGAAATTGGGTTCGAACGGCAGAAGCAGCGAGAGGCCGAGGAAGCTCGCAAAGAAGCAGTCGAAAAACGCAAGCACGACCTGCATCCGATGAAGGTTTTGTTCGCGGAGGCCAAGGCGGATCACCAGATGCTGATGAATTCCAACCTGGAGTCCTCGACCAAGGCCGCTTCTAGGCGCGAAAATCCTCCGGCACTCGAGAAAAGCGCAGCGTAAGTTCGTCCAATCCAGTTTGCCTGTTGATGTTTTCACCCAAAGTGTCTTCCCTGCAGAAGAATTCGGCCGGCGTCCTCGTCGTTGCAGCAGGTGTGGTAAAACCTCAGACATCATGCTTAATCGTCGGGAATGGATTCTAGGATCCGCCGCCATCAGCGCCGCTGCAAACTCCATGTCAGCCCATCAAAACGGAGGCGCCAAAAGGCCCGTCGTCATTTCGAGCGCAAATGGCCTCGCGGCCTGCGCCAAGGCAATGGAAATGCTAAAGAGCGGGGCTGACACGCTCGACGCGGCGATTGCGGGCGTGAACATTGTGGAACTGGATCCAAATGATACGTCAGTAGGCTACGGCGGATTGCCGAATGAAGCAGGCGTGGTCGAGCTTGATGCCAGCGTTATGCACGGCCCCACCAAGCGATGCGGCTCGGTCGCGGCTATTCAAGGCATCAAGACGCCATCCAAAATCGCGAAGCTGGTAATGGATCACACCACGCACGTCATGATCGTGGGCGAAGGAGCGTTGAAATTCGCTGAAGCATACGGCTACCAGAAGGAGGACTTGCTGACTGAGAAATCGAGGACAGCCTGGCTCGTCTGGAAAGAATCGTTACGCACCCCCAGAGCGTTCAACAACTGGACGTCTATGGACCAGAACCTTCAAGCTGAGCCCGCGCCGCCGCTTGCGCAGCTCAAAAGCGCTTTCCCCGATGTCGACGAGCACACGCTGGCTTGGGCGTGGGACATGGCCGTACATCCCACCTATGGAACCATCAACTGCCTCGCTTTGAATGAAAAGGGTGAATTGTCTGGCGTGACCACGACCAGCGGATTGGCGTGGAAGATTCCCGGCCGTGTCGGGGATTCGCCCATCATCGGCGCTGGCCTCTATGTAGATCAGGAAGTCGGCGGCGCAGGTTCAACCGGTGTCGGCGAGCTGAACATCCGGATTGCAGGCGGCCACACGATTGTCGAGAGCATGCGCCGCGGCATGTCGCCGAAGGATGCCGTGATGGAGGCGTTGAAACGGGTCTCGCATCTCTATAACGATGACAAGCGCACTTTGGACAAGCTCGACATCGAGTTTTATGCGCTGCGAAAGGATGGCGAGCACGCGGCCGGATCGCTATGGAGCAGTCATAAGAGCTACAAAGTCTATGCAGTGAACGATGGCGGCGAGAGCCGGCATGATCCCTGCGTCTTCTTATATGGGCGACAGGCTTAACCGTCCGTCTCGTTAGGTTCTGTTCTGGTGGTATTCTGGAACCGAATCATTTCTTTCGGGCCGTGGCGCAGCCTGGCTAGCGCGCTTGCTTGGGGTGCAAGAGGTCCCGGGTTCAAATCCCGGCGGCCCGACCATTCACAACAGATCCCTGTATACAGAACGAATTCCGAACCGGAGCAGCGCAAATGAGCGATGACGCGTTCCCGACGGTTCTACCCTGCAAAATCTGTTCGTCGATGGCCGATTTTATCGGCGCGAAGACCGGTAAATTCAACCCTCGAATCTTCCGGTTCTTCCGCTGTGCTGAGTGCGGCTTCATCTTCGTCGGCGATCCCTGGTTAGACTACTCCGAAATCTATTCAGAAGATTATTACAAGGGGTTAGGAGCTGATCCGTCAGCCGATTATTTCTTCGAACTGAAGAAGCCTGGCGAGACACTTCGACAATACGAGTGGGATGGCATTCTGCGCGTCGTTCGTTCGTGCATCAACGTAACCCCTGAAACTCGCTGGCTCGATTTTGGATGTGGAAACGGCGGCTTAGTGCGTTACTGCAGACAACAAGCGCAGTGCTCCGCATGGGGCTACGATCAGGGTTGGATAACTGCCGAAGCGGTGAAACTCGGGATCCCTATACTCTCGGCGTCAGCTTTAGATCCTCTGAAAGGCTCATTCGACGTCGTTACCGCCATCGAAGTGCTGGAACACTTGCCTGATCCGCTTGTCGAGTTACGCCAGATACGCTCTCTGCTGCGGCCCGGCGGCGTGTTCTTCTTCACAACGGGTAATCCGGTGCCGCATAACCGCAGGCTGTTCAGATGGGCGTATGTCGTCCCCGAAGTCCATATCAGCTACTTCGAGCCGCGAACGCTTGCAAAAGCATTTGAAGCGGTTGGCTTGACGCCTGAGTTTCGCGGCTTCCAACCCGGCCACGAGAAGATCATCCGTTACAAAGTGCTGAAAGCCCTTCACTTCAGGAAACCGTCTGTTTGGGAGAAGTGGTTGCCCTGGAAACTCCTCGCGGAAATCGTGGACCACGTGCATCAGGTCACGGCGCACCCAACCGGCTGGGCCGCACGCCAGCATTAAGTCAACTCCTCTATAAACACAAGCTCAGACGAGTTCGGGATCGGCAACACCAGCCTGACGCCTTCTTCCATCAGGTCTCGACCGGAGATCGTCTGGTCGGCAGAACTCCCATCCTGAAATCTCAGCCGATACGCACGATCCGCTGACAATCCACGGAGAAGGAACTGATGGGCCTCTTCCAATCTGTCCGAGCCGTGAAATGCGAACAGTACTCCCTGACGGCGAGTTGGGTCGAAATACTCCATCCCATCCCAATGTGTGCCGTCCGGGCGAGGCGAGACATGATAGACATCCGCCTCTCGAATCAATGGCCGCAGCTTTACCTTATACACACCGAACGCATCGCGCGCTGCCGCGTGCTGTTCAGGCGTCCACGTCGTCGTATCCAGCATGAGAGTGAACCAGCCCATCATGCCGCTGCGCAACATGTATAAGAAATTCTCGATGCGAGGCGCGGGCCACTTCTCAACGTAGGTTTCGAGCATAGCGGGAGGCAATACAAAACTGCTGTCGTAGAAAGCGCGTCGATTCGAAAGCGGATCGTACGCGTCGGTGATAGAGAAGTAATCTCCGTGAGCCGCACTCCCGAAATCGACCATTCGGCCGCCATCGTTGCAGACTTCCAGAAGTAGTCCGGGGTGTTGCTTGCGCAGACCGGAATAGATGTCGTAGTACGACCGCGTCGCGTGATAGCTGACGTCGGTGGAATTGGAGCTTTCAACCCAAAGTGACCCGTCATCCTCATACCGTTTGATGTGTGCTGGATCGGGAGGGGCATGAGGATGATCCGTGCGATCGCAACCTTGTGCCACCAGGTATCCATCGTGCTCGAGCATATCCAGGTGATAATCGTGTACCAGGCGGTTCACTTCCTTAGCCGCCCAATTGTGTGCCGCGGGCACGCCCAGGTCGATCGTAATTCCTTTAAAGGCCTGCGGCTTCCACCCTCCAGGAGGATCGCTGACCAGCCAATCGCGAACAGTTGAATCATTCACGTTCAGAGCTCCGGGAGCGGTATCGACGGCCGCTTGCGTCCAGTCCACCCAGAGTCCGAATTTGAGGCCAAGCTGATGGGCGTAGTCGGCGATGAAATCCAAGCCCCGCGGGAACTTCTTCGGATCGGGATACCAGTCGCCCACGCCTCGGAACCATCCTGCATCCAGGTGGAACATTTCCAGCCCCAGTTCGGCGGAATCGTGAATCATCCGCTGTGCGACCGCTTCGTTCACCTGCATTCCGCTCCCCCAGCTGTTGTTTACAAGCAGCGGATAAGAAGGATTGTGGATCGTCAGTGGATTGTTCAGGACTTGCCGAACCCAGCGCCGCATGATATTCCCCGCAGCATCGGCGCCTCCACGGTAAGCGCCAAGAAAGATACTGGGCGTCTCGAAAACACCTCCCACCGGCAATCTCGTCCTAAACGGTCCCGGCGTCGGGTTAAGACCCGCTCGCCCGCGCACGGAATCCCCCTCACGTTCTAACGTGATTCGAGTCCGGCCGCTAAATTCAATCCCGATATACCAGCCCGGCCGATCTGCTTCCGATCGCTCGACCAAAAGCCAAGGGATGATTTCCCTCGGTTCGTTAGCGGCTGGATGTGCATAGGTGCTCGATTCTCCAATCCATTTGTCGCCTGGTTTGAAAGTGACCCGATGCGTTCCCTCGTTGGACGGTTTGCCCGCGCCTTTCTCTATCCAAAGCTGTTCGAGAGGCGTATCCGGAGCGACATGCCAATCGAATCTCCAACTGTCCTGTAGAGGAATCCAGAGTTCCTTTCCGGTCATGTTTTCGATCCGGATTGAATGTTCGATCGGGCCCTCGCTCGCTCGAGCACGCCACTCCCACAACAGCCGAACGCGGGGGACTTGTGAGTCGTATACAAACGTCACGGCACTGGAGCTTATTTCGCTTGCTGCAGCGTTGAACCGCCAGTGCAGGGAATGCGTGTCACCGTCGACTTCTACGTGATCAATCAGCGGTTCCCCCGCCTGATTTTGCCAACGAGGTCCGCCCGTGACCCGAAGCTCCAGCACACGTGGAAGCTGGGGGTCCGCCTGTAGAGTAAGTCGAGTTTCTGCGCTTTTCAGAAGAGCGGTCTGTGGCCCAGCAGCTTCAAGGAGGGATGCAGCCGCCCAGAGACTGAGTAAGAGCAGGCTAAACCGAGGCGTGGGCAGCATCGCTGTTCAGGATCCTGCCCACGTAACATTTGATCGTTCCCGAAACTTAGTTCGGAGGAGGACCGTGAAACCCGGGACCGCGCTCATGATGCATGCTTGATGCATCTTGAATTGTATAGTCTGATGGAACCTGAAATAGCGATGCCGGTGGATCGCCGCGTTGAATACTAGTGACCGAGTAAGTCGACTGCCCGGATCTCGGATCACTTCGCTTCGCTAAAACCGGGATCTGCAGGTCCGGCGAATACCACGTCTCGCTGGTTGATACGATCGGCTGAGCATTTCCGATTGCTCCCGCCGGAATGGTGTGAGTGACAGTCTTGCCCTGTGCGCTTACTCCGTTGATATTTTGTGTTCCAAGATCCGTCTCGACCCTGTTCGCCGAATCCGGATGCGGAGGACGCTCGGATCCCGCAGAGTTGCTGCCCGCCGGAGGCGTCTTTATCGCACGGCGTTCGGCAATTTTCGTAGCAGGATTCAAAACATAGCTGTATCCTGCCACAGGATCCGAAATGAAAGTAATTGTCGTCGGGCCATTCTGAGCCAGAGGTCCGGCCGTTATGGTTTGTTGGAGATAGGTGCGCCCCTGGCTGTCTCTTGCCGCACGACCGTTCGTCGTCCGCTGAATGGTATTACCGTCAGCCAACCTCTGGATCACCTGGTCGGTAACATCTGCTGAATACGGCGCGCCAGTGACGACCTTCCACTGATGAAATCCAAAGCCCTCCGGCCCGAAGCCGCTATGAGGCGGGTGCCCAGGTGGCGGACCGGGTGGGAGGCCAGCTTGTCCATAACCAGCAGCGCTCACGAGCAACGCCGCAAAAATTGTCCATCCGATTGTCTTCATCATTTTTCTCCTCGTGGCAACCCCCGAAATTCTAACGAACACTACTGCGCATTCAGCACATGCACGCCTAACGGCTGCCCATCCATCCCTAGCAACACATCGGCCAAAACAGAAGCGTCTCGCTCCGAGACCTCATTGGACACAGGTTCGAAGATTATGCCCGCATCCGCTAATGACGAAACCGGCACTTGCATCTGGACGATGTGCGATGCATTCATCGGCAGTTCAGGATTGGAATAGGGCAGGGGCATGAACGTCTCTCCATCAACTTGAAAGGCCCCGGAAGAGCGTGCCTCGGAATTCTCACTGCCACGGAATGCCGGCACATGCCGACGAGGCAAGAGGAGTACGCCGATCGCTAGAGTTGCTGCTATCGCCATTCCCCAGCCGAATCTCCTTAGGACCTTTTCCGAGCTCTGCGGAATAGATTTGGTCCTTTGAGAGGCTTCCAATGTTTCAGCGAGGCGCTCCCGCGCTGCTTCGGAGTGCTCAATTCCTAATGCTGCTATCAGCGATTCGACGCGACCCGAGATGTGGCCCAAGTCCTGATAATTGCGCCTGCACTCGTCACAATCTTGCAAATGCGATTCGACCAGAACGACTTCGGCTCCAGCAAGCTCGTCGTCTATCGCTCTCAAGAGCAAATCCTTCGGCAGATGATCAGGCTTCGTCATATCAGTTCCTTTAATCGTTCCAGCCCGCGCAGAACGTTTTCTCCAACCGTTGAAACGGACACGTTCAAGACTTCCGCGATCTCTCTGTACTTGAATCCTTGCGCTCGAAGCGTAAGACATTCCTTCTGCGGGATGCTCAATTGGTTCATGGCTTGCCGAAAGCGTCTCATGCGCTCCTCGGTCACCAATTCTTCTTCGGCTGAAGCTGCTTTCGCTGGCGGATCGAGCGTCCCCTCCGAGCCGGTAAGCGATTCCGTTTTGCTTCTGCTGAAAGCAGTTTGAGCATTTCGAGCCAGATTGTGCGCCACTCGATAGAGCCACGCTCGCAAATTAGTTCGATCACCTCCGGTGAGAAGATGCTCGTGAAGCTTCAGAAAGCTCTCCTGAACCAGCTCCCGAGAGGTCTCGCGATCCACACCTAAAAACGAAAGATACCGATGCAGCGAGACATGCTCCCGGTCGTAATGTTCTAAAACCAGGCGGCGAAGAGATGTATCTTCCAGATACTCCGCCTTCCACTTCTGGCTGGGCAATGCGAGGATATTTGCCTGCTCCATCGGCGCTATCCCAGTTTATGAAGATTAGACGCGCAGGGAATCGCAGTTCGAGCGAGGGCCACAAGAGAGTATGGGGAGTTGCACTTG
The DNA here is from genome assembly GCA_963758245.1 of uncultured Acidobacteriaceae bacterium. Classification (GTDB taxonomy): domain Bacteria; phylum Acidobacteriota; class Terriglobia; order Bryobacterales; family Bryobacteraceae; genus Bog-105. The sequence goes on along the minus strand of CAVWUV010000018.1, from coordinate 42,004 downwards.
GGGTTGGGGAGACTCTCTTGTGGCCTGCCGTCTCGCATGCTGTGTCTTTGAAACAGGTGGAATGCGGGATTTTCCGGTTCGGCGGAAAACTTTTGCGTTACTCGGTCCGGAGCGCTTCGTGAGGATCGATTCGGGAGGCGTGCGCAGCAGGCACGAGGCCGGAGGCGACTGCAATCATCAAGAGAAGTATGGCCGCGCCGGCACAGATGACCGGATCATTCGGCTTGACTCCATAAAGAACCGACCGCAGAAAGCCGCCCAGGCCGAGCACTACTGGAACCGCGCAAGCTATCCCAGCGATCCCGACAATCACTGTTTCCGTCAGCACCATCACTAGCACCCGGCGCGGAGTTGCGCCGATCGCCATTCTAATTCCAATCTCGCGGTACCGGCGACTAACTGAATACGACATCACTCCATAGAGTCCGACCACTGCGAGCAGCGTCGCGAGAAACGCGAACGCGACAGAAAGCAGTCCCATTCCGCGCTCCACGAACAGGTTCTCGTCGACCAGTTCGCTCATCGTCCGCAGATTATTGATCGGCAGACTGCGGTCGTATCGACTTACTAAGCCGCGAATCTCAGTAACAACAGGCTTCTCCGCGCCTCGCGTACGAACGTAAAATGTCAACGAGTGCAAATTGGTATCCGTGAGGTACGGCATATATACAAAGGGTTGAATCTCTGCTCGTAGATCGCTGTGCTCGCTATCTGCCACCACCCCGACGATGGTCCAATCCATTTTGACGTTGCCTCCGCCAAAGCCGAAATGTACTCCAATGGGATTACGATCGGGCAGGAAATGTTTGCGAAAGGCCTCATTGACCACCGCGACTTTAGAAGTCTGCAGCGAATCGCTTTCGAGGATTGGCCGTCCGGCCAGGAGTGGGATTTGAAGCGCAGAGAAGAATTCCGGGCCTACGAGGTTCTTCAGAACCTCCTCGTTGCGGCTGCGAGGACGATATCCCTCGACAGTAATATTGCTTCCCCAATTATCGCCTTCTAGCAATGGAAAGGTCGCCAGCGAAGCATTCTGAACCCCCGGCACGGCAAGCATCGCCTTTCGTACCTCCTCGCCGAAGCTCTTGATACGCGCTTGTGAATATCCTGCGGCGGATGGGTCGACTCCGAAAGTCACCAGGTGATCCGTTCGAAATCCGAGATTCAAATGCTTGAGATTTTGCAGGCTCCTCGTAAATAGAATTGCGGCCGTCACCAGCACCAATGACAAGGCGAGTTGTCCAACTATAAGCAATCGCCGTATCCATACCGCCTGTCCTGTATGCCCCCGGCTGCCTTCCACTTTAAGAGCGCCCGTTAACTCCGTGCGAGCCGATTGCCACGCGGGCAGAATGGCGAACCCGAGACCCGTAAGGAGCGTCGCTAATGCCGTAAACAGCAAGACTCCGCAGTCGGGATGCGTTGCAATGGCTGCCTCACTGAAATCACCCTTCAGGAAACGAAATAGCAAGGGAGTTCCAATAAACGCGAGTCCAACTCCGAAGGCTCCGCCAATCGTTGCGAGCGTCAATCCTTCAATCAAAAGCTGCCGGACAAGAACAGATCGCGCCGCGCCCACTGACAGGCGGATCGCCATCTCCCGCTGCCTCGCGACTGTCCTTGCGATGAGCAGGTTCGCGACGTTCACCAGCGTGATCAGCAACACCACTCCGACCATGACCATCAGGAGCCGTAAGGGATTACCGAATTGGTCGCGCATGTCGGAGTAGCCTTTGCCTCCAGGACTGAGCTGGATCGTCTTCCTGGCAAATTCCTGCCGCAATTCGAGGGACGGCGAATGCATGAAAGGGAGATCTTGATCGCGGAGCGGCGGATAAATAACCCGCAGGGCCGCCGATGCGCGCCCGATGCTCACGCCTGGTTTTAGTCTTGCCACCAGGCTGGCCCAATGATCCAGTCTGTCCAGCAAAGCTCCTTCACCGGGCATGAGCTGCTCTTTCATGGTGATCGGCACAAACACATCGGAACGCCGGCCGAAATCCAGACCATAAAATTGAGGCGGCGCGATTCCAATGACGGTGTACGGGTGCTTATCGAAAAGAATGGTATGGCCGATTATTCCGGAATCCCCGCCGAATCGCGTCCGCCAGAATCCATAACCCAGAACGGCGACAGGATGCGCCCCGGGCTTCTCGTCATCTGTTTGCTCGAGCAAACGCCCGCGCCATGGCTTCACACGTAGCACGGAAAAGAAGTTTCCAGACACCATCTCGCCGTACACGCGTTCGGTTTGCGATTGCTCCGTTACGCTGAGGCTGATCCTCTGTCGCGCCGCGATTCCATCAAAGATGCTGCTGGTGCCTGCGTTGAGATCTCGGTATAGCGGATACGAGAAGCTGCTCTTCATCCCATCGCTCGAGGTGTGTCCTTCGTCGATGCCAATGTTGTGCAAGATCACTAATTGCTGAGGGTCTGGAACCGGAAGCGAGTCGAGCACAACCTGTTTCATCAAAGTGAAGATGATTGTGTTGGCACCAATTCCGAGCGCCAGCGAAACGACGGCAATCACCGCGATTCCAGGTGCTCGGCGCAGCATCCGTACCGCAAGTCTTACGTCTCTGTTCACCGTCTCGATCCACATCGTGATGTCCGATTAGCTACGCCTTGCTTCGCGCCGAATGCCTTCGGCAATCCACATTCGCAATTGAGTCTGGTATCCGATCGACTACGCCGATATTCAGGCGAACCATTACGCTCTCAATAAAAAGGGCATTGCTTCCCTTTTACCTTAATGTTCCCTCAGCCTCTCTCAGCCAATCGGGTCTCTTGAGCACTTCGCGCGGCTTGCTGCCGTCCGGTGGGCCGATAATCCCGTCGCGCTGCATCATGTCGAGAATACGCGCTGCGCGGCCGTAGCCCAGCCGCAGACGCCTCTGCAAAGTGGAAGTCGACGCTTTCCCCATTTCGACGACTACACGCACTGCGTCCTGATACATCGGATCTTGCTCGCCGTCAAATGCCTCGACGTCCTCTTCTTCGTCTTCAGAAGGAGGTGTCATGAGAAAGCTTTCGTCGTATTCGGGAGCGGCCTGTTCTTTCCAGAAATCGACCACGCGATTCGTCTCGACCTCTGTCACAAATGCTCCGTGCACTCGCGTCAGGCGCGACGAACCCGGCGGGAGGAAAAGCATATCGCCCTTGCCGAGCAGATGTTCAGCGCCCATGACATCAAGCACAGTTCGCGAATCGACGCGAGTGGCAACTCGAAAGCTGATGCGTGAAGGGAAGTTCGCCTTAATCAAACCGGTAATTACGTCCACGCTGGGACGCTGCGTCGCCAAGACCAAATGCATTCCGACCGCGCGCGCCATCTGCGCCAGCCGCGTGATGCATTCCTCTACGTTCGCCCGCTCGAGCATCATGAGATCGGCAAGCTCATCAATCAAGATCAGCACGTAAGGCAGCGGCTCCAGGCTCTCTTCTTCATTGGGCTCATCGAACAAATTTCGAGGCTTCTGCTGGAATTGCGCAATCTTCCGGTTGTACTGATCGATGTTCCGGACACCCTGCGCGGCGAGCAGCTTCAACCGGCGTTCCATTTCGAGCACCGCGTTTCGAAGCGCGTTAGTCGCCTTCTTAGGTTCGGTGATCACGGGCGTGAGCAGATGCGGGATGCCTTCATAGATACCGAGCTCGACGCGCTTGGGATCAACCATGATCATGCGGACTTCGTCCGGGGTGGCTTTATAAAGGAACGACATGATCATCGCGTTCAGCATCACGCTCTTGCCTGAGCCCGTTGATCCCGCAATCAGAAGGTGAGGCATCGATTCGAGAGAAGTCACCTTGATCCGGCCGTTAATGTCCTTTCCGAGAGCAATGGTCATCTTGGAGGGAGAGTCATGGAATTCGTCAGATTCCAAAATCGCTCGCAGACTGATCAGCTCGCGCCTTGTGTTCGGAACCTCAATACCGACGGTGGATTTGCCGGGGAGCCGCTCGATGAGGATCGATTCTGCCTGCAATCCCAGGCAGAGATCTTCATTCAGGGTTGTGATGCGGCTGTACTTTATGCCCGCTTCCGGCTTGTATTCGAAAGTGGTGACGACCGGGCCGGGGTTTATTTGCACCACCGAGCCGCGCACGTTGAACTCTTCTAGTTTCGATTTAATGCGGTTCGCGATAGTCTTCAATTCCAGCCCGTCGTAGCCGCTTCCGGCTGGAATTTCATTCAAGAGATCCGTGGAGGGAAGCCGGTATGATCGCTTGCGCTTAACGGGAATCCGGGAAGCCGCAGGCGCTTCAAATGAAGGCATGTCATCCGGTTCTTCTTCAGGCGGCTGCGTTCGAATGACGGGCTGATACTCGAGCGTTCGAATTGGGATTTCCTGTGATTGCGGCGCGCTGCTTGTCTCAGTATGCAGTAAAGGCGGAACGTCGGGCGCGGGAACTTCAGCGACCCGTGGTCTGCCGCTTCGCCGGGCGGAGCGCTCTGCCGCTCTGGCCTTTGCCTTCTCGATTGCGCGCTGGCGGCGTAGTTCGCGCGACGTTTTCCATTTGGCCCGCATTGCCTGCCATTTCGCAATCGGCCCGCGCAACCAGCGCATCAGCGTGGATACCTCGAACGTCGATGCGAAATAGAGCGCAATGATACCTGCCGCGACCGTAATGATCGCCGCACCTGCGAGATCAAACCGAGCCAGCAGAAAATCGGCCATCACCATTCCCACGATGCCGCTTGGGCGGACAGTGCCGGCGATGAGCCACGGACCGGGGATTAGTCCACAGGCAGTAGAGATGCAGAACCACAGAGCCAGGGTCCCCAGCACGCGGAACCAGGGGCTTTCAAGGGCAGACGAGCGCACCCATTTCCAGCCAAGCAGCCAAATGTGCACTGGCAACAGAAACACGCTCACGCCGAAGATCTGGAACAACAGGTCGGCCCAGCGCGCGCCGAAAAGGCCGAGCAGATTATGCGTATGTGTAATTCCAGTGGCCGTGTTCCACGACGGATCGGCCGAGGAATAAGAGATCAAGCTCAGCGAAATGGCCAAGCCGAGTAAGAAAAGCAAAAAGCCCACGGCTTCATTGAGCCGTGTGTGGCTGGACGGTGAGAGAAGCGTCATCCGCCGTTGCGGAAGAAAACTGCCAGAGCGATCACTATTATGCCAAAAATCACGCGATACCACACGAACACGGTCAGGCTGTGGTGACGCAGGTACCTGAGAAAGAACGCGATGACTGCAATTCCCACCGCCAGGCTCACCAGAATTCCAACCCCGTAAGGCAGTCTCATTTCGGGCGGCAACCCACCCTGTTTATGAATGTCGATAAATTTCTTGGCCGCAGCTCCCGCAATGATCGGAGCCGATAACAGAAACGAGAACCGCGCCGACGTTTCTCGATCCATATGAAAAAGCCGGGCGGTCGCGATTGTGCTTCCGCTGCGTGAGACACCTGGAATGATCGCGAACGCCTGCGCGATGCCAACAGCAATCGCCTCAAGCCAATTCAATCGGTCCAGGCCGCCCTTCCTCTCGCTCACCCGGTCCGCGACAGCCATATAGATAGCGACCACAATTGCAGCCGTCCCGATGATAAATGGACTGCGCCATGCATGCTCGGCATACTTGTCCCATTTCCAGCCCGCAATCGCCCCGGGGATGGTCCCTACGACCAGATACCACAGGAGAAAACGGCTGTTTTCGTCCCGCCTGGAGCCGGCATATGAGAACCCCAGTCCGTTTGCGATTACCTGCACCCAATCTTTGAAGAAGTAGATGATGATTGCGGCTAGTGTGCCGACGTGGAGCGCCACGTCAAACACCAATCCTCCATCGTTCCAGCGCAAGAAATCCGGAATAACGATTAGATGCGCGCTGCTGCTGACCGGAAAGAACTCGGTCAAACCTTGAACAATGGCAAGAATGATCGCTTGATAAAGCGGCATAATGACGGTGAGTGAACGTTCTCCCTTACGAAGTCTCCGCTATCGTAACGTATCGGCCATGTACGACGCGGTTCTAATCGTCTCTTTCGGAGGGCCTGAAAAGCGCGAAGATGTCGTGCCCTTCCTTGAAAATGTAACCCGCGGTCGAGACGTCCTTCGGGAACGGCTTCTGGACGTAGCAGATCATTACTATCATTTCGACGGCCGAAGCCCGATAAACGAAGAGTGCCGCGAGCTGATTCGAGCGTTACGCAAAGAACTTGAAGAGCATGGGATCAATCTGCCCATCTACTGGGGAAACCGGAATTGGCATCCGTTCCTCAGCGACGCGATACGGCAGATGCGCGATGATGGCATCCAACACGCGCTCGCATTTGTGACTTCGGCTTACAGCTCCTATTCGAGTTGCCGCCAGTATCGCGAGAACATCGCGGCCGCCCAATCCGAAGTAGAAGGCGCACCGAAGATCGACAAGCTGCGTGTCTTCTACAATCATCCCGGCTTCATTGAAGCATCGGCGGATCGGGTCCGGGAGGCGTTGCAGTCGTTTTTACCAAACGAACTGGACTGGCTTCGTTTCGTAATTTCGGCCCACAGCATACCCTGCTCGATGGCCGAAACCAGCGATTATGAAAAGCAACTTCGCGAAGCTTCGCGGTTAGTAGCTGAAGCGGCGGGACTTAAAAAATGGGATCTGGTGTTTCAGAGCCGGAGCGGGCCGGCCGGGCAGGCTTGGCTTGGGCCTGACATCCTCGAGCATTTGAGGAGTTTGCATCAGCAAGGCATAAAGAACGTCCTGGTTGCGCCGCTTGGCTTCGTTTCGGAGCATTTGGAAGTGCTGTACGACCTGGATACGGAGGCGCTTCGCTTGGCGAACGAACTGGGCATGAAAATGGTTCGTGCGGCTACTGTCGGGACGCATCCCGCGTTCGTCAAGATGATCCGGCAACTGATTGCGGAACGAATATTTCCAAACGAACCCAGATTAGCGGCGGGTTCGTTTGGTCCTAATCATGACGTTTGCCCCGAGGATTGTTGCCCTGCTCCGCGGAGAGGCGGTAGATCTCTCGTTTCGGCAGCCCCATTTGTTTCGCAACGATCTTGATTGCTTCCATGCGTGAAAGACCTTGTTCCTGAAGTCTCGAAATTTCGGCTAGCGGATCGTCCATGTGTACTCTTTGTTCGGAGCGCCCGATGACGAGCGTGATTTCACCCTTGACGGAGTTTCGGCGCGCCAATTCTTCGCGAATGGATGCAGCCGAGCCGCGCAGAAACTCTTCGTGAATTTTGGTGATCTCGCGAGCCAGCACGAGAGGACGGTCGCCAAGCAACTCTGACATGTCGCTCAGAGTCTCCAAAATACGGTGTGGGCTTTCGTAGGCGACAACCGTAGCTCGATCGCTCGCGATGTCTTCCAAGGTTTTGCGGCGCGCTGCAGCTTTTGACGGTAAGAATCCGATAAACCGGAACTCGTGCGAAGGCAAACCGGAAGCGGCCAGCGCAGGCAGGAGAGCCGATGCGCCCGGGACGGGAACAACCGCGAACTCCTCCGCGATCGCGGCCTTGACCACCCGATAGCCGGGATCGGAAATTAGAGGCGTGCCGGCATCGCTTAAAAGAGCTACTGATTCACCGGCCTTTAACCTGAGCAGAATGTCAGCAGCGCGGCTTTCCTCATTGTGCTCGTGATAGCTGATGAGGGGCTTGCGGATTTCATAATGCTCGAGCAGCTTATGGGTCTGGCGCGTATCTTCACATGCGATCACGGCTACTTCCTCGCGAAGAATGCGTAGAGCGCGGAGAGTGATGTCTTCCAAATTTCCGATTGGTGAGGCGATCAGGTATAGAGTAGCGGGCAGACATTAAGCAGTGTATCTTTGGAAGCTTGGAAGACGCTCCGTATTACATCCGGTGGAGTCCGGATTCCACTCCCTACGCGATCGAGCTAAAGCTGGACCTGGTGGGGAGAATCACAAAGGAGATTTCCGAGCCGGGCACGCGAGAGATCGAGGTGGGAGGCGTGCTCATCGGGTCCTTTCCCAGAGCGAACATCCCAACGCTACGCATCGAAGATATCGAGATGATTCCTCGGCGTCCCGAGGAAGGTCCCATTTACATGTTGGACCCGGTTCAACACCAACGGTTTGCCGGAGCGCGGTGGAGAGCGAAGGCGCAAAACAAGATAGTGATCGGATTTTTCAGGAGCCATATTCGGCCGGGCCCGCTGAGGCCCTCCTTAGCTGACCGCAGTTTGCTTTCAGGACAGTTCAGCCAGACAGCTTTTGCTCTTTTGCTGATACAAGCGCGAGAACCTCGCACGGCCGCCCTATTCGTCGCGACCAATAGCCGGCTGGCCGATGAGCCTGCGGTTCGAGAGTTTCGGTTTGATGAAGCAGAATTCAAGGCCTTGCCCGAAATTCAGCCTGACGCCCAGGAGCAGGGGCACACATCCACGAGAACAGCTCAGGTCCAGAAGCGCTGGTTAAAACCGCTCGCAATTCCATTACTGATTGCGATCTTCACGCTCGCGATTTTCTGGTGGCTGTCCAGAAGAACGGCGCTGCTCGAATGGATGCGGCCTTCTTCGACTCAGCTTCAGCTCGAGCTGAAAGAGCGCGGGGATCTTTTACAGATTTCATGGAACCATAATGCCCGGGAGCTCAATGGCGCATCCGGCGCAACACTGGTTATCGGGGACGGAGCGAGCGATCAAGAGATCAGGCTTGGTCCAGACGAGCTCAAATTAGGAGTTGTCGCTTATCAGCCGATTGCACGTCACGTCCAGGTGACGATGAAGTTGAATGCTCCAGGGTCAAAGGATGAGTCGATTGAATGGGGGCAGAAATGATCCGGGAAAGGGGGGTGTGGGACGGGCAGCTATGTCCACGCGCCAAAACCCGGCTTGGGACATAGTCAGCCCGTCCCGAGATTGCGGACACGGGGGGTATGGGACGGGCAGCTATGTCCACGCGCCAAAACCCGGCTTGGGACATAGTCGGCCCGTCCCGAAATTAGTGGCGAAGGAGGATGTTGAACTCGCCGTCCTTGGCATCGAGGATGACTGTGCTGCCGGGCGGAACTTGCCGCTGAGCGACGAGCGCCGCAACAGGCTGTATGAAGTTGCGCTGAACAGTCCGTTTCAATTCACGCGCGCCAAACTCCACGCTGGTTCCTGAATCGAGCAATAAATTCCGTCCTGCCGCCGTACACTGAAGCCGAAAGCCCCGAAGCCCGAGACGATTCTGAACGAGGCGCAGGAAGCCAGCAAATATCTGGTCAAGGATGATTTCGCAGGCCTGCCGGTCGAGCGGTTTGTAAGTGATCACCGAATCGATTCGGTTCACGAACTCCGGCGTGAACTTGTGCCGGACCGCCGTCATCCCAATCCGTTGGAGCACCGAGGAATCCCCCATGCCGTGGGCCGGCAGCATCGCTTCGAATCCGAAATCGGGCTTATTGGCTCTCTGAATTGATTTCGCGCCGAGATTGCTGGTGAGGAAAATAAGCGTCCGGTCAAAATTGACGGTCGCATTGTCGCCCAACCGGAGGGTCGCTTTGTCGAGAATGCCGAGCAGCAATCGAGTCATCGAAGGCGCGGCTTTTTCAATCTCATCAAAGAGCACGAGCGAGACATCGCTCTTATCAGAGGCGGCTGCGTTGATCTTCGCCTGGGTGAGCATTGGTTGCGTTTCGCGGTGGCCTAGATAGCCCGGCGGAGCGCCGATCAATTTCGCGACCTCATGTTCCATTTGAAATTCGCCGCAATCGACCTTGAGCAAATTCTTGCTGCTGCCGTGCAGCACTTCGGCGAGTGCTTCGACGGTTCTGGTCTTCCCGGTTCCTGTAGGGCCCAGCAGCAAGACCACGCCGATGGGCCGGCCTTCGGGGGCGAGGCCGGCTTGGTGCATTTGGATATAAGGAATGATCGTCTCGATGGCCTCGGGTTGCCCAACGAGGAGATGGTTTAGCTGGGCAGTCAGACCATCCGGATCTTCTGGCACGAGGGGGCGTCTGGTACGCCCGGCGAGAGTATAAGATCGCATCCCATTTGGAATGTAAACGGCGAAAGAGGCCATTTTGCGAGATCCAAGCTCTTTTTTCGGACCAGAAGGGCGGCGATTAGCAATCGAAGTCCTTCCGGCTTAATAGGATGGCACCCAAGGAGCGCGGCTTGAAAATATTTGGCCGGCTATTGTGACTCGAAGATTGTAAATTCCCGGTTACATCATGGCGACGGGCGGAGCTGGCTCCTCAGGGCTGCCGGACCTCTCCTTGTACCCATGACAGCCTAAATCGCTTAGGATAATCCTCATGAATCTTCGCCGACCGTTCTACGAGGTTCTTAGCGACATCTTCGATTTCAGCAGACATCGCACGGGCAGTACTATCACGCTGTTTGCCTGTTCGGCGATAGCTCTTGGGATCCTCGTTAATGGTCTTTTCGGAGTTTCCGGCGCGCTGAGCGAGTGCTTGCTTTACGGTATCGGGCAGACCAGAGCAAGTGATCCGGGTGGCGATTTGAGGAAAGCAACGGAACAAATGGTCCTACCTCTTGTTTTCGCCGTGATCGTCTTTGTTCTCGGCTACAGGAACTACCGAACTAATCGGCCTGCCGAGACAACTCTGGAACTTGAGCCGCCAGTTCCACATCAGGGATTGATCTTATTGTTAAGTCCCTTCTTCAACCGCCGCGGGGCGTGCGCTTTTGAAAGCGCCGAAATCGCGCTTCAGGCGCTGTCGACTAAACCTATTGATATCGTGCGGGGCGAGATCCTCAAGTCCAACTGGGGACCGCCACTTGTTGCAGTTGAGCATCACTCTCCTGTCCTCAAGTGTTGTTGGATTCTCTGTACGGAGGGGCGAGATGGCTCGGCGTGCGAGTTTGAGACCGCGAAGAAAATTTTCCAGCGGTTCACTGATGCAAAGTTCGTGCCGATCTCGGTAAACAGTGCTCACGATATCAGCAGCATGGTGCCAGTCGTTGAAGCAATATACGGACCCGGTGAAAATCAGAACATACCTCCCGGCCAGATCATCGCGGACTTTACCGGCGCTACGGCGGCAATGAGCGCCGGTATGGTTTTAGCGACGCTGGATAAAGATCGCAAGATCGAATATTTGAGGCAAGATCGTCCTCTTGATATCGCCGGTAATGCGCTCACGAAGCAGCAGATCCTAGAGTCACGGGCGCTGGTAACGGTTAAGACTTCGCTCGCATTGGTCAGATCGGAATAGGATTATCGCAGTGGCTCGATTTTTCCAAGCAAGCTTAAAATCGACGACTGATGACATTGCGGTGGTAGAGATCGCGTTTGGAGACTCGGCCTCGAATGCAGAAATCGTCCCGGACGCGCTGCAAGCGATTGCGGATCTGCATCTGACTGGAGGACGCGGAATCAAATTCGATGGACGGGCATCGCTGCCGGTCGCTTTTGCGATCGCGCACAGTGTCGCGCATCTATATGGCGTCGTTGCCTGCCGGGATCCCAAGCTGAAGAAGTTTGTTGTGGCCATCTCCCATGACCCGCGCCTCCGCCCAGGCGACTTGCTAGACTGATGCGTCGCTGTTATGGTGCGCGCTTCCTTTGACCCTGCGTTTCTGGCCCGCATCGCGTTTGTTCAAGCCGCGCTCACGTTTGAGGCGATCACAGGGCTCGAATTGCCACCCTTCGGTGGCTCTACATTGCGAGGCGCTTTTGGCTGGGCATTTCGGCGTGGGCTTTGTCCCGTGACTCCGCCTTGTCCAAGCGACTGCGTACGCCCGACTCACTGTCCATATTTCCTTCTTTTTGAAAAAGCGCGCAACGATCGAGGCCATAACATTCCTAAGCCGTATATTCTCGATCCACCGGTGCCGCCGCAATTGGAGCAGATTGCGGCGGGAGAACCAGTAAAGCTTCCGTACGAATTGAGGAATGGCGAACTGATGGGAATGCAGCCGACGCCGATAGCAAAGGGCGCACGGTTCACTGTCTCCTTTACTGTACTAGGGCAGGCGATTCCACTCTTTACGCCGGTCATAGATCTGCTTGCCAATCAGGTTCTACAAATCGGAGCGGGGCGGGCGAGGTTGGTGCGCGCAGAGGATACCGGCCCCGGCAACCGGACACTATATGACCGGGCCATTCGGGAATACGGAGTACAGGCTCCTGTGCGGCGGACGATGGAGCATGCGCTGCATCAAAATACGCCCGTAAATGCCCGAGTAGTGTTTCGCACCCCGATTCGCCTGCGGGCTACGGGCGGATCGTACTGCTTTGAGGCTTCGGAATTGGCCAGCCATTTTTGGGAATCCATATTGACTCGCGCCGTGCGCATCTACGATCTGTTCTGCGCTGTTCCCGGCGCGGAGCGGCTACCCTTCTATGTGCTGCCGCCCACTTTGCCACGCGTTACTGAGGCGCGGATCTTCCGTTATAGTTTTACCCGCCTTTCCAACCGGCAGGAGAGGTTTATGGATTTCGATGGAGTGATCGGAAGCCTGCAATACTCAGGTGACTTCTCGGTGTTGAAATCTCTTTTGATTGCGGCAGAAACCTTGCATGTCGGGCAGAAGGCAACCTTCGGGCTTGGACGAGTCACATGTTGGTTGCAAGATGTCCTGTAATCGTCACCGCGGGCGAGGGAACTGGCCTTGCGCTGAAGCTGCTGCATCACGTGAATAAACAAAATGCCTCGTTGCCGTCTGGAGTTGGTTTGGGAGACCGACCCGCGCAAGAAACGGAAATGGGTGGAGCTTCTGCTGGTGCGAAGCCGCCCCGAAGCCCCCAAGCAGACGCCGCTGTCCGAAGCGGCCCGGAATGCCATCGCCAAGCGCAAGCGCGAAGTGAAAAAGCTCAAGGAGGACCTTCAGGAGATCGTGATTACCCGGCCGGGCACATATCTGGGCAGGACCGGAGAGCGCCTTTCGATCCGGCGCGAAGGCAAACGCGAGGCTGAGATTCCTCTGCAGGCGATTCGCAATATCAGCTTTCTGACCACGGCTGGCTCGATTTCGGCTGATTTGATGGTGGAAGCGGCGGGGCGAGGTATCGCGATTCAAGTGATCGGGCCCGATGGAAGGTCGTTGGTTCATATCGGACGTCCGGACGCCCCGCTATATCAGCTTTCCGCGGCGCAAGCCCGGCTCGCCAGCGGCCCGGAGGGGCTGAAGCTGGCCTGCGAAATCGTAAGCGGCAAGATTCGTAACCAGGGCAATCTGCTGCGGTACTTCGGAAAGCACAAACTCCGGCGGGGAGCTCAGCGGATGGCGGAGGAGAGCGAGCGGGCGCTATCCGCCATGGATCAGGTGCTGGGCGGGTTGGCTCGCCGTGAATTCGGGGCGGACCTGGATTTGGAGCGCAATCAATTATTCGCAGCTGAGGCGCAGGCGGCAGCCGCGTATTGGAAGGCGGTCAAAGCGCTGCTCTGGCAGAACGTCGGGTTTTCCGGCCGCATCCGCCAGGGCGCGACCGACCCTGTTAATGCGTCCCTCAATTATGGATACGGCATCCTGTATTCGCGAGTTCTAAGCGTTCTTTCGCGAACCGGACTCAATCCGACCATCGGTTTCCTGCATAAGCCGCAGCCAAGGAAAGCCGCGCTCTTGTACGATTTCATCGAAGAATTCCGCGCGGCTGCCGTGGACCGTGTGGTGTTCAGTCTGCTCAACTTGGGAAAGGATTTAAAAATGGAAGACGGGCGATTAGACAATGGAACGCGGCAAATGCTTGCCCACGCGGTTCTCCGGCGCTTGCAGGCCGGCACTCGCTACCACGGCGAGGCCGCAAGCCTGCTGACGGTTATAGAACATCAGGGCAGACTGCTGGTTCGCCATATCGAAGGGAAGGAGCCGTACAAAAGTTTTGTGCTGCCCTGGTAGCGGGTCTTTTCGTGCGCGCCGGTGTACGCCAGAGTGTCGAAACTCGGAATAGGTTTGCGAAAACCTATAAGTCGAAGGAGATGAGGAGTTTGGTCGAGATTTGCGCGGGCTCGCAGGAGAGCGGAATCTTCGCAAAGCGGCGTCGAAGACTGCGTATTCGAGAGGTTTGCGGTAATTAGCCAAATTCTTGTGGAGCACCCGCCCGTTACCCCCGTGTTATCAGGAGCTTGCCGCTGTCCGGACTTGGGATTTTCGCAAACCGCAATTTGGGTGAACCTGCCGCCTGGTTTGCGAAGCCAGCGGACAACGCTAAATATTATAGAGTCAGAGACTTGCGGACTGGGAGAGGGTCCGCAGGGCAATTTCGACACGCATGGACAGGTCGCTTTGCGAAGATCGTCGCCGGTTTGCGAAATTCTAGTGTATGCTATTGAGGTCAAAGGCCGAGGGGCACTCGATTTGGTTTTCCGGGTTACTCGCAAGGGTGCGATTGAAACGTTACTAGTGTGTGGCGCACCAGCCTGTGACTGTTACTCGTCTCCGGAGACTTACTCGCAAGGGTGCGATTGAAACGTATAATGATGGAGAAAAGAGCTAATGCCGATGCGGTGTCTCCGGAGACTTACTCGCAAGGGTGCGATTGAAACGCTTTTTATTTTTTTCAAGGAGCAGGTCTTACGGAGCGTGTCTCCGGAGACTTACTCGCAAGGGTGCGATTGAAACTTGCGAATACCCGAGTGAGCCCAAGTGGGTTATGGGATTAGTCTCCGGAGACTTACTCGCAAGGGTGCGATTGAAACCTCCGCGATGCGAAACTCACCTTCCTCTACTGGAATGGTTGTCTCCGGAGACTTACTCGCAAGGGTGCGATTGAAACCTGAGGTTCTTCAAAGAACTGTCTCCTTTAAATTTGGATCGTCTCCGGAGACTTACTCGCAAGGGTGCGATTGAAACAATTATTGTTTGCCATAGCCGAAGGGGTCCCCATCTCCTCAGCTCTGGCGTCTCCGGAGACTTACTCGCAAGGGTGCGATTGAAACTTTGAAAGATTTTGTCTCTGTTAGGCTTTCCCCATGGGTTTATCGTCTCCGGAGACTTACTCGCAAGGGTGCGATTGAAACCTTTATTATATATCTTACCTTCCAAATAACAAAAATAGAGGTGCGATTGAAACAATTATTGTTTGCCATAGCCGAAGGGGTCCCCATCTCCTCAGCTCTGGCGTCTCCGGAGACTTACTCGCAAGGGTGCGATTGAAACTTTGAAAGATTTTGTCTCTGTTAGGCTTTCCCCATGGGTTTATCGTCTCCGGAGACTTACTCGCAAGGGTGCGATTGAAACCTTTATTATATATCTTACCTTCCAAATAACAAAAATAGAGGTCTCCGGAGACTTACTCGCAAGGGTGCGATTGAAACATCAATCGTCGTGTTTCATCAACTTCAATAACAGACGTCGATGTCTCCGGAGACTTACTCGCAAGGGTGCGATTGAAACAACTGCTCGAGCGAGCAGTCTCTGGCATATACCGAGTCTCCGGAGACTTACTCGCAAGGGTGCGATTGAAACGTGAATCGCGATTCAGTTGTACCCCATTGGCGTTAACTTGTCTCCGGAGACTTACTCGCAAGGGTGCGATTGAAACGTGTTAACAGGGACGAACAACGTTGAATTCACCAAAGTCTCCGGAGACTTACTCGCAAGGGTGCGATTGAAACGATTAGCGA
Organism: uncultured Acidobacteriaceae bacterium; assembly: GCA_963758245.1. Lineage (GTDB taxonomy): Bacteria > Acidobacteriota > Terriglobia > Bryobacterales > Bryobacteraceae > Bog-105. The sequence continues at coordinate 26,505 of CAVWUV010000018.1, read as the reverse complement.
CATCGGTGAACGATGCGAGCGGAGCGGAGGTCTCCGGAGACTTACTCGCAAGGGTGCGATTGAAACGTCAATTCCAGCTCGTCAATAGACAATTTGAGCACTTCTGCGTCTCCGGAGACTTACTCGCAAGGGTGCGATTGAAACCTGATTTCTCCTTTATGGATTTGGGTTGATTCGTTTAGCGGTTGTCTCCGGAGACTTACTCGCAAGGGTGCGATTGAAACGTCAAAGCAGGAAGTTATTGAAGCGAAAGCACATCGCTTCGACGGAGTCTCCGGAGACTTACTCGCAACGGTGCGATTGAAACGTTTGGAACTGCGATACCGGACATCTGCCCGCGAAACGAGCCGTCTCCGGAGACTTACTCGCAACGGTGCGATTGAAACGTTTGGAACTGCGATACCGGACATCTGCCCGCGAAACGAGCCGTCTCCGGAGACTTACTCGCAAGGGTGCGATTGAAACGTAGTTAGCGCCGGGGGTGGTACCGGTACTGTTTTTATGTCTCCGGAGACTTACTCGCAAGGGTGCGATTGAAACGAAACTTCCGTCGCCGTTATCGTGAACAGCGGCATACTGGCGTCTCCGGAGACTTACTCGCAAGGGTGCGATTGAAACGTTTAACGTTCCTTTCTTGGGGTTCGGTGATTATCTTTCGGAGTCTCCGGAGACTTACTCGCAAGGGTGCGATTGAAACGTAATGCAATCGCTCGATCCGAATAAGGCAAGCAGGAGAGTCTCCGGAGACTTACTCGCAAGGGTGCGATTGAAACCTCTACTTGCCGGGTGTCGTCACTCAGCCTTAGGAGACCGTTGTCTCCGAAGACTTACTCGCAAGGGTGCGATTGAAACTGAGCGAGTTGAAGCCACACAATCGGACTTGTCTTTTGGGTCCAAGTCTCCGGAGACTTACTCGCAAAGGTGCGAGGTGCGATTAGAAGCTGGGGAAGGTGCACGCCGGGCGCCACGCCGGTTAGGAAACCGGCATGGCAGGTCTGCAGGCCCGCTCTACCGGAATGTACAAATCCATGGGCTAGACTGAGGCTGTTCTGGCGGTAAGGATGGGATTCGGAGCATTGCTGCCGCCAGGGCCTGCCCAAAGCGAGCCTTCCAAGACTTCGGGTCAGGTTTCGAATTATTGACTTCGCCTAAAACGAGGTGAGAAGATGGCGCATTATTATCTGAGATTGAATGCGACGTCGGCTTCGGGTACTGGTGCGGAGCTGGAGCCATCGCTTGGACTCGATAAATGATGAAGCAACCATTGACCGCGCGCGAATGGACTCTGAACGCTCTCACCCCGATCTGGACAGGGGACGCCAACCGACAGGGCGATCGGCTCATTCCTACAGGGCTGCTGGGATCGATTCGTTGGTGGTTCGAGGTACTCGTGCGCGGGTTGGACGGGAAGGCATGCGATCCGTCCGATGTGAATAGCCGTTGCCCAGACAAAGACGGCAAGCGTTGTCTCGTCTGCGAAGCCTTTGGCTGCACCAGTTGGTCGCGCAAGTTTCGGCTTCAACTACTAGGCAAGGACCACAAGCCGCTCAGCAAAGCGATCAAGGCGGGTGAGATCTTCTACCTGCGTGTTACCCCGCTTCGCTTTATCCACGATGAGGAGTGGGGACTTCTGGATCTCACGCTCCGGCTGATCGCCGATTATGGCGCTATCGGAGGAAGGACAGTGTTTAAACCCACCGAAGAGGCTGGGCGTGGACATCTGGCGCACCATCAGGATTATGGCATCGTAGCGGTCAAAGCAGGCGATGCCGTGGTGAATGTTGCCCGGGAGAAGCTTCTGAATCACGTGCGTGCTAGCCGATGGCGAAGCATGAATCACGGCGATTTCTCCTGGGCTTCGCTCGCAAGCTTTTGGAGCGTTAAGGGCAGATATCTAGCGCGACAGACCAGCAATATCAGTACATTCAATCGCGTCATCGATAGACCCGAACCAAAGAATCAGGCCGCTGGCGGTGGCGGATGGCTGGCTGGGCGGCAGGGGGAAAGCAAGAAAGTATTCAGCTTCAAAAATCCGCCGCGGACTTACGGATTCGTGAAGCCGGGAAGTATCGATTTCCGACAAATGAAGGAGAGATTGAAGCGAGCATGGCCCGATCTCAAAGACGCTGATTTCGTTCCAGGAGACAAGGTCATCAGACGCTTGTTGAACAATGACTCGGGAGACGCGGCAGGTGTTTGATTTCTATGCCGACCTATCCGCGCAGACGAATTGGCCGCCCAATGGGACGCCCAGTGACTTGGCGTCTGGCTTTGCGGATTTCTGTACGGTACAGTTTAGCGATGTAGACAAAGAACAGGGCGAACGAGAACAGCAGAGGAAGAGGAACGAAGCGCGACGCCATTATATGGAACAGGCGTCTCGATGTAATCAGTTCCTGATTCCCTCGATTCTGGGCCTTGACGGCTCCTTCGAAACGCTGCCAGACACAGCATGGATCGGCCTGGAGATAGGGTTCGCGCTGGAGTCACCTTGGTATTCCAAAGACGATCGCCCCTTTCACATCCTAGACAACCCCGTGCGGAAGGATCGGGTATTCGGTATCCCGTTCATGTCAGCGGCGAGCTGGAAAGGGCTTTTGCGGTGGGCCTCCCGGAACTTGGCTGGCGATGATGGCTCCCCGTGCGTAAGGCATCTATTTGGGAATGAGCGAGAGGAGGAAGAGGATTCCCTGCGAGGCGCTTTGGCGTTTTATCCGACTTGGTTTTCGAAGCTGGATTTTGAGATGATCAACCCGCACAGCCGAAAGACGCGCGCGGGTACTCAGCCGATTTACTACGAGGTGGTGCCAGCCGGAACTTCCGGCGTGCTGCGGCTTCTCTACGCACCCCTTCCTGGCGCCGCACGGCGCGACGAGATACAGCCGGGTGACGCTCTGGAAAAACTGACCGAGGCGATCGAGATCCTACTGGGCACGTACGGCATCTCGGCCAAGCGCACCGTGGGCTGGGGTACGGCCAAGATTACGAAATGGGCGGCGGCCTGCGGCACATCGCCGATTAAAGAGGTCACTAGAAATGCGTTCGTAAAAAAGTTGAGGTCGTGTGCCGATGGTCAAAGGGGTGCCCGTGGGTGATTTCAGGGGGGAAGAGACTCTGAGACAACACCGCGCCTTGCTTCTCGCAGCCGAGGCGATCGGTTGGTTGCACATGACCGGCAAGGCCCATCCCGATTTTCTGCGTCGGCACGGCGGGTTGGCGCCTAGGTATGACTATCAGAAATGGCACGAACGCGAGAATCCGCAGTTCCCCTGGGATAACCTGTTTCAATGGGTGCCGGGCAGTTTCGGTTTGGTTTCTTGGCCTAAATCTACTTACTTCATCGAGAAGCACACCGGCAGAAACTCCGGCCTCTTGGGCCTCTTCCAGGCTGCTCACGGAATAGTCTCCGGTATCGAAAAGAACCTGCCTGAAAAGGCGTCGCAGTATCTCCGCCAGGACGCGACGCACATGTGGTTGTGTTCCGCTTTTGGTTATCCCACGCGGAATCTGCTGGTTGATCCACCCGAAACGCTCTCGGAACAAGGGTGGAGTCGTTTACTGCGCGAAATCGCTCGCATTTTATCAGAGCTACGAGAGTTGGGCAGCAAAAAGGTCGCCGATCCTGACCTGTGGTGGGCCTGGCGGCAAGCGGCAATTGGGCCGAGCAGCGGCCTGCGCACCACCTTCACATCCACGCTCGCGGAGACGCGCCTGCCAAATAACGACGTGACGCTATGGGACCAATCCTATGTGGCCGCTGCCCTTTTCAAGAGCGCTGTTGCCGGCGCCGTGCTCGAAGGAAGTACATTTCCGTGGAGTGATGGCGCTATCAAGCAGAACACCCGCTGGCGCTTGCTTACCATCGGAATCGGCGCTAACCATTACGAAGCGCGGGCGGTACGAATCGGCGACTGGACAGGGGCGCGGCTGGCGATCGATGAGATCTTCGAAAAGGTGCGCCGTCTGATTGAGGTCGACCTAGCTGTGGGCGCTGTACTTTACGCCGACTCTGCAACACAAGTCTTTTCTTTCCCCAGTGAGCGGTCTGCTCAAAGTGGGCCTCTATCGGTTGCTGCCTGGAAAGAATTCCTCCAGGCCGAGATTGACACGTATGCCCAAGAGGCTGGTCTTGAGACCCCGCCCTACTGTGAGATAAGCTTGCCATCACGCTCGCTAGTTCCGATGACCAGGGAAGTCCGTGACGCCGATGATGTCCTGGCCGTACCACTTCATCGGGCCTGGAGCATCCCCGCGGAGCCGAATTCCGCGCGCCAAAAGGGTCATGTCTGCCCTGTCTGCCTCGTTCGCAGAAGCCTTGACACATCCGACAAGCAGAGGCCCTGCGAACCTTGCCGGAAGCGTCGGACACACCGGTTGGACGCGTGGATTGAAGGCAAGCTTGGCAGGGACACGATCTGGATCGATGAAGTCGCTGATAGCAATGATCGGGTGGCCTTGATCACCATGGATCTCGATATCGAGCCATGGCTGGACGCTGGAAGGCTTGATGCGTTGCGCACGCAGTCGGTTTCCGAATGGAGACGCCACAATCCCTTTGTCGGCGGCTGTGCCAATCCGATCGACCCCTATCGCCCGTTCGAAGGACTTGTCGGGTATGTCAAGACGAAGCTCGCTGCGAATTTTGACAAGAGTGACCCAGTTCTTACAAGCCTACAAGAAGGCTACCAGCATGAAAGCGATTGGAAACCATTCTACGAAAAGATCGTGGAAGATCGCGCGGATGCTCCGTCCTGGGATAAGGTAAGGGACGATCCCGAACTTTGCGCACGCTGGCTGGTTCATCAGCTCTTCCGCAAACTTGCCTCGCCGGGGCGTGTTTATCGATTCTGGCGTCAAGCAGAGGAGTTTTTCAGTGATCGCCTTGCGGAATTCAGAGAAATCGCATCCGCTGATGCGAATCGGCGACGAGTGCGCCGGCTAGTCCTGAAGCCGGACGCAGCTACGAAGAGCAAGGGCTGGGAAGACCGCGAATTGTACAACGGTCAGTGGCGCGACGCACCCTTTGTGCTGCTCTACCGAAAGGAGATCGATGGCTTTTTGACTGCCTGTAATCTAGCCAGGCTGTTGGCTGCGGATGAGTCTGCGGACGCTTTCAAGAACGTGGATATTAACGTCCGCAGCGATGAGGATCGAGATCTGCTTTTAAGAGTGGAGAAGATCGAGGATGCCGCGGGTTCGCTTGGTGTTTATCATCCGGTGATTCCCCTCGAGATCAGCCCACTTCGATTCCGCCTTCTCGTCCCCCTCAAAGCCGCATCGAAATGTGTAGAGCGCGCTATCGAGACGTGGAATGACCAGTTCGCCCGAGTCCGGGATCGTCTTCCCTTGCGCATAGGTATCATCGCGTTCCCACGGATGTTGCCGTTCCAGGCTGTGATCGAGACGGCACGCAGTGTCGAGGATCAACTCCGAGCTGTCGGATCGGAGACCTTGCGGGTAGCCAACGTGGATGTGCGAGACGGCGTGGCCGCTTTCCGGTTCACGCGTGCAGACGGAGGCCAGGAGGTACGGACAGTCCCGTTCCTGTTGCGAGATGGCCGATTGGACGCCTTTTATGTTTACAGCGCCGTGGAAGACTCGAAGGCACGCTCAGCCTCGGACTTCCAGCATCCCGGCGGGCAAGTGTACCGGCACCCGATGGACCTTCGTCCCGGCGATCGCGTTCGGGTCCATCCGGCAAGGGTGGCAACGATTTTTCTTGATAGCACGGGTAAGCGATTTGAAGAAGTTAGGGTGAGACCGGTTTCCGACTGGCTCCAAATGCGAGCCGTCTGGCACCTGGTGGAGCGCACCGTGCCAAGTCTCACAGCCGTTCGGGGCGCCTGGGGCGAACTGTGCGCTCGAAGAGAAACCTGGCGGGATCCAAACGGGGGATCCTCGGCGAGCGCCGAAGAGGCGTGGTGCGATCTCGTCCGCGCAATCCTCTCGAAACGCTGGGAAGTCTCGGGGGCTGCACTGGATGCTTTAGTGGAAGCCGCACGGTCGGGAATCCTTGCCTTAAGCCTCGAATGGCACCTGTCCGCATTGAAGGAAAGATTTACGGAGACCACAAATGTCTGAAAGCTTCAAACAATTTCCTCACGCGGGGCTCGCACTTGATCCGATTCACGTCGGAACCGGTGGCTCGCGTTTGGGCCGCGTCGATAACACGATTGTCCGAGATCCTGTGACACGCATCCCGAAGATTCCCGGTTCGAGCCTCGCCGGAGTTATGCGGGCGTATGCGGCGCTGAAAGAAAACAAGTACCCTGGCTGCGCTGGGCTGAGTGGGCATTGTGGTCAGGCCGATTGCAAGATCTGCACCGTATTTGGCTTCGCGCGAGGCGCCACCGGCGGCTTTGCCGGTCTGGCGGCTTTTAGCGATGCGCATGTACTGCTTTTTCCGGTCGCAACACGTGAGGGGCCGGTTTGGGTCACATGTCCCACAGCGCTTCGGACTGTGGATTGCGAAGCTGCTGAAGTTACTGGTGATATTGTCCTGCGGGCCCAGGACGGGCAGCGTCCGCTGAACCTCGGTTGGCTGCTTCTGCCGGTACAACGGTTCAGCAATGGTCAGAATCCAAAGACGAAGCTTAGCGAATTGAGCATTCCGGATCACGTGCTCGAAAGGATTGGTGTTGTCTCCGACAAGCTCTTCTCGCATGTCGTCAACAGTAACCTGGAAGTCCGCACGTCGGTCGCGATCAACCCCGAGACGGGGGCGGCCGAGCAAGGCGCACTCTTCACCTACGAGGCGCTCCCGCGCAGCACCGTGCTTTATTGGGAGATTACCTGCCGGAACCCGGGTGATTTCAAAATCGGTCCCGTCACAGTAGCTGCCGTCACCACGCCGGACTTAGTCCATGGAGTTGTCGCCGCGGCGCATAGCTACATGGGGCATCTTGGCATCGGCGGAATGGGCACCCGTGGGATGGGCAGACTTCGTGTGCTCAACGACGACGGCCGGGCTGAACAGAAGCTCGGAGCCGAAGGGCAGAAGGCGCAATGATAGAGAACCTCGATTTTCGCTGCGCTGAGTTGGGGAAGCAATTATCAGAACTGAAGGGCTTGGAAGAAAAGCTCATCACGGAAGCACTGTCGGTATTGGAGGAGCAGGGCGTTTACGCCTTCTTTCTCTTTCTGAAGGCCCGAGGCAAGGAAGCCGGCAACAAGGTGAGTCAAGGATGCGCCGAATTTTTGAGCAAGATCCCCCAAGGAGGCCCTCTTCTCAAGAATGGAAAGCAGGATCTCTTTTCTGGGGTTAGAAAGCTCGCCGAGAACCTTGACGAGCTGCTTTTCGCACGCGACCTCCTGCATCAAGCCTTGGTGTACGCGCGATATCACCTCAAAGCTCGAGGCGAGGCATAATGTGGTCTCTTCACCGCTGGGTCTGGCAGATTGAGTCCCCGCTGTTCATCGGGATGCCGCCGGCTAGTGCGCTCAATCGCTGCCGCCTCTATGTACCCGCACGTACCATTTGGGCGGCGATCACAGCGGAGTGGGCACGTCGAGACGCAACGCACTTTCCGGAGTATACGGAGCTGGGTACGAAGCTCCGCGAGAACGCCCGTTTCACTTACCTTTACCCTGCCGAGCAAGGGCAAGATCGATGGCGCGCCTGGCTGCCCCGTTTTGAGTACGCACGCGGGCTCGTCTGGTATCGGGAAGATTCTCAGTTGGCTGGCGGTATCGCTAACGGGAACTTTCGGCGCCGCCTCCTGGACGCCCGGCCCGGCACCGCGATTGACCCTGACTCCGACAGCGCCCAGGATGGAAGTCTCCGAGAGACGGAATGCGTTCTCCCATACTGGCGGCCTGACGGTGGGCGAGACATCTCACCGGTCGGCCTTGTCGGCTACGTATTTCTGAAAGAGGGAATGCAGGGCCTGAGCGACATTGCCGTTCTGTTCCTGGGCGGCGACACACGGTATGGCTTGGGTCGGATGCGGCGAGTCGAATGGGCAAACGCTTCACATCTCTTTGGGTTCGAGGTCAATCTGCAGCAGAACGTCCCCATCATCCAAAGTGGTACGCTGTTCGCTCACGCTCACCAAGATGACAGCGCACCTGACATCATTGGCGCTCGGGAATTCGTTGCTGGATGGGATCTCACCAGCAGAAATCAATTCGTCCCGCTTTGTGAAAAGCCTCTGTGGACGCCGGGTGCGCGAACTCGCGAAATCGAAAAAGTACAGTGCTGGCAGGTCTGCGGGGATGGAATCTGGCGATACGGGGAAAGCACCTGATGATCTCCCGCTCTCCGGACTCAAAGCGCCACGGAGTATGCGTAGAAGGAATTGCGCGGTTCTTGGGTCGGCGACTAGAATCTCAGTCTGGGGATTCGCGTGGAGCGCTGTGTGTATCGCCAGCTAACCGCTACGTAGGCGCGAAGTTTTAATGAAGTATCTCAACGGCGGGCACCAATATCCGTTCACATCATCGCTACAGGCGGAGCTGGCTCATCGGGGCTGCCCGCGCTGGCGAGCGGCGAGCGGATCATGACCAGCGCGAGGCCGACGAGAACGGCAAGGCCTACCAAATAAGAAGGATGCTGGAAGAGCTGCAAATGCTCACGGATACCGGGCGGGGCGAACTGTAAACCCGCCCAGACGAGGCCAAGAATGGCCTCGCCTGCGATCAATCCAGAAGCGGTGAGCACTCCGGCGTTGTCGACACGGGCTTTTTGAGCTTCGTTATAGCCGCGGCGAACGGCTGCCCGATCACCTAGCCAGCGAATTACGCCTCCCACGAAGATGGCAAAAGTGGTTTCAAACGGGAGATACATGCCTACGGCCACCAGCATGGGGCTTTTGACGTTCATCATGATAAAGGCGAAGCCCATCAATATGCCGACCAGCACCAGGGGCCACGGCATGTCGCCTCCGACGATTCCCTGAGCCAATAGCGCCATCAGGCCTGCCTGAGGCGCCGGAAGTTGACGGTCGCCGAAGCCGGTGCCGCCGGCGCGAATGTTTCCTTCATGCAGAAGGACCAGAGGGAAATACATCACCAGACTGGCGACGACGACTGCGATCAGTTCGGCGACCTGGATGTTTCGGGGCGTGCCACCGAGTATGTAGCCAACTTTGAAGTCCTGCAACAGCTCACCGGCAACGGAACACGAGACCGCGACGACCGCGGCTACGCCAAGCACGGCAGCCACGCCGCCGATGCCTGATACTCCGAGGGACACCATCAGGAGCGCGGCAACGATCAATGTTGAAAGAGTGAGGCCGGAAACCGGGTTGTTGGAGGAACCGATCAGCCCGCAGAGGCTGCCCGACACCGTGGCAAAGAAAAAGCCCATGATCAGCATGACCCCTGCGGCGAAAACTCCGCCGAGCACCTGGCCGGAGAGATATATGTAGAGGGCGATCATTACGGCAAAGACTGCGCCGATTAATGCGAACACGACTTTCGAACTCATGTAGCGTTCGGTGCGGCTGAGGATAGCGGTTTGCTCGGCTGTCTGGCGAAGATCTCGAACAGCGCGCTTCAATCCGGAGCCCAGGCTGGTTCTCATTCGAAACAGAGTGTAGGCCGCACCGACAAGCATTCCTCCGACGGCGATAGGCCGGACGATATAGCGCCAGACCGCGCCGGAAAGATCACTCCAGGAGTTGGTGGCCGCGCCCGCAGGAAGAAATGCGCGGAGCTGCGGACCGAGGAAGTAGATGAGGAGCGGCACCATTAGGCCCCAAGCGAGCACGCCACCTGAAAACTGCAAAGCAGCGAGGCGCGCGCCGATGACGTATCCAACTCCGAGATAAGCGGGGCTTATGCTGGGAGCCGCGAAGGTGGAAGTACCACCGGTCGCGAGAATATTGGTCGAGCCAGCGCTCCCCAGCCGAACTCTGCTTGCTCCCAACTGACCGACGTGAACGCGAAACTCGGCGTCGGCAGCGAAGAAACCAAAGCGGCCCAGGAGGAAGATAAGGCCGCCCAGTCCGATATTCCAGAAAAGATACTTGGCTGCCTGGGCTCCTCGCTGTCCGGCTTTATGGATCTCCGAAGCGGCTATGGATTCCGGGAAAGGCAACTCAGGATCTTCGACCATCACGCGCCGCACGAGAGAGATGAAAAGCACACCCAGCACGCTGCCCACCAGGATGAGCACCGTGGATTTCCAATATGCGTCTCCAAAGCCGAATGACGGCCATGCATGAGAAATCAGGAATGCGGGGATAGTAAAGATTGCACCGGCCGCGACGCCTTCGCCGATGGACCCGCTGGTTCGGGCGATGTTTTCTTCGAGAAGCGAGCCCTTCCAGAGCCTGAGCACCGCCATACTGATCACGGCGGCCGGGTATGTGGCAGCGATGGTGATGCCCGCTCGCAACCCAAGATAAGCGTTGGCAGCGCCGAGGATCACGGTCATGCACAGGCCCAGCAAGACGGCTCGAAGCGTCAGCTCGCGCATCTGCATGTGTTCCGGGACGAAGGGTTTGAACGGCTGGGCTTGTGTACTCATGGGAACAGGGTTAGTTAGGTGTTGCCATTGTACGCGGGGCGAGAAAGCGGGGTAAAGCCCTATAGCCTCGAATGCAGTTGCTTCAAGGAGCAATTGGCCAATGTTCGCTGAGAGTGCCCGGCAGAGCCAGCGCGGCAAGGCCTTCTGAGGATCCGCACCTCACCGCAGATCAACCGTGACCGGACAGCATCGCCAATGTGTCCGATGGATGCCAGCTCGGACTTGAGTGAACGCGACAGGTTAGGCCTAAGCACGGTACCGACATGGGCGTTTTCCGGGATGTTGAACGTCAGTTACGGGACGCGGGTTTTACGTCAAAGTGGGAAGATGCAGCTTCAAAAACTGGTCATTTTACGCGAGGTCAATTTTTAGTAGAATTGCCCGTAGTGTTCATTTTGCGTTCGCGATTCATTTGGACGTCTGATCCGACGCGCTGAACTCCGGAAACCCCTGTAGTTCCCGCTTAAGCAGTTCTTCCAACTGGCGAATGGTTTTGTAAACTATACAACGCTGACTGCGAACATCAAACGTCAATCGAGAAGGATCTTTGACAAGCAGGACCGTTGGGACACGGCACCCCCAAGCGTACCCCACCTCCAGATACACATTTGGATTCGCGGTTGACAGATCAGCGATCACCAAGGTGGATGTTGCGATCCGACGTTTGATCCAGTCCATCACATCGCCGGTAAACGAGGAGAGATCTGCGCGCTCGCAAAGCATGCCTGCTCCGTTCACAGCGCCTTGAATCCCATAATGGAAGAGGTCGTTCATTTCTTCAGCAAATGGCATCGCGACGAAAACATGCCGTTTTGCGGCTGATCCGTACCCCGCAGTACGAAGCGTTGCTTGGTTGTGGCTTTCCGCCGACCCCCTTGAGTACTGGGGTTTGAGCGGCAGAAATCCATCAGGCACCACTCGTTCGAGGACCGTGTGTAACCTGTTTGCCCGACCGTCATTCCTTTCTACGAACGAGATCCGGTCAAGAGCTGGCGGATAATCACCGCTGGTGAGAGCATCCACCAAGCCTGCCAGTTCTGCTTCAAATGCTTCCGTCTCGTCGAGACCATATCCGGGGCCGTGAAGGGTGAGCGCTAGGTGGCGCGTCGTGGGGAGCTCACCAGCGAGGGCCGCCATTACTTTCCAAGAGAAGTCCCGGATTTCTGCGTAGCTGAAGTCCCGGAGACTGCCAACTCCAATAAACAGAGCAGTACGCGCAGCAATGCGGCCTTCGGATTTCGCCACTTTGAATTCACCCACCCTGGGAAGGTCAATTGGCGGCCTGCCTTCGGTTAGAAGGCTGTATACAGCACGGTCAACGCCATAGAGCTTTTGAGCGTATTTGAGAGCAAGCACATCGGCGTCGAACTCAAGCGCGTCGGCGGCGGTAACGTCGATTTGAATTCTCTTCTTTTCGTGCATTAGAACTGATAGATCACAACATTACCACTGGAACCCGCCATCGCGGCACGTGCGCGTTGAACAGAATGCCCACCTTTGTTCAAAAATCTTGCTTTCGGCCCAGCGAGGCCAGCGCACACTGGTCGGATGTTCCGCTGTAAGCGAGTTTCGGTTCCATTGTTCTTGAACAGTTGTCTTGGACAAGTGCTCAAAGCCGTGCGTACGTCTCGAAACGGGTGTCCTTTGTGCATCACGACCACAGCGGCGCACAAAGGCTGCCCGTGTTTTTTCACACTTTGACAACCTGCGATGCCAGCAGAAAACCTCGGCATGGCGGCGTTTACGAGTAAGTATGGAGCATATCTGCAGGCCCACGCTGATAACGGGAGCTTCATGCAAGTAACATGAATAGAAACACAGAGGGAACCTGGTTTCTTTATCAGGTGGATCAAGCAAATGGCATATATGGCCTAAGAAATTGGGCTAGCCACAGTTACATGAGCCTTGACCCCCCTCCCTGTTGTCCCGCAAACGTTCCGCTGCTCGGGCCACCACAACAATGGAAAATGATGAACGGGTCCAGATACAACATAGCTAATGCGGTGGCATTTCAAAACGTTGCTAATCCTCAATGGTGGCTGGAGCGAATGCCCCTGGCGATAACACGCAGTGCGGTGGAGAAGTTTGCGGGATGAACAACATGCCGCCCGGTTCAGGGCCGAATTGGCGCGGTTGGTGGATACCAGCAGAAAATGTGACTCAACCGGCGGGCGGCCAAGATTTCTGGAATACGGTTGCTGACTGGGTCGGCGGTGAGCTTTCAACTTTAACCGCCGCAGATATTGCAGGGATCATTGCCAGCCTGGCAGCAGCCTAGCTTAGGGCCCGGGTCGCCGACTAGGGAATGTCACTGAAACCGACGAGTCAGATAAACGCAGTCTCTCTGCCGGGCCACTCAACGTTTAGGTGGCATGAGCCGCGTTTTTGAAATACAAAATGATTTTGGATTTTCAGGAATCGAAGCTACAATTGCACTGCGATGAATTAAGTAGTAATCGCGATCGGAAGGAACCGCTGCGGCCAAATGCCTGTTCTTAGAGGCGCTGTCAATGGTGCGAACAGGATGGCGGATTGGGCCGAAGGGGCTACATAGCGATGGAGGACCGCTGCCGCTATCGAGGACGAACGGAAGTATGCTCGCTCTACCGCGTACCCAAACGGCACGAATTTATGCGTTACCTTGCATCAGCGGCGCCCGAGCTGCCGCTCGACGACAGTTCGCGCAATTTCGGTGGCCACGCCGACACGATCGATCACCTTAATGAGCTGTCTTTGTTCGCTCGTAATGGCGACATAAGGCGTTTTGGCCTGCAGTAGCTGATGGGTGGCGAGCGGATCGAACGAACCCGCGTGCTCCACATGATCAGTACTCAGGCCAGGCACATTCTGTTCAAGCCACGAGGAGGTGACCAAGAATCGCAACCCCTCTTCACCACCAGGAAGCTCGCCAAAGCGCCTAACGAGCGTTTCTAGAACCTGACCGGCGTACATTTCGCTGGCGATTTGGGGATGCGCCGGAGGAGAGTGCGCAAGATGGTATTCGGCTTGGAGCGACGGTTGCGCTACCTCTAAAGCACGCCTCAAATCACGCGGTCGCACCATTCCGACGTAACGAGTTCCTTTTTCTACAAACAACAGCCACTCCACCGAGCTGAAGTCAGCGACGAGCGTCGCCAACGCATATAAGCGCGTAGACCACCAGTGAGTACCGTCTCGAAGGTCGATCCTAAGAAGCGGTGAGTCGCCAAGCTGCTGTAATTGTTTAACCAGATATGGTAAGTATGACTGGCTAAAGAGTATCTCTGGGCGGTCGATAATGTCAGCACCAACCACGGCTTCGAGGTCGAAGGATGCGTCAGAGGCATTTGTGGTGGTTCCCGCGAGATGCACTGCAGCGGCGACCTTGGCTGACAGGTCTTCCGGCGATGTAAAAAAGCTGGCGAGGCGTTCCTGTGATAGCTCGCGGCGTAAATCGCGAATACGCCGGCCCCCGTCCCCATCGCCGCTCTGAGAATCGAGCATTAGCGGAGGCCATAAAGCGCTGTCGTCTAGCAGGAAAACGAGTCTCGGGACGGACTTTGCTTCCGCTTGTCGATACTCCAGCTCAGTGATCGACAAACTGCTGGTGTTATCTTGCGCTGGTATAAAACCGTACCGCCACGCGAAAAGCCCAACGTAGAGGTCGCTGCGTGCGACATCGCGGAGACACTGAGCAGCTGGGCGGTCGTCTCTTGCCACATAGTCCTCCATCGCAATGACATCGTGTTGCATTCGACGAAGCTGCCTATACACCGCCTCGCGGTGTGCTTTTAGATCAACGAACGTGGAAGATAAATAGATCTTCGGCATTGCCAACATCGGGAACATACCATAGATCGAACGCGGGTCAACAGAACCGGCCGATGATCCCTGCCGACAAACGCCCTGGGTGCAGCGATTTGAAATTGACGTAAAGTCGGCTATGTTGAGATTGGCCCTGGCCCCCCAAAGTCCCGATAAATCGCCCAGTATGGAGCTGGCGCGCGTCTGTGGACGGATCATCGCCTCGCAGAAGAAGAATTCCTAGATAGGTCCTGCGACACGCCGCTAGCCCAACTTCAACTGAAGGTCGCCGTGCCGATTTCATCACATAGCTGTCAAGAACAGCCCATATGACCAACAAATCGGGCATGCGGTCAAGAACGTTCTGGGTTTCACGTTCATCACAATCATGATCAGTTGTGAAAACTATTGGTCTCGACAGACCCGCATTGCATCATGTGAGTGACGCCCTTCAGACCGCGGCCGAACTGTGAGGCAAAGCACTTCTTCGCTGTATCTGTATTTGGGCAAAGCAAACGGCTGGAACGATCTTGACGCGCATGATATTTTGCGCCCCGGAAAGGATGGTATGACATACAGGAGCTTTCGAATAGCCGCGGTTTTGGTTGCGGTCGGCGCCATGGCGATTGGACAAACGCCAGATGCCGGCGGCAAAGCATCGCCTCCGAAATACGACCCGGCGTCGGTAGAAAGGGGTCGGGAGACCTTTGCGTCCACCTGCGGCTTCTGCCATGGCGCGACCGCGAAGGGGGGCGAGAAAGGTCCGGATTTACTGCGCTCCGTCCTGGTCTTGGATGACGAGAATGGTAAGAGCATAGGCCCAGTGATTTTGAAGGGCCGCCCAGATAAGGGCATGCCGCGGTTCCCGTTGACGCCTAATCAGATCACCGACATAGCCAATTTTCTTCACAATTCCATTCTGAGTGCGTCCGACCGCGACACCTACAAGATTTTGGACATAGTAACCGGCGATGCACAGGCTGGGGCGGACTACTTCAACACCAACTGCACCCCCTGTCACTCAGCGAGTGGCGATTTGAAGGGAATTGGGTCAAAATATGAGCCTGTTACACTGCAGGGCAAATTCATCCAACCGAACCAGTCCTGGACCGAAGGCACGCCGCCGCACACTGTCTCTGCCATTACGGTGACAGTGACGTTGCCCTCCGGCGAGTCGTTCACAGGTCTGCCAATGGTTTTTGACGACTTCAACGTGTCGTTGCGAGATCAGGATGGCAACTACCATTCATTCAGGCGGACGAAGAGCGGTCCAAAGGTTGAAATTCACAATCGCCTGCAGGCGCACCTGGATCTCTTGACCCGTTATAGAGACGAAGACATCCACAACATCACCGCTTATCTGGTGACGCTCAAATGAGAATGATTTCTCTGCTGAAAATTGGGCTCGCTATGCTGCCCGTGTGCACGTTCGCACAAATGCTCGACCCGGCTCTGCTTACCAAGCCCGCTACCGACGCGTGGCCCACGTATAACGGCGATTATTCCGGCCGTCGCTTCAGCACGTTGGCGCAAATCAATCAGAGCAACGTGAAGCATCTCAGCCTGGCGTGGGTGTTTCGCGTCAGAGTGGGCTCTACGCCGGGCGTCATCATAGGCGGGGAAGGGCCAATGCCGGAAGGTCCGCCGAGCGACCCCGGCGTCTCCACCATCAAGGCCACTCCGCTGATGGTGAATGGCGTGCTGTATTTCTCCACTCCCGATAATGCCTGGGCGGTGGATGCGCGCTCTGGCCGCGAACTGTGGCATTACTTTTGGAAGACCCAGGGCGGCATTCATATTGGCAATCGTGGGATGGGGATGTATGGCAATTGGCTCTACTTTGAAACGCCCGATAACTACCTCGTTTCGCTCGAGGCGAACACGGGGAAAGAGCGCTGGCACGTCAAAATCGCCGACGTGAAGCAGGAGTATTTTTCGACACCCGCCCCTGTCATTGTTGGCAACCATGTGATTGTCGGGACCGGAGGCGATTCGTTGGACGTACCCGGCTTTCTGGAGGCGCATGATCCGGAGACGGGGGCAATCCAGTGGAAATGGTGGAGCGAGCCGCTAAAAAAAGGCGATCCCGGCTTCAACAGCTGGCCCGACGAGTACTCCATGCGGCACGGTGGAGGAATGACTTGGTTACCGGGCACATATGACCCGGAACTGCATCTTTACTATCTCGGCACGGGTAATCCAAATCCCGTTCTCACCGGCCGCAGCCGCAAGGGTGATGACCTCTACACGTGCTCCATTGTTGCGCTGAATGTCGATACCGGAAAGCTGGCGTGGTATTTCCAACCCTCGCCGCACGATACGCATGATTGGGATGCTGTACAGACGCCGATTTTGATTGACGGCGAGATTGACGGTAAGCCGCGTAAGTTGTTGGCACAGGCTAACCGCAACGGCTACTTCTTTTTGCTGGATCGGGTGACCGGAAAAAATCTGGTCACCGCGCCCATGATCAAGACCATGAATTGGTCAAATGGTGTGAATCGCATTGGCCAGCCTGTACCGAATCCAGCAAAGGAAGCCACGATATCCGGTGTGCTGGTTTCGCCGCCCAGCGGGGGCGCAACGAACTGGCCTCCTCCGAGTTTCGATCCGGAAACCGGACTCTTCTACGTGGGGACGTCCCAGCAATACAGCATGTTTTATTTGACCGACACCGACCCTCACCCCGAAGGATGGGGCGCGGCGGAACGCGATGCCGGCTATTTCGGCGGTGACCTGGAGGCCATCAATTACAAAACCGGCAAGGTTGTTTGGGACCATCACTATCCATTTGGCGGCGGAGCCATCGGCATTCTGACAACTGCTGGAAAACTTCTATTTACTGGCGACGGTGCGCAGCACTTGGTAGCATTCGATCCTGCAACCGGTGAAATCCTCTGGCATGCTGGACTCTCAGATGATGTTAGTAACGGCCCCGAGACGTATGCCCTGGACGGCTTGCAATATCTGACGGTGGGCGCGGGCGATTCGCTTTATTCGTTCACTGTGGAGCCGTGATGCCGCCAAAGTGGGGCGATAGTAAACGGTAACCGTCATGTGACCTCAAATCGGCAGCTCGGCAAAGAACACCCCGAGTCTCTGGGCGTTGAAATCTTTCAGTGAGCTCTTTGCGACACCGTACCAGAGTTCAAAAGCACGAATCGAAGAAACGAAGATTTTAGCGTCAGCAACGGTAGCCTTCTCAAACCTGCGGCTGTCGGGAGAAGTACCGTATAGTCGAGCTATGGCAAGTTCGACTGTAGTTCCGGTCGGTGAGTACCTCCACACGGTATATGAGCCGGACTGCGATTATGTCGACGGGGAGGTGATCGAGCGCAACGTCGGCGAAAATCAGCATTCGACCATTCAAGGAATCCTCATAGGCCAGCTCCGCGAGCTTGGCCGCCGACTTCCAATCCGCGTGCGGCCCGAGCTGCGAATGCGGGTCAGCGCAACACGTTTTCGCATACCTGATATTTGCGTAATGCTGAAGAGCCAACGGCCCGAATCTGTTTTGACTGCCGCTCCCTTTCTTTGCATCGAAATTCTCTCACCCGAAGATCGAATGAGCCGGGTAATCGAACGAGTGAAGGAGTTTCTGGCGTTCGGCGTCAGCTATGTCTGGGTTATCGACCCGGAGAGTAGAAGCGCGTTCACCTATACAAAGGATGAAGTACGTGAAGCACGCGACCGGCTGATAACTGCCGATCCCGAAATTTCGATCTCCGTCGTGGAGTTATTTGCCGAGTTGGACGAAGAGCTGAAGGATCTGGATTAAATAGAGCTATGGCGAGTTTGACGGCGATTCCGGTCGATGAGTACCTCCACACCGTATATGAGCCGGACTGCGATTATGTCGACGGGGAGGTGATCGAGCGCAACCTGGGCGAATTTCATCATGGAATGCTTCAGGCCATCATCGTGCGGATGATGTATGACTGGGCAGGAACTCTTCGGATCCGAGTGATTTCCGAGTTGCGGATGCGCGTCGCTACAACCCGTTTCCGCATACCTGATGTTTGCGTAATGCTCAAGAGCCAAGTCCCGGAGCCTGTTCTGACATCTGCGCCCTTTCTTTGCATCGAAATTCTCTCACCCGAAGATCGAATGAGCCGGGTAATCGAACGAGTGAAGGAGTTTCTGGCGTTTGGCGTCAGCTATGTCTGGGTTATCGACCCGGAGAGTAGAAGCGCGTTCAGCTATACAAAGGATGAAGTACGTGAAGCACGCGACCGGCTGACAACTGCCAATCCCGAAATTTCGATCTCCGTGACGGAGTTATTTGCCGAGTTGGACGAAGAGCTGAAGTCCGAGGATTAGCTCAGCTTCTGCTTCACCAGATCGCTGAGTGCTTTGCCGTCCACGCGTTTGCCTGCAAGTTTGGCCTGCGCTGCTTTCATGACAGCGCCCATCTGTTTTTGCGAGGTCGCGCCGGTTTCGGCCATTGCTGCCGAGACGGCCTGCTCGACTTCCAGGGGCGTTGGCGCGGCTGGCAGATAGCTTTCGATGATCCCGATCTCTGCCTCCTCTTTAAGGGCCAATTCTTCCCGCCCGCCTTTTCGAAAGAGATCGGCCGATTCGCGCCGTTGCTTGAGAAGCGTGTTCATGACCTGCAGCTCGGCTGTCTCAGTTAATGGCTTCATGGAATCGATCTCTTGCTTTTTTAGCGCGGTTTTGACCATCCGAACCGCGCTGAGCCGCGCTTCGTCCTTCGCCTTCATGGCCTCGACGATATCTTTTTGGACTTTTTCGAGAAGGGGCATCGCCATATTGTAAGGGGTCGGCGAGTTTTCGTCTGTAGACAACAGACCGACACACCTGCAACCGAGCAGAGGCGTACCACGTCCCACGCGCTGTTATACTGAGCTTCGAACTAAAACCGCCCGGCAACGTACGGCGCGATGGCTTGGCAAGAACGAGGGAGCCTGCTACCAGTGTTGCCTAAGCATCGCTTGGCTGCCGGGCTAAATTTTTGGGGCCTTTTGTTTGAGCAACTATAAAGCAATTTCACTGATTCTCCTGTCCGCCATAGCAGTTGAGGCGCAAAATTTCACGAATGGACAGGCGGCGCGGGCGGTGATCGGGCAGGTGCAATTTACTGCCGCATTGTCCAACGCGCAGCCATACATCACCGGAGGCGCTGCCGGTCTAGCTTACGGCAACGGCATGTTGTTCGTGGCGGATTCGAATTTCCTGGGCGCAACTCCGCAGAACAACCGCGTTCTCATATTTCCTACTAGCCAGATTCCCGCGCCGCATACGGATCTGAGGACTATTTCGTCGTCCGATTCGTCTTGTTATGTCTGCGGCTATTCGGCCGGCAATGTGCTAGGCCAGCCCGACTACGTTTCGACAAACCCAGGAACTGCCGATGCGCCATATCAGAGTAATGGCGCAACCGCGGGATGGATGCAGACGCCCACGGCGGTCGGTACGGACGGCCATATTCTAGCGGTGGCGGACTCGAACAACAATCGCGTTTTGATCTGGAAGTCGCTTCCGACGGCCATGGACCAGCCTGCCGATCTGGTGCTTGGACAGTCGAGCTTCACGACCAATACAACGCCAGAGCCGCCGACGGCGAGCTCGTTAAGCGGTCCGCAGGGTGTCTGGATCCAGAACGGCAAGTTGTTTGTCGCCGATACTGCCAATAACCGCATTTTGATATGGAACAGCATTCCTACAAGTAATAATCAGCCCGCCGATGTGGCGCTAGGTCAGTCGAACTTCAACATAGGCACCCAAAAAGCCTGCGATCCCCTCAAATACAATGACGTGGCGGCGGCCAACGAAATGTGCAATCCGGTTTCGGTGACTTCCGACGGCACCCACCTCTTCGTCGCCGATTTAGGCTTCAACCGCGTCCTGATCTGGAACAGTATTCCTACTCAGATGGCTCAGAATGCGGACGTCGTTATCGGCCAGCCCGATATGACCGGCACGGTGGCGAACAATTCCACGGCCATGTGCCCTGGAGACACGATAGAAGGTCTGGAATGCGGAGCGACGTTGAACACCCCGGAATTCGCGCTTTCCGATGGCAAGCGGCTGTATATTGCCGACGGCGGAAACGATCGTGTTCTGATTTTCAATTCGATTCCGACTGCGAACCTCGCAACGGCCGATGAAGAGCTCGGGCAACCGGATTTCGTAAGTAATGTGATTTCGAATCAGGCGCAGACCATCATCAGCACAACCATCGATAACACCTCGGCTGTCAACATCATTACCACGCCGACATCACTGGCCTGGGACGGCACCAACCTTTACGTAAGCGATCCATACAATCGCCGGGTTCTGGTATTCACACCCCCTGATACACCGCTGCCCAACAATTCGGTTGTGAATTGGGCAAGTGAAATTGTCAGGCAGGAAGGAGTGGTATCCGTTTTGGTGACCACGATTGCGGCGAACGATACCGTTACGGTCACAATCGCCGGCACAGACTACACGTACACCGTCAAGAAGACTGATACGCCGGATACGATAGCGCAGGGTCTCGTCGCCGCTATCAATGCGGGCAGCGGCGATCCTAACGTGACCGCGATTTTCGCGGGAACGGGCACAGGCAGCATCTATTTGAGCTCGAAAGGGATCAATCTTCCTTTCGACTCAATCTCACTAGCGGCAACAACCTCCAACAGCGCGGACCTCGCCGCGACCACTTCCGGTGCATACCTTTCAGCGGGCAGCGGGGCGACGGCCGCCCCTGGAATGCTGGTGGAAATTGACGGCACCAATTTGTCAGACTCGAAGACTCCCGTTGTCGCGCAGCTTTCGGGAACTCTGCCCACCACATTGGGAGGGGCTCAGGTGTTTATGGATGGCTTCGCGGCGCCGTTGATGAGCGCGTCCGCTACACAAATAGTGGCCCAGGTGCCTTTTACGTTCGCTGACAGGAACAGCACCAGCGTCTACGTCCGCACCGTTCATAATGACGGGACAGTTACGGTGACCAATGCCACCGGAGTCTATATTGCGCCTGCAAATCCTGGGCTGTTCAATGCGCCGAGCTCCGCTAACCAGCCGCGGCCTTGGCCCGCTGTGGGCGCGCTGCATCAACCTGGCAATCCGACCTCAGTTGTATCCATTGATGGGACGGCCAAGGCCGGCGATCAAGCCACCATCACCGTGAATGGGCGAGCTTATACATACACCGAGGCTAGTGGCGACACTTTAGCCAGCGTTGTAACAGGCTTGGTAAACCTGATCAATGGCGCTCCCGACCCTCAAGTGACGGCAACCTTCGGTGCGGCATTCGACCGTGTGGTGTTGACGGCCATTCAAAGCGGGAAAGCGGGAACGGGCATCCCGATTTCCGGTAGCACGAATTCCGGGGCTTCGGTCACTGTTACCGCATACACCGGCACAACCTGTTGCGCGGTTACTCCGGGGAGCACCATCACGCCTTCAAATCCAGCGGCGCCTGGAGAATTAATAACCCTAAACGCGACCGGGTTGGGGACGTTAGTCGACCACTTCGGAAACGGTTTGCCTAGTCCGACGGCCGGTACTCCATATGAAGGGATTCAGCCGGACACCGCAGCTAACTTTGTTAGCGCCACTATGGGCGGCCAAACAGCTGAAGTCATCGAGGCTGGATTGCCGAAAGGCTCCTACGGCGTTTATCAGGTCCAGATGGTGGTTCCACCAAGCCTGGGCAACAACAGTGCGACGGAAGTCGACATCGCCCAAAACGCGTTTGTCAGCAACATCGTCACAATTCCGGTCGGGCCTGCCGTAATTGTCTCCACGACACCTACCCCAACTACGTCGACAAGTCCCATTACAATTAACATCGACAGACCTAATTCGCAGACCGGTCCTCTAAGCGGAATGGCGATGATGGGAGGCTGGGCGATCGACAACAACGCGGCTATTACCAGCGTCAACGTTCTCGTGGATGGCGTGCTTAATGGCGCTGCGACTTATGGGGCCTACAGAGAAGACGTTTGTAAGGTATTCCCGCAGGCGCATGGCTGTCCGGGGGTGGGCTGGAATTACATGTTGGATACGAGCCAAATTGCGAATGGCACTCATACGTTTGGAATCACCGCGTATGGCGCAGACGGCCTGCACTTTACAGTGGCCCATCCCTTTACAGTGGCGAATTCGACGGGGAATAATTCGACATACCTATTCATCGATCGACCGGGTCCGCAGGACGGCGCG
This sequence comes from uncultured Acidobacteriaceae bacterium, assembly GCA_963758245.1. Lineage (GTDB taxonomy): Bacteria > Acidobacteriota > Terriglobia > Bryobacterales > Bryobacteraceae > Bog-105. The sequence goes on along the minus strand of CAVWUV010000018.1, from coordinate 4,079 downwards.
TTCCAAGGCGTGGTTTCGGTCTCGGGATGGGCGATCAACAACAACGCGCTTATCAGCAGCGTTACGCTTTCGGTTGACGGCGCACCTATGGGGACGGCCAACTATGGAACCGCGAGCACAGGGGGGCCGCGTCCGGACGTTTGCGCCGCTTATCGGCAGGCATACGGCTGTCCGTACGTGGGTTGGTCCAGTTTGTTGAACACAAACAATCTACCGAATGGCACGCACAGTCTGGAGATCACTGCGAAAGCAGCTAACGGCGAACAAGCAACTTACGCCAGCAGCTTTACGGTGGCTAATTGGACAACCGCGAATTCGATGAACATCTCTATCGGTAGCCCGAATTCACAGAGCGCGCCGCTCAGCGGGTCAGTTGTAATTGGCGGGTGGGCTGTAGATGCCAAGGCCGCGATCGGCAGCGTTCAAGTTCGGGTAGACGGCATTTCTCTCGGGAATGCCGCGTATGGTGGAACGCGGACCGATGTTTGCAACGCGTTACCAGGAAGACCGGGATGTCCGAACGTCGGCTGGAGCTTTATCCTCGATACGACGCTGCTCTCGGATGGAAGCCATACGTTAGACGTCACCGCAACATCGACTGCCGGTCAGAGTTCGACGGCGACTGCCGCGTTCCGGGTCGCGAACTTCACCGCTAGTAATCCAATGCGGGTTCATATCGATGTTCCCAATTCGCAGAGCGGGTCCTTGAGCGGTGTGACTTCGCTTGGAGGGTGGGCGATCAGCAATACCGCGGCGATAACGGGCGTTCAGATTTACGTGGACGGCGCGCTGAAGGGGACCGCTTCATCCGCTAACCGGAATGACGTGTGCGCAGGTTACAAGAACGCGGTGGGCTGTCCGAATGTAGGCTGGACGTTCCCTCTCGACACAACTCTGCTAACGGATGGTCCTCATATGCTCGAGATCAGGGCGATATCTGCTGCGGGCGAGCAGGGCACCGCGAGTACCTCTTTTTCAGTGTCGAATCCGACGGCTAGTGGCCTTACCAGGGTCTCCATCGATCAGCCGAATTCGCTGAGCAATCCGTTTCTGGGTTTAGCCGTATTCTCCGGCTCGGCGGTCAACACAAATGCGGGGATCAGCAGCGTCGCGATTTCGGTGGACGGTTCTCCCGTCGGCACGGCCGAGTATGGGACGAATAGCAGTGTAGGGAGCCGGCCAGACATTTGTAGCGTCTATCCTGGGCCGGGATGCCCGAATGTTGGTTGGTCGTTTTTGCTGGATACCACCCAGCTCGCTAACGGCGCACATACGCTGGGAGTTTTCGCGACTGCCAGCGACGGCTCACATCAGAGCACGAGTGCCGCGTTCACGGTGGCGAACTGGTCGATTTCCAATCCCATGACCATCTTCATCGATATACCGAATTCGCAGAGCGGGTCCTTCTCCGGCACCGCTTACTTCGGAGGTTGGGCTGTTGACAACAATGGGCCGATCAGCACCGTCTCGATTTCAGTGGACGGGGTTCCCTACGGCAACGCGACGTACGGCGCGACGCGCTCTGACGTCTGCACTGCTGCATCCGGTAAAGCCGGATGCCCGAACGTGGGGTGGACCGCTATGGTGGATACAACTCTGTTTCCTGACGGGAGTCATACGCTCGGAGTTACCGCTGTATCAAGCAGCGGTCAAAGCTCGACTGTAACGGCAAGCTTTACGGTGGCCAATTAAGATCATCCCGAGCGGTCGCATCAGTAGTTTCCATGCGTATTCTCAGTAAAGCGATCTTTCGGGAGATCTTTACAAGCGCCAGCCTCGGGACGCTTTTGTTCGTATTCGTCCTGTTTCTCAGGACGATCGAACGCCTTTCCGCCCTGCTGGTGAAGAATTCCGCGCCCGCGCCAGTGGTGACCAAACTTCTCCTTTACGCGCTGCCATCAACGATCCCTTTTGCGCTGCCCTTAGGGGTTCTGGTGGGTGTTCTAATTGGCCTCAGCCGCATGTCGACCGACAGCGAGATAATTGCGATGCGCGCGTCCGGAATTTCAACCATTACGGTGGCTCGTCCAGTGCTATTGTTTTCGTTCTTTGCGCTGGTAGTTACTGCGCTGGCCTCGTTATGGTTGACCCCGCTGTCACTGCACCTGGAGTCGAAAGTTGCGCATAATTTTGCCGCCGCGCAACTCACGGGCAATATAGAATCCCGCATCTTCAACGAACAGTTCCCAAATATTGTTCTTTACGTCGGCGATGTTGAAGCTGTCGGTAAGCAAATCATATGGCACCAGGTGTTTATGGCGGACGTCACGCCTCCGGAGGAATTGCAGCAGCAGGGAAAAGACCGTGGGGAAGGACCGCGCATCATTGTGGCTGAAGAGGCGATTCCGCACCCGGACGCGGCGAACAATCGCATCATCCTCGATATGAGGAATTTCCATTCCAGCGAGCGCGACAAAGAAGGGAAGGTGATTACGACAGCTTCGCCTTCACAGGTGGAAACGCTACAGGCCCAGAAGCCGGAGGATTTCCAACTGAACAAGACCGTACAAGAGATGGATACGGGCCCGCTCTACCGGCGGGTTTATCGCCGCCATGACCTGGCGCATGAGGACTACGTCGAGGCGGCGATCGAACTGCACCAGCGCTTTGCCCTTCCCCTAGCGTGCATCCTTTTGGCGTTAGTAGGTGTTCCCCTCGGCATCTCTTCACGCAAAGGCGGGAAGTCATCTGCTTTCGTGCTCACGGTTGTTTTGGCGTTTTTGTATTATCTCGGGTTCATCACTCTGATCGGGCTTGCGAAAAAAGGGAGCCTTCCCGTTCCGATCGCGGTCTGGACTCCCGACGTGGTGTTCTCAATTGTTGGCTTCATCTTGCTTTCCCGGCTCGAGAAGCCTGGCGACCGGGATCTGGTTGCCTGGTTCCGGGGCCTGGCTGTACGCGTCAGCGGCCGCTTCAATCTTCCCCGCCCCATCCCGCAACAGGCGACGCGCTCACGCATAGGCGCGATCCGGCGGTTCGGGCTCCGGCCCATGCTCATCGATGGATATGTGCTGAATGGATTCTTGTTCTACTTTGGGTTGCTGCTCATTGCGCTGATAGCGCTCATCGAAGTATTCACGTTCTTCGAGCTCCTAGGCGACATGATCAAGAACGACATTCCCATGTCGACGATGCTCGATTATTTATGGCATCTCGCGCCGAGCCTGATCTATCAGCTAACGCCGATCGGGATATTAGTTGCCTCTCTCATCTGCTTCGGAGTTCTGACCAAGTCGAACGAAGTCACCGCGTTCAAAGCAGGCGGAGTAAGCGTTCACCGGCTGGCTGCGCCCGTGGTGTTGATCAGCCTGATGATCAGCGTCGTATTGTTTGCTTTTGATCACTACTACATTCCTGAAGCGAATCGCCGGCAGGAAATGCTGCGCGCCGAGATTAAGAAGAAACCGGCTGCCACGTATCTGCGCGCCGATCGCCAGTGGGTCTACGGGCAGGGCTCGCGAATCTACAACTACCGGTTTCTTGATCCTCACCAAGCCATGATGTCCAAGGTGAACGTTTATGAACTGGATCCTCAATCGTCGCGTGTGATGCGCCAGATCTCGGCCGAGCGGGCACGGTGGGAGCCGGCCTTGCACACCTGGCTATTCCAAAACGGAATGAGCCAGAAAGTCGGCGACAAGCTCTCATATCAGCAGTTTTACAATGCATCGGCGTCCTTTCCCGAGCTGACCGAACCTGCTTCCTGGTTTGTCAAAGAAGAAAAGGAATACAAGGAAATGAATTTCGAGGAGCTTGGCCGGTATATCCGCGAATTACAGGCAAGCGGATCAGATACCACGCCGCTGCGCGTGCAATATTACAAGAAGTTTGCAGTGCCGTTATTCGCCTTGATTATGGCAATCCTCAGCATTCCATTCGCATTTATCGCCGGAAATCGCGGTGCTATGACCGGCGTTGGCATCAGTTTTGCAATCGCTATTGCGTATTGGACGGTCGGAACGCTTTTTGACCAGATTGGCGACTTGAATCAATTGCCGGCGGCCATGGCCGCCTGGTCACCGGATATCATTTTTTCGCTGGCCGGGCTCTATTTTATGGCTCGGATGAAGACGTAGATC
>CAVWUV010000017.1:0-246808 GCA_963758245.1 uncultured Acidobacteriaceae bacterium | reverse complement strand
GGCACACCGAAATAGGACCCGCCGTGTTCCCAAGTCCAGTTGCCGGCAGCCGCCATACCGGGATCCATAACGGTGTCCCAGGCAGTCATCACCATGGCTGCGATCGCTGCCTGGCCAGCCAATCCTGCTGCCGATCTGGTGTCCACTCCTCGCGTCAGAGCGCGTCCCACTACCCAGGAGGGATAAATCATCATGAACCAAGCCAGAGGGATCAGGACGGGTACGTGCCCGAGCTTGGGACCGAGCATCCCGCTGTAGTGGTAGGCTCCGTAAATCCAACCAGTGCGCACACCGGTTTCTTCAAGCAGGTAGGAGACGAGAGCAGCGAGGCCAAAAAAAAGTCCCGTGCGCTTCCAGCCTGCACAGGCCGCGCAGTGCACGATCGCGAACAGGACAAACACGAGCGTGAATCCAATATTCCCGAGCGCGGGAAGCTCCGTCCAAGGCCGAACGAGGTCAGTCAGAATCAAATACATCACGACTGCGAATGACAACCATGACACTGCTCTCGTCGACCGGTTCATTGCTTCTTCACCAGAATAGCTATGGGTTGGGTCTTCACAGCCCGCCTGCGAGCCAGCTAGTAGCGCTCTGATGCGGTAAGGGAAATCCAGCCGAGCTATTCCGGAAGCGGAAGTTCAGCCTTCGCAATCTCTCCGGACTTCACAACGATTGCCGCTGAAGCAGTTGCTGGGACCCCATTAACCGTCGCCTGTACGGCCACCTTATATTGCCCGGGAGCAACACCCAGGTGGACCCATTTGCTGCCGCCCTGAAGAAACTCTTCGACGAGCGGCCCGCTGGCTCCATTTAGGTTGATTTGGATTTTGCCGTTTTGCGCGGTGGACGCGTTCGGGATACTGAGTTCCAGGGCGCCTGGCTCCTTCTGCAGTTGCGCCGTTTTACCTTTTTCAACTTCGCCTTTCAGTGTTTCAAGTTGGGCTTTCACGTCCTTCTCGAGCTGCGAGATATTGTTCTGGAACTCCGTTGCCCAATCCTTTGTCTCTTGCAACACCGCCTCTTCGACGGCGAGCCGGAACTCCTTTGCCCGCTGCACGATTGCAACGGACCGATCAGACGCGCTTTGCCCCGGTTTGCACATTATTAATGCGCAGTCGAGCCGAAATTCCTCGAGCATCTTGCGAATTGAGGTCGCGGTGAGCACGTAGCGGCTCCAACCGCTGGAAAGGCCAAATGCGCGATCAATACCGATGAGGGTAGCGGCGATCCCAACGAACAGCGAAGGCCATAACCCTGATTCTCCAAGGTATGGCCATTTCATGTCTTTTGCGAGATACACGACGACGGGAAATAGGCCGGCCAGCGCGGTGAGAACAATCACGGAGAGCTGAATGGTCCTCGAGAGCCGCGCTTTCCACTGCTTGTTGCGCCAGTACCAGGCCATGGCCTTATCGGCTTCTGATTCGACGTAGTTCGTTAGCTGCCGAATGGCCTGATCCGCATCGTCCTTTCCCCAATTTATGGATCCGGGATTGAGATTGTCAGAGGCACCACTTGAGCCATTTTGCGCAGCCATAACAGGCAGAATTATATATGGGAGAGCGGCGCATTTTTCAAATACCTGTGCCCGCGCCCGCCCGAAGCATCCTGAAACCCTCCTGCTCTTCATCACGGGCGAATCGCTCACTTTCCCTCCGTCCGCTACGATGAAATTAGTCCATGAATCTTTCCTCGGTTGACCTGAAAAAGACGGTGAACCTGCCCAAAACAGATTTTCCGATGAAGCCCAACCTGCCCACGGCCGAGCCAGAAATGCTCGAACGCTGGGAGGCGATGAAGCTGATCGAATCGATGGGCAATTGAATAGAGAATTCGGGTTCGATTGTTAGAAGCGCGCTGATATTCCCGAGTACCTGACGCCCACGCTGTTGAAACCATGTTTGCAGAGAAAGGGATGAAGCGACAGGACCGCCGATAGTCGATCAATCGTCGGACCAGACCGGACAAGCTCGAGAGGGATCTTCTCACCGCCACTAGCGGGGGTCAGCTTTACATAAGGGATAAGGAGACCTCGGGCAGGTCGGAAGTACACTTCGACGGGCGCGCGCCCTCCATCCTCGATCCCTTGCTTGAGGAGTTCGCGTCTGCGCACGACTGTGCGCCACTCCCTTTCGGCCTCGAAAGCCTTATCCTTGAATGCCACGGCTTGTTCCATGAGCACGTCCGCTACGATCCTGTAGATCTCAGAGTAACCTTCGCCCGGACCGCCCCTGGAAGAGACGCCCTGGACTGCCCGGGTAATTTCCGGATCGTCGAAGTACGGCAACACCTCATCAAGGACAAGCTTGCATCGTTCGAGTTGCTTTGCCCGCTCGTATTCCACTTTGATCAATCGGCTCGTATAGGCCACCGACTCCGGTCGGAGTACGCGAGACTCATCAATGAACGGAAAGAATTTGAACGCGAGTGAGTAACCGCCAGATTGTCCGTACGCGCGCCATTGGCTCAGCAGGTTTCCATCTTCACAAAAGCAGGCCAGATAGATAGGGTGAACCAAGTTTTTGTTCAGAAGATCGTGGCCGAAGCCTCTGAGAAGATCGCGCGCCAGCCCGAGAGTTAGCGAGTACTCGTCGTGCTTACAGGTCTGGACCCAGCGCTCCAGCACCTCCCTTAACACGCCATAACCGTAGGTGATCTCGGCAGAGTCGTTGAGGAAGTATGCAGAGCTAGCCCAGAGCTCGTTGTTCTCGACAATACCTTTTAGCCCTTCTGCTGAGGTGTAGTGGAACAGTAGGCCGGACTCGGGTAGGCGATCCGGGCGGCTATCCTCCCGGTTGTAATAAAAGCTCAGAATGCGGCTTTTGGCGTCCGCGATCAACCGCAGTTCTGCGGCGTCATCAGCCACTCCATCCATACTGAGTTCAAGTGTATTCGAGGTCTCGCCGCGAGAAAGCTGGCGCAGAGGAAAACGGTGGAAAGGCCACTCTAGAGGACAAAACCTCCTCCAGATAATGGACAGCGTTCCGGCACAAAGCGGCTAACACATCGCCCCCGCCAATTTGGTGCGTGAAAAAACTACATTCGCGCTGACGTGTCGGGGCAACCCACTCTGCTCGACAACTTGACGTGCAACGCGGATCTCGCACAAGTGCACGGATTGGCCGGGCCGCAAGTCGGCTTTGGGGACCGAAGCCGTTCGGGACTTGCGCCGACAAATTTACATAGCCCAAGGGCGACCGCGGCCCCTGTTTTTCGCAGGATTAACCCCGGCGGCCGGCTCCTTCACGTTTGGGCTTGCGGTTGCGCCTCATCCGTGTCGGCGGCGACCTTAGCAAAGGATAGCTCTAGCTCTGGATGGGACTCTCGAATCGCTTGGAAGGCGGGAATGTCGCTGATAGACCATTGGTTCGAGATGGCAAAAGTCTTACCGCTTAACCGAAGCAACTCTTCGTCATCGCAGAAAAATCGGCTCAGCTGATATTTCCCGAACTTCGTGGTGATTTGGGATGCGCGATCCGCAAATTCCGCAGCTTCGACCGCACCTTCGACAGTGATCAACCAAGTTGGCACTGACCTGCCCAAGTGTCGCGCCAGCTCTTCTGGACTGATCCCGTTCGCTAATGCGGTATACAGAATTCGAAACCCAAGGGCTCTTTTCCAGAGGCTCGGGTATAGCTTGTCGCCGACGATTACGTTGTACTTCGAAAAATCCGGATTGAATTTCTTTTCGGCGGCGCGTTTCTCTACCGCCTTCTCCCTTACCCTCACCTGGTAATCGCTGGCCTCGGGGAGCGGCAGAATCTGCTGTACACGAATTAAAACTCGCCCTTGCCACCGGTATGGCCGCATCCGAATACAGCGGATGTCCAGATCGCGCTCATTCAGCCAAAGGACAGTTGTCGTGAGCTCACGGGAAGAAATCAGCAGATACAAGGACAATCCGTACGTCGTTGCTCAGTGCGACTTCTTGTGCCTCATCCTCCGATGCGCCCAGAAACTGCAGAATCGCGCCCCGAGGGTCGCTGCTGTCTTCACATCTGCGTAGGTATTCGCCATGCGCCTCGACGGCTTTCTCGAAAGTGAGTGTGGACACCATCGCAGCATAACGCAGTGCCTGCAATTCCATGTGCCCGCCCTCATCGGTGCGTTTGAGTTCCACTACAACCAGGTCCTTCACGGTCAAGGCAGAGAAGGTCTATCCTGCGTCTCGCATCCTCCCAATCCCCGAACTCCTCCTCGATCACGTAGAGACCAGCGTCTATAACGTGGATCGATTTTCGAAGTGATAGCTGCAGATCATACCGTTCACGGATTGCAAGTTCTTCAAACGTGGTGCGCTCGACCTCACTTATCCGCAAATCAGCGAGCTCAAACAGTGGCATGAATTGCTTATCATTTGATCGAGTAACAACGCCGCGTGCTGACATCTCGCGGGCGTCTGTTGTTCCACAAAGTGCTGGCGCGCTTACGCCCCCAAACTCGAGATAGCCTCGGCGCAATCGCACCACTTACAACTCGGGGTCGATCTGGTTCATGATTCGGGCTTGACTCTCCAACGCATAGGCTCGACTACTCTGTTGCAGCCAGGAATTGCTCGACTGTGAGTCCCGATTTGGAAATCAACGCCCTTAAAGTTCCTCTCGCAACTCGATCATGATCTGGCACGGAGAGCGTAACGGGCGAAGCGGGCTTCGTCAATATGATGTGGCTTCCTCGATGGCGAGCGACTTGCCACCCCAGCCGCTCGAACGCGCGCACAACGTCACGTGGACGAAGTACTGGGACCGACGGCATCAGACGCTGACTTCGACTTCTCGCGTCGTCGTAGTCAAAGGCATGCCAAGCTCGGAGCGGACGGCGAGACACTCACGAATTGCGTCAGAGATGTTTGATTCCGCATCGGCTTCGGTGTGGCCCTGACTAATACATCCGGGTATGGCCGGACACTCGGCAATGTAAACGCCGTCTTCGTCACGGTAAATGCTGACAAGAAACTTCATCTATCCCAATATTAATGGAACGGCGGAGGCCCTCCGTGGCCGTCACTGGTTCCGCGCCCCTCGAGACTCCCGGCTGTTGAAAATATGTCATGACTCGAGCGGCGGCATGCGCATACGGCTCGTGAAGATCTAGCGGCTTTTCGGTCACGAAACCCTCCACATCCCCTAAACCCGCCCATCTTTCTCTCCGTCCGCTACGATGAAATTAGTCCATGAATCTTTCCTCGGTTGACCTGAAAAAGACGGTCAACCTGCCCAAAACAGATTTTCCGATGAAGGCCAACCTGCCCACGGCCGAGCCAAAGATGCTCGAACGCTGGGAGGCTATGAAGCTATACGACCGCATTCGCGAGGCGCGCGCCGGTCATCCTCAATTCATCTTTCAGGACGGTCCGCCGTATGCAAACGGCAACATCCATCTCGGCACTGCGTTCAACAAGATCGTCAAGGATCTGGTTATCAAATCGAGAACCATGGCGGGCTTCGATGCGCCATACGTGCCTGGCTGGGATTGCCACGGCCTGCCGATCGAGTTCCGCGTGGACCAGGAGTTAGGAAAGCGCAAAGCTTCCATGAGCGTGGATATTCGCGCCGCATGCCGCGCCTATGCGTCGAAATTTGTCGACATTCACCGCAGCGAGTTCAAGCGGCTCGGCATCTGGGGCGCTGGCAAGATCCTTATCTCACCATGAGCGCCGGATACGAAGCGGTCATCGCGCAGGCATTCGTGGATTTTTTGCACGCCGGCTACGTCTACAAAGGCCTCAAGCCCGTTCATTGGTGCATTCGGGATCGCACCGCGCTGGCCGAAGCCGAAGTGGAATATGAGAATCATTCGAGTCCGTCCATCTATGTGCGTTTCCGGCTCGCGTCTGATCCCGCGAAAATCGATCCCGCGCTCGCCGACCGCGACGTCTACGCCCTGATCTGGACGACCACTCCCTGGACCATTCCGGCTAACCTCGCAATTTGCTTTCACCCGAAGTTTGAATATGTCGCGGTCGACACTCCGCAGGGCGTCGCCATCGTTGCAGAAGGTCTTCTGCCGGAAAACGCAAGGCTTCGATCAACGCGGCGGAACTTCGAGCTGGACATCGCGCTGTCGCAGTGCTCCTACGACATCCGAATCCATGGCATTTTCATCGAGGTAGGGGTTGAATTGGCTCACGCGCCCGAATCAACGTTACTTGTTCAAGCGCTTCGGCAGCGTGGGTTTCCATTTCCAGATCTGCATCTATCTCTTGTCGGTTTGCATGATAGTATGCGAGCGCCGCGTGGACTTGCGCGAGAGAAAGATGGGCGAACTTTCGGATGATTTCCTCTGGAATAAGTCCCAAGTTGTACCAATGCGCGATTCGACGCACTGAGACGCTGGTGCGGGCAATGCATGGACGCCCACCATGCACTCCGCGGCGATTCTCAATCACGTATGGCACTTGATGAAGATAGCTTCTGAAATAGAAACTCAAAATTGTTGAACCCAGTACCTAGCATTATCGTATACTAGGCATTGTGCAGTACTCAGACGAGAGCAGAGACCGGCGGATTACCCAACTACGCAAGGGCATTCTCGAACTCGCGGTCATGGGAGTCCTTTATCACGAGCGCCACTACGGCTATTCGCTGGTCCGGGTTCTCGCCGAAAGCGGCTCCATCTCGCTCAAAGAAGGGACCATCTATCCAATACTTGCCCGGCTCGGCAGGGATGGTCTGGTCCGCTCGGAATGGGTGGAGTCCGACCAAGGGCCTCCGCGCAAATACTACGGGCTGACGTCATCCGGCCGGCAGCTTTTCGATGAGCTGAGCCAAGAGTTTGAGGTGTTGGTTTCCCTAGTCCAGAAGGATTGGAATGTCCCGGAAAAATCAGAACATGCCAGAAAGAAGCTTGCCGTTGCAAGAGGATAAGGCCAATGAATAACTACCCAGAAGTAATAGCGAAGATTACCAACGATTATCTGGAGCGCGTGAAAACAAACCTCCGGCTGGTTGCGGCGCCTGAGCGGGACGAGTTCGTAAGAGAGATCCATTCGCATATGTATGAGGCTTACCAGCAGATGCCCGGCGATGATGATGTTGCGAGAATCCTCGCCGTGCTGCGAAACCTTGGCGAGCCTGCAGACGTAGTTTCAGACCGGTTGCCCGGCGCGATGCTGCGTTCGGGTACGAGGAGAAACCTCCCGCTGTATGTTATCGGCGGGCTTTTCATCGCGTTGTTTGGCATCCCGTTAGGATTTGGCGGCTTGGGGGTGCTATTGGGCCTGCTGGTCGCGCTGGCAGGCGTGGTGATCGCGTACTATGCAACTGCGGGAAGCCTGCTACTCGTCGGCGGACTATTCGGGTTGTTGGGCCTCTCCAGGATGGTCGTGCCGGAGCTATGGGACAAGCTGGTCATGCTCGGGTTTATCCAAATAGATGGGCCAGTGGCTGACTTCCTCGCACATTTTCCTGTGTCAGATCAGGGTCTATTCATCATCCTGTTTGCCAGCCTGTTTATCGTCGCCGGGCTGGGCATGCTGCGGTTAGGAAAATCCCTGCTGCGAGGGCTGCGTTTCCTCTTTAATCTGGTCTTCGACTGGATGCGCCGCTTCGCGCAAACCGTCCGGAGGAAGCTGCGCCGGAATAAACGTGACGGACTTCGGGTGAGCGAACCGTCCTTCGTGAAATCGTAATACGCGGCTGGTCAAATCAGCAGAGCGATGAAGGACGTAGACAGTCTACTGCTTTGCAGGTAGGATGTCTACAGGGTGCCACCGCGCGAATCGTACAAGAACCGAATCGAGCTGCTCCAGGGCACGCTCGATATGCTCATTCTCCAGACATTGCGATGGGGTCCACAGCACGGGTACGGCATAGCCCAAGCGCTCCATACGGGCTCAGAAGAAGTCCTTCAGGTCGAGACCGGGTCTTTGTACCCGGCCTTGCACAGGATCGAGAAGCAAGGCTGGATCAAATCGGACTGGGGAACTTCTGAACATAACCAACGCGCTAAGTATTATCAGCTCACGGCCGCCGGCAAGAAGCATCTTGCGAGCGAACACAACCGCTGGAGCCAGCTGAGCGCGGCGATCACCAGGCTGATGAAGCCGAAAGCCGGAGAGAGCAAAGCATGAGCATGTGGCAGCTACTCCGACGCAATCGCAATCGGCGAGACGAGGAATTGGACCAGGAAATTCAAGCGCATTTGGCAACGGCAACGCGCGACCGGATTGATCGCGGCGAGGAACCGCAGGCCGCCGAAGCCGCAGCACGACGCGAGTTCGGCAACCGAACGCTTGTCAAGGAGACTACCCGGGCGATCTGGGGTTGGAGCTCACTGGAACGGTTTGTTCAGGACATCGATTACGCGATTCGCGGGTTACGGCGCAGCCCGGGATTTGCGGTAATTGCGATCGCTTCGCTGGCTCTCGGCATCGGTGCGAACACCGCCATTTTCAGCTTGATGAACACGGTGATGTTTCGCTTGCTACCGGTCCGGAACCCGGGAAAACTGGTCGAGCTGCTGCAAAAATATCCCGGCGAACCGCGCGGAAACGGCTACTGGACGTGGAAGGACTATCTGCACTTCCGCGATAACAACACCGTCTTTGCCGCGATGATCGGCACGTCCTTCGACAACCTGCTGCGAGTGCGGACGGAGAATGGCCAAGTCCAACACGCCATCGGCGAGTACGTCACGCCAAACTACTTCAGCGACCTCGGCGTGCAGCCTGCAATTGGACGATTCATCGGACCCGAAGATAATCCTTCCAGCCAGGACGTAGCCGTTGTGAGCTGGAACTGCTGGAAGAACATGCTACACGCGGATCAACGAGTCATAGGTGAGCGAATCTTCGTCCAGAATCAGCCGGTCACGGTGGTCGGAGTCGCGCCGCGTTCCTTTGTCGGCCCGCGGATCGAAGCGGCCACCGACGTTTGGCTGCTGCGAAACCCGTCTCAGGGTACGCTCGCGCTGTTAGCTCGATTAAAACCGGGCGTCACACTCGAACAGGCCCGCGCCGAAATGGCCGTTCTGTATCGATTCACGATCGAAGAACGCAGCGCGCGCAGTGGCGACCCGCTGGTGCGCAAGTTGAAGGTAGAAGTCGAGACAGCCGGCAACGGCTTCAATTCCGTTCGTGACCGTTTCGGCAAGCCGCTGCTCGTTCTCATGTCGGTCGTCGCTCTCCTGCTCCTCATCACCTGCGTGAACATCGCCAGCCTGTTGCTAGCGCGCAGCGCTGTGCGCGAACGGGAATTTGCGGTACGCGTCGGGCTTGGCGCAAGTCGCACGCGGCTCGTCACACAGGTCCTGACCGAGTCGCTATTGCTTTCGGTCTCGGGCACGCTGGTCGGAGTCTTGCTCGCATGCTTCGGGGCCGCTGCACTCATGCGCATGCTCGCCAGCGGACGCATTGCCGAACAGATCTACCTTCGGATTGAGCCCGATTTCCACATGCTCTTCTTCACTGCCGGAATCGCCCTCGCTACGGGCTTGCTGTTCGGACTCGTGCCCGCGCTGAACGCAATCCGTTCCACACCGATATTGGCGCTACGCCAGACGGGAAGCACCGGGGAAACCCGCTCGAAGCGCCGCTTCGGCAAAAGCCTTGCCGTGGTGCAGGTAGCTCTATCCGTGCTGCTCTTGAGCACTGGCGGCTTGTTCATCGCCCATCTTTGGAACCTCGAGCATACGTATCTCGGCTTCCGCCGCGATCATGTGCTGCTTGTCACGCTGGATGCGGCCAATAGCGGCTACAGCGAGCCGCGTTTGTCGAACGGCTTTCAGGAAATACTTGGTGGTCTCCAGCGCATTCCGGGCGTACGCTCGGTGGCTCTCGCCGCCCCAACTCCCCTGTCGGGCGCAGGAGCGAGCGGATTCGTCACCGTCGAGCGCGATCAGGAAAGCCCTTCCGATCGCCAGTGGATTGAAATCAGCTATATCTCACCTGGTTACTTCCACACCATTGGATCTTCTCTCCTCGCCGGGCGCGATTTCAATCCGCAGGATCAATTCGGAGCGCGCGTCGCGATCATCAATCAGACCTTCGCGAGGCACTACTTCGCTCACCGTGACCCCGTCGGGCGCCAGATCACGCTGTTTCACGTCACCCTCGATCCCCAGCCGAAAACTTACGAAGTTATCGGCGTTGCAGCCGACGCGCACTACTCAGACATTCGCGAACCGCAGCGCAGCGGCGTGTATCTGCCGGCACTCCATGACGGATCTGTAAATGCGGACAGCTTTGTGCTGCGCACCGGTACCAATCCCGAAGACGTAGCCGGTGATGTGCGGGCGGAGGTGCGCCGGGTGCTACCCCACGTAGTCATCTTCCGCATCATTTCCCTCAATGCTCAGATCGACGCTTCTATTGTTCCGGAGCGCCTCATCGCCACACTGTCCGGATCTTTCGCGGCGCTCGGCGCGCTGCTCGCCGGTATCGGCATCTACGGACTGCTCGCTTACACGGTCGCCCGGCGCACGAACGAGATTGGGATCCGGATGGCGCTCGGCGCAACAGCGGCCAACGTGCGTCGCATGGTCCTCGGAGACACGCTAGCGATCACCATCGCAGGCCTCGCGCTGGGCATTCCCCTGGCAATCTCAGGCAGATTGTTCGCGTCCCGGCTCGTGCAGGATCTTGCCGTACAAAAGATTGTGCCAATCGCCGCGGGCGCAATCATCGTTATCTTGGGAGCCCTGCTCGCTTCTTACGTTCCCGCGCACCGCGCCGCGCACGTCGACCCCACGCAGGCCTTGCGGCACGAGTAGCGGCATTTCGACTCGACCAGCACATCACCATTGGAGCATACTCCCTATAGCTATCTATAGAAATGCCGCCTCGCAAGAATGACATCCTCCAAGGCACACTAGCACTGCTAGTCCTGAAAACACTTCAACACGGGCCGATGCACGGATGGGGCATTACCCTTCACATTCAGCAGATCTCCAACGAAGTCTTGCGTGTCGAAGAGGGCTCGCTTTACCCGGCCCTTCACCGGATGGAGCAGGACGGCTGGATCGCGGCCGAGTGGAGTGTTTCGGAGAACAATCGGCGAGCGCGTTATTACCGTCTGACGGCATTGGGCCGAAAGCAACTAGCTAAAGAACAACAAAGCTGGCGCGAATTAACTGGCGCCGTAGCGCTGGTGCTGAACTTCGGAGCGAAAGCATGAGAGGAGCATCCCCTTGGGGCTGATTCATAAGATTCTCGGGCAATTTCACCGCGAGAAACTAACGGCGGAAGTGGACGAAGAGTTGCGGTATCACCTGGCGATGCGTGAAGACCTGAACAGGCGCGTAGGAATACCGCCCGAAGAGGCGCGTCTCGCCGCACAACGAAGTTTTGGAAACCTAACCCCGGTAAAGGAAAGCACGCGTGAAGCAGACTTGCTCGTGTTTCTCGAGACCGTCCTGAAAGACATCCATTTTGCCGCTCGAATGCTGGCTAAGCATCCTGGGTTCACAGCGCTGGCGGTGCTGGCTTTGGCAGTCGGAATTGGTGTGAATACGGCGGTGTTCACGTCCTGCAAAGCGGTCCTCTTGCAGCCTCTCGACGCCAAAGAGCCGGGGCAACTCGTGAACGTCTATCGCTCGAACGAACAAAATCGGTATGATCCGAGTTTCAGCTATCCCGATTTTGAGTTCTACCGTGACTTTAATCGCGCTTTCTCGGGTCTGGTCGCCACCACTGGCGGTGAACTCACAATGACTGACGCCCAGGGCATCGCGAACTCGGAGAGACCAATCGGCGGAGGGCTTGCGCAAGCTTTCGGCTTTCGCCTTCCTAGTGTCCTGGGCGGCAGCTCTCAATTTGTAAGCGTCGCCGGCGTCTCTGAAAACTACTTCGCCGTGCTCGGGGTGAACGCCATTCGTGGCCGCGTGTTTTGCCCAGGCTGCTCAGGATCTGGCCGCTCATCCGGCTCCTGCTCAGCGAGTACTTCTGCACCGGCGCCTCGAGGCGATCCATCGATTTTAGGTAAGAGTGTGAAGCTGAATGGGGCACCATTCACAATCATCGGAATCACGCCCCACGATTTTGTAGGGACAATCATAAATGTTCCGAATGTTTAGCTTCCTATGCGGCTTTGGCCGCTCGCATCCAAAAATTCAAATATCTTGCATGACCGGGAGGACGCCTGTTGCGCACTGTACGGCCGGCTCGCAACGGGCGTCTCACTGCAGCAAGCTCAAGCTGACATGAGTTTGCTGGCGAGCCGTCTGCGGGCTCTTCACACGGCCCATTCGGAAGGCAGTCAGATAGCCAGCATCAGCCTAACGCCCGGGTCTCACATCGGGCCGGTCCATGTGCTCGGCGGCGGTGAACTCGCGTTCGCTCTTTTATTGATCCTCGGCGCTGTCGGTCTCGTGTTGCTGATTGCGTGCGCCAACGTGGCTAGCCTGCAGCTAGCCCGCTCCGCAGCGCGACAGAAAGAGATGGGAGTACGTCTGTCGCTTGGTGCAAGCCGCTTCCGCATCATCCGCCAGTTGCTGACGGAAAGTGCGCTGCTGGGCCTGATTGCCGGCGGCGCATCCCTTTTGATGACTTCGTGGGTACTACGGCTCTTAATGGCGGGAATCGCCGCTAGCCTCCCGATAGAATGGGGCTCTCTTGCCCTGCACGTCGAGCCTGATCTGCACGTGTTTGTTTACGTGTTCGTCCTGTCTCTGTTCGCCAGCGTCTTGTTTGGACTGGCGCCCGCGCTTCAAGCCTCGCGGCCGAATTTTTCCTCAGCGTTGAAGGAGGAGGGTAGTGGTTTTGCGCTCCGCATGTCCAGTTCTCGATTGCGCGATTTGCTCATGGGAGCCCAGGCAGCCGCCTGCTTGTTCCTGCTCATCGGCGCCGGTCTACTGATTCGCGGATCCATTCGCTCTATGATTCTCAGTCCGGGCTACGAAACCAAACGCGTGGTGTCTCTGGATCTGAACTTCCCTAACGGCTTCGATTATAACCACGCTAAGCAGCTTGCTGAAATGAACCTGCTGCGTGGCCGGATCGGCAACGCGCCCGGCGTCAAAGACGTCAGTGTGGGCCTTCCGCCCGACGGAGGTGGGCTCCGGACTGCCGCGGTCGGGTTGAACGGATCCAAACCGTCAACCGACACTTTAGCGCGAACTGTGTTTTATTCATATGTGGCACCCAACTACTTTGAGTGCCTCAGTATCCCGCTCACCGCCGGGCACACTTTCCCTGGGCAATCTGCGGCGCCGGAACCGACCGTGATCCTCAGTGAATCGGCAGCCGCGGAATTCTGGCCTGGAGAGAATCCCATCGGGAAAAGAGTGGCGCTTGACGCTTCAAACCAATTCCACGACAACGTGCAGCTTATTCCTCAAGGACTCGTTTATGAGGTCGTCGGTGTAGCAAAAGATACCCGCGCCATCACTCCCCAAGGCGACGATAACCGGAAGGCGTATCTAATGTTGCCCATGAATCGGATCGACGGGGGAGCGCCTCTCCTGATTCGTTTCGAGGGCGACCCGAAAGCGATGATGGTCGAATTTGGCAAGCAAGTGAATGCGGTAGACCCGAACCTGATCGTCTACGCAAGTACGCTCGAAGGTCTGCTCACATCTACTCCCAGATTTGTTATCACCCGCTTATCTGCCATCTTCGCTTCGCTCATCGGAGGTCTTGGCTGGGTGCTGGCCTGTATCGGGATCTATGGCACAGTCGGTTACGCGGTGGCCCGTCGCACGCGTGAGGTAGGAATTCGCATGGCTCTCGGCGCTCGTAAGGGCGACGTGTTGCGGCTGATTGTTCTCGAAAGCGGCCGTCCGGTGGTGGTGGGATTGATCACGGGGATTGCCGCAGCTGCAGGTGCATCTCGCCTGATCCAATCTCTGCTCTTTGGCCTCGGTACACTCGACCCGGTTTCTTTCTTTGGCGTAGGGTCTTTGTTCCTGCTGATTGCGCTCCTTGCCGCTTACTTGCCCGCCCGAAGAGCAGCGCATATCGATCCCGTGCTCGCCCTACGTTGCGATTGATCGAAAATATCGCGGCGACTCGGGGACTACGATAATAGAAGGCCAAGCAGCGCTTGTAGCGCGGTCTATTTGCAAACCGAACTATTCAGAAAAGTCGAGGTGATCCCATGTCCCATCCAACCCGTCGAGATTTGCTGACGTCTACTGGCGCTGCTGCCATCGCAGCCTTCGGACTTCCGAAACTCATGCGGGCGAACGCTCCGGCCAGTACGGTCGCCATCGTTCGCTGCAGGAATTATCAAGATTTCAGCGCAAAGCTCTCCAGCGGTTTTGATCAGATCGGCGGTATTGACAAGCTGGTGCGTGGAAAAACGGTGGCGCTGAAACTGAATCTCACCGGCAATCCAGCTAATTTTCCATTGACGCCTGAGCTCCCCTATCGAACGAATGGCGAGACCATCGCCTCAACCGTTCATTTGTTGGCGAAAGCCGGCGCGCGCCGCGTTCGAATTATCGAGAGCTTTTTCCCGGCGACGCAGGATCCCGCCCTGTGGGCCCGTTATGGCATCGACGTGAATGCGATCAACAAACTCGGAACTCAGGTCGATTGGGAGAACGTACAAAATCTTGGTAAATACAAGCAATACGTCCGTCTGAAGGTGCCGTGGGGCGGCTATATGTATCCCGCGTACTACCTGAATCAAGCATTCATGGATTGTGATGTTTACGCGTCGCTTTCGAAGCTGAAGAATCATTGGATCGCTGGCGTCACCATGTCGATGAAGAACAATTTCGGCGACACGCCGTGTTCTTTGTATGGCAGTGACTGCGGCCCGAGTGGAAACGAGCATCCGACGAAAGAGCGGGGCGATGTTTTGCACGCGGGTACCACCAAGGCTCCTTCCGGCGTGGATGCGGAACTTCATCCGGATTCGCCGCGCGACCCGGGATATCGCGTTCCGCGCATCGTCGTAGACCAGGTTGGTATCCGGCCCATCGATCTGGCCATCGTGGATGGCGTCGAAACAGTGAGAGGCGGTGAAGGTCCATGGCTCGATGGCCTGGAAAGAATGACGCCGGGAGTGATCATCGTCGGCCGCAATCCCGTCTGCGTGGATTCAGTCGGAATGGCCGTGATGAGTTACAGCCCGCAAGCCACCCGAGGCGCATCTCCTTTCATTCGCGGCGATAATACGTTGAAGCTTGCGGAGGCCGTTGGCATCGGGACAACCGATCTGAACCGAATTGAGGTGGTTGGCCTGAGCATCAAGGATGCTCAGATCAACTTTGGCCCTGGCGCGGTGGGTAAGACGATGAGCCAGTTGAAAGCGTAGCGTCGCCAGATTCCGCCTTCTGAAACGCTGAGAATCTCAATCTTCAAGCAGCTTCAACGCCCTCGCGAGTTCCGGTTTTGCGTGTTATGGTGTAGCTAAGTGCCAGCGCCCTTGAGCTTTCACGTTGCGCAGTATGAAGGGCCTCTGGACTTGCTGCTGGACCTGATCCGCAAGCAGCAGATCAACATCTACGACATTCCGATCGCCCAGATCACCGCGCAGTATCTGGAATTCATGCAAAAGGCGATGGATCTGGATGTCGAGCTCGGCTCTGAGTTCGTTTATATGGCTGCCACCTTGATCCATATAAAAAGCAAGCTGCTGCTCCCGCAGGATCCTGAGCTTCAGAAGATCTCGCCCGAGGACGATCCGCGCAAGGAACTGGTCGACCGCTTGATTGAGCATGAGCGGTTTAAAAACGCGGCGGAGATGCTGCAACAAAAACGCGTTGTCGAAGAGGCCATCTGGTCGAACCCGCAGATGGAACAGTTTCTTGCTGAAGGCGAAGGTCCCGGCCTGGCAGTCACGATTTTCGACCTGGTCAAGACATTTCAAAGCGTTCTCGAGCGGGCAAAGAGCCGCCCTGTGTATGAGATCGGCAAGGAATCGGTCAGCATCCCGGATATGATTCAGTTCCTGCGGGATCAGTTTGCCCGTTCTCGCAAGCGCGAGCCGCTCTCTGCAACTCAACTCTTTGAACGGCAACGCAGCCGCCGCGCCATGATCTGTCTTTTTCTAGCCATTCTCGAATTGGTGAAGCGGCGGAGTATCGAGCTTACGCAAGGTGAGGCTTTCGGTGACATCGGTCTGCGTCCCGGGCCCGATTACGAGCAGCCAGAAGAATCTTTCGAAGATCTGGCCTCCGTAGAACAGGAATACCACTGATAGACAGCATGGAAGAAGTAGAACAGCTTCAACAGCCGCTGCTCGCGCCGGAATCTCCAGCGACTCTGAAAGCGGTGATTGAAGCCGCCATATACATTACTGACGAGCCTCTCACTGCCGAGCAGATCGCCGCTGCGGTCGAACAGCCGCTGGACCGCGTGCGGGAAATATTGAATCAGCTCGTAACGGAATACTCGGCGCCCGATCGTGGTTTATCTATTCGCGAGCTCGCTGGGGGATACAAGATGTCGACCAAAGTGGAGCATCACGAATCCATCCGGCTCTTCGTCAAAAAACTCCAGCCCCCGCTGAAACTTTCCCTCGCCGCGCTCGAAACCCTCGCGGTTATCGCTTACAAGCAGCCCATCACCGCCCCAGAGGTTCTGGAGATCCGAGGTGTTCAAGGCGCGGGCGTTTTGAAGACTCTCTTAGATAGAAAGCTGATCGCGACTGCGGGCAGAAAAGACGTTCTCGGCAAGCCGATCATGTATAAAACCACCCGCGAGTTTCTCATTCAGTTCGGCCTCAGTTCCCTCGCCGAGTTGCCCACACTCAAGGAGTTCGAAGAGCTTGGCCGGTTTGCCCTCAGCGACTCAGAGACCGACCCGGAACCGCAAGCCTCCGATGCCTGAAGAACGTTTACAAAAGATCCTTGCCCACGCGGGCGTGACGAGCCGTCGCAAGGCAGAGGAGCTCATCACCGCTGGCCGTGTCTCCGTCAATGGTGCGACTGTCACAGAACTGGGTTCAAAGGCCGACTTATCCATCGACAAAGTGAAAGTCGATGGCCGCGTATTAAGCGAGCCCGCGCATCATCTCTACATCGCTCTGCACAAGCCGAAGAACTGCGTAACCACCGTTCACGATCCGCAAGGTCGTCAGACCGTCATGTCGTTCTTCAAAGGTCTTCATGAGCGCATCTACCCGGTTGGGCGTCTCGATTACGCGAGCGAGGGGCTTCTACTGCTGACCAACGATGGAGAGTTCGCGAACGGGCTGACCTCACCGGCGAATCACGTTACCAAGACCTATCTTGTGAAAGCGAATGGCGCGCTCACACGGGAGCAGGAAGAAGAGTTTCGGGCCGGTATCCCGATACACGGCCGTCGTACCGCTCCTGCGGGTTTGAAGCTGATTCGTAAAGGGGAAAATCCCTGGTATGAGGTCCGGCTGGTAGAGGGCCGGCAGAATCAGATTCGAATCATGTTCCGGCATTTCGGCCGCCTGGTGGAAAAGCTGAAACGAGTCAAAATCGGATTTCTCGAATTGGGTGATCTCAAGCCGGGCGCATATCGCACGCTGACCCGCATGGAAGTGGCGCGGTTCCGAAAGCTATTGCGGTTGGAAGACAATAAGACATGATGAATGACGCCGGCATTGCTCAAATTCTGCGCGATTCGAAAACCATCGCAGTGGTCGGCCTGTCCAACAACCGGATGCGTGCTAGTTTCGGAGTCTCCCGGTTTCTGCAGCGGCAAGGTTATCGAGTCATCCCAGTAAACCCAAACGAGACGGAAGTTCTCGGCGAACGCGCCTATCCGTCTGTGAAGGATGTGCCGGACACAATCGATATCGTGAATATCTTCCGAAGGCCCGCCAGGGTTCCTGAAGTTGTCGACGACGCTCTTCAGAAGGGAGCCCGTTGCATCTGGATGCAGGAAGGCATAGTAAACCACGAGGCCGCAAAGAAGGCCGAGGCCGCCGGAATTCCCGTGATTATGGATCGATGCATCCTTAAAGAACTAGCCCGGCTTTTGAGCTGAGTACGATCAGCGCCAGTGGCCTTGATGGAATCGGTACCCGCGGCGCCCATGCGGCTCCCAATATCCTCTGACCCATACGGCGTTCCTGTGCGGCGGCCGCGCCCACCGGCCATGAACCCAAACCCAGTTTCCGCCCTGCCAATTGTAATAGCCATCCGTCCAAACGTAACCAGGGCCAGGCGCATACCCCTCGACCGCGTACACCGGCATGGGCGGTGGTGGCCCAACTACAACGCCGGCGCTGTAGTACCCTCCGCCACAACCGGCAAGCGCTGCGGCGCCCAATAGCACTGCTGTGAAAGTCGTCTTTTTCAGTTTTGTCATGCAGCCCCCGTCATTTTGATACGGCCTTTCTGACGAGGGTTTCCGCGAAGTGCGAGAATAGAACTTAACCTGGGCTTGAGCCTCATTCGTGCTGTAAAGCATCGAACGACTGACTGGCTCTCGAGCCTCCAAGCTATCCGGATTTTCCGGTCCGTACCTAACCTGCTGTGGATAAAGCAACTCACACGTGGAATGGCCCTGGTTTATCACTGCCATTCGGCCTCGCGTTCGAAGATCTCTACCGGCGCGAAGGGCTGGTCAAGCTCGACAGAATCTTCCTCGATGAGTTGCAGGCGGCTCACGCATCTCTGTATGAACGGCTTTTAACGGGCCGCGAGAATCCAGCGTCGCTCAACTCCAAACAACAATCTGAGCTGATCATCGAATTAGCTCCTTACCTCGAAGACTTCATCGGGAAGTTATTCGGGATAGAACCAGAGCTTCGCGAGTTGCAGTCGCGCCACTCCGAACTTGCTCCTCTGTATTACGTCAAGCGGCAATTTGTCCAAAGAAGAGCTCTTACGGGTTACACAGTGGAGAAGGCGAGCGCAATCGATGGATTTGCGGTCGGCGCTGAGCTAGAAGCGCTCATGCAAGAACCGCTGACTGAGAGGACGTTCGCGGATCACGTCGCGCGCTGGCTCAAATCTGAAGCTGAGCACACGAAGCACTTGCAACTCGCGGCTTTCTACGCGGCCTGGGCTACGCTTTCGCCACAGGGTAAGACGAAGCATGGGCGCGGCGTGTTGTTCAAAACGCCACACAAGCTTGATTACTACCATCTGATACCCGTACAGCCGCTGGTAACCGATGGTCTTGTGGAGCTAGAGCTCAGCAAAGATCACTGGCGTCATCGGGAAGGCTTTCAATTGACAGATCCCGGCACGGATCTGACCGGAGCGCTGGACCAGGCCCACTACTGCATCAAGTGTCACAACCAGGGAAAAGATAGTTGCTCCACGGGATTGAAAGAGAAGAACGGCGCGTTCAAAACAACCGTGTTCGGCGTGCCGCTCGCCGGTTGCCCGCTCGACGAAAAGATTTCAGAGATGAATCTGGTCAAAGAAAAGGGCAATCCGATCGGCGCATTAGCCATTGTGGTGATTGACAATCCAATGGCCGCGGGCACGGGCCACCGAATCTGCAACGACTGCATGAAATCCTGCATTTTCCAAAAGCAGGACCCGGTGGACATTCCTCAGGTAGAGACGCGTTCGTTGAAAGACGTGCTCGAATTGCCCTGGGGATTCGAAATTTACAGCCTGCTGACGCGCTGGAACCCGCTGAACTTTTCGCGGCCATATCCACGCGAGGCGACCGGCTACAAGGCCCTGGTGGTGGGTCTCGGGCCCGCGGGATTCACGCTTGCTCATCATTTAATAAACGACGGCCACACAGTGGTTGCCGTGGATGGTCTCAAGATCGAGCCTCTGCCTCAAGAGATTTCAGGGATCGATGCGCGCGGGCAGCGTTTTCCATTTTCGCCCGTGCGCGATATTTCCGAGATCTACGAATCGCTGGACAAGCGGGTCATGGCCGGCTTCGGGGGCGTGGCTGAGTACGGCATCACGGTCCGTTGGAATAAGAACTTCCTCAAGATTATTCGGCTCTTGCTCGAGCGCCGAAGCGAATTCGTGATGTTCGGCGGCGTGCGATTCGGGGGCACGCTGACCGTGGACGGCGCATTCGACATGGGCTTCGATCACATTGCGATCTGCGCCGGTGCGGGCCGCCCGACAGTGATCCCGATGAAGAACGGCCTGGTGCGGGGCGTTCGGCAGGCCTCTGATTTCCTGATGGCTTTGCAACTCACGGGCGCAGCCAAATTCGAGTCTCTCGCCAATTTGCAAATACGCATGCCGATCGTAGTGATCGGCGGCGGGCTGACTGCGATCGACACAGCGACGGAATCCCTGGCCTATTACATGGTTCAGGTGGAGAAGTTTCTCCGGCGCTACGAATTGCTCGCCACAGAGCTCGGTGAGCGCGAGATTCAATCGAGCTGGACGGCGGAAGAGGCTGAAGTTTCCGAAGAATTTCTCTCGCATGCCCGCGCAATTCGCGCCGAACGTGCTGCTGCCGCACGCGAGGGAAGGCAACCGCGACTGATTGAGCTCTTAGATTCCTGGGGAGGCGTGACCATAGCCTACCGGCGCCGGCTGATTGATTCTCCCAGCTACACGCTGAATCACGAGGAAGTCGCCAAAGCTCTTGAAGAAGGCGTGCGGTTCGCGGAGTGTCTCACGCCGGAAGAGGTGGAGATCGATTCCGCAGGAAGCGCCATCGCACTGCGCCTCGAAAAGCAAAGGTTCGAGGAAGCAACCGGACGCTTGCAGTCTACAGGCGAAAAAATTGTGCTTCCGGCCAAGACAATACTGGTAGCCGCGGGCACTCAACCCAATACGGTCTTGGCACGCGAGGACGAAAACAACTTCACGCTCGATGGGCGCTATTTCCAGGCTGTCGATGAAGATGGCCGGCCGGTGAAGCCTGAACGCATCGCCAAGCCTGTTCATACAAATGTGCTGGTCTCGATTCGTCCCGACGGACGCGCGATCAGCTTCTTCGGCGATTTGCATCCATCGTTTTCCGGCAATGTGGTCAAGGCGATGGGCAGCGCAAAGCGCGGATACCCGGTGCTTTCGCGAGTTTTGTCACGCCGCGCGCCCTCCCAGATCTCGCCTGAGGCGCTGTTGAAACGCCTGAATGACGAGCTGCGGCCGTTCGTGCAGGATGTCATTCGGCTCACTCCGAATATTGTCGAGGTGGTCGTGCGCGCGCCGATAGCTGCGCGAGCCTTCCAGCCCGGACAGTTCTATCGGCTGCAAAATTACGAATCGCTTGCCAGGCGCACCGATGGAACAATTCTGGCCATGGAGGGTCTTGCACTCACCGGTGCATCGGTCGATTTCGAAAAGGGATTGCTCTCGACCATTGTTCTGGAAGTGGGTGGTTCCTCTGATCTGTGCGCGTTACTGAACCCAGGCGATCCCGTCATTCTCATGGGTCCGACAGGAAATCCAACCGAGACGCCGGCGCAAGAGACCGTTCTTTTGGCTGGGGGCGGCCTCGGAAATGCAGTGCTGTTTTCCATCGGGCAGCAGTTGCGGGCCTCGCATTCGCGAGTAATCTATTTCGCCGGTTACAAGAAGATCATCGACCGTTACAAGATCGAGGAGATCGAGAAGGCTGCCGACGTTGTGGTCTGGTGCTGCGATGAAGCCCCAGGATTCACACCGGGCCGCGTGCAGGACAGCGCATTTGTCGGCAATATTGTAGAGGCGATGGCGGCCTATGGGCGCGGCGACCTGGGCGACGCCGATATTCCTCTCAGCGCGGTAGACCGGCTGATTGTCATCGGCTCCGATGGAATGATGCGAGCCGTCCAGCAGGCGCGTCATACCGTTTTACGGCCCTATCTCAAACCCGATCATCATGCGATTGGAAGCATCAATTCCCCGATGCAATGCATGATGAAAGAGATTTGCGCGCAATGCCTGCAGATGCACAAAGACCCGGTCACGGGAAAAGAGACCGTCGTGTTTTCGTGCTTCAACCAGGACCAGCCGCTCGATCACGTGGAATTCGGCAGCTTGCGCTCGCGGCTATCGCAAAATGGCGCTCAAGAAAAGCTGACCAAATTGTGGGTTGATCATTGCTTGCGCAGCATTGGGGCAAGACCCGAGCTGGTGAGCCAATAGCTGGCTTCCTCGTTAAGAAAACAGGCGCGCACCGCTCGCTTTGGCAGCTCGCTTGAGCGGGTCATCGAGCGTGGCGAGGGCTAAGTTCTCGCGCATCGCGAGTTCCAGGTAGGCAGCATCGTAAGCCGTTAGTTTATGAGCGCGCCCTAACGCGAGCGTCTCGCCAAACGCACGTAACGCTGTCTCACTGTCGATGCGAATTGCGAGCGTGTTGAGAAGTTCGAAAAAACGCTTCACATCGGCGTGAGACAGCCTGGATCGACGTTCACCCATCAGAAGGGCGTTTGCGACCTCGATCCGCCATGATGAGGGCACAACGGCAACCGTGTTTTCCAGACGATCAAGTACGGCATATGCGTAGTCTTCATGCTCGTCCGGGTAACACCACACCATTGCCACTGATGCATCCAGAACGATACCGCCGCTAAAAGCGTCTTCCCTCATTTATAAGGTCCTTTACGGTTACGCCTTTCGGTAATTTCCTGCCGCGTCCAAAAGTCTTCAGCTCGGAAATAGCTTCCTGGCGACTCATTTTCGAAGTGACATCTGCAGGGATAAGGACGGCGACAGGTACACCGTGTTTCGTGATCGTAATGCGCTCTCCCTTCTGAACGCGTTCGAGGAGAGAAGGAAGGTGAGTTTTTGCCTCATAGCAACCTACGGAAGTCATGCCTCATTATAGACCGGGTTCAGACTAGTCTAAGAAAACTTCACTAACCACTAACTCTGTCGGCAGTCTAAAGACCAGCCGGATGGAATGGACCGACTCAGCGGCCGCGGAAGAGGCGCGCAAGGGGAACCAGCACGCCTTTCGTGTCTTGGTCGAGCGGCATAGCCAGTCCATATTCCGTCTCGCTTTTCGTATGACTGGCAATGAACAAGACGCCGAAGATCTAGTGCAGGAGACCTTCCTCCGGGCATTCAAACAACTGCAACGCTTCGACGGCCGCGCGGCGTTCGGGACCTGGCTTTATCGTATCTGCGCGAACTGCTCCCTTGATTTGATCCGGGCACGCAAAAGCCGCAGAGAACAACAGAGCTCGAGCGACGATGAAACGCTGAACTGGCTGGACCGGATCGCAACTCCGGAGCCGTCGCCCGAACGCCTCGCCGGGAGCGGGCAAATTGCCGGACTGCTCGAACCGGCGCTCAAACGGCTCAGCGAAATGGAACGTACAGCCTTCGTTTTGCGGCACTACGAAGGCTGCGACATAGAAGAAATCGCGCGTGCCCTGGGAGTGCAAACGAATGCCGCAAAGCATAGCGTTTTCCGCGCCGTTCAGAAGTTGCGCCGGGCGTTGGAACCCGCTTGGGGGCTGGCCCGATGAATCACTTCAGCGAAGAACAGCTTTTAGACGCCTACTACGGCGAATCGAATCCCGAACTGCGCCGCCATCTGAGTGATTGTTCGGAATGCCGCTCCAGCTTTGATCGATTGCGAGAGATGCTCGATTCGGTGCGCGATTATCCGGTGCCGGAGCGCGGAACTGCATACGGGGCCGAGGTCTGGGCGCGAGTACTTCCGCAACTGCCGCTCGCGAAACCGAAGCGCAAATGGCTTTACTGGTGGACTTTGGCTCCGGCGCTCGCAACTGTGCTCGCGATTGCGTTCATTGCTGGAATGCTCACCCAGCAGAAGCGGCAGCTTACAGGCATATCTGCGACAGCGCGGGAACGGGTACTGCTCATTGCGATGAGCGAATATCTCGAGCGCTCGCAAATTGTACTGACAGAGCTGGTCAACGCGACTCCCGCGACCATCGACGTGGCAGACCAGCGGAATCGCGCCCGCGAATTGCTGAACGAGAATCGTCTGCTCCGCCAGACGGCGTGGCGCGCAGGGGACGTGCAGGATACCACCCTGCTGGATGAGATCGAGCGCGTGTTGCTCGATGTCGCCAACAGTCCTTCCAATATCTCGCCCGAAGATCTCGAAGCGCTGCAGAGCCGTATCGAGAGTGAAGGTTTATTGTTCAAGGTCCGCATTACAAGTACGGACATTCGCCAAAAAGGACAGAAATTATGATTCGCTGCACTTTTCTTTTTATTGCGCTGAGCTTATCGGCCCTGGCGCAGGATTTATCGAGCCCTCTGGTGACGACCTTTCAAGCGCGCCAGGCAAATCGCGAGGATTCGGACTACCAGGCAGGTCTTCGGTCGCTTGACGCGAGGCAATGGGACCAGGCCATTGAATCTTTCGAGGCTTCGGCTTCTCGCAAAGCAGCGAGTGCCGACGCGGCCCTCTACTGGAAGGCCTACGCGCAGAACCGTGCGGGACAGCGGGAGGACGCGCTGGCGACTATCGCAGACTTGCGGCAATCGTACCCTTCAAGCCGTTGGATGAAGGATGCTCAGGCGCTCGAAGTGGAAGTACGCGCCCAAACCGGCGCGCCTGTAAACCCGAGTTCCGAGCCGGATGAGGACCTGAAGCTCATCGCGCTGAACAGCCTGATGCAGAGCGAGCCGGACAAAGCGCTGCCCATTCTCCAGAAATTATTGGTAAGCAATAACTCGCCAAAAGTCAAAGAACGGGCGCTGTTTGTGCTGGTTCAGAACCCCTCGCCGGAGGGTCGCAAAGTGCTTGGCGATCTCGCTCGTAATTCCTCGAATCCCGACCTTCAACTCAAGGCGATCCGGTACATGGGCATGATGGGCAGCGCCGATGCGCGCAAGGAGTTAGCCTCTATTTACAGCTCGTCATCCGATGTTCGCTTGAAGCGAGCGATCTTGCAGAGCTTTATGCTGTCCGGTTCGAAAGATTTTCTGATAAACGCCGCGAAGACAGAGCCGAATGCTGAACTGCGCCAGGATGCGATTCGCCAGCTCATGCTAACGGGCGGACAGGACGAATTGTGGCAATTGTACGAATCGGAACGGTCTACAGAAAATAAGGAAGCGATTCTAAAATCGATGTTTTTGGGTGGAAACTCGCCGAAGCTGGTGGAGATCGCGCGCAATGAAAAGGATCCGAATCTGCGCATGTCCGCCATCAAGTCACTGGGGCTGATGGGAAGCAATGGGCAGGGCGATGTTCTAATCTCGATTTACCAATCTGATCAAAACCGCGAAGTCCGTGAAGCGGTCCTCAATGCTCTCTTCCTGCAGCAGAATGGTAAGGCTCTGGTTGAACTAGCGCGGAAGGAAAAGGATCCCCGCATGAAGGAAGAGATCGTCAAAAAGATGTCTCTGGTTCACTCCAAAGAAGTGACGGATTACATGATGGAGGTCCTGAAATGAGGACGCTGGTTTTTCTGGTTGTCTCTGCTGCCGGTTTCGCGCAGAACTGGCAGCCGAATGTAACCAACGCCCGATTCGAAACGCGCGCGATCTCAGGCAACCTCGAATCGCAGCTGCACGCCTCATCTCCCACATGGTTTGGTTATGCCGTTAAGACGGCTCGCGGCGATCACGACAGCTGCTGCTGGAGCAATTCGAATCGATGCGGTTGTTCGCTCGAGGGTAGTAAAGCAGTAACAGTCAGCGGAACGCGCTCCGATAGGCCGGTGCAATTGGAAGGATCGGATGCCATTGCAGTTCTGTTCCGAGTCGCTAACAACACTGTCGAAAAGGTCCAGGTCTACTCGCTTACCTGCCCTCTAGATGCCGGCGGCCTGCCCTTCATCTGGCTGACTGGTGTGTCAGATAATGCCAGCCTGGCTTATCTGGAAAAGCTTGTCACCGGTAATGCTTCAAGCCATGTAGAAGACGGCGCAATCTTTGCGATTTCGCAACACGACGATCCCCAAGGGCTGAATTACCTGATTCAAGCCGCAAGAAGTAATACGTCTCCCCACGTTCGCGAGCAGGCGCTTTTCTGGCTGGCACAGAAGGCCGGCCAGCGAGCTTCTTCAGTCATCACGGACGCAATCCAGAATGATCCCAACACCGAGGTGAAGAAACATGCTGTGTTTGCTCTATCCCAGTTGCCGCATGATGAAGGCGTTCCCAAGCTTATAGAGGTGGCACGCAATCAGAGAAACCCCGAAGTGCGGAAACAGGCGTTCTTTTGGCTCGGGCAGTCGAGGGACCCGCGAGCGCTCGCATTCATCGAGGAAGTGCTCACCAGGTAGTACGATTTACGAAACCCAAACAGAGCGGTCCCAGGAATGGACACTCCTATAGTGCGTTTGCCCGCGTTTCAGCGCAATGCCGCTGAAAACATGCAGCGAAAAGCACTGAACTGTTGGAACTCTGCTTGCGTCTTTCTGTCATTCTGATGCCACTTGGCGAAACCCTGTACACGATCTTGCCTTCCGCTGACTCAACGCTCGCAATCGAGGTGCTGAAGACGCGCCTGATGAAGAGGAAAAAACATATCCTCTTTTTCGAGAATTTCAGGGGAGAACTGTCCTACGTCGCCGACCGGCCAGAGGCTTCGCGGGTCAACCTGATGATCGATGCAGGCAGCGTGATCTGCCGCGACAAATGGCTGAAAAAGAAAAAGCAGTTGCTCGTAACCCGCTATGTGCGAAACGAGGGTCTGTCAGCGGACCAACATCCAGAAATCAGATTCGCTTCCACCCGGATCTCGCCAAAAGCCCTTCGCGGCTTTGTCGTGGAAGGCGTGCTGACGGTGCGCGGCATTGGCCGCGTGGTGAAAATTAACATTGTTCTGAACCCAATGAAGCACGATCGATTTCAGATCGACGGAGATACGAGCGTCTGTCTTAGCGATTTTGGCGTTAAGCCGCCATCATCAATGCTCGGCCTCATCGGAACGAAAGATGAGGCACTCGTTCGCATACTGCTCTGGGCGACCCCGGCGTAGCTGTCGCGCGAGCGCTGTTCTTATAACATGGAACAACCATGCGCTATCTTCGGTGGTTCGCTCTGGCGCTTGCAGTCTCTCTCGGAGCAGCTCAACCTGTCGTAACCAAGGTCGAGCCGCCCAATTGGTGGCCTGATCACACGCTGAATCCCGTGCGGCTGTTGATCCGCGGATCGGGCCTGAAAGGCGCGACGGTAAATCCAGCAAAAGGTTTGACCGCCTCCCGTGTTTCGATCAATGATGCTGGCACTTATCTCCTTGTGGATATCGCAATCGCACGCGGTATGCGACCCGGCTCGTACCCGCTGCAAATCAAGAATTCGGAGGGCACGGCAACTGCCCCGTTCCAGCTGGATGCTCCGCTATCTCCTGAAGGAAGATTTCAAGGGTTCTCTCCCGACGACGTCATCTATCTCATCATGCCGGACCGGTTTGCGAATGGCGACACATCGAACGACGATCCAGCCGTATCGCACGGTCTTTTTGATCGAAAGAAACCGCACTACTATCATGGCGGCGACCTTCAGGGCATCATCGACCATCTTCCATACCTCAAATCTCTTGGGGTGACGGCACTGTGGCTAACGCCGGTCTACGACAACACCAACCAGCCCAACCGGCGTCAGGCTATCGAAGGGCAAGCCATCTCGGATTATCACGGTTACGGAGCTGTCGATTATTACGGAGTGGAAGAGCATTTCGGCACTCTCGAGCTGCTGCGGAAGCTGGTCGATGAGGCGCATCGGAACGGGCTTAAAGTGATTCAGGACCAGGTAGCAAATCATGTCGGGCCCGATCATCCGTGGGTCACTGATCCGCCCAAATCAAGCTGGTTTCACGGGACCGCTGCTCATCACGTGAATGAGACGTGGCAGATCTGGACGCTGCCGGATGTTCATGCATCGGCTGAGCTGAAACGCGAGGTGCTCGACGGATGGTTCGGCGACGCACTTCCGGATATGGACCAGGAAGATCCCGACGTTGCGCGATACGAAGTTCAAAACGCATTGTGGTGGATCGGCGTGGCGGGGTTCGATGGAATCCGGCAGGACACGTTGCCGTACGTGCCGCGCAGCTTTTGGCGCGACTGGTCGGCGGCTCTGAAGCGGCAGTATCCAAGGCTTCGAGCCGTGGGCGAAGTCTTTGACGGCGACCCCGCGATTCCGTCATTCTTCCAGGGCGGAGTGAAGCGATTCGACGGCATTGATACGGGCATCGACACCGTGTTCGATTTCCCGATGTATTACGCAATCCGGAATATTTTTGCCAAAGGCAACGCGATCGATGACGCCGCAAAAGTGCTTGCGCAAGACCGCCTATATCACAATCCTGAAGCGTTGGTGACGTTTCTCGGTCTGCATGACGTAGCGCGGTTTATGAACGAGCCGGGCGCAACCACGGAGAAATTGAAACTGGCATTCACGTTTCTAATGACCGTGCGTGGAACGCCGATGATCTATTACGGCGATGAGATTGGAATGCCCGGCGGAGATGATCCCGATAACAGGCGCGATTTCCCCGGGGGCTGGAAAGAAGATTCACGAAACGCGTTCGAAGCTTCGGGTCGCACTCCGGATGAAAATGCCGTATTCGAGCGCCTACAGAAACTCGCCGCATTACGAGCAAAATTGGAACCGCTAAGGCGCGGCAAACTGATCGACCTCGCCGTGACGGGACAAACCTGGGTTTATGCGCGCGAGGAGGGCACCCAGGCCGTAATCATCGGCATCAACAACGGCGCCGATGCGAAGGACATAACGATTCACTTCCCCAAGGACGGCGATTTCCGCAGCCAATTAGGCTCGGGCGATCCGTTGCGGATTCGCGGCGGAAACGGCATGCTGCACCTGCCCGCCCGTTCAGCGGAAATCTATGTTAGCGCTCCTTTGCAGTAGCTCATGCTAGCGCTTCCTTTGCGATAGCTTCCGAGCACCCAATAATCGGCGCCATCCATGCTAGGATCGGCGCAATGGCCGATGCGGCAGGATTAAACATCATCCTCTCGCCTGTGCAACTTGCAGCAGTGGAAGTTGTACTTCGTCCTCACGTCCTACCCCATTCCTTGAGCAGGAGAACGCAGGCATGGCGGACACCCAGTCATTCGATAAGCTGCGCTACTTACTAAGCGCTTGGTTTCATCAGGATTTCGATATCACAGGAAATACGCTCGAGGAGATTATCGGTTCGTACAAATCGGAATCTACGCCAGAGGACTGGACTCAATTGCGAGGGGATATCGCCGCGTTCCTTGCGCTGCATCCCGAAGATGCCGAGCTTACCGGGAGTTTCATGCAGACCTTTCACCCCGATCTCATAGAACGTCCCTTTGGATTAACTATCCGGCAATTTCTTAGAAAGATAGCCAGCATGCTCGACTGAACAGGAAAGAGCATTCCAGCGCGTTCAACGGAAATCTACTTTAGCGCTCCTTTGCAGGAGCTTATGCTAGCGCGCCATTGCGGTAACTTTCGAAGCGCGGGGTTCCACGATTCGCCGGGCAATCACCCGGCTGGCTTCGATCAGTGCAGAATGATCCAGGCGAAGCCATTCCACGCTTTCGACCGTGAGCCCCCTGATGTCCCACAAACCGAAACTCGCCCAGCGCGAATCGTAGTAAGACCACCATCGCGCGCCCACCCACTTTCGCTGCTCATGTATGAGCCGCGCCCAAGTTCGAGTTCTCGTGTAGTCGCGGCTGACCACGTCCGAGGGCCGGAGTCCCAACTCGCGCAGTTGCTTAGGATTATCCAGATTGCACACCACCGCTTCTTCGCTGAGCGCATAACGGCCGAGCGCGCGAGCGCTTCCATGCAGGCCAGGAGATCCTTCGAGAATCGCAGGCGTCCATTCAGGAAACCGCCCGAACGCTTCTGCAATCGCGCCCGCAGCTGAATTGCTCAGGTAGAGGACCGAATAAGCCTCGGGATTATCCAGACGGCCTCCGCCCTGCCTCGGAACATATAGTGCTCCGCCCGGCTCGTTTTCCGCCGCGGCAGGCTGAAAGGGAAATACACGGTAAAGAACTGGCACCCAGGCTACGCGTACGCTCCTTGCATGATGCCGTCAATCGCGCGAATTACGGGCGCAGCTCCTTCCATCGCCAAAACGTCAATTGGCCGCGCGCCCCCGAGCAGGGGTTCTGACCCGACCAGCCACATGGCCGCAGCTTCGCGATTGTATGCGCGCAAAATGCGCGTCAATACGTCGTGCAGATCGACGACGCGGCGGCCCATTTCCGCCCCGATCAATTCAGTTCCCGCTCCCCAGCGCGACACCTGCGCACGGTCTGCGCCCAGCAGTCTGGCCGCCGCGTTCGTCCCGAGCGCATCAACGATTCGAGTTAACAGCGGCCGAACGTCGGCCAATGTATCCGCTGACGCCAAAAGCGTGATCGTGCCTAGAATCGGTTTCCAAAGCCGTTTGGGGTGTCGCCTTGCCCTTCGTACAGGAGCCATTACCCTGAAGTATAACTCAACAGAAAGTGTTGAGCAAGGCGGGCGCTATGGCATGGGAACCGGTCGATTGAGGAATACAATCCGTAACGCATGCGCGGTTGAGCGCCCCGTCGTTTCGACTTTGGCGGCCTGCTTCGAACTCAGCCAGTAAACGTCTCCTTTCGGCAATTGCACATTTCCCGAAGAACGCACCAGCATCGGCGAAAAGGCAACAAGAAGAGACGGGTTGCCCGGCTCGATCAATTCGGATGCATTCCGACCGGCGCATACGATGCGTTCTATCGTCAATCGTTGGTCTGAGAATTCGGTTTTCACCGCAGTGTGGGAAAGATCGAAGGGTTTATAGCCACGATAGGCGAAATTTTGTATTCCGAGCGGGAAACGTTTCAGCTCGACGCGCAGAAATTCGCTCGGGGTATCGCCGAGATTCTCAACCGTATGCCTTTCGATACGGCCCGGGCTGACTCGGAATCCCCCCGCTTTCACCGGAGGCCGAATGATCGTGAAAGGCTTCTCCTCCACATGACTAAATCGCACCGGCGCGGAATCGGTGAGATAGACGTACACGGTCGGGTATCGAGAATGGTCGTGTACTGGCAATTTCTCGTGCGGCCCATATCGCACTCTGATTACCTGCACCAGCTCGTTCTCAAACGCGAGTTGGTAATTTCGCGGAAGAGCTTTCGTGGGGTCCTGCGCGAGCGCAACATTAACAAACACCAGCAGCCAGCTTACGGATACAGCAATACTTCGTGGATCGCGTGTTTCCATTTCTGTAGTTATTCTGGCCTGTCCGCGAGCCTGAGGCATCCGCCGCAGTTCAAGACGCTAATGCTCGCAGCCAGATCGCCACTGCTACCGCGCCGGGGTCCGGAGTTCCAAGAGCTCGCTTGCCCAGGTAACTCGAGCGGCCTCGACGGGGAATCATCTGAGCAGTCGCCTGAGCAGCGGTTTGCGCTTCATCCGTCGCGATTTCGATCGCCTCCCTCCATGGAAGGCCCTGTTCGAGAGATGCATGGAAGACGTTTGCGAATGGCAGCAGAGCATCCAGCATGGTTCGATCCCCGCGTGCTGCGCCACCTAGCTCCCCCACGGCTTGGCAGGCCGCGAGAGATGCCTTTGCCCAAGATTTCGGATCGTCCATGTCGCCGGTGTGCAGGGAACTAGCGGCCCTGAGCAGGAGAACGCCATACAGTGGTCCAGAAGATCCGCCTAATACTTCCTGAACAGTGAGCGCCAGCGCCTTCAGGGCTTCTGAAGGATCGTCAAGAGGATACGTGGGCACAGCTGCCTTAATGGCCTTTGCCCCGCGTGCCAGGTTAATTCCGAGATCTCCATCTCCCACCGCTTGATCCAGTTCCGTGAGATGCGCTTCGGCATCGAGAAGGGCGTGGCACACGGCTTCAATTGCGTATTGCATGTTCTCTCCGAATTGAGACTTTGGAGGTTGCTCGCTTCGAAGAGGATTGAACTTCGCGGAAGAAATGATTCTAGTATTCGGGGACTCCGGTCGTTTTGTGAGTGCGTTCGGCCAGGCAGGAGCTGACGTCGGCGCGTCCAGACGTCGCAAGCGATCATCGTCAAGCCGCAGGACGGAGACCGATACCCCTGCCATATCGAGCGATGAGACGAACGTTCCTGCATAAACCCGTTCTGTTTTTAGTCCTCGGGATTCCAGCGTCATCAAAGCTCGACGCGCGAAGATGGCCAGCTCCATCGTGGTTGTCGCGCCAAGGTTGTTGATGAGGACAGCGATTCGGTCACCGCGATTCAGCCGGTGAACGGACAAAATCGTATCGACAAGCCGGTCCGCCAAGTTGTCGGCGGATTCTAGTGGCGCGCGACAAACGCCGGGCTCACCATGGATGCCCAGACCCAGCTCTACTTCCGATTCCTCCAGGGTGAAACTGGGTTTGCCGATAGCCGGAACAGTACAGGCCGAGAGCGAGACTCCCATTGTCGCTACGTCATTCGCCGTGGCTTGCGCGAGCGCGGCGACTTCGGCAAGGCTCCTGCCTTCGGCTGCCGCAGCTCCCGCCACTTTGTGAACAAGAACCGTTCCCGCTATACCGCGGCGTCCAGCGTGCTCTTCGGTGTTGGCGAGCGCAATATCATCGGCGACGATTACGGTGTTCACCTGTATGCCTTCCGCCCGCGCCATTTCAGCTGCCAGGCCGAAATTCAAACGATCGCCCGTGTAGTTCTTTACGATCAGCAGCACACCGGGCTTGCCGCTAACCGCTTTGATCGCGGCGAAAATGGATTCAGCGGAAGGCGAAGTGAAAACTTCGCCGGCCACCGCAGCGCTCAACATCCCTGACCCCACAAACCCGGCATGCGCAGGCTCGTGACCGCTTCCGCCACCCGAGATCAGCGCCACTTGTTCATCACGGACCGCCTCAATGTCCGACCGAAGCAAGACCGTATGGCTCGAGAGACGCGCCAAGCCTGGATACATGGCCAATAAGCCTTGCGTCATCTCCTCAACCACGTGATGAGGCTGGTTAATAAGCTTTTTCATAAGAAACTCCGGTCCGTCGCCGGCGATCTTGGTTAATGGTATTCCTTCGATATGTGGCGATTTCTTGCTCTTGTACTCGTTTCGTTGAGCGCTTTTGCTGACGAGCCT
Source organism: uncultured Acidobacteriaceae bacterium (assembly GCA_963758245.1). Lineage (GTDB taxonomy): Bacteria > Acidobacteriota > Terriglobia > Bryobacterales > Bryobacteraceae > Bog-105. The sequence continues at coordinate 214,083 of CAVWUV010000017.1, read as the reverse complement.
CATCCGAGACTGGCGCTAGGGTCGCCGGCGCCAGATTTTTCCCTGACGGGCATCGACGGAAAGACTCACAAGCTGAGCGACTACTCCTCGAGCAAGGTGCTGGTCATCGTATTCACCTGCAACCATTGCCCAACCGCACAGCTTTACGAGAGCCGCATAAAGAAATTGGCTGAGGACTATCGGGACAAGGGCGTCGCGCTGGTCGCGATCCAGCCGAACAATCCCAATGCGATTCGCCTGGATGAGCTAGGTTATACGGATGTCAGCGACAGCCTCGACGAGATGAAAATTCGCGCTGCGTACCGCCATTTCAATTTTCCGTATCTTTACGACGGCGACACGCAAACCGTAGCGCGCGCCTACGGCCCTAAAGCCACCCCGCACGTTTTCATTTTCGATCAGGGTCGCAAGCTGCGCTACGAAGGCCGCGTTGACAACAGCCAGCGCGAGAATCTCGTCAAAACGCAGGATGCGCGGAACGCTATCGAAGCTCTGCTTGCAAACAAGCCAGTACCTGTCGCGCACACGGGCGTCTTCGGCTGCTCTACAAAATGGATCGCAAAGGAAGCCGGGCGCGCGGAAGAGTTGAAGAGGATCGAGGCTGAACCTGTTCGACTGGACCCCGCTTCTGCCGATGATTTGAAGAAGCTGCGGCGTAACCCGACCGGCAAAGTGCTGCTGGTCGATTTTTGGGCGACCTGGTGCGGGCCTTGCGTTCACGAATTTCAGGATCTCGAGACCACCTATCGTATGTACCGGCTGCGCGATTTCGATTTCGTCACGGTCTCGACCAACATGCCGGACGAGAAGCCCGGTGTCATGAAAATGCTCGAGAGGCAACACGCCTCCAGCCGCAATCTGCTCTTTGGATCTGACGACACCTACGCGATGCAAGCCGCCTTCGACCCTAAGTGGGAATCAGGCGTTCCATTTACCATGTTGATCTCACCCGACGGTAGCGTGCTGTACCAGGAGCAGGGCGAGGTCGACATTCTCAAGCTGCGCCGAACCATTCTGGCGAATTTGCCGGATTCCGATTACATCGGCCACAGCACGTATTGGGCGAACGGCAAGTGAACATCAACACGCCTGGGAATTGAGCACCCGTTGGACCGCAGCCTTCAGTACCGGCAGGTCGTCCCTCGCCATTTCCCATAGCTTCTGTAGATCGATCCGATCGTATTGATGACGCAGCCAGTTTCCGAGCCCGCGAATCTGAGGCCATGGAATATCTGGGCAGAGGACCGGTCCCTGTTCGCCTAGACGTACCGCAGCTTCGCTAATCACCTGCAGCTTGCGCTCAACGGCAGCAACCGTTTTACCGTCGCGGCGAAAGGCATCGAAGTCCATGCCTTCTATGTAGGTTTCAATATCGGCTATGTTCCCAAAGATGTCACGGAGCGGTAAGGATGGTTCTCTAAAAGGCAAGCACTGCCTCGCTGGCCGCCTTCGTTGCAATCGGCTCGCGTAGCATGTTCCCTGGCGACAAGTCGACTTTCACGCCGAGCATATCGGTGAGGCGCAGTTCAAGAGCGACCATGTCCAAAAGCGAAAGCCGTCTCGCTGAATCGAAATCAGCAATCAAATCGACATCCGATTCTGAATGGGTATCGCCGCGGGCAACCGAGCCATGCAGGTGCAGATGCAGAATGCCGGCTGCACGAAGCTCCGGTTCGTGCTGACGCAGAATTTCCAGCGCGTTTTCCCGATTCATGGCTCGACGCCTGCACACATTATGCTCCAGGTCAACTGACCGCGCTACCGTAGCTCAGCACGCGCGAGTACGTCACCATCACTCTCGCCTTACAATCAGAGCATGTCCGCGAGTGCGGTTGCCGATGATCTCCTCACCAAGTATGAGCCCGTGATCGGGCTTGAGGTGCACGTCCAGCTTGGCACGAAAACCAAGATCTTCTGCAGTTGTCCGGTCGAGTTCGGCGCGCCTCCCAATACGAACGTCTGTCCCGTCTGCCTCGGATTGCCGGGCGCCTTGCCCGTGCTCAGCAGGCAAGCCGTGGAGTTGGCGATGAGCGCGGCGATTGCTCTCCATTGCAAAATTAATCCGTTTTCGCGATTCGCGCGAAAGAATTATTTCTATCCGGACCTGCCGAAGGGATACCAAATATCGCAATACGATCAACCGCTCGCCGAGCACGGCTATGTCGATGTTCCGGGCCGTGCCGAGAAGAAGCGCATCGGCGTCACACGCGTACACATGGAGGATGACGCAGGCAAGAGCATTCACGACGGCTTTCAAGATTCCGATCGCTATACCTATGTGGACCTGAATCGATCCGGAACGCCCCTTATTGAAATTGTCAGCGAGCCCGACATGCGATCTCCGGATGAAGCGTATTCTTATGTGACGGAATTGAAGCAGATCATGCAATATCTCGGCGTCTCCGATTGCGACATGGAGAAAGGGCAATTGCGGTGCGACGCCAACATATCGGTCCGGCTCAGAGGCGCTGAGAAGCTGGGAACGAAGGCCGAAGTAAAGAATCTAAACTCTTTCCGCTTTTTGAAAATGGCGCTGGAGTATGAAATAGAGCGCCAGGTGAGCTTGATTGAATCCGGTGGACAGGTTGTGCAGGAGACCCGTTTGTACAACGTGGAAACCGGGCGAACCGTTGGAATGCGCAGCAAGGAACATGCACACGATTACCGTTATTTCCCGGAGCCGGATCTGGTTCCGTTGCGGGTGAGTGATCATTGGCTCAACGAAGTTAAGTCCAGGCTGCCCGAAGTTCCTGCTGACCGCCGTGAAAGATTCGTGAGCGTCTATGGTCTGCGCGAATATGACGCGCAGGTACTAACGCTGAACCGCGCGACGGGTGACTATTTCGAGGCGGCCGTCAAAGTGAGTGGCGATCCCCGAGCCACTGCCAATTGGATCGTCGGAGACTTAATGGGCTTGCTCAAAGCAGCCGATGACGATCTGTCCCATTCGCCAGTAGGCGCGGAGCAGATTGGTGAGCTGGTGGCACTCATCAACAAAGGCGAAATTTCAGGCAAGCTGGCGAAACAGATTCTCCCGAAGATGTTCGAAACGGGCGATTCCGCACCTGTCATTATGGAGCGCGAAGGCCTCAAGCAGATCTCGGATGCCGGCGCGCTCGAAAAGATCGTGGATGAGGTGCTCGCTGCGAATCCGAAGCAGTTCGAGCAGTACAAGAACGGCAAGACCGCCGTTATGGGATTCCTGGTCGGGCAAGTCATGAAAGCCAGCCGCGGACAGGCCAACCCAGCCGCCGTGAACGAAGTATTGAAAAAAAAGGTGGCCGGCAGTTAAAACAAAGCCTCATCGGAGAAATCTGTGCGGCAACCTCATGCGCCGGTCGCGACCGGCGTCTTGCGGAACCAGACGTAAACCACCAGCGGAATGAATAACGGCGCTGCATTAGATAACAGACCGAAGCGAGCAGAGGAATCGAGCGCACTGCGACGAAGAACAGAAGCTGGCAAATAGAACCTCCGACGCTTCGGAACAAAGTTAACAGCGGAGGGACGCCAGCGGCGGCTTTGCTGAGAGTGCTCATCACGGCTGCCCAGAAGAATGCAAGTGTGATGAGAGCGATTCCAAACGGAAGATTATGTCCGGCTGTTTGTGCTTTCAGATCCATCGCTTAGTGACTCCCGATTACTCAGTCGACCGTAACTCGTCTAAGTGGGCATTTGCTACGCACCTCCATCAGTGCCCCAAACAGAGCCGCGACCGTGAGGGAGCGGTTTGCCATGCTAACGAACTGCCCCCGACACTTCACTGGATCAGCACTCGGAGACATCGAATGATACCTTTCGGCCTAAGTGAGCGAGTGCAAAATCGAGTAGCCGAAAATCCCACCAGCGTTCACACAGATCTCGTCAGTCACTCCACCCATGAATTCCCAACTCGGACCGGGTCAGGAGTTTCTCGAATTCTTGCGCGCGGTCGCCGTGAGCGATCCATCAAAGCCTCCGCCGTCGCCCATTGAGACATTTCTCAAAGCTCATCCCGCAGCCCTGGTATTCGTCCAGGCGCCCAAGCCGACTCCATCCAGTTTCGCGAGGGAAACATACTTCGGGGTAACAGCATTTCAGTTCACCAACAAGGATGGTATGAGCCGTTACGGGCGCTCCCGGATCACACCGGATGCAGGTGTCGAGCATCTGGATGGCGCCGATGCTAAAACCAAAGAGCCCAACTTCCTTTTCCATGAGCTCAAAGACCGCATCGCGACCCTGCCAGTTTTCAGATTTCAGTCCAGCTTGCAAACGACACTGACATCCTCGACGACGCTACCATTCACTGGCCAGAGAATCGCCCGGTCATGCGTTTCGGGAAGCTCGTTCTGACTACGCTCGTGCTTGCCGGCGGCCACGGCCGCTCATCAGATAGATGGCGGCGCGCAGCTCAAGAAGGGGATCATTCGAGGCCTCGATGCCGTCCACTCGCGGAATAGGATCGAAGATAATCCTTCTTTGTTCATGCATATTATCCGGCACCCTGAATCAAAAACTGCTGTCCTTGGCGGTGCCTGATGCGGAAACGCTGACAAGAAACGGCTTTCACGACAAGTCGGAAATACTCGTTGCCAAGTTCCGACTGCTTGCGTCAATAAATGTCGGGAGCTCGGGACTTACTAGATTGACGGTCCGTTTCCGACGTTGTTATACTGCCCTGCGCCACGAATTCCCGTCCGAGGAGAACTCCTATGTTGAAACGTTCGCTGATCGCTTTCCTGATTGCCGCCTCCGCTTCTTTCGGCCTTGCGGAAGAACATTGGAAAGGTGACCAACCCAAGCTCACTCGACAAAAGAGCGGCACTACGCAGCTCTTGATTGCTGTCAGCCCGGTGAACTCCCGTGTGGTATGGGCATCCGGAACTGGCGGTACGTATGTGGTCACGATTGACGGCGGAGAGACCTGGAAAGCCGCTGTCGTGCCGGGAGCGGAAAACCTCCAATTCCGTGATGTGTACGGCGTAAGTGACAAGGTCGCCTATTTAATGTCGATTGGCGCGAATACCACAGATTTTCGCATTTACAAAACCGTCGATGGCGGTGCGACCTGGACGATACAGTTCACGAATGAGACTGTGAATGCATTCTATGATTGTTTCGCGTTCTGGACTCCTAAACGCGGCATCACCCACAGCGATTCGGTGAACGGAGTATTCCCCGATATTCGCACAACCGATGGAATGACCTGGCACTCCATCGCCGCCAATATGCCGCCGGCGTTGCCGGGGGAAGCCTCGTTTGCGGCAAGTGGAACCTGCGCAGCAACAGAGGGAGAAAGAAATGCCTGGATTGCCACTGGTGGCTCAACAATTGCGAGGATCTTAGCTACCAGAGATGGAGGCGACACCTGGAACGCGTATGACACGCCGCTAGTGAGCTCGCCCACGGCGGGCGGGATCTCGGTCGCCTTCCGCGATGCCTGGCATGGCATCCTCGGCGGAGGCGACTTGGCGTCAAACGACGCCGCTGAGACCGCAACCTCGGATAATGGCGGCCAAACGTGGGTTCTTACGAACAAGCCACCCGTGAAGGGAGCCATTTTTTGCGTAGCCTACGTCAGTGGCCGTCGCCGGGACGCCGAAGACGGCGAGGAAGAATTCGACCATGAACACGACCATGCCTTTGTGATTACCGCCGAGACGGAGCCGAATTTCAACTCCGGAGCAGGGGCCTGGACCCCAGATGAAGGCCGTACCTGGTTCACACTGCCCGAAGTGAGCGGCTACTGGGCCGTCGCTTTTGCGAATCCGAAATCTGGATGGTTCGTGGGCAATGGAGGCCAGATCTTGAAGATTAGCTTCTAGCACAATCCGTCGGCTCGTATCAGCTGATCCGTGTTGCCATCATTGGCCAGCGTGCTGCACGCGCCGCGATCCGGAGCGATATCATCAAAGTCGATATGGGCGCTCGTGAAGTCCACCTCGACGAGCAGCAATTTACACTCATCAGCAAGGCGTTAGCGGACCCCAAGCGTTTTGAGATGCTCCAGAAAATTGGAGAGTCGAAGGAAGCGCCTACCTGTTCGTGCTTGGGTGATTGGGTAGGACTCGCCCCCGCTACCGTGTCCCACCATTTAAGAGAATTAGATAACGCCGGCCTGATCAACATCGAGCGCAACGGCAAGTTTGCCCATCTCACCCTGCGCCGCAATGTATGGAACGCATACCTAAAGCACTTGTCTAGCCTCTAAGTGGCTCGTGCGGGACCAATGCCTTACAGCTTAGGAATTCGATTCAAGGGTTGAATCCTTCGGGAATCTCGTCTCATCGATTCGATAGATATCGAAATGACGAAGCAGAGAGCTTCGTCGGAAAGCGTGGATAAGATGAGCAAGTTGACCGGTAAAGTGGCGGTGGTCACGGGTGCTTCGAAGGGTATCGGCGCGGCGATTGCCAAGCAGCTTGCCGCCGACGGTGCCAATGTGGTGGTGAATTATGCAACCAGCCGGGAAGGCGCGGACAAGGTTGTTGCAGAGATTACGAAGACCGGTGGAAAGGCCATTGCTGTGGTGGCGAGCGTGGCGAACGAAGCGGAGGTCGAAGTGCTCTTTGCGGAGACGAAGAAAGCTTACGGCAAGCTCGACATTCTCGTGAATAACGCCGGTGTGTATGGATTTGTTCCTTTGGAGCAGGTCACCCCGGCCGAATATAAGCGTCAGTACGATACAAACGTGCTCGGCTTGCTGCTGGCGACGAAGGCCGCTCTACCGTACTTCCCAACCGAAGGTGGGAGCGTGATCAACATCAGCTCGGTGGTGAGCGCTCTGGCTCCAGCAGCAGCTTCCGTCTACGCCTCCAGTAAGGGTGCTGTGGACACAATTACCAAATCGCTAGCCAAGGAACTCGCACCCCGGAAAATTCGCGTAAACGCAATCAACCCTGGCTTGGTCATCACGGAAGGCACGCGATCTGCGGGCATTGTGGATAGCGATTTCGAAAAGGATACTGTCTCAGCAACTCCGCTCGGTCGCGCGGGACAGCCGGAGGACATCGCACCTCCCGTCTCGTTCCTCGCGTCGGACGAGGCGCGCTGGATCACTGGTGAGACGATCTTCGTCTCTGGCGGCGCAGCAATATAACAAAGCTCGGCGGAGTGATCGCGATTGGGCTATCACTCCGCCAATGAATCGCTCCATCGACGCGCGATTCATTCTTCTGAGCCAAAACAAAACAGCTTGCAAATATCCGGGGCTAAGTGATAAGCTTCCCATAAGCGACTTATGGGAACGGATAAAGACAAGACCAACATTTTACAGGGCACGCTCGACATGCTTATCCTTAAGGCATTAAGTCGCGCTCCAATGCATGGCTATGGCGTAACGGAATTCATCTTTTCTCATTCTGGTGAAGAGTTGCACGTCGAAGAAGGAGCTCTCTATCCTGCGTTGCACCGGCTGGAATTGCGAGGTTTGGTCGAAGGTGAATGGGGCGTCTCCGAGAACAACCGCAGGGCGAAGTACTACAAGCTGACTCGGACGGGACGGAAGCAATTGGCCGAGCATTCCTCCGGATGGACGCGGGCATCTATGGCAATCGCGCGAGTCATGGAGGCATGAGTGAACGAAATCCTGAACATTTTGCGATTGCGGCTCAAGGCATTATTCCACCGCCGGAGGTTGGATCGTGACCTCGAAGACGAGATCGCTTTCCACTTGGCGATGAAAGAGGGTAGTGAAACTCAGAGCCGCCCGTTCGGCAATTCCACACTCGCAAAGGAAAACGCGCGCGCTCTCTGGACCTTTCAAACCCTCGAGACTTGGTGGCAGGACGTTCGCTTTGCCGGCCGGCTCCTCCGCCGCAGCCCGGTATTCTCCTGTACGGCCGCTCTGTCGCTCGCCATCGGAATCGGCGCAAACACCGCGATTTTCAGCATGATCGATGCGCTAATGCTGAAGCAATTGCCCGTTTCAAGTCCTGAGCAGCTTCGCGCGCTCACCTGGGTCGCGGATCAGCGTGTGGACATGCCCTTTCATTCGTACGATGGAGACTGCCACGATGACAAGCGGGGTCGGCGCGTTTGCGCGTCGTTTTCTTACCCGCTGTTTAGGGCCATCGCCGTCGTCCCGCAGTTTTCACGGGTGATCGCCTTTTCAGACCTGAACCTTACCCTGACCGCGTACGGTGCAAGTGAGCTGGCGCTCGGCCATGTAGTTTCCGGAAACTACTTCACCGCCCTGGGGATAAACCCGCTGCTTGGACGCACGATTATAGCCGACGATGACAACGCTTCGCGCCCCATAGTCGCAGTAATTAGCTACCACTACTGGACGCGGCGATTTGGCCAGGATTCTGCCATCATTGGCCGGCAGATCGCCGTAAACAAAAAACCGGTATTGATTGTTGGGGTCACGCCGCGCGAGTTTCTCGGCTTGTATCCGGGAGAGGTGCCTGATGTTTTCCTGCCGATGGCGGCCACGGAGGAGATCGGTGCGCAATCGTATTCGCTAAGCAAGCCTGATTATTGGTGGGTGCGCGTCTTTGCTCGTATGCGGGCGGGCGCAACCGACGAGCAGGCGCGTGCTGCTGCGAATGCTGCCTTTCAACATCAGATCGAATCGTATTCCGGGAGAAATCTCCAGACGGTGTTTCGCCTCGAAATGGAGTCGGGCGCGCGCGGCGTGGGATTGCTCCGTGATAATCTCTCGCTGCGGATCTATATTCTCGCGGCAGCGGTTGCTCTTGTTCTCTTGATCGCCTGCGCCAATCTCGCGAATCTGCTTCTGGCTCGCGCGACCGCTCGACGGCGCGAGATCGCCGTGCGGCTTTCTATTGGAGCAAGCCGAATCCGGCTCCTGCGCCAGCTTCTGACAGAGGGCGTCTTGCTTTCCTTCACCGGAGGCGCGCTCGGTATCGGCATTGCAAATCCGCTTATACATCTGCTACTGTCTGTTAATCGCGCGGAGCCGCTCGAGATCAATGCCGCGTTAGACGAGCGAACTCTTGCGTTTGCGTTCGCTATTTCGCTGTTTACCGGCCTTCTATTCAGCGCGATACCCGCTTGGCGCGCGGCGCCCCAGGATCTTAGTCCCGCTTTGAAGGATGGCGCGCTTGCCGGCGCGGGAACCAGCCCGCGGCTGCGCCTGGGTCGTCTGCTCGTCGCAGCTCAAGTGGGGCTTTCACTCCTGCTGCTGACAGGCGCTGGGCTCTTTGTTCGAACACTGATCAGCCTCGAAGCAGTTGACCTTGGATTCAATCCGGAAAGCATTCTCACGTTCCGCACCGACCCAAGCCTCAGTGGTTTGAAAGATCAGGCCCTCGCCGCGCTCTACGGACGCCTGAGGCAAAGTATCGAGCGAATTCCCGGTGTGCGCTCGGTTGCGTTATCGAGACATGGGCTGATTGAAGATGGAGAAAGCAGCGATGACGTGCGCATTGCCGGAGAGCCGCTCAAACAGAGTTACAAGAACGATACTGTGTCCCTTCACTTCTGCTCCGATTCTTTTCTTTCCACGCTCGCAATCCCATTGATATTGGGTCGCGATCTGTCTCCGGCAGATTCAACAAATTCCCAGCCGGTCGCCGTGGTCAATCAAAAATTTGCAAAGAAGTACTTCCCAAACGGCAACCCGATAGGAAGAGAATTCTATCTCGGCGACACGCCGAAAGAACAGTCTCAATCGCCGCCAATCCGAATCGTAGGCGTGTCCGGTGATGCCCACTACACAAACGTTCGTACAGATCCGCCGCCCACCGCTTACGTGCCCTATGGACAGCATCTTCAAAATCTCCAGCAGACGGTATTCTTTATCCGAACCGCGCTGCCGCCGCTGTCGCTCGCCGAGCAGGTCCGCAAAGCAGTTGCGCAGGTGGACAAATCGGTTCCGATCGCTGACATTCACACGGAGAGGCAGTTAATCAACATGTCGATCGGTTCCGAACGGCTGTTTGCCGGGCTCGTGAGCTGGCTCGGCGCAGTTGCGGCTCTTCTGGCGGCCATCGGCTTATATGGCGTTGTGAATTATTCCGTTTCGCGCAGAACGGCAGAGATCGGTATCCGCCTGGCGCTAGGCGCAGCGTTGAGCGATGTGCTCTGGCTAGTCGTTCGGGAATGCGTTTGGCTCGTCGCAGCGGGTCTCATCATCGGTATTCCCGCGGCGCTCGCGTTATCGCGACTTCTCGAGAAAATGCTCTATGGAGTGAAATCTACAGATGCCCTCACCTACGCGGCGGCGGCGACGCTCATGATCGCGATCTCAGCAATTGCCGCTCTGATTCCGGCGCGACGAGCCGCGAAGATACAGCCCCTTGTAGCTCTGAAATACGAATAGCTCAGTGTGGCGTCCCGGGCCGGTAGATAAGACCGATCACTATGCCAGCGACAACCATTCCACGAAATACGCAGCCGCTTGCTCCAGGGTCAGTTTGAGCCCGATGTTGAGATTGACGTAGTTGTGTATCACAAACGAGCAGATCAACCCGAAAGGCTGGCGCGCCTCTGAGTCAAGAACACTTTTAATCGGTTCGCAGAGCTTGATACGGATCGATCGAAGCCGCTCGCCGCGCCGGGAACCAGGCCGCAAGTAAGGCCACCAGCAGCAGCGCGGCTGTTGTGATTCCAAGCGCGGCCGGATCCCAGGGTCGTACGTCGACGAACATCTGTGAGAGCAGATGTCCGCACCAGATCACGCCCACCAGTCCTAGCGCCGCGCCGATAGCGTACAACACTAGCGCGCGCGAGACGACCATCCGGATCACCTCATCTTTTCGAGCGCCCAGAGCCATGCGGACGGCGATATCACGTCTGCGCTGCGTGACCATATACGAGAGGACTCCGTATAGCCCCGCGGCGGCGACAACCAGCGCCAGTCCGGCAAACACGCTCAGAAGTATCGCGCCGAGCCGCCGGCTTTGCACCGAGGCTGAAACAATCTCCGTCATCGTCGCCACGTGAAACACCGTTTGAGCCGGATCCACTCGATGGATTACGTGCTGTACGTCGTGGTTTAGCGCCAGGGGATCTCCGGTTGAACGTACGACGTAGGTCATGATCTGCTTCAGCAAGAACTGCGACCATAGCGTCGCGGGTGGAACCTGACGGAAATCCAGATACAGTTGAGCGTCCGGCGCGGTCGCGAGTCCCGTCTGACGCGTCCCCTGCACCACGCCGATAACCGTGATCGGATGTGATTTGAAATCGCTATCGTCGAACGCAATCTGTTTTCCGATGGGATCCTGTCCCGCGAAGTAGCGTCGTGCTAGAACGTCGTTCACTATTCCCACGCGCGGCTTTTCCAACGTGTCTGTTCTTGCGAAGAACCGGCCCTTGAGGAGCGGGATCTGCAGAGCACTGAAGAAATGCTCGCTCGCCGCGTTTAGCAAAGCTCGTGGCCGGGTTTCCCCAGCGGGATTTGCACGTCCTCTGATGATGAACGCCGCCGAAGCGCTCCCATTGCTAAGCGGCAGGAACGTGATAAAACCCGCGGCCTTCACTCCCGGTATATGCTCGATCTCATCCAATTCAGGGCTGTAGATTGTGGTCGCTAAATTCTTGTCCGATGGTTCTATTCCCGAAACTGCTGTTTGCATGGTCAGCACATGCGCCGCGGTAAAGCCGTGATCGGTATTCAAGAGCTGATACAGCGTGCGAAGCAGCAGACCCGAACCAGCAAGCAGCACGATCGCCAGGCTCAACTGTGCGACAACCAGCAGGTCGCGTATCTTCTGCTGATTACGGCCCCCCGCGACAGCCCCGGCGCTCTCCCGCAAAGCGGTCTCAATATCCCGGCGAGCACTCTGCCACACCGAAGCCATCCCGAACAGCAGCGCCGAGACACTGGCCACGATGAACATTGCGACGCAGACTTCCGGGCGCAGACCAATTTCCTCAATGCGCGGAATCGCACCGGCTCCGAGGCGCTTCAATAAAGGCACACAGCCAGCCGCCAGGGCCAGTCCGGCGCCTGTCCCGATTAGCGCCAGGACTATATTTTCGGTAAAGAGCTGTCTCGCCACGCGCATTCTGCCTGCACCCAGCGCCGCGCGAATGGCCATCTCGCGCTTGCGGCCCAGAGCACGGGTCAGTTGCAAGTTGGCGATATTCGCGCAAGCAATAAGAAGTAGAAACACTACCGCCCAGAGCAGCGCAAAGAGAGCGGGCCGTGCATTTCCCGTGATCCTGTCCTGGTATAGCTCTGCGCTGAAAGCCGCGCCTTTGTCGTCCTCCGGGTATGCCTTCTCGAGTCGTCGTGCAATCACTCTCAGCTCCGTTTGTGCAACGGCAAGCGTTACGCCGGGTTTCAGCCTCGCGATGAGATCGAGGAAACTCGCACCGCGCATGTCGTCCGGCGTCGGCTGGAGCGGAATCCAAAATTCGTCGTCACGCGAGGGCAACGCAAAGCCGTCCGGCATGACACCCGAAATGCTGCACGCTTTTCCATCCACAGTGAGATTTTGCGCCAGGACACGAGGATCGCCGGAGAGATGTTCGCGCCAGAACTCCGCGCTCAGAACCACGTTGCACGCTTTTCCAGCCTCATCCTGCCCCGCCGAAAACGCGCGGCCAAGCATCGGATCGACGCGCAGAACATCAAAAATATTCGCGCTAACTACACCCCCGGCGCTGTGGACCGGTTCGCCGCCTGGCAATCGAAGTGAAACGCTCTTTTCCTCATACGCGGCCATCGCAGAGAAAGACCGGCTCTGCGTTCGCATATCCAGAAAATTCGGCAGAGATGTGGAACCCCGGCCCCCATCCGGTTGGATCGATTCGATGGATACGAGTCGGCGCGAATCTGGATACGGCAACGGCTGCAGGAGTACCGAATCGATTACCGTGAACATCAATGCGTTCGCCCCGGCTCCCAGTGCAAGCGTGAAGATCACTACTGCGGTAAATCCTGGGTTGCGCTTCAATTGCCTTATCTCGAAACTCACATCCTGAAAAAAGTGGTCCACCGCAGCGAAGCCCCAAACGTTGCGTGCGTCCTCTCGGATGCGTAGCTGATTGCCCAGATCGCGCCGCCCGGCAAACTTTGCTTCATCGGACGTTGCTCCTTCTGCAAGAGCATCGGTCGCGGCCAACTCCACGTGGGACCGCAATTCCTCATCCAGTGACAATTCGCGAGCGCGGCGGTTCCAGGGGAGCAGCAGGGCGATTTTATTCCAGAGCAACATGAAACTACTCCTTAACCGCTGCAGGTTTCAAGACATTCCCGATAGCCCGAACAAATTCGTCCCAGCGCGACATGGAGGAAGAAAGTTTTGCCCGGCCCGCGGCGGTCAACCGATAATGGCGAACCCGGCGGTTGTTGTCTGACATTTCCCATTTCGCCGTGATCAACTTTTGCATCTCCAGCCGTTGCAGTGCTGGATACAGTGATCCGGCTTCCGCCGAAAGAACATCCTTGGACATCTGGCGAATAAATTGAGCGATCGCGTATCCGTGTTTCGGGCCAAATACAAGCGTCCTGAGGATTAGCATCTCCAGCGTGCCCTGTAAAAACTCCATTCGCTCAGACTTCGGATTGGGCATGGGTCGACGACCTTAGTACGCTCGGCTATATATAGCCTAACATACTTGCAGGCGGAGCCGCCACGCACCAGAACAGGGCGGCGAGTGGAATGGGGCTATTTCGAGGAAAGCGCGAAGGCGGGATTTCTGTCGTTTCTGTAAACGGTCCCTTCCTTCATCACAAATATTACGCTTTGCGTAACTTTGATGTTCTCGATGGGATTGCCTGGAACAGCAACGATGTCCGCGAGCTTGCCCGGTTCCAAGGTTCCAATCTTATCTCGCAGGCCCAACAAATCCGCCGCTGATGAGGTCCCTGCACGCAAAGATTGCGCGGGAGTCATCCCGTCGGCTGCCATAAGTACGAACTCCAGCGCGTTGTTACCGTGCGGATATACAGCGGCATCGGTCCCGAGCGCGATCTTGACACCCATGGCCAGCGCGCGCCGAACCATGGCGTCTTGCGCCTTTACTGCCATATCAGCCTTCTGCCGGACCAGAGGAGGAAACGTCGATTCCGCAAGTCCGCTGCGCACCGAAAGCGTCGGAACAAGATACGTTCCGTGTTCGCGCATCATCCGAAGCGCCTCGTCGTCGACAAAGGTGCCGTGCTCTATCGAATCAATTCCCGCGCGAATCGCCCGCTTCGCGCCCTCTGCTCCATGGGCATGAGCTGCCGTCTTGCGGCGCAATTCATGAGCGGCGGTAACCAGCGCATCCAACTCCGCTTGCGTGAGCTGAGGGACGTCGACGTCGTCAGTAGGCGAAAGGACGCCGCCCGTAGCGCAGGTTTTAATTACATCTGCTCCGTACTTGATGTTGAAGCGGACCGCAAACCGAGCCTGATCGGGAGAATTGATTACACCATCTTCCGGCCCACTCTCATGATTCAACAATCCGAAACGGAAGCCCGCTCCTTCATCGCAATGACCGCCGGTGGACCCCAGCGCGCGAACGCATACCAGCATCCGAGGGCCCGGAACAATACCGCTGTTGATGGAATTGCGAAGCCCAACATCCAGGAAATTACTGGAGCCTACATCTCTAACAGTCGTAAATCCGGCCATCAATGTTTTGCGCGCATTTGCGGTTGCTCTGATCGCCTTCTCCGGGATGGTGCGCGTCAGGTCTGCCAGGCGCGAGCCGTTGTAGTCAGGATTGAAATCCATCGTCAAATGAGTATGCGAATCGATGAAGCCCGGCAACAGAGTGGCGTCACCGAGATCGATAACGGTAGCGTTCGGGGGCGCTGGTCCTCCGACGTATTGAATCTTATCGCCCGCAATGACGATCATGCCCGGCTCAACGAGAGCGTCGCTCTTGCCATCGAACAGCCGCGCAGCTTTCAGCACATAAATGTTGGTTTGCGCGTTAAGAGCAGCAAGAACAAAAAAAGTGCAAAAGGCTAATCTCATCGTGCATCCCGGTGCGTATTCCCGTTTCGGGCTGACGCTTCAATCCTTTGGTAATCGAAATAGGTCTCATCGTCGTGCGACGCCCGGTTGAACATGTACAGAACCTTGGCCTGCGATCTCATGGCAAAATGTGACGCCTGCCAGATCCCGTTGCCAACTGGAGAATTCTCCAATTCGAACTGAGTGCCTGGCTCGACTTGCGCGAGGAAGCCCTCAATCGAAACCGGATGGATGACTTGGGCGATGACTCGCACCCAGTTGTAACTCTGCTGATCGATCCATAACTCGCCCTGCATCCCAGGGAGAACCTGCGTTTCCATGTTTGGCGGCTTATAACCGGGCCGCGGAGTCGCTTTCAGGATCCAGACGTTGAAGCCTCGCACCTTGCGCTCGCCCGCTAACGTGAAGTTGAACGCTTCAGTCAATTGCGCCATCATCTGGTTGTCGCGGGCCCGTTCCTTTTCGTACTTCTCGATGCGCTTTTGCCTGTCCTCGGGTGATTCAGCGCGCCGTTGCGCTTCAACCTTCTCCTGTTTTTGCTGCTCTGCCGCGCTCTGAGCCGGTGAAAGAGGTTGATCGTTGATGGCGATCACGCGGTAATAAGGCGTGCCCTCGATCATCGTGACTTGCGAAGTCTTCGATCCCTTGCCGGTGCGGTCGCGCTCCTTGTAGTTGAAATCGGGAGCTGCTTTGAAAACTGCGTTATTCGCCTGGACCGATTTCTCGATGATTTCTTGAATATTCGGCTGTTGAGCGCGAAGTTTTGCAGGCAGCGATACAAGCAAGGCAGCGGCGAAGATAATCGTAAGCCAGCTTGGAATTGTTGTCTCGATCACTGCGGATCTCCTCATGTCCTCGCCAGCCAATAGTGAACCACCGGAGTCACAATCAGCGATAAAACCATGGACGCCAGGATGCCTCCGATTACTGCGATCGCCAAGGGCTGCAGCATCTGAGAGCCGGCGCCCAAAGCCAGCGCAAGAGGAATCATGCCGGCCATCGCAGCCATAGCAGTCATCATGATGGGCCGCAGACGTCTCTCGCCCGCTTCAATCATCGCGTCCCGCGGGGAAGATCCCTGGCGCCGGTACTTCTGGTCCGCATCGAGAAGCAGGATTCCATTTTTGGCAACGATGCCGACCACCATAATAAGCCCCATGAATGAAGAGAGATTAAAAGTTGTTCCCGTGACGAAGAGCGCAAAGAAAACTCCGGAGGTAGAAAGCAGCGCTGACGAAAGAATCGCAACCGGTGCAGCGAAGCCTCCGAACTCGACAAGTAGCACGATGAAAACCAGCACAATCGCCGCAGCCAGCACAAACAAGAGATCGTGGAATGATTGTTGCTGCTGTTGATACAACCCGCCGTACACAATACGGATCGCGGAGGGAAGATGAAGACTTGCGACTTTTTTCTGAACGAGTGCAATGCCCGTGCCCAGGCTCATTCCCTCCAGACGCCCGGTCACAGCGATGTCGCGCTGCAGATTTTCGCGGCGAATCTCCGTTTCACCGGCTTCATACTTCACGTCTGCCAATGTCCCCAGCGTTCCGACTCGGCCGGTCGAGCTGATCAGCAGAGTGTTCCGGATGGAATCAAGCGTGGCTCTTGTAGAAGCTGGAAATCGAACCCGCAAGGTGTAGGCGCGGCCGTTCGTCACCACTGGAACAGTAGCCGGCTCTCCGCCAATAATCGCGCTCGCATCCAACTCCACTTCTTGAGGAGTAAAGCCCGCCCGGGCAGCCACCGTTTGATCCACGTTAAACGTGAGCGCGGGGCCGCTGATGGTATCTTCAACGCCGTTCTTCACATCCTTCACCGATGGAATGGACTTGATGCTGTCGGCTACTCGCGGCGCCCACTGCTGCAGCAGGTCTGTGTTTTCTGAAAAGAGCTTGATCTCTATGGGATCAGGCGAACCGGTGAGATCGCCGATCATGTCTTCCAGAATCTGGTGAAAGTCGGTGTCGAGTTGCGGAAACCGCTTATTCACCTTTTCACGAACGTCAGCAATCACTTCATCCACGCCGCGATCGCGCTGGGATTTCAGCTTCACCGAGATATCTCCCGTATTTGCTTCTGTAACCGCCGCCAGCCCAAGCTGCAGACCGGTTCGGCGCGAAGTGCTCTCTACTTCAGGTGTTGCGTGGAGTATCTTCTCGACCGAGGTGAGCACGCGGTTCGTGTCTTCAAGTGAAGATCCCGCGGGCATTAAGTAATCGAAAACGAATCCGCCTTCGTCCATTGCAGGCAGCAAGTCGCTGCCGAGCGATCGATAGCAGAGGAAGGAGACCACAATCAATAAAGCAGCCAATGCCGTTAGGATGAACGGGTGAGTTAAGGCGCCCTTGATGGCCCGTTCATAAAGACGCGTAATCCGGCCCATGAATCCCGTGCCGTCGCCTGAATCCACTGAGTGCGAATGCCGGGAACGTACCAGCAGGTGGCTGAGAGCAGGCGTCCACGTCAGCGCCAGAGCAAGCGAAGTCAGCAGCGCAACGGCAACCGTAACGGCGAGCGCTCTGAAAAAAGTGCCCGTCACGCCCGTAATGGTAATCAACGGCAGGAACACAACCATCGGAGTAATCGTGGAACCTACCAGAGGCACTCGGATTTCTCGCAAGGCGCTGCGGATCGCCTCTCCACGGCTCTGGCCGGCATCGCGGTGCATCACGATGTTTTCGACGACCACAATCGCGTCATCGATCACCAGTCCCACCGCCGCCGCGAGCCCGCCCAGCGTCATCAGGTTAAAGCTCTGGCCGATCGCCCGCAGCGCGATGAAGGTTACGGCAATCGTCGCGGGAATAACCAGCCCCGCGATAACAGATGTCCCCCAGTCCCGAAGAAAGAGAACCAGAATCGCCGCTGCCAGTATCAGTCCGATGATGATTGCATCTCGCACGCTCTTAATGGAAGCGCTCACCAGCTCGGATTGATCGTAGAAGGGCTGCAAAGCGACATCGGAGGGCAAGCCTTGCCGCAATTGGCCAAGCTCTTTGTGCACTTCATCGGCAACCGCCACAGTATTGCTGTCCGGCTGGCGAAGAATATTCAACAATACGGCGGGCTTCCCATTCGCCGTAACAATCGTGTAGACCGGCTTGACGCTCTGAGTCACCGCGGCTACATCGCTGACCTTGATCGGCACGCCGGCCTGCGTCGTCTTCACCATGATGCCGCCGATTTCCGCCGGAGTGCGAGCCTGCCCGCTCACCAGAGATAAAACCAGCTGGTGGTTGCGCTCGATCAGACCGGGAGAATCGATCAAATTGCTTTTAGAAATCGCATCCAACAAGTTCGGTACCGTGATTTGCGACTCGATAAGTTTGACTGGATCAGGCTCAACCTCGAATTCGGGCTCTTGCCCGCCCTGCACGACAACCGTCGAAACGCCGTTCAGCCGATTTAACTGCGGCTTCACAAAGTACGTAGCCAATTCCCAAAGCCTGGTTTGTGAGGCGGTCGCTGAAGTCATGCTGTAGCCCATGATGGGAAACGCCGCAAATGTCAGCCGATTGGTCGTGACATTCGCTGTTGAAGGAAGCGTCGTCTGTACGCGCGCGATCGCCGCATTCACATACTGCAGCGTCTGGAACATATCGACGCTCCAGGTGAAAAAGAGATCGATTTCGGCCGACCCGCGGCTGGTGATCGACAAGACGTGATCCAGGCCGGGAACAGAGTTGACCGCTTCCTCAATGGGGCGAGTTACCATCACCTGCATCTGATCGATGGGCATAACGCCGTTGTCAACGCCGACGATGATGCGCGGGAAATTCGTCGAAGGAAAGACAGCGACCGGTATATTGAACGCGAGATAGGCGCCGAAACAGGCCAGCGCGACAACAATGAAGATGATGGATTTGAGAAATCGCGCCGTCCAGTGATCGAACTGCTCTTCCGTGGCGGTCGGCTGCTGCATTGAGGTGAGCTGGCTCATTTATCGGCTGCGTCCTTTTTGTCGCCGCTCGCCTCCGCCCCGGGCTTCGCAATTTGAATCTTGGCCTTGTCGTCCAGCCCAAGCGCGCCATCCGTTATGACCTGGTCGCCCGGATTCACGCCGCTTAGAATCTGTGCTTCATCTCCGGCGCGAACACCAACCTGAACTTTGCGCTCATGAGCCAGCGAATCAGAGCCTGCCACCATCACCTTGTCGCCGCCTTCGTCTGAGGAGAGCAGGGCAGCCACCGGGACCACGATTGCGTTCTCGATCTCGTTCGCATTGATCGAAATCTGTACCGTAATGCCGGGCTTCAGCCGCTCGCCCGGATTCGCCGCTTCTACCCAAACCTCAACCGTAGTCGTGTTCGGATCGACAGCAGGGCTGACCACCGTCACCTTCCCGGTCAGTTCGCCGCCTGGACCCGAAATGGTTGCCGGCCTTCCCGCTTGAATTGCCGCCGCTTCGTGAACGGGAACGTTCGCGCGGGCCACTACGTGGGAGATGTCGACCACGGATATTACCGCCGATCCGGTGCTTGCCATCTCGCCAACATTCAATGGGCGATCCGACACCACGCCCGTTATCGGGCTGCGAACCTCGGTATATGAAAGTTGGGCTTCCGCGCTCTGGTAATGCGCCTTTGCGGCATCCATCTGTGCCTGCGCGCCTTTCAACTGTTCCGCCCGGCCGACAGTTTGGAGTGATTTCAAATGCTGCTGCGCGGTCTCGAACTGGCTTTGTGCTTGAACCATCGCCACCTTGGCGTCATCCACCAATTTCTGCGCCAGAGCCCCTTCGCGAAAAAGTGCCTGCCGGCTCTCATACACCTTGGTCGCCGCATCGAGTGCCTGCCGCGCGGATTGCACATCAGTCTGCGCCTTCGTAAGGTCCTCCGGCATAGTCGCTGCGCTTGTAGTTTGATAGGCCGCTTGCGCTTGGTGGTACAGATCCTTGCTTTCTTGCGCTGCCGCAACCAGATCCCGGTTCTCAAGCACAGCCAGAAGTTGCCCCTCTCGGACGTGGTCTCCCCGCTGCACCAGGAAGCGCTGGACAGGCGCGCTGATCTTGGGCACGATGCTCGCTTGCTTCACCGGATACAGAATGGCTTCCGCCGTGATGAGGTGTTGAATGCTGTCGCGCTTCGCGGTCGCCACTTGAACCGGGGTGGCGGGCTGCGATTCGTCCCCACCTGCATCCGCTCCTGCTTTCGGCTTTCCAGAACATCCCGCCAGCAACAACCAGCACGCTACCGCCAGAACGCCGTGAGTCTTTAATCTCATCAGAACCTTCCTGTTAAGGTTTCGAGATTTGCCAGTGCCACGCGATAACGCAACAAACCATCATCGTAGGCTCCACGGGCCTGACTGGCTGTACTTTGGGCGTCTACGACCTCCAGGGCGGTTGCCTCGCCGGCTTCGTAACGCAGCAATGTCAAACGCAGGCTCTCCGCCGCAAGATCGCCGGAGGAGCGCAAAGATTGCACCTGCGACAACGCCGTTTCTGCTTCCCGATACGTAGAAGCCAATTCGGCCTGAAGTTGTTTCTGAGCAACGGTAAGGTCGAGCTCGGCCTGGCGCTCCTTCAACGCGGCTTGTTTCACCTTGCTGTGGATGGAACCCCAGGTCCACACGGGTATGGTCAGCGTCGCTGCGGCCGAATATCCGAGGTTTTGCCGGTTGCGCACCTCAAAATTCGGCAGAGTGCTGCGGCCCGTCGCCTGCGCTTCCGTCGAAACCGCCGCAAACTGGTTGGCGTCGATTCCGTACCACAGATCTAATCCAAACGTCGGCAAGTAAGCATAGCGGGCTACGCTTATCCCCAGGCGAGCCTCTGTGACGCTGGCGCGAGCGGCGCGCACATCCGGGCTGTTGCTGGTTGCCTGAATGGTTGTTTCCGAAAGCGGCGGAAGAACTGCAGCTTGCGATAGATCGTCCACAATCGAATACTCGAGTTGAAGCGTCGGAAAAATGAGAACAGCCAGCGCGATCTTCGCCTTTTCAACTGCCAGTTGCGCATCCTGCACATCGCGCTGGTGCTGCTCAACCTGCAAGCGCGCCTTGATCACATCGGCATGCGCTACCTCCCCGCCGCGCTCCTGTTTTTGCGTGATGTCGAGGAAGTGCTGTGCTTCCGCCAGGCTGGTTTGCGCATTCGCGACCTTCCGCTGCGCCGATGCGATGGTGTAGTAATCCTGAATGACCGTCGCATTCAGGCCGCGCGCAGCCACGTCCGCCTTCGCTTTGGCTACTGCTTCCGCCGCTTCCGCCACTCGAATCTCACCGCGCCTTACCAGGGACAACAAATCTTCATGGACCACCGCTTGTTCGTTATAAACGTGGACGCCATCATTGGCAACAAAGACGCCCGATGGAGTGCCGTTCCCTTCCGTGTAGATGAATTGATTGAGGGCATTGACCGAAGGCAGTGTGGCCGCTTTCGCTTGCGCGCGATCCTCCCTCGCGAGCGCCGCCGCAATATTGGCCGATTCTATCTGGGTGCCGTACTTTCGCGCCCGCGCAATGGCTGCAGGCAAGTCGATGGTCAGCGGTCCTGGATTCGCCGCTGACTCCGCCGGTGGAGGCAGTTGCTGCGCCATCAGCAATGGCATAGTCGTAAACAGAAGTAAAGTATAGAGGTGTTTAGGCGTTCCCGGCAATCTTTTGCTCCGTTGAACCAAGGTTATCGTTCTGAGCGAGGATAGAGACAGATGAGATTTTTGATAGGTTTCATTTTTGGGATCATTTTGATCCCGGTCGTGGTCTATTGCTACTTCCGGTTCGGCTATGCGCCCGTCGCGACCGCCGCTGCGCCCATTCCATTTGAAAAGACGTTGGCTCACTTGGGCCTGGACGCCCAGATTGAAAAGTATGCGCCCAAAACCGCGCCGTTTCAGGCAAGCCCTGCCGATCTTCAGAACGCCGCACACCTGTATCGCGATAATTGCGCTTTTTGCCACGGCATCATGGATGGGGAAAAGCCGCCCGCGGCGAAAGGCATGTATCCAGCGCCACCGCTGTTGCTCCACGGAAAAGGCGTAACTGACGATCCGCCTGGCGAGACCTATTGGAAAGTCGCGAACGGAATTCGGCTAACCGGCATGCCCGCCTATGGGCACTCAATGTCAGATCACGAGATGTGGCAAATCAGCCTCATGCTTGCAGGAGCGGACAAGCTTCCGCCGGACGTGCAATCCACTTTGAAGCAACCCCTGCATTCCCATTAATGCCCAGCGCGACCCTCACGATCTTGGCGTAGAGCGCTGCGCAGGCTGAAAACAGCCAGAACCAGCGTAATAATCAGATTCCCCATCGGACGGAAGTCAAACACGTTCCCAATCAGCACGCCGAACCACACCGCAAAGCCACTCCAAACTACACACCCCGCGAAGCTGATCCACGCCAGTGCGCGGTCTCCCTTCCGCCCGGCTCGCAGCAGGTTCACAGCGGCCAGCAGCCATATCGCAAAGGAGGCCGAGAGCGCCCACAGCAGGTCCATCGGCTGGTTGCTGTATGCCTTATAGGATCCAAGCCCGTGCCCAATGCCCCCGAGAACCAGCAGCCATCCAAACACCCGGTCCAGCGCTTTCATTTGAGTCCTCCAATTTTAGGCGCACGCTGAAAGCGTACCAACTGTACGATATATGTTGAGGCGAGCGTTATGCCTGCTATACATCCCCGCATTACCGTGGAAGCTGACAAACGAAATGGGTCCGCGTGCATCCGCGGCATGCGCATAACTGTGAACGATGTCCTCGACATGCTCGCCAATGGCATGACGGAGCAGCAAATTCTTGACGACTTCCCGTATCTCGAGAAAGAGGATTTTCCGGCCATATACAAATACACGTCTGAGATGATGCGTCAGACGCGAGTCTTGTGAGGATTTTGCTGGTCTCCGCGGCCCGCAGCAATTCACTGTTTTTCAACTCACCCCATCCCATGTAGCAGGTGGTAATGGTCTCGTGCGTGCCGAGCGTGCCAAGTTGGTCCTTAACTTGTGCGGCAGATTGTGATCGAACAAAACTCTCACCATACGCGCTGGTCGCGGTGCGAGTGAGCAAACGAAATAAGCTGCTGAATCGCGGTCAGGGACAAGTCGGGATAGTTCTCTTGGATCTCTTCCAGCGGGGAACCAAGCTCGGCATCCTGAACGATGGTGTCAACAAGAATGCGAGTGCCGCGCACGCGTCGCGCTGCGGAGGGCGTCGGAAGACTTTACAATACGGAATTAAAACCCGTATGAAAATCTCATTTCCCCTACTCATGCTTAGTGCGCTCCTGGTCGGGCTGATCCCCGTCCGCTGCGGCGCGCAGAGCCCCGCCGAGTGGCGCGACGATCTCGTCGATCACATGACCGGCGTCTGGAAGCTGGAAGGCCGAGTCATGGGCCGCGACGCGCACCATGAAGTTCAGGCGGAATGGGTGCTCAACCACCAGTTCCTCCGCCTACACGAAAAAACGGACGCCGATGCGCCCGGCTCGGAGCGCCGATACGAGGCGATATGGTATCTCGGCTACGATCTGGTCAGCGAGCGCTACGTACTCCATCTACTGGACGTCTTCGGGGGGCGATTCTCAGAAACGCTCGGCTATGGTGTGCGCGATGGTAACGCGATCCGATTTGTCTTTGAATACCCCGATGGGCCGTTCCACACCACGTTTCGCTTCGCCCCGGAAAAAGACACGTGGCAATGGCTGATGGAGCAGAAAGACAAAGACGGCAAGTGGGCGAATTTCGCAGACCTCAAGCTCACGCGCTCGCCGCGGTAACTGGGCAATCCATCTCTCCCCCAAATCCGTAAAAACGAACCCAAATCCTCATGCGGAGTTCGTTTCGTAAAACGCCCTTTCACCGCTCTGAAGTCTATAGATCCAGAGTCTCAATGAGAGCGTCTCGCGAGACTTGCTTATGACGCGCAACGGATCTAAGTGCTGCCCGGATACGTCGCGCGGGATTTTCACGCCACCGATAAGACTTCGTCGCGCACCAGGTGGAGGCGAATAGTCGCGGGAACTGGCCGATCAAAGTAGAATGCTGTTACAGCTTCACGTACGTTCCGACGCAACTCATCCCAAGAATCACCCTGAGTGAAGATGTTCTCCGTAAGGCACTCGGCGCAGTAGCCGCCATCCGACTCTTGCACAACTTCGAAGACCAATTCGTCCATACCTCATCGTAGGCGCCCTCATGCGGAGTTCGTTTCGTAAAACGCCCATTCACGCAGCCGCCTAACCCGATAACAAATTTCTGAAATCTTCCATTTCCCCCAAAATCAACAGCTTCCCACCGGAAACCGTCTGGCGTCGCACTTCGAGCCCCCACACTCATACGCGGAAACACGCGCATGCAAGATTTCATCCACGACGAAAATTTACCGGCCGATCCGGAATCACCCGAAAGCGATCATCGCCGCACCGGCGGGGGGCCGAAATCCCCGGAAGGGAAGGCCGTCTCCAGCCAAAACGGTCTCAAACACGGCTGCTGCTCGGAAAAGACCATCCTGCGCCACGAAGATCCTGCCGAATTCGAATTCACCGTCAACTGGTGGTTTGAACATTACCAGCCGGAAAGCAATGTCGCCGTCACGCTGGTCCAGGAAACCGCTCGCGCGCACTGGTTTTTCAAGCGCAATGCCAAGCGCCTCGAAGAAGTGGAATGGAACCTGCCCAGCATCTCCTATTGTTGGACCGAAGATAATCACAAAGAGTTCAATAACTTCACCCGCTACAAAACCACCACTGAGCGGGCCTTCTACCGTGCTTTCAAGGAGCTGGAAGCCTACTACGGCCGGCTCGATCGCGCCGAACAGCTGCAGCGGCCCGCCCGCGAGGCAACCTCCAAACTCCACATCCAATGGTGCAATCGAGAATTTAACGCCGCACCCGAAGAGCTGAAAATCACGCAAGTGGTCGAGGTCGAAGTTATCGATGGCACAACCGTCACATCCTGCTACCCCACCAATCAGCAGTTGATCGAGCAAGTGGCGAAACGGCCCAAGCCTCCTGTGTTTCTGGAGCGCTTCGTCACCTTTTCCAGCGGCGTTCCGTCGGAATACGCGTGGGCCAATCCGAATGAGCTCCAAAAGCTCACCGAAACCGTAGGCGTCCAGAAAATGACCTACGAATGGTGGCTCCGGCTCATTAAGCACGAAAAGGCTATCGGAACCCGCCACATCGGCCCCATCCTGGGCCCCGGCCCCGAACCCGAAACCGAGCCGCGCGCGTAAGCAAGCGAATCGGAAAATCCGCGTTTATCCGCTTTGATCAGCGGCCAATACTTTATCGCGGACTTCCTGAAATGCTATCTGCCTGCAATGAATCTTGTCTCGTCATGATAATTTCATCTTGAGCTGGAGGATTCATGAGGGCAGGACTTTTTACGCGCGAATACCCGCCGCACGTTTACGGAGGAGCAGGCGTTCATGTCGACTATCTGAGCCGTGAGCTCGCGAAGAAGATCGAAGTTGAAGTGCACTGTTGGGGTGACCAGCACTCCGACAACGGAAACCTGCACGTCCGTGGCGATCAGCCCTGGGGCGAAATCACCCACGGCACGCAGGAGAAATTCAAGGGCGCGCTCGAGGCTTTCAGCCTGAACCTCACTCAGGTCAAGGCGCTCAGCGGCGTTGACGTCGTCCACACCCACACCTGGTATGTCTCAATGGCTGGTTTCCTTGCGAAGAAGCTTTACAAAATTCCGTTTGTCCTCACCACGCACAGCCTGGAACCTTTGCGCGCATGGAAAGCGGAACAGCTTGGCAGCGGTTACGCCATGAGCTCCTGGATGGAGCGAACCGCAATTCTTGATGCCGACGCGGTAATTGCCGTCTCCAAGGGGACGAAGGAAGACATCCTGCGCGTCTATCCAATACCGCCCGAGCGCGTACATGTGATTTACAACGGCATCGATCTCACGGAATACCAGAAGACCAGCGATACGACCGCGCTTGAGACCTATGGGGTAGATCCCTCCTCGCCCTACGTGTTGTTCGTCGGGCGGATCACCCGGCAGAAAGGCGTCACCAATCTGGTGGATGCCATCCGCTACATGCCCCCGAATACGCAGGTTGTTCTTTGCGCCGGCGCTCCCGACACGCCCGAAATTGCGGCGGAGATGCGAACCAAAGTCGAGGAGGCGCGGAAGCAGAACCCGCGCGTGGTGTGGATCGAAAAGATGGTGAGCAAGCCTGAAGTGATTCAGCTCTACAGCAATGCCCGCGTGTTCTGTTGCCCGTCTGTTTATGAGCCGTTCGGCATTATTAATCTGGAGGCCATGGCCTGTCGCGCGGCAGTAGTGGCGAGCGCCACGGGTGGCATCAAAGAAGTGGTCGTGGACGGCGAAACGGGATACCTGGTGCCGTTCGATCAGGATCCCGCAACGGGCTTTCCAACCAAACCCGATCAATTCGCGCGCGACCTGGGCGCGAAAGTTTCAGACCTGCTCTCCGATCCGGAAAAATGCCGGCGTTTCGGGGAAGCCGGCCGAAAACGCGTAGAAGAGACGTTTAGCTGGACCGCGATCGCCGACCAGACCATAGCTTTGTATCAAAACTTGATAGACCAGGTAAAACGTTCTAATCAATCTAATCAACCGAAGACCTATGACGAAGCAACCGCGGCAGGACGGACGTAAACGCGTCATCATCGAAGGCGTCTCCCCGGAGATAGACGCCGGAAGATTCCCCGCCAAAAGGACGGTGGGCGACTCGGTGCGCGTCGAAGCCGATATTTTCACGGATGGGCACGACGCCATCTCCGCGCTACTGCTTTACCGTCCCGAAAATACAGACGCTTGGTCCGAAAAGCCGATGCACGCGCTGGTAAACGATCGTTGGTTCGGCGAATTTTCAGTTTCCCAATTGGGCCGCTATCGTTACACCATTCACGCCTGGGTTGATCATTGGGAAACCTGGCGCCGCGATCTGCGGAAACGGATTCAGGCCAACGGCGATACGAATGTCGAATACCTGATCGGCGCGGAACTTATCGAGGAAGCCGCCTCTCGCGCTCAAGACCCGGATGCGGCGTGGCTGCGAGAACAATCAGAGTTTCTGCGCTCGGACAGCGATATTTCCGACCGCCGCCAGCGCGCCCTCGATGGGGCGCTCGACGACATGATGCTCCGCTATCCCGACCGGCGATTTGCGACCGACCTTGGTCGTGAGCTCGTGCTTGTGGTCGATCCCGTGCGGGCGCGGTTTAGCTCCTGGTATGAGTTGTTCCCGAGATCCACCGCCCCTGAACCCGGTCGTCACGGCACCTTCGCGGATTGCGAGGCTCGCCTCCCGGCGATCGCTGCGATGGGCTTCGACGTCCTCTATCTTCCGCCCGTTCATCCGATCGGAATCAAATTTCGCAAAGGCAAGAACAACTCAACCGTTGCGGAGCGGGACGACGTGGGAAGCCCTTGGGCAATAGGCGGACCCGAAGGCGGGCATAAAGCTATTCATCCTGACCTGGGCACTATTGACGATTTCCGCCGCCTGGTCAAACACACGTCGGATCTGGGTATGCAGCTTGCCCTTGACATTGCTTTCCAGGCTTCACCCGATCACCCTTACGTCCATGAGCATGAGGAATGGTTTCGCAAGCGTCCGGATGGAACCATTCAGTACGCGGAGAATCCGCCTAAAAAGTATCAGGACATCTATCCGTTCGATTTTGAGACTCCGGCCTGGTTTGAAATGTGGCAGGAGCTCAAGAGCATTTTTGATTTCTGGATGGAACAAGGCGTTCGTATTTTTCGCGTCGATAACCCGCATACCAAAGCGTTTCCATTCTGGGAATGGTGCATCACCGAGATCAAGAAAAGACAGCCGGATGTGCTGTTTCTCTCGGAAGCATTCACGCGCCCCAAAATTATGTACCGCCTGGCCAAGCTTGGCTTCAGCCAATCCTATACTTACTTTCCCTGGCGAAATGCAAAGTATGAGCTGACGACCTATCTGACGGAGCTGACCCAGACGGCAGTGCGTGAATTCTTCCGTCCCAATCAGTGGCCCAACACGCCCGATATCCTGACAGAATTTCTGCAAATCGGCAGCCGCGCCGCATTTATGATCCGGTTGCTTTTGGCCGCAACGCTCGGCGCGAATTACGGCATCTATGGACCCGCATTCGAGCTGCTCGAAGGCCGCCCGCTCCGCGCAGGCAGCGAGGAATATCTCGATTCGGAGAAGTACCAGATCCGGCATTGGGATTTGGATCGGCCCGATAGTCTCCGGGAATTTATTACTTTAGTGAATCGCATCCGTCACGAGAATTCGGCTTTGCAAAGCGACTGGTCGCTCGATTTTCACCGCACCGACAACGAACAATTGATCTGCTATAGCAAGCGGTCTCAGGACGGCACGAACTTGATAGTGGTTGTGGTCAACCTTGATCCGCACCACACGCAAGCCGGTTTCGTTGAGTTGCCCCTGGATCGGCTGGACCTTGAAGAAGACCGGCCTTATCAGGCAAATGACTTGCTGACAGGCGCGCGCTATGTATGGACCGGGCGCAGGAATTATGTCGAGCTGAATCCCGCCAGCGTTCCGGCTCATATATTCCGCATTCGACGCCGCCTTCGGGTGGAAACCGACTTTGAATACTTCCTTTAGTGCGATGATTTCTCCAAGTCTCTTAACAAAGCAGCGATGGTTTCGCGCCAAAGCCAGAACTGTCGAGCATGTAGAGATCGACGACGTGCTCCCCCTCTCCAAATCAGGGTTCAACATGCTGGTGGTTCGCGTCGTTTACGCCGAGGGCAATTCTGACAGATACGTGCTTACTGCTCGAGACGACGATATGGAAGCTTTATCGGATAGGGAATTCCGTGATTCCTTGCTTTCTGCCATCGCTTGCAACAGCAGGTTCGAAGGCTCCGCGGGCTCACTCATCGCTTCACGCACTCAGGCACTCCACTACGAATGCGATGGCTCGCCTATCGAAAGCCGCATCTCGAGCGCCGAGCAAAGCAACACCTCGATCATTTACAAGGACCGATTCATCCTGAAATTATTTAGAAAAATAGAGCCCGGTGTAAATCCGGATCTCGAGATCGGCGCATTTCTCACCCAGCACGGATTCGAACACACTCCGGCCGTCTTGGGGAAACTCGAATACCATGCGCGAGAGGGCGATGTGTACGCAGTGGGCATCCTCCAGCAGTTCGTTCAAAATCAGGGCGACGCCTGGAAATACACTCTGGAATCGCTAAACAGCTTCTTCAAAGCGGGGACAGTCAACATGTTCCCCTCAATTCCTTCCCACGCCCGCGAACTACTAGGTCCCTATGCTGATTCAGCGCAGTTGCTCGGTACGCGCACCGCGCAGATGCATGCCGCGCTCGCTGACTCTGCCGATCCCGATTTCGCTCCCGAGCCCTTCACTCGCGAGGACGGGCAGAAGCTATACGACGAGATGCTCGGACAAGCTGACATTAGTTTCGAGCTTCTTCGCCGTAAGCAGGCGGTTCTGCCCGAAGATGCAGCCGAAACCGCGCAAGAGCTCCTTAGAATCGAGCATCGGGTGACCGAACGCTTTCGGGCAATTCGTGATTATCCGATCACCGCAGTTCGCATACGGTATCACGGAGATTTCCATCTGGGTCAGGTCCTCTACACGGGTGACGATTTCATGATCATTGACTTCGAAGGCGAACCGGCTCGCCCGCTGTCACAGCGGCGAGGAAAAACGCTGGCCATGCGTGATGTCGCCGGTATGATCCGATCTTTCCAATATGCCGCCTATACTGCGCTCTCCGCTCAAGCGCCGCACACCGCGGCTGAACCTTGGGCGGCGTTCTGGAACGCCTCGGTCAGCGCGACATATCTCGAGGCCTACTTCAGCGCGGCGGGAAACCTTCCGTTTGTTCCCGCGAACGCCGAAGAGAAGCGCCTGATCTTAGACGCTTTTCTTCTTCAGAAAGCCCTCTATGAAGTGGCCTATGAGCTGAACAATCGTCCGGACTGGGTCCACATTCCGCTTCGGGGCATCCTGAGCCTGATGAGCTAGAGCGATACGATATGGCGGATTCAACCAGGTTACTCAACGACAACGATGTCTACCTGTTCCAGGAAGGCACTCACATCAATTTGGCCGACGTTCTCGGCGCGCACGTCTTGAGCGAGCGAAATGGAACGCAATTCGCCGTTTGGGCGCCCAATGCGCGATCGGTGTCCGTCATCGGAAATTTTAACCGCTGGCAGAAGGACGCGACGCCGCTCTCGAGGACGCAAGGCGGCATCTGGACCGCTTTCGTCGAAGGCGTGTACGCCGGGACCAGATACAAATATCACATCAAATCGAATTTCGGCGGATACAAAGCGGACAAGGCGGATCCGCTTGGTTTCTTCCATGAAGTCCCGCCACAAACTGCTTCCATCGTTTGGGATTTGACCTACAAATGGGAAGACGAGCAGTGGTTGTCAAGCCGCCACGGAGCCAATAGCCTGGAAGCGCCGATCTCGATTTACGAGATGCATTTGGGGTCCTGGCGTCGCGTTGCCGATCAGAATAATCGCTCTCTCACCTATGCAGAGCTCGCCGAGCAGCTCATCCCCTACGTCAAGGAAATGGGGTTCACGCACGTCGAGCTGATGCCCGTTATGGAACATCCGTTCTTCGGGTCATGGGGTTATCAGACCACAGGCTTTTTCGCGCCGACTAGCCGTTACGGCACTCCCCAGGATTTCATGCGGCTGATCGATGAGTTCCATCAGAACGGAATCGGAGTAATTCTGGATTGGGTCCCCTCCCATTTCCCGAATGATGAGCACGGGCTCGGGTTCTTTGATGGCGTGCATGAATATGAGCACGCCGATCCTCGTCAGGGCATACATCCTGATTGGAACAGTTTCATATTCAATTACGGCCGTCATGAGGTTCGCAGCTTTCTGTTGAGCAGCGCCATGTTCTGGCTGGACAAGTATCACGTAGATGGATTGCGCGTCGATGCCGTCGCGTCGATGTTGTACCTCGATTATTCGAGAAAAGAGGGCCAGTGGATCCCCAATCAGTACGGCGGGCGGGAGAACCTGGATGCGATCGGCTTCTTGCGGCGAATGAATACCGAGGTCTATCGGGTGCATCCGGACACGCAAACCATAGCGGAAGAATCTACCGCCTGGCCAATGGTTTCGAAGCCGATTTATGTAGGCGGTCTGGGTTTCGGAATGAAGTGGGACATGGGATGGATGCATGACACCTTGCAGTACATGTCGCAGGATCCATTCTTCCGGAAATATCATCATCACGAGCTGACCTTCCGTGCGGTCTACGCTTTCAACGAGAATTTCGTGCTGCCTCTTTCGCACGACGAGGTCGTTTACGGAAAGGGCTCGCTAATCCAAAAAATGCCTGGAGATAACTGGCGCAAGTTCGCGAATCTCAGGCTGCTTTTCTCATACATGTATGCGCAACCCGGCAAGAAGCTCCTCTTCATGGGCGCGGAGTTTGGCCAATGGTCGGAATGGAATCACGATGCCAGCCTGGATTGGGCATTACTTGAATCAGCGCCGCACGCCAGCCTGAGGCTGCTGGTAGGGGATTTGAATCATCTCTATCGCAGCGAACCGGCTCTCAATACTGCTGAGAACACTCCCTCGAGCTTCGAATGGATTGACGTTCATGATTCGGAAAAGAACGTTCTTAGCTTCCTGAGAAAAGGTGCAACGGAGGCGCAGGCGATTGCCGTTGTCTGCAACTTCAGCCCGATAGTCCGGGCCAATTACCGCATCGGAGTGCCGGCCAAAGGATTCTGGAAAGAGATCCTGAACTCGGACAGCAAGGTGTATGGCGGCAGCGGAATAGGCAACGTCGGAGGGCGAGAGACCGTGCCGATTCCATTGCACGGACGCAATCATTCCATTACTATCGACCTGCCGCCGTTAGGCGCGGTTTTCTTCCGCTACGAAGGCGGGGCAGAGTAAAGCGCTTGCAACAATCCATGGAGGCGCTTATTCATGCCGCGCTCGAAGCGCGTGAGCGAGCACATGCGCCGTTTTCCGGTTTTAGGGTGGGCGCCGCAATCGAAGACGATACGGGGCGGATTTACACCGGCTGCAACGTCGAGAATGCGACATACGGACTCACCATGTGCGCTGAAAGAGTGGCGATGTTCAAGGCAATCTCAGAAGGCGTCGTGAAACCAAAGCGGATCGCCGTGGTTGCGGATACCGCCATGCTGACGCCGCCCTGCGGTGCTTGCCGTCAGATACTGTGGGAGTTCTGCGGTGACGTCGAGCTTATTCTCGCGAACGTCAGCGGTAAGCAGGAAACCATGTCTCTCCAGAAAATTTTTCCGAGGCCTTTCGATGCATCGTTTCTGTAAGGCTCTCTGTTCGATCGCGCTGCTCTCTCTCCAGGCGGCAGCCGCAGAACCTGTGGATTGGATCATTCGCGCAAAGTATGTCGTCACCATGGATGCGCACCATGAGGTCATCGACCATGGCGCGGTGGCTATTCGCGGGGCGCGGATTGTCGGGGTCGGCACGCAAGCTGAAATCGCGCAGTT
The DNA here is from genome assembly GCA_963758245.1 of uncultured Acidobacteriaceae bacterium. Lineage (GTDB taxonomy): Bacteria > Acidobacteriota > Terriglobia > Bryobacterales > Bryobacteraceae > Bog-105. The sequence continues at coordinate 181,773 of CAVWUV010000017.1, read as the reverse complement.
GTTTCAGGCCAAGCACACCTTGGATAAGCCGGACGGGCTGATCGCGCCGGGCCTGATTGATACGCACACGCATGCGCCTATGTCTCTGTTCCGCGCCATTGCGGATGACATGACGCTGCAGAGCTGGCTCGCAAACTTCATTTTTCCGGCCGAATCAAGAAATGTTTCGGCAGAATTCGTGCGTTGGGGAACGCGCCTGGCGTGTCTCGAGATGGTTCTCGCCGGGATCACTACGTACACCGATATGTATTACTTCGAAGACGTAGAAGCTGAAAGCGCCAAGGAAGCGGGCGTGCGTGGAGTGCTGGGGCAAACCATCATCGGCTTCCCCGCGCCCGACCACAAGACCTGGAAAGAAGCCTTGGAAGCGAATGAGCGCTACATCCAGCGCTTTCAACATGACGACCTGATTACTCCGGCTGTCGCTCCGCACGCCATCTACACGACTCCCGATCAAGCGCTAGTCGCCTCGCACGAGCTGGCGGTGAAATATGGCGTACCGCTGATAATCCATCTCTCTGAAACACAAAAAGAGCGCGATGACTCGCTGACGAAACGCAACATGACGCCCACCCAGGTGCTGGATAAGCTAGGCGTGCTCGATGGACGCGTCGTCGCGGCGCATTGCGTTTGGGAGGACGACAACGATCTTCAGACATTGAAGCGGCATAACACAGGCATCGCCCATTGCCCCTCGAGCAATACGAAATTAGCGAGTGGTATCGCGCGGGTAACAGAGATGCTGAGGATGGGCTTGCGGGTGGGGCTGGGCACCGACGGCTTTGCCGGTAGCAATGATACGGCGGACCTGATTCAGGAAATGGACCTCGCCGCGAAGCTGCAGAAGGTCACCGTTGGCGATCCCCGCGTTCTTCCGGCCGAACAAGTGTTGGATATGGCGACGATGGGCGGCGCGCGAGTGCTTGGGATGGAGAAAGAGATCGGATCGCTCGAAGAAGGAAAGCGCGCCGATCTCATCACGATTACTCTCGCTCACCCCAACTCCGTGCCGCTCTACAATGTCTACTCGCAAATCGTGTATGCGACTAAAGCCGGCGATGTGGAGGATGTCTTCATCAATGGCCGTCAGATCGTAAGCGCACGGCATGTACTGACGCTGAACCAGCAAGAGATCTACCAGAAAGCCGACCAGTATCGTCAGCAGATCCTGGCCAGCATAAAACACTAGCTCTCGCCACACGTTCCTTTTTGGTCAAAACGATCAGGCATTTCTGGCGTAGAGGCAGCCTGACCGCGCGGCACTCTCTTGACGGAGGTTTGCGTATGTGTAGAAGAATTCTGCGCCCAATCGTGTTTGGCGCACTGATCGTTGCCCAAGGGGGTGCGACCACGATAATCACGAATAGCTTGAGCACCTGGGAGTCGTCGAGTTACACCACTAGCGGGTCGCAGGACGAACTAAGTTTCAGTGCGGTTCACGTGGGTACCACGTACGATACGTCCACAGGAATATTGCTGTACGCCGTAAATCATCCTTCGGTGAGTTTCGACTTTACCGGCCCGGATAATGGCAGCTACAGCTTGAACGGAGCGACATATCAGTGCTGTACCGGTTTAATCGGAGCATCGGACGGGGTCGGTGACATCAACGTCAGAACGCCTTTGAATGGTGAAAATGCTCTTTTTTTGAGCATCGGCAGTGCCGGGAACGCCTCGCCCCTGACGCTTTTGCTCTCCGATGGCGAATCGTTCTCGGCGCTTTCTCCTGGATTATTTGGATTCTCTACTTCGCATCCAATTTACTGGCTGCAACTCTCCACAGCCTCGGGATCGCAGCCGGTTATCGACGATTTCTATTACGGCACCAGTTCGTTAAGCCCGGATGCGCCAACGGCTGAAGCCGCGACCTTTCTCTTGATGGGCGGGGGTTTGCTGATTCTATTTGGCGCGCGCCGTAAACTCCTGGGCAGACTTAGTTAGCGCGTGTTACTTTGGTTGCTGAATTTACATGGCGTGGTTCACGCGACAAAAGCCGTCACTCGAAGGCGGGCCGCCGGTTGATGGCGAAAAGAGTGTTCGGACCGAAGGATTATGGCAGAAGTGCGACCATTGCGGGCAGATAATCTGGCGTAAGTCCGTTGAAGAGAACCTGCAGGTCTGCCCGAAATGCGGCTACCATTTCCGGATCGGCGCAGCGGAACGGCTGCAGCAGCTGTTTGATGAAGGCACGTACGTCACGCACGATTCCAATCTGCGCTCGTCCGATCCTCTGAACTTTGTCGATTCGAAGCCCTATTCACAGCGGCTGGCGGATATGCAAAAGGCAACACAGTTGCCCGATGCCGTGATCTGCGCGAGCGGCCTATTGAACGGGCGGCCAGTTCACATTTGCGCCCTCGAATTAAAATTCATCGGCGGCAGCATGGGCGCGGTGGTCGGAGAAAAGATCACACGATCGATCGAGCGCTGCATGGCAGAGAAGACTCCATTGGTTATCGTTTCGGCTTCGGGCGGCGCGCGTATGCAGGAGGGGGCAATCAGCCTCATGCAATTGGCGAAGCTTTCCGCCGCGCTGATGCGCCTGGATGAAGCACATCTTCCCTACATCAGCGTTTTGACCGACCCGACCACCGGGGGCGTCACGGCTAGCTTCGCCATGCTGGGAGACCTGAACATTGCGGAGCCAGACGCGCTGATCGGCTTCGCCGGCCCTCGCGTGATTGAGCAGACCATCCGGCAAAAGCTTCCGGAAGGTTTTCAGCGCAGCGAGTTCCTCTTAGACCACGGCTTTCTCGATGCGGTAGTAAAGCGAACGGAACTGAAGAGCTATATCGGAAACGCCTTGAACTTCTTTGTCAGTTAGTTCCCCGCCGTCTCTTGTGAAGGCGTTTTGAACCGCAAGGACCCGGACCCCACAAGCTGAAGAACTGTCGATCCTCCGTCGCGCGTGGAGAAGACGAGGTTATCTCCATCCGAGCCGATGATTCTACCTTTTGGATACTCTGCGATGTTGTGCCACGTTCCATTGGATCTGTCGAAAACGGCCCATCCATCAAAATGGTCTTCCCTGAAGATCTCCGCGTATACGCTGCCATTAGCGGTCATGGCGAGGGGCTGATAAGAAGCGTCGCCGAACCTGCCGAGGTCGTATTTCCCGAGAAGGTCTCCCGCAAAACTGACTTCGATCCACGTATTGTGGCCCGCATACAAGCCAGCCTCAAAGCCGATGCGGTCGCTCGTGACGTATAGGCGTCGCCCGCCAATCACTGTTTGGAGCGCAGTGTACGCGTTGTAATCGCCGGCAATTTGCGACCAGGGAAGCGCCTGTCCCAGTTCTTCGCCGCTTCGCGCGAAGTGATGAACAACATTAAAATCTTCGCCGAGGTGCTCATAATCAAGCTTGTATCCCACGGTCCATATGGTGTGGTCAGGGGCGAATGTTACGTGCTGCGCAACATAAGAACCCGTTTTGATCGTGCGTGTGGGTTTGCCGCTGGGATCGAGCAGGTCGATCCGGCCTTCCCGATTCTGAGCCTCCCGGATCTCATACGCGCGAGCGGCTATCCCATCGCAATCGACAGCCCAGACGAAATAAAGAATATCTTTGACATGAAGGACGGGAAGTGAATAGGCGGGCTTGGCATCGCGATTATAGATTGTGATCTGCGTATTCTCCGGGCTATTCCAAGCCATGAGATATCCGGCACTGTAGATGTGTGCACCAGGCGGACCCTCATAGTGCAAGCCAGTGGGCGTTTGGGCAGCACACCGGATTACAAAAGCAACAGAGAGCAACAGCGGAATGGCAGCGCCCATGGATATCGCTCCTTGGCCGATATTGTAACCAGCTTTGCGGGAGTTAGAGTAGAGAAAGATCCGATGCTCCCGCGCAGATATACGCCGCGTGCACCGCTCTCCGCATTCGTGCATTGCTTCTGGTATTCGGAAGGCGCGCCAAGGACGCACTCCAAAGAAAAGCTGCTGCCGAACGGGGAATCCTCGATCATCTTCAATCTCCGAGACGAACCGCTGCGGGTTTACGATCCCCAAGATCTTGGAAGATATGGAACTTACGGCACTGCAATGCTGTCGGGTCCACGCTCCAACTGTTTTGCTATCGACACCGATCAGGAAGAACGCGTTGTCGGGATACAATTCCGCCCTGGCGGAGCGTTTCCTTTCTTTCCGATGCCGGCTTCAGAAGCGGAGGGTACTTCCATTCACCTCGAACACTTATGGCGCGGGGGAGCCGGGGAGATACGCGAGCAGCTTCTTACCGCCTGCGGCATCGAGCCGATGTTCGCGCAACTAGAGCGCTGCCTTCTCCAGCAGCTCGTCCGGCCTCTCGAGCTGCACTCCGCCGTCGCCTACGCCCTGGAACATTTTCAGCATCCAGCGCGCGCCGACAGAGTGGCCGCGGTAACGGAACGAATCGGCTTGAGCTCCAGGCGGTTTATTGAAGTGTTTCACCGCCAAGTCGGTCTGACACCGAAAGTCTTTTGCCGCGTCCGCCGTTTCCAGCACGTGCTGCAAACGGTTTACCGAAGGAAAGATGTCGATTGGACGCGCATTGCGCTCGAGTGCGGCTATTACGATCAGCCTCACTTCATCCATGACTTCCAGTCATTCTCAGGCTTGACGCCGAGCGGGTATCTTGCCGCCGCGACTCCGCATCTTAACCACGTCCCTCTGATCTGAAGAACGGCTAGGGTCAATTTCTTACAATCCGGCAGCGCCGGCTCTGCGCAAAAATTGTATTGAAAGCGAGGAGCAATATATGTCTCAAGCGAACTCGATTCCGTCCGGGTATCACAGCGTCCAGCCATACATAATGCTTAAGAACTGCGCCGAAGCCATACCGTTTTACGTGAAAGCGTTCGGCGCGAAAGAGAAGTTTCGAATGGCCAATCCCGACGGCCGCATAGGCCACGCGGAAATTGAGATCGGCGACTCGATCATAATGATGGCCGACGAAGCGCCGCAACTTGAGGCGTTCAGCGCGGAGCATTTCGGCGGCTCTCCGGTGAGCCTGCTCATCTATACCGAGGATTGCGACGCACTGTATGCACAGGCCCTTGCCGCCGGAGCCAAGAGTGTTCGCGAGCCTGCAGATCAATCTTATGGAGATCGCATGTCGGGCGTCAAGGATCCCTTTGGTTACAAATGGTGGATCGCCACCCACATCAAAGATATGTCCTTTCAGGAGATGGGTGCCCAAAGCTGAGGCGTTTGTATGACCAGCGATGATTTTCGCCGCCTTGCGCTCGCGCTCCCTGGGGCAACAGAGAGCGCCCATATGGGCCATCCGGATTTCCGGGTAAACGCTAAGATATTCGCAACGCTGCATTATCCGGACGAGAACTGGGGAATGGTGAAGCTTTCACCGGAACAGCAGGATAGTTTCGTGCAGAGTGACCCCAATACTTTCGTGCCGGTGAAAGGCGCGTGGGGACGTCAAGGTTGTACCAACGTTCGCCTGAAGGCGGCGGAAGCGAGCAGCGTAGAGGATGCGCTTCGCCTGGCGTGGAACAAGGCTCAGCCTGCCCTCAAAGCGCGAGCAGGCCGGAAGGGCAAGACGCCTTAACTCGGCTGCCCGGGCCGTGGCTTGCCTGGCATCGTGGTTCACTGCCGCCCATTAGCGAAAATGGTCATGAATGCTCCAACTCGCCGGCGCCGGCAAGCGGTTCGGACACAAGCTGCTGTTCGATGATCTTGATTGGCTCATCACGCCGAAAGAGCGAGCCGGACTAGTCGGCGCCAACGGCACCGGGAAATCCACTCTTCTGAAGATCATCGCCGGAATCGAGTCGCTCGATTACGGATCTCTTTCGGCGATGAAAGGAATACAGATCGGATATCTTCCGCAGGATGGGCTGCAGGTGAGTGGCCGGAGCGTATTCGCCGAATGCATGACTGTGTTCGCGACCGTGAAAGATCTCGAACAGGAACTCGAGACGCTTACCGCGCGAATGAGCGAAGTCGATCCGCTGAGCGAGGAATATCAACAGATCGCCGACCGTTTCGAGCGGGCAGATAGCGAATTTCGCTCGAGAGACGGGTACGCCATCGAGGCTCAGGTGGGCGCCGTGCTCGGCGGACTGGGTTTTCGAAAAGAAGATTGGGACCGGCAGACTGAAGAATTTTCCGGCGGGTGGCAGATGCGTCTCGCGCTGGCCAAGCTGCTGCTCGAAAAACCGAACCTGCTATTGCTGGATGAGCCGACGAATCACCTGGATCTCGAAGCCCGAAATTGGCTGGAACAATATCTGGAGAATTATGAGTTCGCCTGCATTCTGATCTCTCATGACCGCTATTTCCTCGATGTCACGGTCAAAAAGATTGTCGAGATCTGGAATAAGAAGGTTCACTTCTATACGGGTGGATACGAGAAGTACAGGCGGCAAAAGGCGGAACGGCTGGCTCAGCTCGAAGCCACCTACAAGAACCAGCAAGACAGGATCCAACAGCTCGAAGCGTTTATCAACCGCTTTCGCTACCAGGCGACGAAGGCCAAGCAGGTGCAAAGCCGGATTAAAGAACTGGAGCGAATTGAGCGGATTGAATTACCTCCCGAAGAGAAGACCATTCATTTCTCGTTTCCGCAGCCCAAACCGAGCGGTCGCGTGGTGGCGCAGTTCAAGAATGTCGCGAAAAGTTATGGAGCGAAGCAGGTTTTCAGCGGCGTAGATTTCACAATCGAGCGGGGAGATCGCATCGCGCTAGTTGGAGTAAACGGCGCGGGCAAATCAACCCTGATCAAGTTATTGGCGGGAACCGAGCCGCTGACGGCAGGTGAATATTTGCTCGGGCATAATGTCGAGCCTGATTATTTCGCTCAGGACCAATACAAGGAGCTGGATGTAAACGCCCGCGTGCTGGATGACGTGAAAGAAGTAGCTCCCAGGACCACCGAGACCGAACTGCGCAACCTGCTCGGATGCTTTCTGTTCAGTGAAGATGACGTGTTCAAGCGGATTGGAGTGTTATCCGGAGGCGAGCGCAACCGCTATGCGCTGGCACGCATGCTGCTGCATCCTTCGAATTTCCTCCTGCTGGACGAACCGACAAATCACCTGGACATCCGGGCAAAAGACGTGCTCCTGGAATCACTCGAGAAGTTCACGGGCACGATCGTATTCGTTTCGCACGATCGTTACTTCATTGAACATCTCGCCAATCGCGTGTTTGAAATAGCGGATGGAGAAGTTCGCGTGTATCCGGGCAACTTTGCCGATTATTTGTGGCGCAAGCAGGGAGGAGCTGAGCAAGTCCCTACCTTGAGCGATGTCCTGATCGGCGTTCCACCGGCCGACCCGATTCCGATGCCGGCGCGTCCCGTTGCCGCGAAGCGTATCAACCCAATAAAGCTGAAGCAAATGCAAGAGCAGGCAAAGGAGTTGGAAAATCGCATCGCGGAACTAGAAGCCGGGATTCAGCAATCCGAGCTGGCGTTATCGGATTTTGTGGGAGCGCAAGAAGCCACGCGGCTTTCCAACCTGCTCGAAACTCAGCGCGGCGAGTTGAATGAGGTGATGACCCAGTGGGAACGGGTCACGCATGAGATCGAAGCGACGGCTTAGGGTGCGACCTGGGTATCCGCGGGCTTCTTGCGTTGCACTTCATCCCAGCGCCTGACGAGCTGACGCCATTGGTCGAGTGTCAGGACGCCGCGCAACTGCACGCTCATTTCTAGAAAGACGCGGCTCGAATTAGCGCGCGCTTCGGCGAGCCGTTCGATAACAGGCCGGGCTGCGTCCACGTTCACATTGGGATCGTTGAGCAGGTCTTCCAGATCGCCTTCTGCCTTCTGTACGTTGTTCCTGGCGTCCAAAAGCCGATTACGGTAAGATCTCACGATCTGGTGAATTCTTTGACTCTGGGCTTGGCTAAGCCCCAGATTGGCAACGACAGGACTGTTCCACCACGGAAAATTAGCCCTGTTCTGCGCGTACGCGCAGCAGACTGCCAAGAAACACAACAGCCCCACCGCGCGAATCTGTTTGAGCATCATTCTTCAAATAGGGCCTGAAGCGGCGCAGTGGGCTGAGCCTCGGCTTCGTCAGCCATGGAACTGACCTGCTGCGCAAGCTGCGCATCCGAGACCTTGTTTTCCATCATCTGCTGTCTATGATTTTCCTCATAGAAGAGCACTCCGCCGCCAAGCACCAGCACGGCCGCCGCAGCGGAAGCCAATCTTCGGGGCTGCAGACCGGACCACCAAGGGGCCGACTCCGTCAGCCGCGCGTAGATCTTACGACGTTGCGCGGCGAGAAAGTCGAACCTCACCTCGCGATCGGAAGCAGGGCTAAACTCCACGCTTCGGCGCTTTGCCTGCATCGAAGACAGGCGCGCCTGACAATCCCTGCAATCGTTCAGATGGCTCTCTTCGGGACCGACACCGTATAAATATTCAATTAACTGCTCATCTGTCCAATGTCCTGACAAATTGGACCTGCTCATAAAACCTCCGCACATTCATTGATGTGCTGTATATAGATCTTTCAATTCTTCACGCATCTTTGCTATGGCCCGAAACAGATGCGCCTTGACAGTGCCCACATCCAGTTTAAGAATGGCGGCGATATCTTCCAAGGCCATAGCATCGTAATGCCGCAGCGAAAAAACGGCACGCTGCCGGTCTGATAACTTCCCCAGTGCCAGTTCCAGTCTGCGCTGGATTTGCTTGGCGAATAACTGACGTTCCGGATCAGGCTCGCCGCCGGGGGTCATTTGTAAAATGACTTCTTCGTCTTCTGCCGGCGGGCGACGCTGCCAGATTTTCCATGCCTTGGATCGAAGGCGATCCAGGCAGGTATTCACGGCTATCCGAGTGACCCATTTCCCGGGATTATCCAGGTCATTCGGGTCGCTTTTACCCTTACTCAGTGCCTTGTAGGCCTTTAGGAAGACATCCTGGGTCGCGGAATCGGCTTCATCAGGGTCTTGCAACATGCGGCGGCACAACAGAAAAACGCGTTTCTGCTCAGATACCATCCAACTGCTGAAATCCCGAAGCTCAGCGCCAGCGCGGACTTCACTCTCCAGTTGGTCCGCCATGAGGCCTATCATAGCTATCCATTTGACTGAACGAGGGACAGCAGAAAAGGTTTACAGGGGCCGAATCTAGTCCAATTTTTCCTTGTGCAACAAGCGCTTAGCGAACGTCTGAATGTCCGGATGGAACTCATGGGCGAGCGCCGTTCCGAAATACCCGCCGTACGCCAGGCCGGTGCGGCGGAAGCCATCCGCCAAGCTGTTGCGCGTGCGATAGCAGGCCATGCCGGTGAAGCCGGAACCGAAAGCTCCGGCCATGGGGGCGAGCGCCGGACGGCCGCTGCCGTCAACGACCATCACGCTCAAAAGAGCGCTGCGAGTGCGGTTCCAAAAACCGTTTTGCCCGGAAAGCCGGGGGCGTGGATCTTCGTGATTCAGGTATCCAGCGATTAGCTCACCGGCGTTTTGAGCTGCGCGCCGGGCATAAAAAGCTGCGAAGCGATGGCCTATATCGTCCACGTCTTCGTGCCGCTCGAAAGGTACGTTCCGCCATTGCGAAAAGGCGCTCGAAAAGAGTCCGTGCAAAGCTCCTGAAGGGCTGATGAGCCGGTCCTTGAAGAAGCAGAGTCTTTGCTTGAAATCAAGACGGGCTGACGTCGCTAGTTGGACCAAATTGCATCCTGGTCCACTTGGAAGAGGCGTGCCGATTGGAGCAGCTGGGAAGGAATCTGAAGAAGAGAACGCGTGGGCCGCATCTTGGGCCGCGAGGCCGCCAGCTGCGGTTAGAAACACCGCGAGGACGGATAGGACACATGTGTATTGCAAAATACTCCAGTGCCGAGAAGTATACTACTTATGGAAATGGATAGTACAAAAAAGTTTGGGAGGGCGGCAATTCGCAACTATTCGCTTCCACGCTGTTGGTTCCGGTACTGGCTCGAACCCATCGAATCTGCTGTCCCCGCTCCTTCGATTTACAGGTGAGTGGCACGTCCGCGGTGAAATCGTCATCAACTCCGGATAGATCGAGGTTCACGTATTTTCCGGCGGATTGTAGCCGCATTTTCGGAATACCAGTGCCATAGACCCAGGTATCAAAGAAAAGGGCGAGCGTTGCATCGGGCTGTCCGGCGGGTACGAAGTCGGCTGCAATCTTCCGAAAGTCTTCGTTGCTGATGGGCTTAGAAGCGTATTCCTGGAGCATCCGCCTCTGCATCTTATTAAAATTCTGGTCTCCGAGCCGCTGATGCAACATTTGGAGAATCCAGGTTCCTTTTTCGTAGATAATGGCGTGCCAGGCTGGCGTACCCGCGGTGTCGAGGAGGCGCTGGCCGAAATCTACCGGACCCGCGGATTCGATAGTCTTTCCATTTTCCTTGCGCGTAAGATCATCCCGGTAACTGCTTAACGCGGCGTTGACTGCGGCGGTACCCTCGGTTTTCTCCAAGAACTGGAGAGCCGAATAGTTGGCCATGGCCTCCACGAGCCAGCCGGTACGATAATCAGCCGGAGTGACGATATTGCCCCACCACTGATGCGCTACCTCATGCGGCAATAGAAGTCCCGAAAAGAAAGTGTCCATTCGCGGAGTCCTTAGCTCGGCCGGGCGGTCTTCCCGGCGCATGTAAGAGATAGAGGAGAGGTAAATAAGACCTGGAAAGCCTTGCCCGAAATATCCCGGAACGGGTGAGATGGCGACGCTCCGGATCGGAAGCTGAATCCAGCGCTGCGTGTAATAGTCGAGAATGTGCTCGGTATCTTTCGAAATTTCTCCCAATCCTTCATCCAGTTCACTCGACAACGCGATACGTGCCTTATTCGCGTAACATTCGACCCGGTACAGGCCGTGTTCTTCGGCAGCTAAATCATAATCGCCGAGATTGAAGCCGGCCAGCGGTTCAGGCACGCGAGTCTTGCGATGCACAATTCGAATGCCGCCGCTTGTCTCATCGCTTACGAGCTCGCCGGTAGAGACCAGCCGCAGGCGATCGGGACAGCGAAACGTCAAGTCGAAGTTCGCCAGCATCGGGTTTCGATACGGATACCAGGCATTGCGCTCATCCACAAAATACGACCCTTCACCGGTCTGGCGGATGACAGATCCCTCGTAGCGGATTTCTACGCGGTATTGCCTGCCGGCCGTAAGAGGCACATCCGAAACGAGCAGGAATGTTCCTGAGCTTTTCAGCTCGCTCAAGCGAACGGAAGCGCGCTGGAAGACCTCAACGGGTTTGCCGTCGATTGTGGCGGTGAGGACGTTCAGCCGCTCGGACAAGGAAAATGGAAGAACCCGCCCATCTTCCGCCTTAGGAAGGACATCGAGCGCCGCTGTAAGGGACATACTGAGGTCATCGTGAATAGTGGCCTGGATGTGATAATCGCTCAGGCTCCTCTGGGGCGGGACAAAAGGAGGCGCGTGACGAGGCCGGAATGATGTCCACAGCTGAAACTTCTGCTGCCCGTCGGCGGTCGCCGCGACGCGACCCATCGATACCGGCTCAAAATCAGAAGGCTCGTACATAACGTCGAACGTGCCGACCTCACGCCCGGCAACCAACCCATAAAAAAATCCTTGGGCCGGATCGTGATTATCGAGGAGCGCCTGCACGAGACGGACATCGATTTGTGAACTTACATTGCGGAGAACGGGATTCAAGGTCGGACCAATCTCCGCAGCCGTTTCGGAAGCCTTGTGAATCGGACGTTCGCCGATCTGTGCCAAAAGCTCCTTGGCGGTCTCATCGGAAAAGAGAAACAAGGCAGTTGAGAAATGTTCGTCGAGATTCGGAGTTTTGGCGAAGGAGGCTAATGAGGCCCGCTCGCTCCGTTGTGGCGGCAAGACGAGGATTTCAGCATCTCCCGCTTCTACTCCTTGCGTTGTAAAGACTGCCGCGATGTTACGGCCTCCCACCGGGGTGACCAGCGACAGAATGCCTTCGCTCAAATAGATTTTGATATCGCCGCGGGATAGCTGCAGATCGCGTACATGGAACGTTTGCTCCGGATCGAGGCTCATCTGTGCAAGACCGGCGGAAATCTCAGCCGTGGTGGGAGGGTTAGCAGCGTACAGCGCCGGAAGCAGCGTCAGCAGGCAACACAGAGCGCGTATCACGCTGAAAATAGCGGTTCTACTTAATCTCGGGGCTATTCGCAGTGGCAGGATCCTGGCCCCAGTTCTCCCGGACTATGGCAGTCTGATCGGAATAAAACGTCCGCCGCCCCGTGCTGCCAAATGATTTTGGCACGGCGGTGACTGCATAGCCGCCTGGCGCCGCAGTGATGGTGAAATTATATCCGCTGGCCGTGCCGCTGGCGAGACCTCCAGGTATAAGCCCGGCGGCCTGAGGTCCTTCGGCAGCGCCGGCGGTGCTGGGAGGGCCTAGCTGGCTGAGCGCCGTCGCATACTGGCCGAATTGAGATTGATATTGGATTTCCGCCTTATTAATGGTTCCCAGTTCGGCAACCGCGCTCATCTCCTGAGCGTGCATCCGCGATTTACTCATCTGCGGCAAAGCAATGGACAGAATGATCAAGATGATCGCAATGACGATCAGCAGCTCGATCAGCGAAAAGCCGCGCTGGTCTTGACGGCTGCGGCTTTGGCGTAGACGTGACAGCATACGATTCACATAATACGACGTGGGAAGGTGGCCTGGCGTTGTCTCAAAGAAAATCAAAGGAAGGAGAGGGCTTGGCTTGGGGGGTCGCTTCCGTTTTCGATTATATGGGCCCTTTATCAAGTAACGGCTACTCGCCAAAGATTTCCACCTCCACGTAACTGCCCGGGGTAGCGGCGTTCACGGCAGCGACAATCTCAGGGAGCACCCGTCTTACCGGTCCCCACCGCCCAATTGTCAAAACCACAAGCGCGATTTTACGGCCTCGAAGATTCTGCTGATATTTGATGTTTTTGTCCGATGTCACGAAGACATCGAAACCCGCTTCCTCAGCAGCTTGGAGTAAATCGCCGTTCTCCCACGCAGCCCAGCCACGTTCCCGCGCTTCGGTGACCGTGTGGCCAGTAAGTGCACGGATAAGGCCGCGTGGCGCATTGTTGTCGAGCAGAATCTGCAAAGCCTACAAGTTGGCCGAACTGTCGAGACTGTGGGCGGCAAAGTCGAGTACTGCTTTGATCTCCTCGCGGGAGACTGGGTATTGCTCTATGATTTCGTCAATGGTCATGCCGTCTTCGAGGTTCTCGAAGACCAGCTTTACCGGCGTCCGCGAGTTGCGGAACGTCCAGGCACCGCTCACCTTGCCGGGAATACTTTCCACCGCGGGGCATTGAGACCAATCGAGAGCTGCCATGTTCTTATCTCATCGTAGCCTTCTTGTCACAAGGCTATGCGTTCTCGGCCTCGGGTGTTAAGGCCAGTCTTCGCGACTCGCTCATCGGCGAGATACTCGCCACGCTTTACACTGTTGGCCGCGGTTCACGTGAAACATGTCACCCTTCCATTTACAAGATCAAAGCGTCATATACGTTGTGCTCACCAATCCAAAACCACAGGTACTCGCCCGGGAGCTTAAGGGCCAAAGCGCGATATTTCAACGTCACACGGGCGGACCAGATTTCCTTCCCGCCTCGGTCACCTAATTTCTTTTATGGAGGGGTGTTGGGGGTTGATCTTTAGCAGCGCGAATTGTTTATCGGCGCGGGCGCGGATTTCAGCTGGCAATGCGTAGTAATCGTTCCAAAAATCCGCGTTCGCACGATGCAGCACGGGCGGGCGGTTTAAAGCGATTGGGTCCTTCCGGCCTTGTGGTCGGCCAGCGCGCGGTGGATACGGTCGTCGATGCGACCGGCCTCAAGGTCGCGCTTAAGCTGCTCGTCGATTGGCTGCGGATAATGCTGGTCAATCCACTGATAAAGCTCGTCGCGCTGCTGTGGCGTGAGGGCATCAATCGCGCGTTCAATCTCCTGTACGGTGCTCAAGTGCATCGCCTTTGTCATTCTAGCGGTTGTTCATGGCCGGAGTATTTGTCAATTGTGAACCGGCGCTGAATGTTGCGCATAGGTCGTCCGTGTCGATCTTGCTCCGGCGGAGGTCCTAGGTGGCGGAAAAGCCTTTCACCAATGAATCGATTGCCTTAAGCCGCTCCCAGAATTGGGCTAATTGGTCGAGCGGCAGGGCGTTCGGGCCATCCGAAAGAGCGCGTTCTGGCGCATCGTGGACCTCAACAAAGATTCCCGCCACGCCGACGGCCGTAGCTGCGCGCGCTAGCGGCTCAATGAACTCAGGCTGACCACTAGATGTTGTCCCTGCCGCGCCGGGAAGTTGCACGCTGTGGGTCGCATCGAAAACAACCGGGTAGCCGGATTCGGCCATGATGCGCAGACCGCGCATATCCACCACCAGGTTGTTGTAGCCGAAAGAAGACCCGCGCTCCGTGAGGATGATCCGATTATTTCCGGTGCTGGCGATCTTCTCAGCAGCATGAACAAAGTCGCGCGGCGCGATGAACTGGCCTTTTTTGATATTCACGGCCCGACCTGTTCTTCCGGCTTCGAGCAACAGATCTGTCTGGCGGCAGAGAAAGGCTGGAATCTGGAGGATGTCAATTGATTCGGCAGCGATTGCCGCCTGGGCGGGTTCGTGGATATCGGTCAGCACCGGAATGCCGAGCTCCCGGACGCGAGATAAGATCCGCAAGCCCTCCCTTATACCTGGCCCCCGATAGGAATTGATGCTGCTTCGGTTGGCTTTGTCGAAAGAGGCTTTGAAAACGAATGGACCGACGGATTGGCGGATCGCACTTGCCAGGCGCAAGACGTGATCTTCGCTTTCGATTACGCAAGGGCCGGCGATTAGCGCGAGAGAGGCATCGTTCGAGAAAGTGACTCGCGCGACGCCTTCCCCGACTGCTAGCGCAGTCATTGTGCGACAGAGTACTCGAGACTGGCTGCGGCTGCTTTCACCGGGCGAGATGGATGGTCCCTGTGCTTCAGAGCTGCATTCAGAAAAGCTGTGAATAAAGGATGGGGCTCGAGAGGTTTCGATTTGAACTCGGGATGGAATTGGCAGCCGAGATACCAAGGATGGTCCGGCACTTCGCAAATCTCGATGTAAACGCCATCCGGCGTCTGGCCGGTCAGCCTCATTCCATGCTGCGTCAATATAGGTTCGAACTCGCGGTTGAATTCGTAACGGTGCCGATGACGCTCGCTGGTTTGCGTTGCGCCGTAGGCTTGCTCGGCAAAACTGCCTTCGGCCAGCTCGCATGGATAAGCGCCGAGACGCATGGTTCCGCCAAGCTCATCAACGCCTTTCAACTCGCGCAACTTATATATAACGCGATAGGGAGCTGCCGCATTAAACTCAGTGGAATCCGCATCGGCAAGGCCGCACACATTGCGGGCAAACTCGACGACCATGGTTTGCATACCCAGGCAGATTCCGAAATACGGTATCTTCTCTTCGCGCGCGCACCGGATGGCGTTCAACATCCCAGCGATACCACGCTTTCCAAATCCGCCCGGGACCAGGATTCCATCAAAACGGCGCAAATAGTCACAGCATTCCGGCCACTCCATTCGATCGGCCTCGATCCACTCGATATTGACGCGAGCCTGATGGGCGATTCCTGCATGTAGCAGAGCCTCCTTTAGACTCTTGTAAGAATCCTCGTACTCAACGTATTTACCGACCAACCCGATGCTGACTTCGCGCAAGGGATTCTTCATGCGGTCTACCATGTCGATCCAGCGCGATAGATTTCGCGGACCTGCTTCGAGGTGCAGTAGCCGCAAAATGCTTTCGTCGACGCCCTGCTCGGCAAAGACCAGAGGAATCTCATACACTGAGTGGACGTCCTTGGCGGTAACCACGCCGCTGACATCCACGTCGCAGAACAGCGCAATCTTCTCCTTCAGTTCACGGGGCAACTGCCGTTCCGAGCGGCAAAGCAGGATATCCGGCTGAATACCGATAGCCCGCAGCTCCTTGACGCTATGTTGTGTCGGTTTGGTCTTCAGCTCCTGCGCGGCGGCGATCCAGGGTACCAGAGTTAGATGGATAAAGAGCGTATTCTCGCGGCCCTCCTCGTGACGCATCTGGCGAATGGCTTCTATGAAAGGAAGAGATTCGATGTCGCCGACAGTTCCGCCGATTTCCACGATCGCGATATCGACGTCCGCCACCACTTTCCTGCAAGCTGCCTTAATTTCATTGGTGACGTGCGGGATGACCTGCACGGTCTTGCCCAGATAATCGCCTCTGCGCTCACGCGTAATGATGTTTTCGTAGATGCGGCCGGAAGTGAGATTATTGCTTTGGGTTAGCGGCGCATGAGTGAAGCGCTCGTAATGTCCCAGGTCGAGGTCCGTCTCTGCGCCATCATCGGTGACGAACACTTCGCCATGTTGAAACGGGCTCAGCGTCCCAGGGTCAACGTTCAAGTACGGATCGAATTTCTGCAGAGTCACGCGGAGACCGCGACTTTCTAGCAGGCACCCGATGGAAGCCGCTGCGATTCCCTTACCCAATGAAGAAACCACACCGCCAGTAATAAAGATGTACTTAGGCATAGTCATCCTTTATCGCGACAACCGCGGAAAACAGATGATTCACTCGTTCTAAGTCTTCGGGGGTATCCACCCCCAGAGACTCATAATCAGTGCTTACGACACGAATACGAAAGCCGTTTTCGAGCGCGCGCAATTGCTCGAGCCGCTCGGACTTCTCCAGCGGACCGACTGTGAGATCGGGATACCGCAATAGAAAATCGCGGCGGTACACGTATAACCCGATGTGTTTCGAATAGAGGGGCAATGCGCTGCGCCCATCGCGATCGTAGGGAATGGGACAGCGGGAGAAATAAATAGCATCGCCGAGAAGGTTCGTGACTACTTTCACGACATTCGTATTCACGATATCGGTTGGATCCACGATGCGCTTTTTTAATGTGCCCATCGAAACCGCATCATCCCCATACACGGAGAGAATGGCGGCGTCAATGGCCTCGGGATCGATCAACGGCTCGTCGCCCTGGATGTTGACGTAAAGAGCAGCTTGTTCGGAGGAAGCTACCTCGGCGAGGCGATCCGTACCGGAGGGATGATCCTCGCGCGTCATGCGCACACGCGCGCCGAACTGGCGAGCGGCGCCGGCGATGCGCTCATCGTCGGTCGCTACGATGACATCATTCAGATAACGGGAGCTTCGAGCACGCTCGTACACGTGCTGCAACATCGGTTTTCCGGCGAGGGGGGCGAGCGCTTTTCCAGGAAATCGAGAGGAGGCAAACCGGGCGGGAATAACGCCTAGAATCCGCGTCCGCACAACTGAGTGTATCAAAAGAAATCGATGACCAGCCAGTTTGCGGGAGCGCGCATGCTGGCCTGATTCGAGTGCGAACCGGCGGTCATGAGAAGCTCTGTTCTAGATGGCGGATGGCGCAGTGGCGGGCCAGGCTTTGGATGTGATTCATCCTTCAGGCGAACGAACGCGCATCCCGATCGAGCCTTTGCCTTTTCGAATCGGGCGAGGACCTGAAAATGACCTCATCCTGCGCGACAATCGCGCTTCACGCGCACATGCGTGGATTTTCAAGGACAACGGGGCGCTGCTCATAGAAGACCTGGAGAGCCTGCACGGTACTTGGGTGAACGCGAAGCGAATTGAAAAACCGACGATCCTGAAGCCCGGGGACACGGTGCATTTCGGTTTTGAAGATTCGTATCGAATGGTGTTCTCCGATTCGCACGGAAGAATAGGGCGGATTTTTGATGAGCTTTCGGCATCTTCTCAGACCAGTGGCCCGGCGGGGATGCTGGGCCGTCTACGCTCTCTAATCGAGGTCGCGCGCACGTTGCAGACTTCTCTCGCGGGCGACGAGGTGCTCAGCGCCGTGGTGGATGCGGCCTTGGCGCTAACGCGGGCTGAACGCGGATTTTTGCTGCTGCGTTCCGGAGATGAGCTGCAGATCAAAGTGGGGCGGGACCGATCGGGATCAACTCTCAGTGAATCCGACCTAAATGTACCGATGTCTCTTATGGATCAAGCGCTGCACGAACGGCGTGATTTGCTTTCGATGACCCTCGGGCCGGATCAGTTAGCGGTGCAAGGCTTGCCTGCAGATGCAAAGGAGTTTCGGAACATCATCTGCGTTCCTTTGGTCCATCTCCGCGGGATCAACACCGAGGAAACACTCTCCCTTACTTCGCAAACGGATACGATTGGCCTCCTGTATCTGGATTCGCGAGAAAGGCAAGCGGCTGTTTCGGAATTGAATCGCGAGCTGCTGCACACGCTTGCTCTGGAGGCTTCTACAGTACTCGAAGACGCGAAGTTGCTGGAGGAGGAAAGGCAGAAACGGCTGCTGGAGCAGGAACTCGGGTTCGCGCGAAGAATCCAGCAAAGCCTGTTGCCCAAGGAGTTTCCCAACTCCGGGTGGTTGCGGGCAGCGGGATCGAGTCTCCCGTCGGCGGAAGTGGCCGGGGATTACTTTGACGTTCGCCCGATCGGCTCGGAGGCGTGGACCGCTACGATTGCGGACGTCTCGGGTAAAGGCGTGAGTTCGGCACTTCTGGCCTCGCTCTTGCAGGGAGCGTTTCTGCTTGGATCGGAGCTGGAGGTGGGTCTCGACGCGTTGATGGCGAAGATCAATCGGTTCCTGATCGATCGCGCGCAACGCGAGAAATACGCGACCGTGTTTTACGCGACGTTAAACCGTTCAGGCGAGCTGTCGTGGGCAAATGCAGGCCATTGCGCGCCATTTCTCATCCGATCGACGGGCGAAATTCGCACTCTGGAGACTACTGGGATGCCACTGGGTCTCGTGCCCGATGCGGAGTTTGGGATTGAACGAGCGAACCTTTTTCCGGGCGACAAGGTCATTGCGTACAGCGACGGCTTGAGCGACGCCGAGAACGACAAAGGTGAAAACTTCGAGTCAATGCTCCGCAAGATGATAGGCGAGGCGGGTGGACTCAGCGCGCAAGAAATTCATGATCAGTTGATGTCGGAAGTAATAGAGTTTCGCGGGGGCGATGCGATGCGGGATGACGTGACACTGTTGGTTTTGGAGTATCGCGGAGACGGATTTCTCACGGCTTCTACCGCTGGTTCGCTTTGAGAATTTTCTTCCGCAGCCGAACAGATTTCGGCGTCACTTCCACGAATTCATCTTCACGGATGAACTCAATCGCCTGTTCGAGATTGAGAAGTTTCGGCGGGACCAGTCGAATCGCCTCGTCTGATGTCGAGGCACGCATATTCGTGAGCTTTTTCTCTTTTACGATATTCACGTCCAGATCGGCGTCTCGCGAATTCTCGCCCGCGATCATCCCTTCGTAAACTTCCGTGCCCGGTGAAATGAAAATAACGCCACGTTCCTGAAGATTGAAGATTGCATAGCTGGTTGCTTTCCCGGGCCGGTCCGCAACCAGCGACCCGGTCGGCCGCGTCGCTATTTCGCCCTGCCACTCTATATAGCCATGGAACAAAGAATTCAGAATTGCCGTTCCTTTGGTATCGGTGAGCATCTCGCTGCGCAGGCCAATCAATCCGCGTGATGGGATGTGAAATTCCAGCCGCACCCGCCCCGACCCGTGATTGACCATCTTCGTCATTTTGCCTTTTCGGCTTCCCATTTTCTCGATGACGACTCCAATGAACTCTTCCGGGCAGTCAATGACCAGGAGTTCTAACGGCTCATGCAACATCCCGTTGATCTCCCGCGTCAGAATTTCTGGTTTCCCAACCTGCAGTTCGTAGCCTTCGCGCCGCATCATTTCGATGAGGATTGCGAGCTGTAGTTCACCACGGCCCATCACCTTGAATGCATCCGGTCCACCGGCTTCTTCCACGCGAATCGAAACGTTCGTCAGAAGCTCTTTCGCCAGCCGATCGCGCAGATGCCGCGACGTCACATACTCACCCTCGCGCCCGGCAAACGGCGAGTTGTTGATCGTGAATGTCATCGCGATGGTGGGTTCATCGATTTGTACATTCGGCAGCGCCTTAGGTGTTTCGGCGCTGGTAACGGTTTCGCCGATCGTGATACCTTCGACTCCCGCAATCGCGAGCACATCGCCAGGTTTGCCGATGGTTTCATCGACGCGTTTCAAGCCTTCGAACGAGTACAGCTTCGTGATGCGCGTCTTTTGCAATGATCCATCCAGCTTGACTATCCCGACTTCGTCGCCGTATCGCAGCGTGCCGTTGAAGACGCGGCCAATAGCCAGCCGTCCCAAATAGTCGCTGTAATCCAGATTTGCGACCAGAATCTGTAGCGTCTCCGCGGGATCGCCCTGTGGCGGGGGAATATGCTTCAGAATCGTTTCGAACAGCGGCTGCAGATTATCGCTCTCGCAACCCGGATCAAGCTTGGCTATTCCAGCTCTTGCGTTTGTGTAGACCACCGGGAAATCGAGCTGATCCTCCACGGCATCCAGATCGATAAACAGGTCGTAAATCTCGTTCAGCACTTCCTGAATACGCGCGTCCGGGCGATCGATTTTATTGATTACGACCACGGGCGGAAGCTTCGCTTCAAGGGCCTTCATCAAAACATAACGTGTTTGCGGAAGCGGGCCTTCGCTGGCGTCGACAAGCAGCATCACTCCGTCGACGATCTTCAACGCGCGCTCCACTTCACCGCCAAAATCGCTGTGGCCCGGGGTATCCACAATGTTGATTTTGGTTCCGTGATACCTCACGCCAGTCGTTTTCGCAAGAATCGTAATGCCGCGCTCGCGCTCTAATTCGTTCGAATCCATCATGCGTTCAACAAGTTCTTCATTCGCTCGAAAAAGGCCGCTCTGCCGCAACATGGCGTCCACCAGCGTGGTCTTTCCATGGTCAACGTGCGCAATGATCGCGATATTGCGCGTGTTGATGATTTCATTTGCTGATGACATCAGTAAGCTTCATCCTCGCACGCAGATGCGCGCAGGCCAGTTCTGCGCCTGTGCGAACCTGTTAACGAAATGGCGGCAGACGAACCACTACCCGTAGTTGTGATCGTGGGGCGCCCGAACGTTGGAAAATCAACGTTATTCAATGCCATTCTGGGGAACCGGCGCTCGATTGTTGGAGACGAACCGGGCATCACTCGAGATCGCATCTACGGTGAAGCGGAATATCGAGGCAAGCGGTTCGGATTGATTGATACCGGTGGGATTATTCCGAATGATGCCGCTCACATCCCGGCACAGATTCTCAAGCAAGCGCACGTAGCGCTCGATTTCGCGGCGCACATTCTGTACGTCATCGATGGACGGACGGAGATTACCTCGGCCGACCGCGATCTTGCGAAACTCTTACGCCGATTGAACAAACCCCTCACGGTCGTTGTAAACAAAATTGACGTAAAGGCGCGCGAGAATCTGGTCCCTGAATTCTATTCACTCGGCTTGGGCGATCCGTTTTCTGTCTCGGCGGAACACAGGCTCGGATTCGACGAACTGCTCGATCATGTGACCGCGCCCTTTCCGAAAGAACCTTATACGGCCGAAGAGGAGAAAGAAAGCAAGCAGCGGCGTATTAAGGTGGCCATCATTGGACGGCCGAATGTTGGCAAGTCGACCATGCTCAATGCGCTCGTCGGTGCTGAGCGGGCGATTGTCTCTTCCGTTCCGGGAACCACGCGTGATGCCGTCGATGAAAGTGTTCAAGAGGGAAACACGATTTATCGATTCGTTGATACGGCCGGCATTCGCCGCAAGGGAAAAACAACCGAGATGACGGAAAAGCTAAGCGTCGTCATGGCGCGCCGCCACATTCGCATGGCGAACGTTGTGCTTCTGATCGTCGATGCGACGGAAGGCGTTGTTGGATCAGACGCGACTATTGCCGGATATGCACACGAGGAAGGCCGCTCGCTCATTATTGTGGTGAATAAATGGGATGCCGCCGAAGGTAAGAGCAAGCGCGCCTTCACGGAAACTGTACGCGACGAGCTTAAATTTCTCGATTATGCGCCGGTCCTGTTTGCTTCGGCGAAGAACGGCGAAGGCATCCGGCGCATCTTTTCCAACGTAAGGCGCTGTTTCGATGCGGCCTCGAAGCGCGTGACAACGGGCGAGCTAAATCGCTTCCTCGAAACACTGAAGTTCGACAGCGACATTCGCATCTATTACATGACGCAAGCTTCGATACGTCCACCGATGTTCGTTGTGTTCACGGATAAAGCGGACAAAATGCACTTCTCCATCGAACGCGCTCTGATTAACCGGTTGCGGGAACGGTTTGGCTTTGAAGGAACACCCATCGTGATCAAAACCAAGAGAAGATAAGTTATGAGTATGGCCACTGCGGTCCACGTTTCCCTCGCCGAATACATGAACACTGACTATGAGCCCGATTGTGATTACGTAGACGGCATCATAGAGGAGAGGAACGTGGGGAAAAAGCGGCATAGCAAAGCACAAGGACTTCTCTACGCATGGCTGCTTTCTAAAACACAAGAACATGGATGCGACGTGCTGCTTGAGCAGCGTGTGCAGATTTCACCTTCCCGTGTTCGAATCCCGGATATTTGCCTGGCTGTTCGAAACTCGGACGAAGTGGTTCAGCAACCGCCAGCGCTCTGTATTGAAATTCTTTCTCCCGAGGATCGTTGGAGCCGGATCCAGGTCAGGTTGAACGACTATCTGGCTTTCGGGGTTCAGACCATCTGGATTATCGATCCTTATTCAAAAGAAGCGTGGATTGCTACTCCAGAAAAACCCGCCACTGCGGTCGAACACGGTAAACTGCGCTGCACGAACCCTGATCTGGAAGTCGAATTGAAAGAGATTCTGCCCGAAGATTAGATCCTATTCGTGCCGCAGCGCGGTCATAGGTTGGATCTTCATAGCCCGATAACACGGCAGATAGGCGGCTATCAGAGCTATAGCTGCGACCATGAGCGCCACACCGCCAATAATCCAAGGATCGGTTGGAGTGACCTCATAAAGAAGGCTTGAGAGGAAGCGCGTCAAAACCATGCCCGCGACCATACCTATGCCAATACCCGCGCCACTCAGCAGCGCGCCGTCACTCACTACGAGCTGCACGATTTCGATCCGCTGTGCCCCGAGAGCCCGGCGAATCCCGATCTCTTTTGTGCGCTGCGCGGCAGAGTACGAAATAACCCCGTATACGCCCAGTGCGGCAAGACCCGTTGCGAGCAATCCAAGAATACTCAGGACAAACGCCGTGAAGCGCCGGTCGGAAATCGAGTTGTTATAAATGTCTTCCATCGAGGTCACGAGAAAGACCGGCTGATCCCTATCCACGGCTTCGACGGCCTGACGAATGGCCGCGGCCATCGAGTAAGCTTTTCCCCGGGTTCGAACGGCCAGGAATTGCGGCGGTGCAAGTCCCTTTTCCAGGGGCACGTAGACGGTGGGAACAGCAGGTCCATCAATGTTTCGATCCCGCGTTGCTTCGACCACGCCCACCACCTCCCAGTCCATGGGCTGTCCCTTCTGGTCCTCGAACCGGATTCGCCGGCCGACGGCATCCTCGTTTGGCCAAAACCTCTGCGCGGCGGATTGATCGACAACCACAAGCCTTGCGCCGTTTACCGCGTCTTCATCGGTTAGATAGCGCCCTCGCAGCAAAGCGATTCCCATGGTGGAAAGATAATTCGTACTCGCCGAAAACACGTCCGCTGAAGGCCTGTTTTCTCCGCGTTCGATGGAAGAGCGACCGTCTATCTGAACGTAAACCGGGCTGGCATTTCCTCCAAGCGGGATGCCATCCGTGGCCCCAGCGGAGACCACGCCGGGGTGCGTTTTTATCTCATCGAGAAGCTTTCGATAGAAGCCAGCGCGCAACTTCTCCTCCGGATACCGGGAGCGCGGCAGAATGATGAGTGAGACGAGAACGTTATTCTTTGTGAAGCCCGGATTGACCCTGGTCAGCTTAGCAAAGCTCTTGACCAGCAGCCCCGCTCCGATGGCTAGCAGAACGGCCAAGGCAACCTCGCTTAGAACCAGCAAGTCACGGATCCTTACACGGCCCGGATCCGCGGTGGTTCGAATGCCTGATTCGGTTAATGCAGCAGAAACACCCGTTCTGGCCGCGCTCCAGGCAGGCAGATTGCCGAAAAAAAGGCCTGCAAAGATGGAAACTCCAGCCGTGAACAGCAAGACTTCGAAATCGAGGCGGACCTGCGCGAGGCGAGGTATATCCTGAGGCGCGAGACTTAACAGCATTCCCAAACCTGCGTAGGCGATTAGCAGGCCGGCGCACCCTCCGACACACGAGATCAATAGACTCTCAGTGAGCCACTGCTGGACCAAGCGAGCCCGGCTGGCCCCGAGAGCGAGACGAATACCGGTTTCCCTGGTGCGCCCGAGGGCACGCGAAAGCAGAAGATTGGCGATATTCACGCAGGTGATCAGCACGACGGTGCTGATCGCGAGTAGCAGAAGAAGCAGCGCAGTCTTCGTTCTTCCCAAGATCTGATCCTTCAAAGGAGAAACCTCCACGCCGCGGCCGAGGTTTGTATCCGGATAATCGCGCTCTAATCCTGCGCTAACTGACGCCATATCCTTTTGCGCTTTTCGAATCGAAACTCCAGAACGCAAAAGACCGATAGCCATTACGTCCAGATCCCCTGCAGTCTGCCGGTTCGGGCGGACACCGATGGGGATCCAATATGCCATTTGGCGCGTCGGAGGGTTTATGGCGCTTGGAATGTTTAGAGGGAAATTAAAGCCCGCCGCCATCACACCGACGGCAACATATTGCTCGGATTCGCGCCGGCCGATGAGCCGAATAGCCTTGCCTATGATGTGCGGGTCTCGTTCAAAACGGTTGACCCAAAGGTCGTAACTGAGGATAATCTCCTGCGCGTGGCCGGGCTGATCTTCCTGAGGAAGAAAATTTCTTCCGAGCTCCGGTTGCACGCCGAGGGTGGGAAACAGATCGTAAGAGATGCGGGATCCGTACAGGGCGAGGGGCTCATTCCCGCCGGTCAGATTCAACATCACAAAAGAATAGGCGCCAATACTCTGAAAGCTGCGGTTTCGTTCCCGCCAATCCAACACATCGGGATAAGAAACCCAGGTGTCACTCTGGCCGGTCTTTCGGGAGACAGTGCTGAACTCGACCAGGCGGTCAGCGTTGGGGAACGGAAGCGGGGCCAGGACCACCGCGCGCGCAATGCTGAAAATGGCTGTGTTAGCGCCGATTCCAAGGCCGAGAGCAGCCACTGCAACCGCGGTGAACCCCGCGTTCTTGCGCATACTGCGCAACGCGTAGCGGAGATCCGCGCCCAGGGCGTTCAAGGGCATTTCCCAATAGTAGTACTGTTTTCAGCTTCGATGGAGCGCGTTTCAAGTTACTCATATCTCAAAGCCTGGGTAGGATCCACGCGGCTGGCCCTGAGCGCTGGCATGAAGCCGGCGAGGCAAGCCACGGCTATGAGCACCAGAGTCGAGAAGAACAACGTTGCGGGATCGTGCGGCGCGAGGCCGTAGAGTTGGCTTCGCACCAACGTACTCAATGCGATTGCCATAGGCAGTCCGACGGCGACTCCCGCGGCGATCAGGACGAGCACCTCCTTCATTACGAGCCAAATCACGTTGCCCTGAATGGCTCCGAGCGCCATCCGAATGCCGATCTCGCGGGTTCGGCGAGAGACCGTGTAAGCCATAACTCCATACAAGCCGATCACCGCCAACAGGGTCGCAAGAGATCCAAATACGGACGAAAGGCTGGCGACCAGGCGCTCGTTTCGCAACGACATATCAATTTGCTGTTCCGCCGTTCGCATCGCGTATACCGGAACGTTTGGATCAAGCTGCTGAACCTTGTGCCGCACAATCGACATAAGTTGTTTCGGGTCCGTGGTGGTTCGCACATATACGGTCATCCCGCCCACAAATCGACTTGCCAAATAGGGAATAAAGGCTTGCACGGGAATGTCGTCCCGGAGATTTGTATATTTGATATCTTTAACAACTCCGATCACTTGCATGTCGGTTTTCGTGCCGGGATCTGATCCGAACCCGACATGAAGTCCGACTGGATTCCGGCCTGCGAAGTACTTTTTGGCGAAGCTTTCGTTAATGATGATGGTAGTGGGACTCCAATCATCCGGGTCAGGACCGTGTTTCACGTCCGTGGTGTCTTTGATCGTGAAGTCCCGGCCTTGAAGAATAGGGACGCCGAGGGTCGCGAAATAATTGGGGCTGACGGCGTTCATGTACGGCAAGATTTCGTGGCCCGGCTTGGCGGCATAACCTTCGACAGTCATGGAACTCTCCCAATCATCGTCATCGAGGATGCGCAGAGTAGCGAGACCGACGGATTTTACGCCCGGCAAAGATCCGATTTCCTCGGCCAGTCGCTGGTAGAACATTTTTGCCCGCTGTGCGGTGTATCCATTAAGCGATGGATCCAGATTGAAGCCGGCCAGGCGCTCGGGCGAGAAACCCGGCCCGAGGTTGCGCAAATTTGTAAGTGTCCGGAGGAACAGTCCAGCGCCGATAAGCAGGAGCAGGGAAAGCGTCACTTGGGCGGCGACCAGAACCTTCCGCATACCGACGCTGCCGCCTCCCACAACCGATCCGGCTTGATCCTTCAAGGTGGGAGTTACTTCGGCGCGCGAGCTTTGAAGAGCAGGCAACAGGCCGAAAACCAGAGCAGTCAGGAGCATCACGGCAAACGTGAAGACAAGAATGCGGAGGTCGGGAACAGCCGAAATTGCCGCAGCACCTGAATCGGGAGGCAGATAGGCGGCGAGCAGCAAACGATCTGCCCAGAACGCCAAAGCCAGGCCAACGACAGCACCGAAGCCGGACAGCAGAAGACTTTCAACCAGCAACTGGCGAATGATCCGCCCCCGTCCTGCACCGATTGCCAGGCGAATGGCGACTTCTCGCTGCCTGGCCGTTGCGCGCGCGAGCAGTAAGTTGGCGATATTCGCGCAGGCGAGCAGAAGCACCGCTCCGGTGATTCCCATCAGCAACCAAAGCGGAGTCGCAAGGTGCTGGCGCAGGTAAGAGCGGCCTTGCGAACCGGGCAGCACATCTATAGAGCCCTTAACAAACTGCTGCCGATCGTAAGAGGAGGCGTTCCGGAACGCGGGTTCCTTCACCTCCATTTCGAGCATGCTGTGCATGAATGGCTGAAGAGAAGCTTCGGCCTGGCTCCTGCTGATGCCGGGTTTGAGACGACCAAACGCGTTTACCCAACTCATGCGCCGGTCCTTGAGCCCGTCCCAGAATGGAGTCATTTGCGCCTTCATCATGATGGGAATGAAAATCTTCGAGGTGTGGCCAAGCTCTACACCGTCAAAGCCGGGCTGGGCGACGCCAATAACGGTCATGTTTCGACCATTGATGACGAGCGTTTTACCGATTATCGAGCTATCTGACGCGAATCGAGTTTGCCAAAAGCTATAGCTCAGCACGGCCAACGGATGGCCGTTCGGGATGCGATCATCGTCCGGAGTGAACGTTCGTCCAAGAGCAGGTCCAACACCGAGCACCTGGAAGTAGCTGCCGGATACAAGCTCGACGCCGACGCGCTCCGTGTGATTGCCATATCCAAGACTCGCGGGAATCGGAAAGCGGCAGAACATTCCGGAAAATAGCTGATTGTTGTCGCGGAAATCCTTATACATCGGGAACGAGATCGCGTTCATCCCCCAGTTGCTGCCGTAGTTCGATCCACGTTTGGTCAGAAGAACCAGCTGCTCCGGATCTTTTACGGGAAGCAGGCGGAGAAGAACCTGATCGAGCAGGCTGAAAATCGCCGTGTTCGCGCCAATTCCAAAAGCGAGTGAAATGACGGCTACGACGGTGAACAGCGGAGCGCGGCGGAACCCGCGAATCGCATAACGGACGTCATTCCAGACTGTGCTCATGTGACTTGTTTTTCCACGGTCTTACGGGCTGCGGGTTAGCAATAATCCAGGACAATGCGCTTAATCAATCCCATGAATGCGGAGGTTCACCAGCTGATCAAGCGTGAGATTCTGCATTCCATGAGAGCGCATCTTTTCGATGTACTCCGGGGTAACCCCATGAATCCGCAATGCAATGAGTTGATCGGCTTCCGGGCGCTGGTAACCCAGTCGTTCGAGTTCTTTCACATACTCGGGCGAGACGCCATGGATGCGGAAGGCGATGAGCTTGTCATTGTCCGTGACGTTGAGGCCTGCACCGCGAAGACCCCTTACGAATTCGGGAGATACCCCATGAATACGGAAGGCGATTAGCTTATCAGGATCAGTTACATTCAGGCCCGCATCACGCAGGCCCTTAATGAATTCCGGCGTAACGCCGTGGATGCGAAACGCAATAAGCTTGTCGGCATTGTTGACGTTTACGCCAACCGCGCGCAAGCTGTTAACAAAAGCAGCATCTACTCGGAAAATCCGAAAAGCGAGCAGCTTGTCTGTGTCAAGCCCGTCGATACCAGCGCTTTTCATCTCCCGCGCGAAAGCGAGGCTCACGTTCTGTAAAGCGAAGGCAATCTGTTTTTCATCGCTTACGCCTGGAAAGCCAAGCGCTTCCATTTGATGGCTGTATTGCGCATTGGGAGTGAATGTAAACAGTCCAGCGCCAGCGCCATCCTTAAGAAAGCCCTCACATTCTAAATTCCCTGCATCGCGAGGGATTGTGAATCGGACGTCGTGTTTCCCGGGAGTTGACAAGTCAAGTCCCTGAAATTCGCTCACATTCCAATCAGAACTCGTACTGAAGCTATGTTCACCATCCCGAGATCCCTGGAGCGAGAAATGTATTTTGCCCGGAGTGTCCGAACGGTTTAATGTCCATTCGCCCTTCTGGGTTTCGGCCAAGGCGCCGATAGCAAAGCTCGCCAGGATCACCGGCGTCAGGAAAACGGATAAGCTTATTCTCTGCCCGCGCATATTGTTTACCTTTCTAAAAAACGTCTGCCATTTTCAGCCCGATCAGCTGGTGCAGGCTTAAGTTCGTGAATCCATGGCTACGCACCTTTTCAATGAACTCGGGAGTAACGCCCAAGGCCTTTGCCTGGATGTAATCGTGCGTGCTCAGGTTGGTGAACCCGGCCGATCTCATTGCGCGAATGTAATCCGGAGTGACGCCCATGGTGCGCATAGCGATTAAGTCGTGGAGCTTTGGGCTCAGGCCGCTGGCTCGGATTTCGCGCAAGTAGTCCGGAGTTACGCCCTGAATCTTCATCGCTAGCAATTCGTGGATCGTCGGATCGAGGCCGCTGGCCCGGATTTCCCGCACATACTCGGGAGTTACACCTTGTGTCTTCAGGGCGATCAGATCGTCAACGCTGATGTTTTTCAGACCGACTGAATTCATGCCGTCGATGTAGGAGGATTTTGGCGCTGGTTCCTCAGGAGGCGGCTCGGGCGTTCGTGGCTCCGGCGCGTTTTGAGCGATTTCGCGTTTGGTAATTGGAGCACGAGGCGCAACAGGAGGCGCCTTCGGGGTCACCTCCGCGGCGGAAGCAGGTGCTCCGGGAGGAGAAGACTGTTCGGGCAGGTCGGACTGAATGGAATCGAAATCATTGATATTCGAAACTCTGACGTTGAAGGTGGTTGCGACCAATGCTCCCGCCGCGCAAAGCAATCCAATTGCGGCGAGCCCTCCTCGCGGAACGCTGTGTGTAATGCTACGCAGACCCAAAATGCGGGAGATGCGTGATTTCAGCGATGCTCCATTTGCCGCTAAAACGAGGGTCGGAGTCGCCCGCCACGTTTCCATGAGCGTCAACGCCTTCGCGTAGCCGGCAGGGTTTCCACAAATCGCAAGGGCGACGTCATCGCAGCAATTCTCACGTTCGGCTCGAATCGACCGGCTGACCCACCAAACCGCCGGGTGATAAAACAGCACGGTTTCAACCGCGATTTGAAACAAGTTCACGAAGCAATCGAAACGCTTGATATGCGCGAGCTCATGGACGATCACGGTCTCGAGTTGTTCGGTTGAGAGGCCCGTCAGCGCGGTGACCGGCAACAGAACAACCGGCCTGAACCAACCCACTACAGCCGGAGCATCGAGCAGCCGCGATTGCAAAAAGCGCACCCTTCTAATGAGGCCGAGGCGTCGCTGTAAAGTGAGACACCGCTCGCGCATGGCGGTAGAGAGCGTTTCACTCTTTTCCCGATGCAAACGCTCCACGAACATCCAGCCGCCGAGTGCCCGGAGCGCGAAAACCAGCACGCCCACGAACCACAACAGCACGCAATAGCTAGGCCAATCGACTGGTACGAGTGAAACGGCAGTGGAGACCGGCAGCGCGGCTGGCGAGTTTGCAAAGCTGTGAACTGCTCCAAACGTGTCTTTCGTCACCATCGGCTGAAACTTCGAGCCAGGCTGCTGGTGCAGTATAAGAAACGTAACGATGGGACAGAGCGCCATGATACCGAGGGTGCAAACCGCGATACCATAGCGCACGGCCGCAGTACGGCAGAACGCGATGATCACATAGAGTAAAGCGGCCAGCGCGGCTCCTTGCCACAAAAAGTGGACTAGAGTCCAGCCGAGATCCCGAGTGGTATCGGGGGTAAGCCATGAGATCGCGTTCACTTTGTTCTCCTCTCGTATTCATCCAGCATCCGACGAATCTCTTCAATCTCTTCGGGCGAAGCTTTCTTGTCCGGCAGCGCGTGAAGCATTAGCTGACTGGCTGAGCCGGCGAAAGCTCGCTGTAAAAGGTCGCCGACGAGCTGTCTTTTCGTACTCTCCGCGGGTTGGCGAGCTTCGTAAATGTGAGCACGGGCGTCTTCATTTCGAGTTACGCTGCCTTTCGAAGTCATAATCTGGAGCAACTTGAGAACCGAGGTGTAGCCGATGGGTTTGGAGCGAGCGAGTACGTCATAAACTTCGCGCACCGTGGAGGGCCCGCGCTCCCAAAGCACGCGCAAGATGTCGAGTTCAGTGGATGTGGGTTTCGGTGGCTGTTTGCGCTGCATATTTAGACCTTACTACGAACACCTTCGTAGTGTCAACGAAGAATTTCGTAGGTGGCGTTCGCAATGATCGGTTTTGGGAATCGGACGTCGCGAATCGGAGACAGCATAGCCCGGTGATATGCTCGGGGCAGGCAAGACGGATGGGCGGCTGGAAGTGTTTTGTACGGCTGGGAACTGGGCTTGCCATTCTTGGGGCGGTGTACGCGGTTCAGCGCACTGCGCCTGTGCCGTTTCGCGAGTATCCGGGTGACGAATATCGCCTTGGGCAGATTCCCCGACCCGCAGATTACGAGGAGAAGACTGAATGGGTGTTTGCCCGTCTGATGTATCCTTCCATTCCTGACGCGCACTTCCGGCACGCGGGGTGGGATTGGACGCAGGGGCATTCCAGTTGGACAAACGACTACCCCCGGGCGGATCGCCACTTTCTGGAAGCGGTTCGACGTCTGACTCGGGTTCACGCGCGCTCGGTGGAGCAGCCGGTCAATCTGGATGATCCTGGCGATGTGTACAACTACCCGTGGTTGTACGCGGTCTTTGTAGGGGAGTGGAATTTGACCGATTCGCAGGCCAAAACGCTTCGCGAATACTTGCTGCGCGGCGGTTTCCTGATGTGCGATGATTTTTGGGGCACTCGCGACTGGGCCATTTTTGAAGACAGCATGAAACGGATTTTCCCGGATCGACCCGTAGTAGAAATCAGCGACAGCGATCCGATTTTTCACACGGTCTACGACTTGGACGACCGTTATCAAGTTCCGGGAGAGTGGGCGGTCCGCTACAGAATTCGTTACAGGAACGACGGATACGTGGCGCACTGGCGAGGGATTTACGATGACAAGGGTCGCGTGATGGTCGCTCTGACGTTCAATTCCGATATTGGAGATTCCTGGGAATGGGCGGATTTCCCGGAGTATCCTGAGCAGTACTCCGCCTTGGGAATCCGCATCGGAGTAAATTATCTCGTGTACGCGATGACGCATTGATTTGGAAAACGCTTGCTAACGCGCGCGGTTCAGAACCGCCGAGATTCCTGTCTTTTATGTCGAACCGTATTTTTATTTTTTTGGCGATGCTACTGGGTCTTTTGTCGCGCGCTGGCATGAGTGGCACGTTGAGCGATGACCAAGTCAAGCTGCTGCAGGACCCCGGCGGCTGGGAGTACATTACTATCAGCGATGCTGATAACGGCATACAAACCAAACACACGTGCTTCGATGGCCAGCCTCATCCCGAGCATTGCAGCGGAACGCTGACCCTTACGGCCGGCAAGACTTTCGTTCAAAACGTTCATGTTCATGGTCAAAGTGTGCAACGCCACGGCACATATGAGTTGGGCGGAGATGAGATTACGTTGTCCGACGAATTGGGAACCAAGGATGGACCCTACAGGCTCGATATCAACACCCAAACGAAATCTATGATCATGCAGATGTCGTCAGTCCGAATCGAACTCGAGCTCGAGAAAGAGTATCGGAAACAGAAGCAGGGACACAGCAGCATTGGAAGAACACGAGATCTATCCGCTGCTCGGTGAGAGTGGTTTTGAGGAGCTCGTCGGCGCCTTTTACCGGCAGATCCCGAACGATGATATTCTTGGACGCATTTATCCGAAACACGATTTGGCTGGCGCCGAGCAACGGCTCCGGGATTTCCTGATTTTTCGGTTCGGCGGTTCGCAGCGGTATGTGGAGCAGCGCGGACATCCGCGTCTCCGCATGCGGCATTTTCCATTTCCGGTGGATCGAGCCGCACGCGACCGATGGGTACAACTGATGAACACAGCATTGGATCAGATCACTGCGCCTGCCGAAGCCAAACAAATCTTGCGCGATTATTTCGAGTCAACCGCGACGGCGATGATGAATCGTCCGTGAGAAGGGAACGGCACACGTTGCTCGGCCACATAGTACCGAGCGCCTCTATTCGGTGTGCAGAGGCCCGGACGAGCGGACGTAAAGGTGATCCTCACGTGTAATCCTTGACGGGAGAGTGGGCAGGCGATAGTGTGAAAAAGAAGCGCTTGCCACAGGAGAAACAGCATGAACGGAATCCAGTTCGTCACGGATGAGAAAGGCCACAAGACTGCGGTGCTGATCGATCTCAAGAAACACGGGTCGGCCTTGCAGGATTTCTGGGACGGTCTAATCGTGGAGTCTCGACGCAAGGAAAGGGACATACCTTTCGAAGAGGTCCGCAAGGCTCGCGCGAAACGTCAGTCTAGCGATCGGCGTGGCTGATTACCGTCTTGCGATCAAACCATCTGCTCGTAAGGAACTGGAAGCGCTCGGCAGTATCCTATTCACGCGGATCGAGCGCAAAATTACGACACTTGCGAACAATCCGAGACCGGCTGGATGCGTAAGACTCAAGGGGCATGCGGATATTTGGCGGGTCCGGGTAGGTGATTACCGCGTACTCTATACGATTGACGACAAGGAAATGATTGTACGGATAAGCCGCGTTGCTCATCGGCGGGAAGTCTATGAAACGTGAGCGCTTTGTTGTCGCGGATTGTCGTGACAGTATTGAGCAGTCGATCAACCGCCGCTTTCCCGGCTAATCCCAGTAAAGCGACGTTGTCAGCTTGTCCGAGCCTCAATTGGGGCTCACGGGCGTATGGTCCTTTGATTTCCGCGGGCGCGGTCAAACGGAATCGGGGCAGGGTGGCCGTGCATCGAAGAAGGTAAACTTCTCGATACCGGAGTGAATTATGTCCATTCGGCCAGTTAAGCGGCTTATCAAATCCAAACCGACTCTAGAGGGCGCGGGCGTACACCTGCGCCGCGCGTTCGGGTTTGGCAACACGTCCGATTTCGATCCGTTTCTCCTTCTGGATGATTTCCGCAACGACGTTCCGGACGATTATTTAGCGGGATTTCCGTGGCACCCTCATCGCGGGATCGAGACAATCACGTATGTTCTGGCGGGAACCGTCGAGCATGGGGACAGCCTTGGGAACCGCGGCGCCATCTCACCCGGCGATGTCCAGTGGATGACGGCCGGAAGCGGGATTATCCACCAGGAGATGCCGAAGGGCGATCAAACGGGCCGGATGCATGGGTTTCAGTTGTGGGCGAATCTTCCGTCCTCGCTCAAGATGACAGCGCCGCGTTACCAGGAAGTAAAGGCTGCCGACATCCCGTTGATCACCGATGATGACGGCACTCGGGTCAGCGTGGTCTGCGGAAATTTCTGGGGAACAAGAGGTCCCGTTGACGGGATCGCGGCTGACCCCATTTACCTGGACGTGTCGGTCCCGCCAGGCAAGAGGAAGAGTCTGCCCATCGAGACAACTCGCCATGCGTTCGCGTATGTCTTCGGAGGAACGGGGAAGTTCTGCAACGCGTCGGGTCCGCTCGCGGTGCCGACCGAAGGAGTAGGGTGGGCAGACACCGCTCCTCCCGCAGAAGCGGACAACCGCTCCCTGATACTGTTTGACCGCGGTGACGAACTCACGGTAGAGGCGGGAGAGGATGGGATTCGATTTCTCCTGGTTTCGGGACAGCCGCTTCAGGAGCCTGTCGCCTGGTACGGCCCGATTGTGATGAACACGCAGGAACAACTCCGGGAGGCGTTCACGGATCTGGAGCGCGGGACATTTCTGAAGGCGGGGAATGCAACCCGGGAGTAACCGCGCCGCTGTGTCACGTTCGTAAGCCGTTACTCACCGCGAATTGTTCTGCTTGGGTTGCGTAAGATAGTTCCAACACAGAGGGGAATCATGCAACCAGGCATACGGCTCCGCTTCATAGCGATATTGGCGGTTTCGGCAACACTCATTCCGCCAGTTCTAGCGCAACATCGTTTGCACAACCAATCAGAAGAAACGAAGAAGAGACTTCCGTGGATGGACGAGAAACTGTCACCGGATCAGCGTGCCGATATAGTGCTCAAGCAGCTATCTCTCGACGAAAAGATTGACCTGGTGCATGGCAATGGCATGCCGGGTTGGGGTCCGCCACGACCGAACGCTTACCTGGGCAACGGCGGAGCAGGATTTGTACTCGGGATCGAGAGGCTTGGGATTCCGATGATTCAGATGAGTGACGCGGCGTATGGCGTGCGGAGCAGCGCGGAGAACGGGCGTTACTCGACTGCGCTGCCGTCTAATGTTGCCGCCGCAGCGAGCTGGGATCCTGAGGCGGCGTGCGCATATGGGGCGCTGATAGGGCGCGAGCTGCGAGCGCAAGGGTACAACATGACACTCGGCGGCGGAGTCAATGTAACGCGAGAGCCGCGCGACGGCAGGACATTTGAGTACCAGGGGGAGGACCCAATTCTCGCCGGTACGATGGTGGGCAATCGGATCAAGTGCGAGCAGGCGCAGAACGTCATCGGCGATATCAAGCATTATGCAGTGAACGATCAGGAAAGTGGCCGCAATGAAGTGGATTCAATCATCAGTAAACGCGCAATGCGGGAGAGTGACCTGCTGGCATTTGAGATCGGGATCGAAGTCGGGGACCCCGCGGCGGTGATGTGCGCTTACAACGCAGTAAACGGGGATTTCTCCTGCGAGAACAAATATCTGCTGACCGATGTACTAAAGAAGGACTGGAACTTTAAAGGGTTCGTGCTTTCCGACTGGGGTGGAACGCACAGCACCGTGAAGGCGTCGGCTGCCGGGTTGGACAATGAAGAACCGCTCGATGAGTTCTTTGGAGACAAGCTTAAGCAGGCCGTGCAGGCGGGCAAGGTTCCAATGGCTGAGCTGGACGATCATGCACGACGTATCCTGCGGTCCGAATTTGCAAGCGGAATTGTCGATCATCCCATGCAGAAATCAGTTGTGGATGTCGAAGGCGGTTTCGAGACATCACGGCGGATTGCCGAGCAGAGCACGGTCCTGCTCAAAAACGATGGCGGCGTTCTGCCGTTGGATCGCGAGAAGGTGCGGTCTATCGCAATCATCGGGCCCCATGCGGACGAAGGTATGATTTCGGGCGGTGGATCGGCGCAGGTGGACCCGCCCGGACGGCCGCCTGCCAAGTGGCAAGAACACGTGTGGTTCCCGACTTCGCCTCTAAGAGCGGTTAGCGCAAGAGCTCCGGGTGCAAGCGTGAAGTTTGACTCGGGCGCGAATCCGGCATCGGCAGCTTCGCTCGCGAAGCAGGCAGATGTCGCCATCGTGTTTGCGTATCAGTGGACGAGCGAAGGAATGGATTTGCCCAACTTGTCATTACCAGACAACCAGGATGCATTGATCGAGCAGGTAGCGGAGGCGAATCCTCGAACCATCGTAGTGCTCGAGACAGGCACTGCGGTAACAATGCCGTGGATCGATAGAGTGAGCGGCGTGGTGGAGGCGTGGTACGCCGGTAGCAAAGGCGCTGACGCAGTCGCGAATATTTTGTTTGGAGACGTGAATCCAAGCGCGAAGCTGCCGATGACTTTTCCACGGAGCGAAGCTGATCTGCCGCATCCGCAGTTGGTAACACCGCCTCCGGGAGCGCAGGGCCGCGAAGCTGTGATGAGAACAGGAGAGGCCAAGCCGACGTTCAGTGTTCATTATGACGAGGGCCTGAAGGTCGGCTACAAGTGGTATGACGCGGAGCACAAACCGGTGCTGTTCCCATTTGGATACGGGCTCTCGTATACGACTTACGGCTACTCGGATCTAAAGGTAAAGCCCGGGAAGGAAACGGTTGTTCGCTTCATGGTAAAGAATACCGGAAGCCGCGCGGGAGCGGAGATTACAGAAGTTTACGCTGCGCTGCCAGCCAGCGCGGGCGAGCCACCGAAGCGGCTAGTGGGCTGGAGCAAGATACACCTGAACGCGGGCGAGAGCAAAGAAGTGAGCGTGACGGTCGATCCCAAGTATCTCTCGATTTACGACGAGAGCGAAGACGCGTGGAAGCTCGTGCCTGGAAGTTACACCTTCATGGCCGGCGGATCATCGCAGGACCTGCCGCTACATGAAATGGTAAGCATTAAGTAAGGTGTGTATACTGCGCCGCGTTATTGGGCAAGTCGGCGTTTAATTGCCGCTGTTCTGTTCACGGCTCTTTGCGCCATTCGCGTTGGCAGCGACGAAGGCGCTCCATCCGGCATTCTGCTGCCTACTGGGAAACGTATCACCCCAACGGCCGCGCGGGGCTCGCATTTCGAAGACCTGAATCCGGAATTGCCGGATTACCCAGATTTTGTGGCGGGGCAAGCGATGAGTATTGTGGCCAGCTCCGACAAGAAAACGCTTCTTATCCTGACGAGTGGCTTCAATCGGATAAACGGGCCCGACGGAGCCCAGATTCCAGATGCGTCGGAAGAATATGTTTTCGTTTACGACATAGCGAACGGCGCAGCACGGAAGAAACAGGTATTGAGATTGCCGAATACATTCGCGGGAATTGATTTTTCCGCGGACGGCGAGCACTTCTATGTTTCTGGCGGCAAAGACGACAATGTCCATACCTTTTCCCCGGATTCGAAGAGCAAATGGACGGAAGATCGTGAACCGATAAAACTGGGCCACGCCTCCGGATTGGGGCTCGAAACGGGCAAGGAGCCACTGGCAGCGGGAGGCCTTGCTCTCACCAAGGATGGGCACACGTTGGTGATCGCCAATACGTATAACGACTCTGTTTCGATCATCGACCTCCGTAAGCGGAAGGTCACGAGAGAAATCGATCTGAGGCCGGGAAAAAATGATCCGCAGAAGGTGGGCATTCCGGGCGGAGAATATCCGTTGTGGGTGGTCACGAAGGGTAGCGATGTCGCGTATGTCTCGAGCCTGCGTGATCGCGAAATAGTGGAGGTGGGAGTTGGCGAGAGGTCCGGTATTCTTCAGCGCATCAAAATCGCTGGGAACCCGAACAAAATGATTCTCAATCGGGACCAGTCGAGACTTTTTGTGACGGCTGATAACAGCGATATCGTCAGCGTGATCGATACAAGCACGAATCGCGTTATTGAGACGATTTCCACGATCGGGCCTGCATCACTCGTGAAGAATTCACCTGCTTATACCGGCGCCGGCCCGAATGATCTCGTGCTTTCGAGCGATGAAAGCATGCTCTACGTCACGAATGGCGGCTCGAATTCAGTCGCCTTCATTCGGCTGGGTAAGAATGGCAGACCATCTTCTGTCATTGGGCTTCTGCCGACTGGCTGGTATCCCACCGGGATCCGCATCAGCGCTGACGATCGAGATCTTTACATTGTGAACGGCAAGAGTTTGCCGGGTCCGAATCGTGACCTGCACATGAAAGTGAAAGATACGAAGAACCTGAAGCCGGGTCCGGACGTGGTTGTGAATTCGCGGAACGAGTATATCTTGCAGTTGGAGAAAGCCGGGTTCCTTACGGTGCCGGTGCCTCATGGCGCGGAACTCGAGCGCCTGACGCGTGTTGTTGCGGAAAATAACTTACTCACGGCACAGCCAGATCCGCACGATGAAATGATCATGCGCGAGCTTCGCAAACGCATCAAGCACGTGATTTACATCATTAAGGAGAATCGCACATACGATCAAGTTCTGGGCGATCTCGATCGTGGAAATGGCGATCCGGCGCTCGCGGAGTTCGGCGCAGGAATCACTCCCAACTTTCACAACATCGCGCGTCAGTTTGTGGATCTCGATAATTTCTATGACTCGGGCGAGGTGAGCGGGGATGGCTGGCCGTGGAGCACGGCTGGACGCGAGTCTGATTTTGGCGAGAAGGGAGTTCCTCTCAATTATGCAGGCCGGGGGACCAATTACGAGTACGAAGGATTGAATCGGAATATCAACGTTGGCCTGGCAACCCTCGCCGAACGGAAGACCGCGAACCCGAAGACACCCCCCGACCCGGACTTGCTGCCGGGGGCCATTAATGTCGCGGAGCCTGACGGTCCAAAGGGAACTCCTCGCGGGAAGGGTTATATCTGGGACGCCGTGCTTCGCGCTGGCCTGAGCTTTCGCGAATACGGCTGCATGAGCGATACGACCTTAGACGCGCCGCGCGAGCCGTATCCATTTCGGGCCAAGCTGGTGGTCTCGCGGCCGTCGAATCCCGAGCTTTACAAATACGGCGATCCTTATTTCCGCGGCTTCGACCCCGGCTATCCGGACTTTTATCGGGAGGCGGAATGGGAGCGCGAGTTCGACGGCTACGTTGCTAGCGACAGTCTGCCGGTTTTCGAGATTGTTCAAATGCCGGTGGATCACATGGGCGAGTTCGAGACCGCCATTTCGGGAGTGAATACGCCTGAGCTGCAGCAAGCGGACAACGATTATGGAGTGGCGCGCCTGGTGGATCGCGTCGCGCACAGTCCTTACCGGGACAGCACTCTCATTTTCAGCATTGAGGACGACGCGCAGGATGGGCCTGATCATGTTGACGCGCATCGCACTACTGCTTATGTGATCGGCCCCTACGTCAAGCATGGCGTGGTGGTGTCAGCGCGCTACACGACAGTAAACATGCTGCGGACGATCGAAGATGTGCTCGGGCTAGAGCACCTGAACCTCAATACTGCGACCGAGCGGCCGATGACTGATGTTTTTGATTTGAATCAGAAAGAGTGGACGTTCCATGCCGTTCCGTCGTCGGTGCTTCTCAAGACCAAACTGCCACTTTCCGATCGCGCGAGAAAGGAGGCAGCGACGACTGCTCCGTTGAGGCTTTCGCATACTTCTTCATATTGGGCCGAGAAGACGCGAGGCTTTGATTTTCGCGGCGAGGACCGGGTGGATGCGCAAGCATTCAATCGAGTCGTTTGGGAAGGCTTGATGAGGACTTCCTACCCGGAGAGCCGTTCGGGGGCAGACCTGAGCGGGAACAGGCTTCAAGAAGTCACTTTTGTTTCTGGACGTTCGAAAGATCGTAGCCATCTTCGCGCACGTCGATAGTTGCTTTGATCCGGTCGCCCGCATGCAGA
Source organism: uncultured Acidobacteriaceae bacterium (assembly GCA_963758245.1). Taxonomy (GTDB): domain Bacteria; phylum Acidobacteriota; class Terriglobia; order Bryobacterales; family Bryobacteraceae; genus Bog-105. Next base: position 142,092 of record CAVWUV010000017.1, on the reverse strand, counting down.
GCGTTGAAATCGGTTTTTGATTTGATGGGGTAATCCATCGTCATCGCTTCCATGAAGTTCGGAATAGCGGCGGCATCGATTGTCGCAGTCTGATTTTTCGCGTTTAGCGCTATCACGGTGCCCGAAAGTGTGTAATGACGCTCCGGCTCAGTCGCTTCACGCTTCGGAGCACAAGCGGTGAGCGCCATTAGAAGGAGGGCCGATAAAAGCGAGGCTCTCATGTAACTTCCATTTTCCCCCCTACGGTAGTAGATCACTCCCGAAGGTAGATGTGGGTATAATGCGATTCGGCCCTCGAACGGAGACTTAGACAGGAGACTTATATATGAGCACACTCGCGCCAGAAGTGCCTGCGGACCGGCCAGAGAGTTTCGCGGATGATCTGGCAGGAATGGGCAATTTCTTTATTGACCCCCAGGGAGCCGCACGGCGCGTTTTCAGTAAGTGGTTTTGGATCGGCCCCCTGGTCCTCTTCTCCGTGGTTTCGATCATTGCCAGTTACATGATGATGCCCATGGTTCAGCATGTCCTGGAGACGGCTCCCTTGCCGGCCAATGCGAGTCCGGAGCAATATCAGAAGGGCATAGATATGGCCATGATGTTTCAGCGCATCGGCATGTACCTGGCCCCCGTGATAGCGGCCGTGATCTACTCCATTACGGCGCTGATCTTATTTGGCATGTGTTCTGTTATGTCGATCGAGGCGAAGTTCCGGTGGCTGTTCAACCTCATAGCGGGATGTTCGCTCATTCAACTGCTTTCATCGATCGCCAGTCTCGTGATCTTAAAGGCGAAGGGCGATATCTCCACTATGGCCGAGCTGCGGCCTGCTCTCGGGCTGGATATTTTCATGCCGGAAGGCGCGAATAAGTTCGCTACCGCGTTCCTGGGCTATTTCTCAGTTTTCGAGATTTGGTGGGTGGTGATGATGGTGTTGATATTCAGCGCTGCCTTCCGAGTGAGCAAAGGCAAGGCGTTCGCGGCGATTCTGCCTCTGATTCTGTTAAGTATTATTTTGCGTGTTGGCGGCGCGGCGTTCCAGCGGTGACTTGCACTGTTGGAATCGGCGCCCGTTGAGAGAACGTGATTCTACAATGAAGAGGACCAGCGAGACGGGAGATTCAAATGAGAACTCTTGATGGACCTGAACTTCTCATCATCTTCAGCGCGCCTGATATCCTGATCATCCTGCTGGTGTTTCTCCTGCTGTTTGGCGGCAAGAAGATTCCGGATTTGGCCAAGGGATTGGGCGAGGGGATCCGTAATTTCAAAGGCTCATTCAAGAGCGAGGACGAATCAAAAGAAGAAAAGAAGCAAGTTAAGTAAGACAGAGGCAACAAGCCTTAAACAGAAACCCCGCGATGACCAGCGGGGTTTCCTCTTTCCAGAGAGTTTCGAAGCTTTACTTACCAGCTACTTTTTTGGGCGGGACGATCGCATCCTTGACCGATTTAGCGACCCTGAATTTGACCACCTTCTTCGCGGGAATCTTTATCGCTTCTCCAGTTGCCGGGTTGCGGCCCACGCGCGCTTTACGGTCGGCGCGCACCAGGCGACCGATTCCCGGGAGTATGAACACTCCGTTCTTCTTCGTCTCGCGTACGGCCAACTCCGCGATGGATTCCATGAAGTTTTTGGCGACCCGGTTGTTTACGCCGGTGGTTTCCGCGAGTTCTCTAACGATCGCGGTTTGGGTCATTCGTTTGGTTTCGGGCATCTAAACCTTCCTTGTTTTTATTGGGAGAGAACTCGCATTCCCGATTGCTCTGCCGGGGGATTAAACAGAACGACTCGAAAATGTTTGACCTCTTCTCAGTCAACTCGATAATACGGGAGTGCGGCGCGGTTGTAAAGAGAAAACAGCAAAAAACAAGGGTTTTTTAGCGGTTTTTCTGTTTTCGAGGCGTGAAGAGCCCGTTTAATGGGCTGAAAACGAAGTTGAGGCTTGTGAAACCGGTGGATTTGGGCCGTTCCAGACATGCCGGGATCTAGGTGCCCGTTCCGCTTAACGATGCTGTTTGAGTTGTTGCGGGCGAACCGTCTGTTACTGTGATCGCCCCAATTCGACCGCCTTTCGCTTTGGGCGTGAAGGTCACGTTGATTTGGCAGCTCAGCCCTGCCACTAAGCTGGTTCCACAGTTATTGGTCTGGGCGAAATCGGTTGAATTCGTCCCTGTCACGGCAATGCTGTTGATGCTGAGCGTTGCGGCGCTCACATTGGTTAGAGTGAGCATCTTAGGCGCACTCGTTACGCCAACGGTTTCTGCGCCGAAAGCAATACTCGTTGGAGCAAGCGAGGCGGGTTGTCCGACACCGCTCATAGAGACGTGGACGGGAGATCCGACTCCGGTGTATGCGATTGCCAAGGTTCCCGAACGAGTACCTGCTGCTTGCGGAGCGAACGTGATTGTAATCGTGCAACTCGCTCCCGACGCAAGGCTAACCGGACAGTTGTTCGTCTGGGCGAAATCATTAGGATCAGCTCCTGTGACGGAGACGGTCACGTCACTCAATGCGGCGTTCCCTACATTCGAGATGGCGACTGCATGCCCGGCGCTCTTTGAACCCAAATTCTGATTGCCGAATGCCAGGCTGGCCGGATTGGCTGAGACCCCGACAGCGGTGACGGTGAAACTTGATTCAAAAGTTGCGCCGCAGGTACCGTTCGAACCGTTGGTCACATAATTCCCGACGAATACATCCTGACCTCCGGCGCTGGCCAAATCGCCCGCGTTCAGATGCATGGTCAGCTGGGTTGAACTGACGTAGGTATTGGCGCGGTAGCTGTTATTCCAGTAAGTGTAGGTGCTTGGAGTAAAACCCGTACCTGCAATGGTCAGATTCAGCGCGCTCGAGGTTGCGGCCGCTGTTGCGGGACTGTAGCCCGTGACCGTGATGGGCGTTGCAACAGTATTGAAGTTCCCAGTGGGGATGAACTGATCGTGAAGAATTTCGCTCTGGGGATTGGTGCTCCCAGTGAGGCTTCCCGACCACCCTGCGAACACGAATCCGGGAAAGTGGGAATTCGGCGTGGCAGTCGAGGTTACATCGGTTCCGTCTTCGTAGTATGTGAGACCGTTCAAGGTCTGACCCGTTGGTGAAAGCCCAACCGCGCCGCCGCAAAACGGAGAAGTGAGGCTGTAATACCGGTAAGAGGGGGTGAATGAGGCGACTATCGCCTGAGAACCGGATGCAGGCTGAATGATGTTATGCGTAAGGGACCCTTTGTCACTCCAGTTATTCCACGTGTAATAGACATTAGTAGTGACCGGAGATTGTGGAGACGTGACTGTAATGCTGTGCGTAGTTCCGGCGTTCCAGGATGAGCCATTGTAGGTCGGCGAAAAGCCGGTCGGAAGGCCAGTCCAGTTTCCGTCTACATAGCCATACAAGCCAGGATTCCAAGTGTTGGGTCCGGTTAGGGATTCGCCGATAATCGTGACGGGCGTAGAGACAAACACGGCTTGACCGGTAGTAGTGGGGCTTTGAATCAAGAACGACTTGGGGTTATCGCTGGGAGGGCTCGGCATGTGGTACCAGTCGTAGAAATTCTCGCCAGCTTTGGGAGTGAGCGCGAGAGTGACCAGCTCCCGGTCGGTGAAAAATGTGCCGCCGTATTCCGATACAGGGGCTGGGTTCACCGATATTGTGGCGGCGCCCGTTGGGTAAACAGAAGGCGTGGTGAAGGGCTGCAAACGAATGAAGTTTGCCTCGTACACCGTAACCGCGGGTTTGTTGGCCGGGGATGCAAGAGCTCCCGTTCCACCTTGAATCGTGATGTTTTGCTCAGCCGCCATGCTCGTTCCGATGTTCCACCGCCCGAAGGCGTAGGTAGATCCGTCGGGTGGGTTAGTGTTCTGAGCACCGGCGGGCACATTGAGTGTGTGTGCCGAGTTAAGCGGCCAACTAAACGTATGGGGCGCAGTATAGGTCACGCCGTCAACGATGATCGAAAGGCCCGCCGGGTTGGTCGTAATGGTGACCAGCGATGGCGCAGCGCCATAAAGCCTCTTAACCTGATCGATGTCGCCAATTGAGTATCCGTTGTTGTTGCTAAGCGGAATACCGGCGGGTTTTGATTCGAGCACAGGCAAATTGTTTTTCGAAAGGCTAAAAGGCGGATAGTGCATTACCGACGCATAGTCATAGAGGCCGATAACTTGATAGTCATATGTGAAGAAGGTGAAGTTATTGGCGACATTGGGCAGGTCGGCATTCGCCTGGTTGAACAGGATATAAGTATCCCGGTCCGGCCGCTGATGTTCATGGAGCAGACCGATGGTGTGACCCATCTCGTGCAAGAAGGTCGCGATTGTACATGAAGTGGAGCAGGTCAGTTGCTGTTCACCGCCTTTCATGCCCACCCAGGATTGCCCCTCGCCCGCGTAGAAGCTGGAGGTCACATCGATGTTCACATAATTTGGCTGGCTGGTTCTGGCAACAAACTGGATAACCCCGGCGAAGGTCTTATTAAAAGCGCTGATTGCCTGTGTGAGATTCGCGCTGCTACTTTGGATGACGTAGGGAACCTGATACACGCCATTCACTGCAGGCCACTGTTGAGACCTGTAGTTGATGGCCAGCCCGGGAGCGCTCTCACTTTCCATTTCTTCCATGGAGCCGAGAATGATATCGCCTTCGACGATAGCCATGCCATTCGATACCGAGTAGAGAACGGGCCGGCCATGCCACATCCCGCTCCGCACTTGGTTTGACTCCGGCTGATCTGCGCCTGGCGGGAGCTGGCGATAAATCGCGAGATGCACGGAATCGCTATTGTTATTTGGATCGGTTGCAGTAACGGTGATCAGATTGATACCGACGCGCAGCGGCACATTCTCTATGGTCCAGTGGCACGTACGTCCTCCCCAATCCCCATAGGTCCAAGCACCCGTGCCTCGATCGCCGAATTGATCTACCCAAAGCACGTTTACCAAGCCGAATTCAGCTTCGGCGAGGCCCTCCAAGTTGATGGAAGACTCCTCTGTCTCCCAAGTGGTCGCGGAAGGCAGGGTCACTCGAAGTGAAGGACCTGTGACTGCCTGTGCGGTCAAAGCTCCCACGCCTGAAAAGAGCGCGGCGGTGCATAGGAATGTTCTGAACAAATAGGAACTCCTCGACGGAAGAAGCTTCTCCTTGGAAGCCGACTCCCGAGATATTATGGTGCATTTTGGATGTTGTTCCGCAAGTGCAGCTCACGACCTGAAATGTCGTCATATAGTACTTGCAGGTATATTCCAGTACTAATCCAACGAAACAATTCGCCGATTGAGAGCTATACTACCGTTGCCCTCGGGATTTCCATAGGTTGGCGGTCAGGGTCAGCTTTCCACGTGAACCCTGCCTATGGAGGTGTGTGTACAGGGCGCTCGAAACAGAGGAGAGTCTTCTTTGAAAAGTCTATTTTCGTCATTCTTGATCTTTAGCGGTGTTGCGCTGCTTGTTGCAGCTTCCGCAGCTTTCGGCCAGACAACAGGAGCGAAAGATTCAGCATCCGTGAGACCCGGCGTCACAGTTCGGCGCGTCCCGATCTCGCCGGAGCAAATGAAGAAAATCATGGAGGCTTCAGTCGCGGGCGCCACGGTTCCTTTGTGGAACTACAGCGTCGTTTCGCCGCTAGACAGTAACACCTACACGGGCACAATGATCGGACGCGATCCCGGCTTGGACGCGCACGTACACCGCACGACAACCATCGATTTCTATCTCGTGCCTCTGATCCTTAAGTTTCCTAACAGCGGCCCGGTGTTCGACCCTACTACTGCCAACACCTGTAATGTGGACAACAACGGAAACGATCAGAGTTCCCTCTTTTTTGTAGAGAACTCACCCGAGTTCGTCGCATCATCCATAACCATCAACGGGGTCAATGAAGGCACCGTGCAATATACGGATGCGTTCCAAAGGGGCAATTTCAATGGCGTGCCGCCTAATACGACCTTGGCCAGCCTGCCCTATCACACCAAGTACAACCTGATTGTCGCGGCAGCGCAAACCATAAACGTTCCTTCCACTTGGAGCCCTACCAGTTCGACGAGCCTGTGCGGCACTCAGGGATCGGTGGATGTCGGTAAACTGGACGCCTATCTGCAAGGTACGGCCATACCCGCCGTGCAAAACGCGGGGACGACGAGCGTGATTATGTTCCTGGTGGACAGCGTCTATGAAACCTTGAACGGCGCGCCCTATTCGGCGGGATACCACACCGTGTTCTTCCCCGGGGGCGGTACCGTCCCGCAGGTCTATGGGATTTCTGAATGGAACAGCGCGGCCAGCACAATTCCGGCGGGCCTATGTGGCTCGGGCTGCGCGGACATTGACATCATGAGTCACGAAATCGGTGAATTGACGGATGATCCGCTGACGAACAATGCAGCCCCGGCGTGGGGACATATCGGTCAGGTGACTGGCTGCCAAGCTGATGTGGAAGTCGGCGACCCTCTCTCCGGAACTCTGTTTTCCGGAATCACCCTCAGTAACTTCACCTATCATCCCCAGGAACTGGCATTTTTCGATTGGTTCTTCCGGATAAGTCCGTCGAGAGGCGCTGGCGGCGATTACTCTGATAACGGCACCTTCACAACTGATGCGGGCGCGGTCTGCATGTGAGCAGCGTGAGTAAAAGGAATATTTCCATGTTCAAGAACAGTTTGATTCGTATCTCGTACGCTTCTCTCTTGCTTGGCTTATTCACGGCCACTGGGTGGTCGTCAGACACTTTGATTCAGGTGACCAGCCAGGCTGGCCAAGCCTCAAACGACTCCATAGTTTGGTCGCAGTTGGGTATCGATCAAACTGTCCTCGCAGCCTCGTTTAACGTGACTTCCGCCAACGGGGCAACTGTGGGAGTAGCCTTGGCGGGTCCTTCCAGCATCGCCTCGGTTGTCTGCTCGGCGCCGGCAGCGACTGTGACGAAGAACACCGCCACAGGGTCATTATGCAGTTGGACGAGCGGCACGGGAGGTACCAGCCCATTCACAGGGGGAGATACCCTCCTTTCAGCTTCGAATGCCGCGAACGGCGGTAATGGACCGGTTACGCTTACGTTTGCAAAACCTGTCGCCGGAGCTGGGGCCTTGATTCAGGCCAATGTGCCGGGACAATTTACGGCCCAGATTACGGCTTTCAACGGTAACACGAATCTTGGCTCGTTTGCGCAAGCTTCAGATACCTTCGGCAACCCTGTTTATATCGGATTAAAGGATCAGACCGGCGCCAATGTTACATCCATACAGTTCAGTCTTACGGCTTGTGGGGCGACGGCGCTCGGGTCCGACGATTGTAACGATTTCGCGCTGGATACGGCATATCTGAACACAGTTGCAGCCGGGCCGCCCACTACTGTTTCAGTGAGCCCGAATAACGGATCTGGCAGCGCTCAGGCGTTCACCGCCATATATTCGGATGCAAACGGAGCATCGGATTTGAGCGAAGTTCGAATGCTGATAAACAGCACTCTAACGGCCAGCAACGGGTGCTATGTGCGCTATGTGGCTGGAACCGGGCAGCTGCAATTGCTAAACAATGCCGGAAGCTCCTGGTCCGGTGGCCTCAATCCGGGTGGGACCGGAAGCGTGGCCAATAGCCAGTGCACGCTTTTCGCCAACGGGTCCTCTGTCACCCCGTCCGGCAACACTCTGACCGTGGTGTTCAACATCAGCTTCACCGGCTTCAGTGGAACCAAGCGTATCTGGCTCTATGCAGTTAATAAGGAAAACCAAAACAGTGGGCTCAACCTGCGAGGCACCTTCACGGCCTCAGGCTCGATGCCGAAGCCCGTAACTGTTTCGGTGAACCCGAGTAACGGTTCCGGCTCCTCTCACGCTTTCACGACGGTATATTCAGATGCGAACGGAGCAGCGGATTTGAGCGAGGTCCGAATGCTGATAAACAGCACTCTAACGGCCAGCAACGGGTGCTATGTGCGCTATGTGGCTGGAACCGGGCAGTTGCAGTTGCTGAACAATGGCGGGAGCGCCTGGTCCGCCGGGCTCACTCCGAATGGGACCGGAAGCGTCGCCAACAGCCAGTGCACTCTTTTCGCCAACGGGTCATCCGTTAGCCCGTCGGGCAACACGCTCACCGTGGTATTTAACATCAGCTTCAGCGCCAGCTTTGATGGAAGCAAGAAGATCTGGCTTTACGCAATCAATAAGGAAGCCCAGAACAGCGGCCTCAACTTATTGGGAACGTTCACGGTGACGGGCGGCGCCACAATTGCTCGATAAAGGTCAACAGCGTCTGCCTTTATCAACTTAATGGAGCCGGGGAGCGAGCGTAACGCTCCCCAGCTTCCCCCAGTGTTGGAGCATCTCGCTCGGATTTACTATCATGAGGCTCATGGATCATTCGAGCGTCATGTGTCGCCAAGGCATAGCCGCCCGTTAATGGTTCATTAACAGCCCGGGTGGCGAAACTGGCAGACGCAAAGGACTTAAAATCCTTTTTCGCGCAAGCGAAGTGCGGGTTCAAGTCCCGCCCCGGGCACCAGTTGCGGCGACGAACCGCTCAATTTTCTGCGCCGCAATGTACTGGCCGATGGCGCTTACGAGGGCGCCGATGCGTTCATTGGTTTCCTGTGCCACGCTGCGCAGAATGGCAATCTGGCGGTCATGATCCGCAATCCGTTTTTCTGTGTTTTCGGCATGAGGGATCAGTGCTCGCACCACTTCGCCCAGTGACGAGATCATTTTCTCTAGCCGGTCCAATCGGCTTCGTTCCGTTATCCTCGGGCATTGCTTCCATTGTTCGACATTGCACCGGACCCATAGCAAGCAATACTAAGAGTAGCTATGCCAATGGATGAGGCCGCGCTCTCCCAGCGAGCGGAAGAATCCAGAACGAAGCGTTCGCTCGACCCACGCGGGTATTCTCTCCCCGAAGTGCATGACAGCGTCGCGACTTCCCACACCCAACTGTGGCGACGCCTCTTTGCTTTCGCCGGACCTGCCTATCTGGTAAGCGTCGGCTACATGGACCCGGGAAATTGGGCCACGGATCTCGAGGGTGGCGCGCGATTCGGCTACCGCCTGCTCTGGGTGTTGGTGCTATCCAACCTAATGGCGATTCTGCTCCAGACGTTGAGCTCGCGTCTGGGCATCGTCACTCGCCGCGATCTCGCGCAAGCCTGCCGCGATGAATATCCCAGGTCTGTTTCGTACACGCTCTGGATCCTTTGTGAGCTGGCCATCATTGCTTGCGATCTTGCGGAGGTTCTGGGCGCTGCTATCGGTCTTAACCTTCTGTTTCATTTGCCGCTCTTAATCGGGGTGCTCGTCACTGCCGGCGACACTCTTCTCGTTCTGTGGTTCACTCGCCTGGGGATACGCGTTATCGAGGCCTTCGTGCTCGTTTTAATTGCCACAATTGCGGGCTGCTTCGCCTTTGAGATCTTTCTTGCGCATCCGGGCGTGCCAGAAGTCCTGAACGGATTGCTGCCTCGCCTCAATTTGCAAAGCCTCTACATTGCTGTGGCCATTCTCGGCGCAACTGTGATGCCCCATAACCTGTATCTTCATTCGGCACTCGTGCAAACCCGGCAAATTGGCGAGACCCTGCAAGATAAGCGCCGCGCCTGCAGATTCAACTTCCTGGATTTGACAATTGCGTTAAACGGCGCTCTCTTCGTAAATGCGGCCATCCTGGTCATGGCCGCAGCCGTATTTTTCAACCGGCACATTATCGTGAAGGAAATTCAGCAAGCGCACCAGCTTTTGTCTCCTCTCCTTGGCACGACCGCGGCGAGCTTCCTGTTTGCGCTTGCTCTGCTTTCCTCTGGTCAATCCTCGACACTTACGGGCACCATGGCCGGGCAAATCGTCATGGAAGGATTCCTGCGCTTCAGAATGCAACCGTGGCTGCGCCGGGCGGTCACGCGCTTTTTAGCGATAACACCCGCTGCCCTGGTCATTTACGTTGCCGGAGACTCGGCCAGCTACAAGTTGCTCATTCTGAGCCAGGTCATTCTGAGCCTGCAACTGCCTTTTGCGGTCATACCCCTGGTGCATCTCACGAGCGATCGCAAACGCATGGGCGAGTTCGCCAACGGACGCTGGCTGCAAACCGGCTCGTGGTTATGCGCGGCATTCGTTCTCGCGCTTAATATGTGGCTCCTCTGGACCCAGGCGGCCGACTGGATATCTTCGAGCGGCAGTTATCGCCCGTTTGTCTTGGGCGCGTCGCTTATCGTTTCATTGGGCTTTATCGCTTTATTGGCGATCATCACCTGCTGGCCGTGGCTTCGTCACGGGCCGGCCATGGCCGAGCGTGTGGCAGTGACCGTTCCGGAAGAGACCGCGCCCGTGTTTCCGTCGCGCACTTACTCCCGCATCCTTGTTCCGCTCGATCACAGCGACTCCGATCACGAAGCGCTCGGCAATGCGCTTGCGCTCGCCCGAATAGATCACGCCTCTATAATTCTGTTGCATGTAGAGGAAGGTGTCACCAGTCAAATGTTCGGTTCGTTATCATCGACCGCGGAAATCGCCGAAGGGCAGGATTATCTCGCTCATATCGTGAATTCCCTGCGCGAGCAGAAGGTGGACGTTGAGGCGGTGGTGCGCCACGGAAACAATCCAGCGAATGAAATCGTTGCCGCGGTCCGGGATCTTCGACCCGATTTAGTCGTAATGGCATCACATGGTCATCGCGGAATCAAGGACCTGATCTTCGGGACCACTATCAACGCTGTACGTCATCGAGTCAAGACGCCTTTGCTCATCGTCAGCGGATCACAAAACTGACCTAATGACCGATCTTTCTAAAGGAAGGATCCTTGTGACCGGAGGCGCTGGTTTCATCGGCAGCGCGCTGGTCTGGGAATTGAACCGCCGAGGACTCAAGAATATCCTCATAGCCGATTTCCTTGGCGATGACCAGAAATGGAAGAATCTTGTTCCGCTCCAATTCGCCGATTACATCGAAGCCGATCATTTGCTCGACAAGCTCGAGCAATCGCCCCACCTGTTCAGCAATATCACCACTGTTTTTCACCTGGGAGCATGTTCGTCGACGACTGAAACTGATGCGGCCTATCTGATTCGCAATAACTTTGAATTCACAAAAACGATGGCGCAGTTCGCGCTCGAAGCTGGGCGCCGCTTTGTTTACGCGTCGTCCGCCGCTACTTACGGCGGACTCGAAGCCAGTCTGCCCGAGACCGCCGCTCTCGAGAGCCTGCGCCCACTCAATATGTACGGCTATTCGAAGCACCTGTTTGACTGCTATGCCGAAGGGGCAGGCATATTGCCGCGAATCACCGGATTGAAGTACTTCAACGTATTTGGTCCTAACGAGTACCACAAAGGCGACATGCGCAGTGTCGTTCACAAAGCCTTCTACCAGATCAAAGAAAAGGGTTTTGTGTCTCTCTTCAAGAGCTATCGCTCCGAGTTTCCCGATGGCGGCCAGCGGCGCGATTTCCTGTACGTGAAGGATGCTGTGGCGGCAACTCTCTTTCTCGCCGAACACGTCGACGGCGGCGGGCTTTTCAATATCGGTTCGGGCGAGCCGAACACCTGGATTTCATTGGCTGACGCGATGTTTGCAGCGCTCGGTCGGGAGCCGAAAATCGAATTCATCGATATGCCCGAAAATCTTCGCGACAAATATCAATACTTCACCTGCGCGAATATCGATAAGCTTCGCTCCGCCGGTTTCAATCAGCCGATCACGCCTCTGGCTGATGGAGTGCACGATTATGTCCGGAATTATCTTCAAACGGGGGGTCACCTCGGAGATGAGAAGACCTAAACTAGAGCTATGTTCTTCCGCCGCGAAAGACCGAAGATTCCCACCTTTGCTGAGCGCGTGGACTTGTTGAAAAAAGCGGGATTCGGCACGGAAACTCAGCCCGATGGCCGTGTCAACATCACCAAGCATGGCGTGGGCGCGATCGTCGGCGATGAGGCGAACAACCACCCTGAAATCGAGAAAGCGGGCGTGCTGATCGGTTCTGAAATCGCAACGCTGCTTTTCGCCGGCTACCAAATGTTTCTGGAGACTCCGAGCGGTAAACGTTTTCCGGCGACAGCGGCGCAGCTGAAAGCTCTCCACGAGTTTGAGGACGATGTGAAGGAGGCGCTCGGGCTCGTAAACCTCTACAACACGTCGCTTGGCACCACGACGTCAAAGCATATGTACGATCGGGTTTATAAGCGCGATACCGGTCAGCAGCCAAAGCCGTGGGAAAGCAAGGAACATCGCATCGTTCCGCCGGACACTAAAGGCTCACAGCAGCTTTAATCAGGTAACAATACGATTCGTGCCAAGGCGTTTAAGCGTTAACGCCAGGAGTGAGGTGATCGTCGGCATACGCGCGGAACACCGCATTCGTATCGCTGCGATCAGACTTAACGAAGCGATCGGCGAGAACCCCGGCCAGATCGTCCAATGCGGCCCGCAGCGTTGCGGAAGCCAAGCGAACACGGTCCGGCGCTTCCGCCTGTGCTCCCGATTCAGCAAACCGCATGAGATGCCGAAGACTTTCCGCAAGAGACGAGCGCCGGTGGTCGGCGTGGAAATAGTAAATAATCGGGAAGTGAATGAAATCCACCCGTGTTCGAATTACGTCGAGCGCTAGATCGCCCAACGGATATTGCGCACCACCTGTAATAAGATGGACGCCGGCGTTTCGCTCCGCCCTAGCCAAGATTGAGGCGCGTCGAGCGAGAGTTCGCATACGCCCCAGAGCCGGATAGAGCAAAACGATCCAAGAAACGCTGGCGGTGACGAGCGCGAAACCGATCAAAGCTTCCACCGTGACGAGCAATCGCAGCCAATTAGCCTCAGGAACCAGATCTCCCAGGCCAAGAGTCGTCAATGCTGCAAGCGAAAAACAAAACATGCGTTGAAATCCATTCTCCGCGCCCGGAGTTTGTCCGTTGAATGCTCGAAATCCACCGGGAAACGCGCTCCAGTAAATGAGCGCAAATCCGCTGCCCAGCAGGAGCACCCAGCAAAGAATAATGATGACCAGAGAAACCGGCCCAGCTAACCCGAGCTTGGAAGGCCACCGGCGAAACAGGCGAAATGTGGTTCGTGCCACGTGCTCGCTCAGCGATCCGGTCAGACTCGGATGGAAGAGATCGCGAAACACCTCGAGCAAGGCGAAGCCAACCATGAGAATGCCCAGCCCGGCTATCCACAAACCGCGCACGTCAGACCAGATCCGGTGCGATTAGAAATGTTTCAACGCAGTTAGTTTGATCTCGGCGCAGACTCCGGGTCGACGACAAGCCAGGCGACGGCTCCGCAAACGCACAACCCGGCGGCCACAAGGAATGATGCACTCCATCCGAGGTGACTGGCAATGGCCGGGCTGAGTGAAGCCGTTAGCGCTCCTCCAAACTGGCCTCCCATATTCATGACGCCTGACACCGAACCGGCGGATCTCTTTCCGATATCGGCGCTCACCGACCAAAACGAACTCTGTGATAGGTAGAGCGCTCCAGCCCCGCCCGCGAGAATCACGCTGGCCAGCCGTGCATCTGCAAACTCAGTGCCGAGCGCGATGAACATGGCGGAACAGGCAATCCCAACGGCGGCTATCCCGCACCGCCCGATTCGCTTGCCGCGCTTGCGCGTCAGACGATCACTTATCCATCCACCTAAAGGCGAGCCGACGGCCATGGCCATGAAAGGCAACATCGTGTAGTAAGAGCTATCGCGCAAGTTGAGGCCGCGAACATCATTCAGGTAAATGAAAAACCAGCTAAAGAAGATATACGCGGCATATCCGTACGTGAAATAGCTGAAACTGACAGCCAAAATATCCCGATTCATGAAAATTTCACGCCAGGAAAGCCGGCCGGTTTTGATGGTCGGGGAAGCCAACACAACGCCCGTCTGAATGTGGCGTCGCTCGCCTGTCGAGACCCAAGGGTGCACCCCGGGAGTGTCCCGCGCGATGACGTACCAGACCGCTCCGGCAGCTAGCCCGAGCGCTGCGCTGCACCAGAAGGCTGCGCGCCAGCCATGATGAATCAGAAGATACGTGATGAGCGGCGAGGTTAGACCAGCGCCGAATCCCACCCCCGAGAAAATGATCCCATTAGCGATCCCGCGCTCCGCGCTTGGCACCCATGAGGCCACCACGCAATTCGAAGCTGGGTATACCACGGCTTCTCCAATGCCCAATCCGAAACGAACGGCCAGCAGGAGCCACAACACATTGTTCATTCCGGCAGGCAAAAGGGTGATCAGCATGGTGAATACTCCCCACCAGATCACTCCTGCCGTAAGCACAATGCGGGGACCTAGCCGGTCTGCAATCCTGCCTCCAGGCGCTTGAAACAGGGCGTAGCCAAGCACAAAAGCGCTCTGTACCCAGCCGAGTTGAATGTAATTGAGATGAAAATCAGCGGCGATTGCCTTTCCGGCGATGGAAACATTGACGCGATCCAGGTAGGCGATTGCGCTGATCACGAAGATCCAGCCAATCAGAAGCCAGCGAACCCGCAACCACCCGGCAGAAAGCACGCGCTTTTCTCTCCAGTAGACTCTGGATCATCCTAGAACACGCGCGTGATTGGCTGAGCGCGCTCGTCAGCCGTTAGCTGCCTGAGTGCGCGCCTTTACGGGAATGCTCGCTTCAACATCTTCCAAAAAAATGAAGTAGAACCCGCTTTGGCATGAGACCTTTATCGTGCGATCGTTGAAACCCTCGCCGCAGACGTCTACCTGCGTGCCTTCGGGAAGCTGCAGGATAGTCCCCATGCGGGCCTTGCCGTGATTATCAGGGATAACCTGAATTGCTGAGATGTTTCTCGGCAAAATATATGTCTTTTTCGGTGAACCCGAATAAAATATGCTATTGGGCACGTCGCTCGTGAAAGGGGATGAATTAAGTTTAGCCGGAATTCGCATCAGGGGTCAAAGAAAAAAGGTCGAAAACTCACCTTCGAGATGACAGTACGGCGGCGGGTCGGAGCGTCTCAAACTTCCTTGCGCTTCAAACGTCTATACTGGGAGCGTACCCCTGGAGGTCGGCTTGTCGTCTCAGCGCCGCTACTATCTCATTATTCCCGTGTTTCTATTGGCCTGCGCTTTGCTGGGCGGCATGTTTGGACCTGGCGCCAAACCCGTTTCCGCGGCGCCGCAGAAGAGCGCGAGCCCTACTTCCGACGATGCCCTCAAAGCGAGCATCGAATCCTTCACTAAGATTTACGACCTGGTCGACCAGAATTACGCGGACAAGCTTTCGCCCGACAAAGCCATATACAAAGGCGCGATTCCGGGCATGCTGCGAACCCTCGATCCGCACTCCAACTTCTTTGATCCTAAGGATTTCGCAGGCCTTCGCGAAGAGCAGCACGGCAGGTACTTTGGCGTGGGCATGACCATCGGTCCGCAACCTCGCACCGGCAAAACCATTGTCATTCATCCTTTCGGCGGCACTCCCGCGTACAGAGCGGGCATTCGGCCCGGTGACGTCCTGATGGAAGTGAACGATAAACGCGTTGACACGCTGACCAGCACCGAGATCGCTGATATGCTCCGCGGCCCGAAAGGGACCAAAGTTCAAGTAGTTGTCAACCGTGAAGGCGTAGCAAAGCCGATCACGTTCAACCTGGTTCGAGACGAGATCCCCCGGAACAGCGTTGACGAAGCATTCTGGGTAAAGCCGGGGATCGCCTTCATGCGGGTTCAGCAGTTTACTGAGACCACGAGCAAGGAGATCGAAGAAAACCTGAAGGCCCTGGGAGAACAGAACATCCGGGGTCTCATTCTCGATCTGCGAGAAAATCCCGGCGGTTTGCTCCAGGAAGGGGTTGCCGTGGCGGGGCACTGGCTGGATCGGGGTCAGGTAGTCGTTTCGCACAAAGGGCGCGCCTATTCTGAGAAGCCCTATCTTGCAAGGGGCAGCCAATATGGCGAAAGCTATCCCGTGGTTGTGCTTGTGAATCGCTACTCGGCATCTGCGGCGGAAATTGTGGCGGGCGCTCTGCAGGATCATGATCGCGCCTGGATTTTAGGCGAGACCACGTTCGGCAAGGGCCTGGTGCAGACCGTTTATCCGTTGAGCGATAACACTGGCCTTGCTCTTACGACGCAGCATTACTACACCCCGAGCGGTCGATTAATTCAGCGCAACTATTCCAACATTTCGTTCCTCGATTACTACTACGGCAGGCGGAGCGACGCGAAAGATCCGATGGATGTCAAGCAGACTGATCTGGGTCGGACTGTCTATGGGGGCGGCGGCATTACTCCCGACGAGAATTTCCCGACACCGAAACTGGATCTTTTCGAAATCAACGTCATGCGCAAGAACTCGTTCTTCAACTATTCGGCTCATTATTTTGCGGCGCACGATACAAAACTGCCACAGGGCTGGGTTCCGGATGAAGCCGTACTTAACGACTTGCATGATTACCTGATGAAGGAAGGAATACAATTCACGGAAGCGGATTGGACCCGCGATCATGCCTGGATCCGGGATCAATTGCGAACGGAATTGTACATCACTGCTTTCAGCTACGAAGACTCGCAAAAAATCGCCGTCGAACAGGATCCGGAAGTGCAGAAAGCGATCGAAGCCATGCCGAAGGCCGCGCATTTGCTCGCGGAATCCAAGGCCCGATATGAAAAACAGAGAGCGAGCCTTCGATAGCAGAACGGGTCCAGTGTCAAAGCCCACGCGGTGCACCCACAAATAACGGTTCTTGACACCGGCGGCCAGTACACTCACCTGATAGCTCGCCGCGTTCGCGAACTGGGCGTGTATGCGGATGTACAGCCAAGTGATACCCGCGCGGCAGACTTGCGTTTTCGTAGAGGCTTAATCGTCTCGGGCGGTCCGGCGAGTGTGTGTGAGCCCGGCAGTCCCGACATTGATCCTGAAATGCTCCAGCTCGGCACGCCTGTGCTCGGCATCTGCTACGGCCATCAATTGCTCGCAAAACATCTGGGAGGCAAAGTTCAAAAGGGAGAACGCGGCGAGTACGGTGTCGCGCATCTTAACGTCACGTGCGAAGACACTCTATGGAATGGCGTTGAGCGTTCCCAAATCTGGATGAGCCATTTTGATACCGTGGCCTCTATTCCCGCCGGTTTCCGCGTCACGGCCTCAACCGAGATATCCGGTATCGCGGCGATGTCCGACCCGCAACGCAAGCTCTTCGGCATTCAGTTCCATCCCGAAGTGGCGCATACTCATGCCGGCATGCGGATCTTGGAGAATTTCGTCTTCGATATTTGTGGCGCATCCAAGGATTGGGATGTCTCCCAGCGCGTGGCGATTGTGGAAGAGCAAATTCGTACTGTCGTCAAAGACCGGAATGTCTTCTTCTTCGTCAGCGGCGGCGTCGATTCGACGGTTGCGTACACGCTGTGCCTTCGAGCCTTAGGCCCTGATCGCGTGTACGGAATCTATGTGGATACAGGTCTCATGCGCAACGGCGAAACTGATTTCGTGCGAAGTATCTTCCAAGAGCTCGGAGCCACCCACTTTCTCGTCGACTCGGCTGAAAAAGAGTTTCTCGCCGCCCTGAAGGAGTTGAAAGATCCGGAGCAAAAGCGCTGCGCCATTGGTGAGCAGTTCGTCAAGGTGCAAGAGCGGATTCTGATGACCGAGCACTTTCTCGATGGGCATTGGATTCTGGGGCAAGGCACAATTTACCCGGACACGATTGAGTCAGGAGGAAGTGCGAAAGCAGATCTCATCAAGACGCATCATAATCGCGTGGCAGGGATTCAGGCTCTCATGGACAGCGGCCGCATTATCGAGCCTCTTACGTCTTTCTACAAAGACGAAGTTCGAGAGATCGGGCGTGAGCTCGGGGTTCCCGCCAAATTTCTCTCGCGCCATCCCTTCCCAGGCCCAGGTCTCGCGATCCGCTGTTTATGTTCTGAAACGGAAGCTAAAGTGACCGAGACCTCCGATGGGTTTCTTCTCCCATTGCGATCGGTCGGTGTCCAGGGTGACGCGCGCAGTTATCGCAGCGTACTGTGTTTGGCTCGCACTCCGTCTCTTGACGATATTCGCAATGCAGCGCCGGCTCTGATTAACAGCCGTTCCGATATTAATCGCGTAGTAGCGCTCTCTGGAGCGAGAGCTCCGCTCGCCTCCATGCGTGTGTTCCAGGCCTCGATTACAAAGCGACGCCTCCATATTCTCCGCGAGGCTGACGCGATCGTCCGTTCCCTTTGTATTGAGACCGGTTTCGATGATCAGGTGTGGCAATTCCCGGTTATTCTTCTCCCGCTCGGCACGAACGAGGCGCGCGAGTCAATCGTTTTGCGCCCCATCAACTCGCTGGACGGTATGACCGCCGATGTGGTGTTGATGCAGCCGGAAATGCTTCAGCGGCTCACGAAACAGCTTCTCAAAATGCGTGAGATCGCGGCCGTATTCTACGATCTGACCAGCAAGCCTCCTGGAACCATAGAATGGGAGTGATGGCTGCCGCGACTTCCCCTCTCTCGTTAGAAGAGTTCCATCGTCTATACGACGATGTGAAGCCGTATCACGAATACTGGTTCGGCGAAGCAATCCCCAAACCTATGGCCAACTCGCTGCATGGCGCCATGCAATCAGCATTAATGCTGCTCCTCGCAAAATATGGCTGGAGGGCGTTTCCCGAAGTAACGTTAAAGCTGGTTTCAAACGCGGAACCGGTTCCAGACGTCATCGCGAGCCGCCGCGCGATCGAGCGGCCGTATCCGACAAAGCCCTTCGAACTAGCCATCGAAATCCGATCTCCAAGCGATTTGCTCAAGAAGCTTTTTGATAAGAGCAAATATTATTTGGATTGGAGCATCCAGAACGTCTGGATCATCGATCCGGAAGCGCGTACAGCTTGGGTCATGACGCGCGAGCACCCCGAACCGATCTGGATTCACCCGGATGGTTCTTTAGAAATCGAAGACACTGAAGTATCTTTACCGGAGCTGTTCGCGGAAGTAGACAGAATGGTCTCCTGACCCGAAGCTATATCCGGTGAAAGCTCTTTAAAATATCTTTCGTGCTGTAGCGAAGTGCAATCGGCCGCCCATGCGGGCAGGTCATCGGGTAATCGCAAGCGGCCAGGGATCGCAGAAGCCAGTCAATCTTCTTCAGCTCGAGTTTGGTGTTTATTTTGATTGCCGCTCTGCAAGCAATGGTGGCGCAAACATTTCGGCGGATTTCATCGAGTGATGCTGATCTAAGCTCGGCTTCAGCAATTTCCAGGATCTCGAAAATAATTCTTTCAATATCACCGGGTCCCACGGCAGCAGGCGCGGCCTTAATCGCTATGGTTCGTTGCCCGAAAGGTTCCGTTTCGAATCCATGGGCGTTCAGCTCATCTGCAATGCGAGCATACTCGAGCTGCTGAGCAGGCGTGAGGTTTAGCACCAGCGGCATGAGCAATTGCTGGCTTTCTACCGTCCCTGCGGCGCGGTGTCGCAGTACTTGCTCGAACAAGACTCGTTCGTGAGCGACGTGCTGATCGATTATCCAAAGACCATCGCGGCCGGCTGCAACGATGAAGCTATCGTGAAGCTGCCCTAGCGGGCGCAGGTCCGGCAGCGCTGCCAGGCTATCGACCCGATCCCATTCTCCTGAAGCTTGATCTAACGCACCGTGCGTATCAGGAACGCGGCTGATATTCCGATCGGGTGCGTTTGCGATCGGAATATCGTGGACCACCGTAGCGCGAGGCGGCGCGCTAATTGTTACTTCAGGAAAAAAAGACGAGGGTTTCTGCTCGCTTTCTATTGCTTCAGGTTCGGCCGGGACGGCTTCCATAACCGCTGAAAATTCAGAAAACGGAAGAGCGGCGCCGCGCTGCATACCAGCCTCATGGGGCGCTGTAATCGGCGAGCTCGGCAGTGGCATGCTCGAAGCCGGACGGCTTTTCATCAATAGCTCCCGGACAGCATCGCGCACGAAATCATGAACCATGGAGCCATGGCGAAAACGAACCTCGGTTTTTGAGGGATGCACGTTCACGTCCACCTCGCTCGCGTCGCAGTTCAGGAATAACAAAGCGAACGGATAGCAGCCCGGCGGCATCAGGTTGTGGTACGCCGCCGAAATGGCGTGTAGAATCACCTTGTCGCGGATCAGGCGGCCATTCACGAACAGAAACACCGAATTGCGATTCAGCTTTTGGATCTGCGGCCCTGATATGAGTCCTTCTAAAACGAACGTGGTTACATCCGGCTCAGGCGGCGCGCTCATCGCGGCTCGGGAACCTGGAGCGACGTATGCGGGCGGCAGGCGCAACTCGAAGGCGCGAGGCCCCAAATCGACCAGCTCTTCCATCATCTCCGAGCCAAACACCTGAAATGCGCGATCGCGCAATGTCGATACCGGAGTAACGCTGAGCAGCTCCCTTCCTTCGTGGTAAAGCTCGAAGCGCTTGTTCGCATGTCCGAGGCTGTAGTGCGTAACCAGCGATCCGATGTGAGCCAGCTCGGTCTGATCCGAGCGCAAGAATTTCTTGCGTGCCGGAACGTTGAAGAATAAATCGCGAACCGAAATCGTCGTTCCCACGGGCCGCGCCATCTCATCACAACGAAGCAACTTTCCCCCGGCGATTTCGACGCCGGTGCCCGTCTGCTCCTCAGCCGATCGGGTTTCAAGCACCAGTCTGCTTACGGATGCTATTGATGGCAGAGCCTCCCCGCGGAAACCGAGCGTCGCAATCGCCAACAGATCTTTGACGTCGCTCAGCTTGCTGGTTGCATGGCGCTCAAACGCAAGCAGCGCGTCATCGCGCAACATGCCGCATCCGTCATCTTGAAGGCGAATGAGACGGCGCCCTGCATTTTCAGCATCGATGCGGATTTCGGTTGCGCCCGCGTCAAGCGCGTTTTCGAGCAGTTCTTTAACAACAGAAGCGGGCCGCTCGACCACCTCACCGGCTGCGATTTTGTTCGCGACAGTATCGGAGAGGATCCGTATGCGCCCCATTACCGGGTCAGGTGTTTCTTGAAAGTCTGATTAGCCGCTCATTGCGGCGAGGAATTCCGCATTGGAGCGCGTTTTACCCAGTTTGTCGAGCAGTAATTCCATCGACTCGACCGGGGAAAGCGGATTCAGAACCTTCCGCAATATCCAGACCCGATTCAGCTCTTCGCGAGGCATCAACAGCTCTTCTTTTCTGGTACCGCTCTTATTGATGTCTATGGCTGGGAACACCCGCTTGTCGACCAGCTTGCGGTCGAGATGGATTTCCATGTTGCCCGTTCCTTTGAATTCTTCAAAGATCACGTCGTCCATGCGGCTGCCGGTATCGATCAAAGCAGTTGCAACAATTGTCAGGGAGCCGCCTTCTTCGATATTGCGCGCCGCCCCGAAGAACCGCTTCGGGCGCTGTAAAGCGTTTGAATCCACGCCGCCTGATAGAACTTTGCCGGACGGGGGAACCACCGTATTGTAAGCGCGAGCAAGCCGGGTGATCGAATCCAGCAGAATCACTACATCGCGCTTATGCTCGACCAATCGCTTAGCTTTTTCAATAACCATTTCCGCCACTTGAACGTGACGAGAAGCCGGTTCATCAAAGGTGGAGCTGATCACCTCACCCCGGACCGATCGCTGCATATCCGTAACTTCTTCCGGCCGCTCATCGATCAACAGAACGATCAAACTCACATCGGGGTGATTGGTAGTGACCGAGTTCGCGAGGCTCTGCAGCAGCATCGTCTTACCGGTTCGCGGAGGAGCGACGATCAAGCCGCGCTGGCCTTTGCCGAGCGGTGTCAACAGATCCATCACCCGGCCCGAAAAGTTGTCCTTGCTGGTTTCGAGCTTCACCCGCTCGTCCGGGTAGAGCGGCGTCAGGTTATCGAAGAAAATCTTATTCCGCGCTTCTTCGGGCGGCTCAAAATTAATGGCGTCGACTTTGATCAGAGCGAAATAACGCTCGCCCTCTTTGGGAGGCCTGATCTGGCCGGACACAGTGTCGCCGGTCCGGAGATCGAAGCGGCGGATCTGCGAAGGCGAGACATAGACGTCATCGGGTCCCGGCAGGTAATTGTATTCGGGAGCCCGCAAGAAGCCGAAGCC
Source organism: uncultured Acidobacteriaceae bacterium (assembly GCA_963758245.1). Lineage (GTDB taxonomy): Bacteria > Acidobacteriota > Terriglobia > Bryobacterales > Bryobacteraceae > Bog-105. Next base: position 120,095 of record CAVWUV010000017.1, on the reverse strand, counting down.
GTCCGGCAGGCACTCCAGCACGCCTTCCGAAAAGATGAGCCCGCTCTTTTCGGCCTGTGTCTGAAGAATTTTGAAGATAAGCTCTTGCTTGCGCAGACCTGCCGCGCCCGGCACTCCAAGATCCTTCGCGATCTGGTTGAGCGCTTGAATGCTCATGTCCTTCAGCTCGACTAAGTCGAGCGTGGTGGTGCCATTTCTTGGGTTTTGAGCGCCCGTGTTGCCGATGGAATGCCGCCCGCGGCGCTGCTGGCCTTGCGGTGGCGCTTGCTGTTGCGCCGGCGGTTGCTGTTGCGCTGGCGGTTGCTGTTGCGCTGGCGGTTGAGCCGCTTGCACTCGTGGCTCGGGAGGTCTTCCGTTCCCTCGCGGTTCATGCTGCCTGGACTCGCCAGTGGCCCTGACGCGCGCGGATACCGCCTTCTCTGCCCGCGGCTCGCTGGTTTTGGCTTCGCTCGCTTCCGGCGGTTTCGCATCGCTTCCGTCTGTAGGAGTGTTGCCTTCGCCGCTTTGTTGTGGCGTCTCGGTGGGCGTGCCTTCGGTGGCAGCCGCGGGGACTACTGCTTGCTCTTGATCTTCGAGATGGTTTGCCAAATTTCCCTCACTCCCCGGCCATCGATGGCCGAGAACGGCATTGGCTCTTGATCCTTTAATTCTTTCCGGATCTCCGCCAACGCGGTCTGTTGCTGGTGATTACTCTTCAATTTGTCGACTTTAGTGACAATCACTTGATATCGACGGTTGTGGAACTCAAGCCAGGCTTTCAGTTCCAAATCCATATCCATCCATCGACGCCTGGCGTCAACCAGGAGGAAGGACAACGCTAAACTTGGCCGCGCAACCAAGTAGCTTTCGATCAACTTCTTCCATCCGCGCCGCTCCTCGAGTGAGACCTGCGCGTACCCGTAACCCGGCAGATCCACGAACCTGATCGAATCATCGATCTGGAAGAAATTAATCAGCTGTGTGCATCCGGGACGAGCGCTCGTAAACGCCAATCCATCTCTGCCCAGGGGGGTCCGCCGGTACCCCACGAGCGCATTCAATAAGCTCGATTTGCCAACGTTGCTGCGCCCGAGGAAAGCGATTTCCGAAGAGCCGTTCCGCGCTTCTGACGGGAACTGTTCTGCCCGTGCCGCGCTGATAATCAAACTCGGTGCTACGTCGGTCGCTACCACGGTTTATCTAAGTTCCGGCCGCGGAATTCTGAAAGCGCAGATACGCCTCAGTGGGTCAGATTCTCTTCCGGTCTCGCCGTCAATTCTGCTGCCGTGGCGGCAGGCGCCAGCGGCAACGCAACGATCTCCCGCTCCAGTGAGATCTTGAGCACTTGGTCCATCGAAGACACGAAGTGGAGTTTCATTTCTTTGCGGATATTCTCTGGTATGTCTACCAGATCCTTCTCATTGTCGTTCGGCAGGATTACTTCGAAGATGCCGTGGCGATGGGCCGCGAGCAGCTTTTCCTTCAAACCCCCGATGGGGAGCACCCTGCCGCGCACCGTAATTTCGCCCGTCATCGCCAGATCGCAACGAACAGGGATGCCCGTCAGAGCGCTACAGATGCTGGTGGCGAGCGTAATACCGGCCGAAGGCCCGTCTTTCGGGATAGCGCCCTCCGGCACGTGCACGTGAATATCGAGGTGACGATAGAAGTCCTTGGGCAGGCCAAGATATTGAGCGCGCGAACGGACATAGCTCATTGCGGCTTGGGCGGATTCCTGCATCACGTCGCCCAATTTCCCAGTGGTCATCATCTTTCCACGGCCTTCCATCACCGTCGCCTCGGTGGTTAGAATGGAGCCGCCCACCTCTGTCCAGGCGAGACCTGTAGTTGCGCCGATCTCATTCTGCTTCTCGAGGTCAAGATCGCGGAACCGGGCAGGACCCAGCAGATCGGCCACACTTTGCCTGGTGATAACGACCTTCTCAATTGGAATCAGCGGAGGGAGTTCCTCCTTTTTGGCCTTCTTCTTGCTTTTTTTAGCGGGTTCGGCAGCTTCTTCTGCTTGCGCTTCTTCTTCTAGGACTTCTACTGATGCGCCGTTCTTCTTCCTTAATCGCGTAACCTGCTCCTCTGTTTCCGGCTCTTCTTCTATGGTTTCAAGCGGCTCCGCGCTTTCGGACGCTGATTGTTCGGTTGCAGGAGATTGCGCTTCAACAACCTTCCGGGCTACTTTCCGGCACAAATTGCCGATCTCGCGCTCGAGATTTCGCACCCCTGCTTCGCGAGTGTACGACTGGATCAGCGTCTGCAATCCTTCTTCTCGAAATTCCACCTGCTCGTCCGTGAGGCCGGTATCTTTCCTCTGCTTAGGAACCAGGAAGCGCTTTGCTATTTCCAGCTTTTCGAGTTCCGTGTAGCCGGACAGGCGAATTACTTCCATGCGATCCTGCAACGCCGGTGGAATGGTATGCAGGACATTAGCCGTAGCGATGAAGAACACCTGGCTCAAATCGTACTCAACATCGAGGTAGTGATCCATGAACATGTAATTTTGTTCCGGATCGAGCACTTCCAGCAGCGCCGCGGAGGGATCGCCTCGAAAATCCATTGACATCTTGTCGACTTCGTCGAGCATGACGATGGGATTCTTGCTTCCCGCCTTTTTCATCATCTGGATGATTTGCCCGGGAAGCGCGCCGATATAGGTGCGGCGATGACCTCGGATCTCAGCTTCGTCGCGAACACCGCCTAGGGAAAGACGAACAAACTTTCGCCCCGTGGCCTTCGCGATCGACATTCCGAGCGAAGTCTTGCCGACACCCGGAGCTCCGACGAAGCAGAGAATAGAGCCTTTCGGATTCTGAACCAGCCGGCGCACCGCAAGAAACTCGAGAATTCGCTCTTTGATCTTTTCGAGCCCGTAATGATCGCCCTCGAGAACCTGCCGGGCGTGATGAAGATCGCGAAGTTCCTTCGTGCGCTTCTTCCACGGCACCGCCAGGAGCCAATCGAGGTAATTGCGCGATACCGTCGATTCAGCCGACATGGGCGGCATGCCCTCGAGCCGCTTCAGCTCAGCAATAGCCTTCTCATGAGCGTCCTTGGTCATGCCGGCGGTATCAATCTTCTTCTTCAGTTCGTCAAATTCGCTCTTTTCGCCGCGACCCAGCTCCTTCTGAATGGCCTTGATCTTTTCATTCAGGTAATACTCTTTTTGCGCCCGCTCCATTTGCCGTTTCACGCGGCCCTGGATAGTGCGATCGACGTTCAGCTTTTCAATCTCGATGTCCAGCAATTCGGCGACGCGCGTCAGCCGATCGATCGGATCGAAGATTTCAAGCAGCTCCTGTTTCTCTTCGATGGTGAGCTGCAGGTTTGCGCCGACTGTATCGGCGAGCTTGCCAGGATCGTCGACGCGGATCGCCGCGATCATGGTCTCATAATTCAAATTCTGGCTGAGTTTTACGTACTGCTCGAACAGAGTAGTGACACGGCCCGTCAAAGCTTCAAGCTGACGCCCTTGCTCAACTTTGTAGGTTGTGGTCTTGACCACAGCCCGGAAATAACCTTCTTCCTCGCTGACCGAGATAATCTTTCCGCGCTCGACTCCCTCGACAAGAACCTTGATATTGCCGTCAGGCTGCTTCAGGCTCTGGACAATATTCGCTAACGTGCCGACCGAGTAGATTTCATCCGGCCGCGGCTCATCCACCGAGGCATCGTGCTGGGTGGCTAAGAAGATCTTCTTGTCGCCCAACAGCGCCTCTTCCAGCGCGCGGACACTCGATTCGCGCCCAACGACGAATGGAGTCATCATGTACGGAAAGATGACCACATCCCGGATGGGCATCATCGGCAATCGTTTTGTATCCGTTTTATCTTTCGTGGTAACCATCTTGACTTTCCAGGCGGAAGGCGCGTGAGCTATGAACCGGACGATGGTATGGCAGCATTCGTTCTTGAACCGGCTGCCGAAGCGAAAGCTCTCTAGCTGGCTGCGCTAGCCCGCCTTCTCAAGCACAGCCATGTTGATCTTTTGCGAGAGCACCATCTCCTTAGTGACTATAAATTCCCGGACTTTCTTGAATGTAGGGAGATAATACATCAGGTCCAGCATCAGATCTTCAAGGATCATCCGCAGACCGCGAGCGCCCACTTTGCGTTCCATGGCAAGCTGTGCAACAGCTTCCAAGGCGTCTTCGCTAAACTTGAGCTTAACATTCTCGAATTCAAAGAGCTTCTGATACTGACGCACGATGGCATTTTTCGGCTTCGTCAATATCTGGACTAAAGCTTCCTTGGATAGATCTTCCAAAACGGCGGTCACCGGCATTCGGCCGATGAACTCGGGGATGAAGCCATATTTAATTAAATCGACCGGCTGACACTGACTCAATAAATCGATGTCGCGGCGCACAGAACTCGGGCCCCGGCGGACACCATCCTTATCGTCGGGTTGCACGAAGCCGATAGACTTAGTGCCCGAGCGGCGGGCAATCACCTTTTCCAAACCGACAAAAGCCCCGCCGCAAATGAACAGGATATTGGTCGTATCGACGGGCGTGAACTCCTGGTGCGGGTGCTTGCGCCCACCCTGTGGCGGAACGTTAGCAATGGTGCCTTCCAGGATCTTCAATAGTGCCTGCTGAACACCTTCGCCGGAGACGTCGCGAGTGATGGAGGGATTTTCATCTTTTCGCCCGATTTTATCGATCTCATCGATATATATGATGCCGGTCTGGGCGCGTTGGACATCCCAATCCGCGTTCTGCAGCAATCGCAGGATGATGTTTTCCACGTCCTCGCCCACATACCCAGCTTCGGTAAGGGTGGTTGCATCCACGATAGCGAAGGGCACATCCAGAATCCGCGCAAGTGTTTGAGCCAGCAGCGTCTTGCCCGTTCCCGTCGGGCCAATCAGCAGGATGTTCGATTTGGACAGCTCCACTTCACTGCCCCGCTGCTTGTTCATCTGAATGCGCTTGTAGTGGTTGTAAACGGCGACCGCGAGTTTCTTTTTTGTAGCTTCCTGACCAATGACGTATTGGTCCAGATATTCCTTTAGTTCGAGGGGCCTCGGCAGCTTGCCGGGTGTTCCATAACTCTGCTCATGCCGGTCATCCTCAATGATTGAATTGCAAACAGCTATACATTCATCACAGATGTACGCACGAGGGTAATCGCTGGGAGAGGAGATGAGCTTTCCGACTACATCTTGGCTTTTGTGGCAGAACGAACAGCGGAGGGAATCGTCAGATCCGGCGCGTTTCAAGCTGGTTCCCCTACAGAAAGAAAGATCAAGAGATCCCTTGCCCTGGTCGGAATGATTGTCCACTCCAGTATATCAACACTAGCCCCGTCCTAAGTGTGAAAAAACATCCATTTAGCCGGGCGATTTTCCCGCTCAGGCGTGCTTGTCAGCTTGTTCAAATAGAAAATGCAGCGTCTTCTCCGTTTGAATGTGACTGGCGATCCGGGCCAGAGTGCCTTCCTTATCCAATTTGGCGCGGGTAACAGCCGCGGGCTCGCGCTGCTCACGCGATAACCGCTGTACCTCTCGATCGACTTCGTCCTTCGTAGCGTGAATGCCCTCGCGCTCTGAAATCTTCTCGAGGAGGAGAGAAGCCTTAACATTTCTGAGAGCCTTGTCCCGATGAGTTTCCTTCACCTTCTCCCAATCGAATTTGATGCTATGCGGGTCGATGTCTCTCCCTGCCAACTCACGCAATTGCACGCGCATCTGGTTCTCAATCTGCCGGTCGATGTAGACCTCGGGAACAGGAAAATCGACCGTTTCAACCAGCTTGTCAATCAGCTCCTCTTTCGCCGCTTGCTGCGCTACGTACTGCTTTTCGTGGAAAATCGATTTCCGTACGGCTTCAGTTAACTCGTCCAGGTTCTTGTAATCGCCTAAGTCATGGGCGAACTCGTCATCGAGAGCAGGAAGCTCCTTTTTACGAATGACTTTCGGGGTCAATTGAAAACGAACTGTCTTTCCGGCGAGGCGCTCCTGTCCGTAATCCTCCGGGTAAGTAACATCGAACTCCTTTATTTCTTCAGGATTCGCGCCGATCAGGTTCTCATTGAATTCTGGAAGCGTGTCTTCGCCACCCACCTGAATCTGAACATCGTGATCGATCGGCTCCGCTAAGCCGGAGAGCGATTTCAGATGGATGAGAACGTAATCGCCATTCTCGATTGGTCTTGGATCGAGATTGGGATACTCCGCCTTGCTCTCCCGCATGGCTTCCAGACGTTTCGCAACCTCTTCCTCAGTGACGGTGGGCTCCTCATATTTCGCCGCCAAGCCGCGATATTCGCCGAGTTCAAATTCGGGAGCGACTTCAAAGCTGGCCTTGAACCGAACCGGCTGTCCAGGCTCGAAGTGCAGATCCGAGACATCGGGCTGGCCGACAATCTTTAACTCGTCTTTTTGAACTCTGTCGCGGAAAGCCTGGGGAACCAGAGTTTCCAGGATTTCCTTTCGAATGTCGCCTTCAAAGCGAGATTGAATCAAGTTAACGGGCGCTTTGCCTGGGCGAAAGCCAGGCAAGCGCACCCGCTGTTTGATAGAGCTTATGACCCGCTCTCTGGCGCGTTCCACTTCTTCGAGCGGAATCTCGATTTCGAGCGAACGCTTACAATCCAATGCTTCCGGCACTGCTTCAACAGGTCTTACACAGCCGCGGCGGTGAGTTGCGCGGCGTCTCGCAGGAGTTCGGCTTTATCCGTCGTTTCCCAAGTGAATGTGTCTTCGGTGCGGCCGAAATGGCCGAACGCTGCGGTCTTGCGATAAATCGGCCGCCGCAGGTCTAAATGCTTGATCATGCCCGCAGGCGTCAGAGAGAAGTTTTCTCGAATCAGCTCAGCCAGCCGGACATCGTCTACTTTCCCGGTCCCAAAAGTGTTCACCATAACGGACACTGGCTCAGCCACGCCGATTGCATAGGCGAGTTGCACTTCCACCTTGTCCGCGAGACCGGATGATACGAGATTCTTGGCGACATACCGAGCCATGTAGCACGCCGATCGATCCACCTTCGTGGGGTCTTTTCCTGAAAACGCGCCGCCACCGTGCCGGCCCATGCCGCCGTACGAATCGACGATGATTTTGCGCCCGGTCAATCCGGTATCGCCGTGTGGTCCACCAATGACGAACCGGCCAGTCGGATTGATATGGAACTTCGTATGGGAATCGACCATATTCGACGGAGCGACGGCATCGATGATGTACTTCTTTATGTCGGCGCGGAGCTGTTCGGTGGTCACGTCGTCGTCGTGCTGCGTGGAGACCACAATGGCGTCAATGCGCCGCGGCTTTCCGTCTACGTACTCAACACTGACCTGGCTCTTTCCATCGGGACGAAGGTAGGGCAACTCACCCTCCCGGCGGGATTCGCTCAGCCGGCGCACCAGCTTGTGAGCCATCATGATCGGCAACGGCATCAACTCGGGCGTTTCGTCGCAAGCATAGCCGAACATGAGACCCTGATCGCCCGCGCCGCCAGTATCCACGCCCATAGCGATATCGGGGGATTGAGACTGGATCATATTGACTACAGCGCAGGTCTTACAATCGAATCCCATGGCGGCATCCGTGTAGCCGATGCTCTGGATAACACCCCTAACCAGTTTGGGGACATCCACATAGGTGGTAGTAGTGATCTCGCCCGCGACCACGCAAATGCCGGTTGTGACAAGCGTTTCGCATGCCACACGGCCTAAAGGATCGTCGGCCATGACAGCATCCAGAATCGCGTCAGAGACCTGGTCGGCAATCTTATCCGGGTGACCCTCGGTCACCGATTCGGACGTAAAGATGTATTTCATCGAAAGTGAAAGACTCCTAATTCTTTTTTCGGCATGAGGCGTGGCCTCAGCCAGGGCTTTCGCGAGGAGCGAGAACCGAAAGGGATCGTTATTTAGTCTAGCAGGGTTGGGGCTTCGGCAGTAGTGCACCGATGTTCAGATATCACTTCTGGTGATTGCCTCCTGAGAGGGCCGGCAAGTGGATCACCCAACCTCGTGGGCTGATGGGAACAACGACTTCGGCGTGCGCGCGCCCGGCTTTCTGATCCGCTTGCCACGCCTCGATCTGCGGAACATATTGTCTCCATTCAGTGATCGCATGCGGGGCGACAGTGAAATTGAAGATTCCGCCGAGCAGAAACATGACCACCGCTAACGTGCACCGTTTGCTGTCCGGCCAGGCGGGAGTGTGGTGTTCGAGCGCGAGCAGGACCAGAAATGTAAAACACCAACATCCCATGAAGAAATACCTGTGAGCACCCCAGGGCTGGACACTACTCATTCGCGGGTAAACCGATTGCATACCTCGCAGCATTGCCAAAACGAGCGAACTGGCAATGAGCCAAATCATCAGCCGCACTTTGGCCCGATATTCACGGGTCCCGCGTGTGTAAAGCGTCACCTGAGAACATCCCAGTGTCAACAATAAAACGAGAGACACGCCCCCGTAAGCCTGATTCCATACAAGTTTGGTTATTCGCTTCCCGAGCAGGCAGAACATCGCAATCTGATTCGTAAACGCCGCCAGTGTCGCGAATGCAATTGCATTTACAGCGGCGAAACCACTCAATCCCTCCGGCCGGGGCGCCCAGTGGACGGCAATGACGGTCCATTCGATTAGCGTGCCCGCCAGGATTCCGATTCTAAAATCTGTGATCGAGCGTTCTCGAACGGCATAGATCACAATCACCGGAATCAAAACGATGGTCACTGGGCCACTCAGCGCAATCAGAAGTCCGAAGAACAGCAAAACAACGCGGAGACCTGTGGGGCGGGGCTTCGGAGGCACTAATGTCAGCGGCACAGCCAGCATCGTGAGAAACCATTGGAGATCGGTTATTTGGCCAGGCATTTCCTGCGCTGGAAAGACACATGCCGAAAATAGACACAGGAGTACGCGCAGAGCATCGGACTGAAGCACGGGGCGAAATTCCTCGAGCATGAATGCCCAGCAGCAGAACGCCTGAACCATGAATGCTTCGATCGCGTAAAGAAGAGGCGCCCAGCTAATGGGAAATGCAGACGTAACCAAAGCCAAAAGCCGGGGCACAATGTGCAGATACTGCGCGGAGGTCTTGAAGATTGCGGAGGGCCCCAAGACAAGTTGCTGAGTGAAGAAAACTGCGCCGTCTTCGGCGAAGAACTCGGGATGCGTAATGCATTTTGGCTCTCGCAGAACAAGGATGCCGAAAATGCAGAATAGGAGAGCTATCTCAGGCAGGTATTTCCGAACAGCGGATTTCCTCAACTGCGTAGGCCATCGAAAGCCTTTTCGATTTCTGCTTTAGCTTCCGCCGACGGAGGAAGGAAAGGCAGCCGCGGCGGACCGCCATAGTAGCCGTTCAACTCCATGGCGTATTTCACGCCCGGTATGCCGTATTTGGCAGAAATCAACTGCGATGCCGGAGCGATGCGGGATTGCCAATCTCGCCCCGCATCACGATCCCTCATGCGGAAGGCTTCCCAAACTGTAAGGCAGGCATAGGGAATCGGATTTGCAATAGCTAGAATTGCGCCTGTGGCCCCAAGTTGTAATGCCTCCCAGAAACCCCCGCCCGAGCCCGACAGAACCTGGAAGGCCGGCTTAGCGGCTCGCACCACTTGCGCGAGTTTCTCATTATTTCCGGAGCTGTCCTTCATGCCAACGATATTCGGATGATGAGACAGTTCGGCGATGGTATCGAGGGTCAAATCATAGCCCGTGACCTGCGGAATGTTGTAGAGCATCACCGGCAACTTCGACTGATCCGCGACAGCACGGAAGAACAAAAGCTGCGTATCCGGCCGATGCATCTGGTTGCGGTAGTAAAAAGGCGTCAAAGCGAGCGCGAGATGGAAGCCTGCTTTTGCCGCGCAACTCGCGAGACGGACTGTTTCATGCACGCTCTCGGCGCCTACGCCCGCAATGAGCGTCTTGCCTTCCGAACTCGCTTCCTTCACCCATTCCATTAACTGAACGCGTTCATCGGCGCTTAACAGAGGTGTCTCGCCGGTGGATCCGCAGACCAGATATCCGCTCAAAGCGATCTGGTTCAGCTTGCGGATGTTGAAAAGAACTTTCTGTTTGTACAGATTCCCGTCGGCATCAAAGCACGTTGCGAGAGCGGGAAAGATGCCTTGGATTTTCATAGGGGAAAGGCCCGCCGGCAGTCTCGTACCAGCAGGCCTTACTTATCTTCGAAGGTACGCGCTACCTGGCTATTACTGTGATGACCAGAGTGTAGAGCGCGAGTGATTCAATCAGCACGAGACCGAAAATCATTGCGAATCGGATGGCCGCTACTGCGCCTGGGTTGCGCGCCATCGCTTCAGCAGCCGAGGCCGTGGCTTTCCCCTGTCCGATTCCGCAAAGACCGGAAGCTATGCCCATCGCGAGATAAGCAGCCGCCAGCCGCGTTGCGTCCGAGGGCGAGGTACCGCCGCCCTGTCCTTGGGCGAGCATCGGAGTCGCCATTGCCAAAAGGCCTATCGCGAGCATCATGAGTTTGTTTTTCATTTCTTTCTCCTATTAATTTGGTTCCAGGAGGTGGTTCGATACCGTGCGTTGGGACGCCGGGCGCTCACACTGGAAACGATAATGCCTTAGTGCTCGTGCGAAACCGCTCCGCCCACATAGACCATAGCGAGCACCATGAAAATGTATGCCTGCAGGAACGAAACGAACAAATGCAGGCCGATAAAGAGGACCGGAATGATGTATTTCGTAAGAGCAATGAACGTGAGGTAGACCTGCTCGCCCGCGAACATGTTCGCAAATAGACGAACGGTGAGGGAGAGCATGCGAGCAGTGTGACTGATGATCTCAATCGCGAACATCAAAGGGGCCATCCAAAGCATTGGTCCGAGGAACTGCCTGATATAGCCGGCTTTGTGTTCCTTTAACCCCGCGGCGTGATAAAAGACGAACGTCAAAACCGCCATCCCGAGGGGGACCATGGGGTACATGGTTGGCGAATCGAAGCCCGGAATCAACCCAATCAGATTCATGAACAGTATGAAAAGGAAGATCGTGCCGAAAAAAGCAGTGTACTTATGAGCGCTGTGACCCACCACCTCCTCGGCTTGGGCGCGGATGAACTCATAGGTGAGCTCCAGTGTGTGTTGGACTTTCCCGGGCCGGTCCACGGAAAGTCGACTTCGCACGATAGCGAAAAACACCAGAATGAAGAAGACGACGAGGATCTCACAGACTATCCAATCGCGCCACGGATGCCTGGGATGCTCGGCCGGGAAATGAATCGCGTTCAAGAATAAATTAGCCGGACCCGCGAGATAGTGGTTGAAGAGCCGGGTGATCCAGAGTTGGTGCGGCATTCAGTCGATAGAGGGCTTTCCGAGCAGGCCCTGGATAATCTCAATAATGGAAGACGTCAGTACGGCAGCCGTGCTTGCCAGAAGGCCCAGCAGGACCGGCAAAAGGTTGACATCCAAAGCGTTGACTATAACATAGGCCACTACAAACAGAACCACATATCTTCCGATGAAAGCGCCGGCGCGCCACGGTTTTCGAGCCGACTCGCCGGGCCCGATGGCGCGCGAGAGCCACTCGAAGAGCCACAAATTACCGAACGAACCCAGTGCGCCAAGCGCAAAGCCAAACGCTGACCGGGGGCCTCGGATGCAAAAATACCAAACGAACCCAAGCGCGCCAAACGAACCCGTCAGCCAATAGAGCCGGCGAACGGAAGCCCTTAAGTTCTCGTCTGTCATTGATCCGGACCGGTCTTTTTCGATTCGCGGGACAGCTCTTTGAGAATTTGGATTAACCCCCCGGCCATTCCGAGAATAATCCCTGCGGCTCTAAGGACTTGGACATGAAGCCAATGATCGGCCAAAGCGCCCAGGATATAACCGGCGACGACCGACGCCGGCAGGGTGAGCGCGAGCGAAAGGTACTTTCCCAGCCAGAGCAACGATCTATCAGGCTTCTGGGGCATTTTTACCGAACGAACTCGGAATCCCAAACAATTGGGTTCGTCTTTACGATTGCGGCTCGAAGCCGGACCAGCGGGACATGCCGGGCAGATCGAAGCCGAACTGATCCAAGACGCGGCCGACGATGTGCTTTACGATTGCTTCTATATCTTTCGGCCGATTGTAGAATGCCGGCACAGGGGGCATGATGACGGCCCCCATTCGGGTCAGGGCGAGCATGTTCTCCAGGTGGATCTCGCTGAAAGGACTTTCTCTTGCGAGCAGCACGAGCTTCCGGCGCTCCTTTACTATGACGTCGGCGGCGCGGCAGATAAGGGTATCTCCGTAGCCGGCGCGAATCGCCGCCAAGGTCTTCATGCTGCATGGGGCGATGATCATCCCGTCTGTTTTGAAGGAGCCGCTTGAGATAGAGGCGGCCTGATTGTCATCGTGGTGAACCATGGTTGCGAGTTTCTCGACCTGGTCCACGGTGTAACCGGTCTCATGCGTGATGGTCGCGCGTGACCAACGGCTCATGATCAGGTGGACTTCGACCGAAAACGTCTTCAACGCTTCGAGAGTCCTGATACCAAAGATCGCTCCAGACGCGCCAGTGATCCCGACCACAAGTCTCATAATTTGGGTGGTTAAGCGGGGAAAAGACCTATGGTATTTTACTCCCACCAAAAACTGGGCTGAAAAGGCCGTGTGCTGAAATAAAGATTCAAATCGATTCCGGAATGAGCAAAAAAATCCGTTCGACGACGATACTATGCGTGCGGCGCAACGGCAAAGTGGTTCTAGCTGGTGACGGGCAAGTCACCATGGGAAACGAAGTGTTGAAAGGCGGAGCGCGCAAACTTCGGCGCCTTTACGGCGGGAAGATCATATCCGGTTTTGCCGGCTCCACAGCGGACGCCTTTGCTCTGTTCGCGCGCTTTGAGGCGAAATTGGAACAGCATAGCGGTAATCTGCCGCGTAGCGTGGTGGAGCTGGCCAAGGAATGGCGCACGGATCGCATGCTGCGTCACCTGGAAGCCCTGCTTCTGGTGGCGGACATTGAAAACATGTATATAGTAAGCGGGACCGGGGATGTTATCGAGCCGGACAGTCCCATAGCCGCGATTGGATCGGGCGGGCCATTTGCGAAGTGTGCCGCAGTGGCGCTGCTTGAAAATACAAATCTAGGAGCTCGCGAGATAGTTGAAAGGGCGATGAAAATTGCTGGGGAAGTGTGCATTTACACCAACGAAAACGTCACCTATGAGGAGCTGGCGTAATGGTTATCTATCTTCCGCAACAATCTTCCGATGAAACGCCACTTCTCGATGAGCTGACGCCGCGCGAAATCGTAGGCGAGCTGGACAAACACGTCATTGGGCAGGCTGAGGCGAAACGCTCGGTGGCCATCGCCCTGCGGAACCGGGTACGCCGGCAGAAGCTGGATCCCGAAATGGCCGAAGAGGTGATGCCGAAAAACATCCTCATGATCGGGCCCACGGGGGTGGGGAAAACCGAGATTGCCCGCCGTCTGGCGAAGCTGGCAAACTCGCCCTTTCTCAAAGTGGAAGCCAGCAAATTCACCGAAGTCGGCTATGTGGGGCGGGACGTTGAATCCATCATCCGGGACTTGGTTGACGTAGCTATCGACATGGTTCGCGAGGAAAGGCTAGAACAAGTCGAGGACCGAGCTGAGCAGCAGGCAGAGGAGCGGCTGCTGGATCTGCTTATGCCGCCACAGCCGGAATCGAGTGAAAGCGCGGAACGAACGCGCGAGAAGCTGCGGGAGAAATTGCGCGCGGGCAAACTTGACGATCGAGCCGTGGAAGTAGACGTAAAGGAACGCGGTCCCACATTTGAAGTTTCGACGAATGGCAACGTCGAGGAGATGGACATCAATTTGAAAGATGTCATCCCTGGTCTTTTCGGTCCTCGCACAAAGAAGCGGAACATGCGGGTATCGGAAGCGCTGGAATACCTGATTCAAGAGGAAGAGCAGAAGCTGGTGGACATGGATCAGGTGACCCGAATCGCGCTCGAGAGAGTTGAGCGAAACGGCATCGTGTTTCTGGATGAGATCGATAAGATCGCCGGGCGCGAGGGCGGGCACGGACCGGATGTGAGCAGAGAGGGAGTGCAACGCGACATTCTTCCGATCGTGGAAGGCACGACCGTAAATACGCGGCATGGATTCGTCCGCACCGATCACATTCTCTTCATAGCGGCGGGCGCATTTCATGTCTCCAAACCATCTGATCTTATTCCCGAATTACAGGGCCGATTTCCTATTCGGGTCGAGCTGAAATCGCTCACCGAAGGCGATTTCATTCGTATCTTGAAGGAGCCGAAATCCGCGCTCGTAAAGCAGTACATGGCGCTGCTCGAGACGGAAGGGATCAAGCTCGTCTTTACAGAGGATGCGGTAATCGAAGTGGCGCGCGTCGCCGCTCAAGTAAATGAAAATACCGAGAACATCGGAGCGCGGCGCCTGCAGACCATTATGGAAAAGTTGTTGGAAGATATCTCGTTTGATGGGCCGGATCTGAAAAAGAAGAACATCAAGATTGATGCCACATATGTGCGCAAGCAACTCGCCGAGATCGTGAAGGATCAGGATCTCAGCAGGTATATTCTCTAGCGACTTGTTGAGGGTCCGAGGAAATCGCTTGCTTACGCGCGCGGCTCAGAAACAGTATCGCGTGCTTGTCGTTGCGTTCTCTTCTCTGGGCGTATTTAGTTGCGGGTACCGCGGCCCGATTGCCCCACCCTCGCCCGAGCTTCCGAATCCGGTTACGGATTTGGCCGTGGTCGAGCGCGGCGATCATCTTGTCATCACCTTTACGACCCCGCCACGCACGACGGACGGCTTAGCGATCAAACGTTTCTCAGAAATCGATCTGCGCGTCGGAGCCGCGGTCAATCCGTTCGATTTTGATCGTTGGGCCAATACGGCCCGACAGTACCAGCTGAATCCTCCGCCTCCGAACGATCCCGACGATCCGAGGCCCAGGCCTATGGAGGACTCCATTCCTGCATCCGATTGGCTGGGGCATCGCGTAGCCATCGCGGTGCGGACGGCGGTCAAGAAAAGCGATCACTACTCGCAGTGGTCGAACGTCGCCCGCATGGAAATTGTTCGGCCACTTCAACCTCCCGCTGTGAAATGGCAAGCCACAAGAGAGGGCTATAAACTCACGTGGGCAGAGGAGCGCCCAAGTCTGCATTATGAGGTGTTCAGACAGGGGCCAAGCGAAAAGACACCGGCGCAGATTGGAACAGCCGAAAAGCCTGAATACGTGGACACCACATCTCAATGGGACACTCCATACATCTATACAGTGGTCGCGCAACAAGGCTCGGCAGAGAGCTTGCCTTCAGACCCCGTGCGCGCTATACATGGCGACACATTTCCTCCCAGCGTGCCCGCGAGCATTACCGCTCTGGCCACTCCTGAATCGATCGAAGTGTCGTGGCAGCGGAGTCCCGAATCAGATCTGAAAGGGTATTACGTTTATCGATCGGTGAATGGCGGGCCCTTTACTCGTCAGGGTGATCTCATCAACTTGCCAACATACAGCGATCACAAGGTGGAGCACGGCAAAACGTACCAATATGCCATCAGCGCCGTGGACCAAAAAGGAAACGAGAGCGAAAAGTCCGCGCCTCCGGCGGAAGTGGTTTTTTGAAGATGGGGCGGCGCTATGGGCCGAATGGGGCGATGCAATTCTTGTGAGAGGATCTATCCGGACGGCTCCGGGATCGACAACTTGCGACAGATCCTTTTCGCGAGGAGGTTCGCTACCTCGGTGTGACGAGGAACTGCTTCAGAGTGCCCCGTCTGCGGGTTTTCCCAAAGGCTGTGCTCCTTACCTTCTCTTCGCAGCACGCAGCCGTGCCGGCGAAGATGCCGGAGGAGTCCGTCGCGCTTCATCCAATGACGAGTAGTTCCTGTCTCGCATTGGGAGGCACGGCGCGTAAGGATTCCTCTCGTCTGTGTTCAAGAATGAGAGTAATCGCCTCGCGAAGATTCGCGAGGCATTCTTCACGCGATTTACCCTGGCCGTTCGCGCCGGGCACCTCGGCGCAGTAGGCGACGTACCATGGATCGTCCCGCTCTACAATCGCCGTGAACTCATTGTGCATGCGTCTATTCTATCGACCAGAGGCAGAATGCGCTAAGAGAGCGTCATGGTAGAGATGCCCGGAAGAAAGCAGTTAAAAACCTTCCCAAACCAGCGCTGGGAAGGTTGCATGAGAGCGAAAGCCGGCCGCTTCATAGAGGCGAATCGCGTCACCGTTCGAGCAAGTGACGGTCAGGCTGATTGACGCGCAGCCTAATTCCGCGAGGCGCGCGAGACAACGGCGGAGAAGCTCATAACCGAGGCGCCCTCCACGCAACGCGGGAAGCACGCACAATTGCGTCACGTGGCCTGATTTCGGGGAAACGAGGCTGGCGAGACAAACTCCGCAGACGCGGCCACTGCGGTCGTCCCTGGCGACGATGGAGGCGGCTGGCGAGAATTGCCCGCATCCAGGAAATTTCACAATGTTCATCAGAAAGTGCCGCGCCCCCGGAATGGTTCGGTACTGATCATTGATCTCGCTATCCACATGACCCTTGTAAGAGGCGACGACGAGATGAGCGGTCTCTTCCTGAAAGCGTTCGGCCCAGGGCAGGAAAGTTGCGCGAGTGTCAGCGATCCTGAAGGGCAGCTTCAACACGGACCCCCGATCAATATCCATGAAAAACCGGTCGTGACGAGTCAAATATCTGCTGAAAGGCGGCATATGCGCGAGACGGCCCTGCAGCAACATGAGCTGCGATTCGATGCGGCGCACCCCTGGAGTGAGCATCAACCCTTGAACCACCGCGCCCAGCAGCATCGTCTCATTCGAAGACCCGGCATAATCCGCACGAACGTAGAAATCGCCGATCAGGCCTTTCCGCCCCTCACATACGTGGTAGGCATAGCCGATCACCTGCCGGTTGGAGCGCAATGCGTACCCGTAGAGCGAGTGCATTTGCAGGAAGCGGCGAAGAAGATCAGCGGAAGGACGAAAATTCCAGGAGAAACGCTGCTCCCAGGTCCTTATCTCTTCATCGAGCAGCGGGTCGAGATCGGCAACTCCCAGCTTCGGCAGCTCTACGATTTCTGGTAGAGAGATATCCGAGAGCGCCGCCATGTGTTGAATTATACGTGCGCGGGTTCAGCTTCGGTGCGTGCGAATCTATCCTCTTTTTGTAGGAAGCGTTTTATATTCCTGGATGCCTGGCGAATACGTTCATGATTCTCAATCAAGCTGAAACGAACGAAGCCCTCGCCCAAGGGACCGAAACCGATACCAGGCGACACGGCGACTTGGGCTTCATTCATCAGCAGCTTGGCAAATTCGAGTGAGCCCATTTTCACGAAAAGCGCTGGGATAGGCGCCCAAACAAACATCGAGGCCTTGGGTGGCGTTACGTTCCAGCCCGCTCGACGCAGGCCGTCGATGAGAACGTCGCGCCGGGATCGATAAGTATCAGAAATGATCGAGGGAGCGCGCTCGCATTCCCGCAGCGCGATGATGGAGGCGATCTGGATGGGCTGAAAGATCCCGTAATCGAGATAGCTCTTAATACGCGCGAGAGCGGCAATTAGTTTTCGATTTCCCAGGCAGAAGCCAACCCGCCAGCCTGCCATGTTGTAACTCTTGGTCATGGAATAGATTTCCACTGCATGATCGACTGCGCCTTCGACTTCCAAGATGCTGGGAGGGCGGTAGCCATCGAATCCAAGCTCCGCGTAAGCGAAATCGTGAATGATGTATGAGCCGTGTTGACGCGCGAGCTCGACAATTTCGCGCATGAAGTCTAAATCGACGCAGATTGTGGTCGGATTGTGCGGGAAGGAAATGAGGATCACCTTCGGAGTGGTCGCCGAGGTTCGATACAGCTTTTTTAAGCTCTCTAGAAAACTAGCGGCGTCCGGCATGGGAAGCATGCATGCGTCGCCCTCAGCCATAATGACGCCGTATTGATGGATTGGATAGGCGGGGTTGGGCGATACGACTGTGTCGCCGGGTCCGATGATCGCGAACAGCAAATGTGCCAACGCGTCCTTGGCGCCGATGGTGACGATCGCTTCCGCTTCAGGATCGAGCGTGATTCCGTACTGCGCCTGATATCGCGAGACAATGGCTTCTCGCAGGCGGGGGATGCCTCTCGATACGGAGTATCGGTGGTTCGCTGGATTTCGCGCCGCTTCGATAAGCTTTTCCACTACCGGCTCCGGCGTTGCGCCGTCCGGATTGCCCATTCCCATATCGATGATGTCGACGCCCCGCGCGCGAGCCTTGTCCCGCATTTCGTTGATAATGGCGAACACGTAAGGGGGGAGCTTCTTGATGCGGTAGAAATCGTCGTTGAGGTCCAAGCTGTATTTAGTGTAGCGGGAGCGACTGCTGCGTTCGATCACGCACAGAGGGGAGTTATCGCCGATTTTGAGAGAGCATCGCGTCTCGTAGAATTGTGTTGATCTGAGTCAGGTAGCCTTTGCCCTGTGACTTCAACCATTCCAGTACGTCGATATCTAAGCGTACCGAAACAGCGCGTTTCATGGGTCGATACAATTTTCGGCGAACCATTTGGCCGAGTTGCTCGTCAGTGAGTGACGGAATATCGGAATAATCGATTTGGGAATCCGGCAGGGTCTTCAGACGGTCGAGCGTCACTTTCTGCTTCTTACTTAACGTCTTCTTCAAAATATGCTCGGCTTTCGCGCTTATTCGCCTTTCTGGCCGATATGATTCGAATGATGTCTTCGCCATGAGCTTCTTTCCAAGTATGCGCAACAAGAATCGGGACGCCTTCTACAGAGCCGACCGTCTGCCAGCGCTCCTCGCCGTCGACGGTTCGATCAATGCGTGAACAGCAGCGCGGATCGGTGAAAACCTTCACAGCTGTTTCGAAATCGAGGCCCTGGTGCTTCGATTGATTCGCTTTGTTCTTCTTTCCGTCCCATTCGAAACGCACACCTCTATTACACTATCGTATATACACGGACGTAGTCTGCTCGCTAAGTCAACAGCGCGAGTTGTACTCTGAGACCGTTGATGCGTATGAATCGCGTGCCGCAGATCGTAGTCGTGGGAAGCGCGAACGTCGACCTCACGACTTTCACAGATGATTTTCCTCGAGCGGGGCAGACGATATTCGCGCGCGAATTTCATCTTGGCTTCGGTGGTAAGGGCGCAAATCAAGCTGTTGCGGCACGACGGTCTGGCGCGGCCGTTTCGATGATCGCCCGAGTTGGCGATGATCTGTTCGGCCCGGCGACGATAGAAAACTTCGAGTCGCAAGGTATTGATACGAGTCAGGTCCTGATCGCACGTGGAGTTTCGAGCGGTGTTGCTCCCATTTTCGTGGACAGTTCAGGCCAGAACCGCATTCTGGTGGTGAAGGGCGCAAATGACCGGCTCTTGCCTTCCGATTTGGATTCGGCTGCCGATCTTCTTCGGCAGGCGGATTTCCTCATATTGCAGCTGGAAGTGCCGCTCGAGACCGTATATTACGCGCTGCATTTTGCGCACACGAACGGCATCCGCTCCATTCTCAATCCCGCGCCGGTGCAATCGCTGGACATGCGGCAGCTCAGCGATGCTGATTATGTAATCCCAAACGAAACAGAAGCAGAGGGGCTCAGCGGGATTCCCGTTCGGAATCTGGAGGAGGCCCGCGCCTGTGCTCAGAGGCTGCTGGATGCCGGTCTCCGGCGAGTGATTCTCACGGTCGGCGCAAATGGCGCGCTGTGTGCCGGACGCGATGGCATTCGGCACGTCGCGGCATTTCCGGTTCGAGCGATCGATACCACAGGCGCTGGAGATGCATTCATCGGGAGCCTTGCGTACTTTCTTGCGAGTGGCTGTGATGAGCTCGAGGCGATCTCTCGCGCCAATCTCTATGCCGCACTCTCTACTTTGTCTCCCGGAACGCAGAAGTCCTTCGTAACGCGAGAGCGGTTCGAGAGCGAATGGCAAGAACGGCGAGCCACAACGGAGTAGCCTACGTCATCGACTCGCAGCGCCAATGAGGATCAGGCCGCCGGTATACCCGGCAAACATCAAAGCGATATAACGAGATGTTCCGTGCGGCGCCGAGCGGAACTCGCGCCAGATGAGCACGCCCCAGATGGCCGCGATCAAGGTTGCGCCCTGGCCGAGCGCATACGATATCGCAGGCCCGGCGACACCCGATGCAATCACATTGAAGCTCAATGCGATCATCCAGATCAATCCGCCGAGAACGCCGATGAAATGAAGACGGGAGCTTCCACGAAAATACTCGGAATAGGTCACATGACCGCTTTTCATGAAGATCGTGTTCACCACGACGTTGCTCAGCAGGACTCCGAGACCGAAGAATATCAGCGCCACGTAGGGCGTCAACATTCCAGGCACAATCGGAGCGGAGTTGAATCCGGGAGAAATTGAGCGCATCAATTCCGGGTAAAAGGATCCCATGATGCATCCGGCGAGGATTGAGAACAGTAGGCCGCGCAAGCGGTGCCGGCGGGCGGTTTGCGGTAATCTCGCGTGCGCCAATGCGGACATTACCATGGCAAACACAATTAGGGCGACACCGGTGAATAGCAGACGCGGATCGCCCTTTGGATTTTGAATAAAGCTCTCGAGGGTTCCGATGACGAGCGCGAGACCGACTCCGACCGGAAAAGCGACGGACATTCCGGCCGAGTCAATTCCGACAACCAGCAGAATGTTCGAGATGTTGAAAATTGCGCCGCTAAGAAGCGCAGCATGGATCGATCTCTGCGCAATGGGGATGTGTGCCACTGCGCTACTTCCGGTAACGCGAAAGTTTGCCCATGCGCTCATGCCGGAAGAGCCGTGGCTGCCCAGCGTCGCCGCGAATAGGAGACTAAATACGAAAACGCCTATGGCGTAATCCCAATAGAAGAGTTGAAAGGGCCATTTCTCCTTGCCAGCAAGTTTCTGTGCGTTAGCCCAGGAACCCCATCCGAGCATGGTGATGACGCAGAATGCTATTGCGACCGCCAGGCTGTGAACGGCGAACATTAATCACGGATGCTACCAGATAGGGGCCTCAGGCGACTCGTCGTATTACGCGAGCGGGCAGAAAAATGATGGCTGTAATAAGTGCCAGCACTCCATGGACCGTAATGCCTATCAATCGAAACGGCAGAAGGAAGAGCCATATGATCGGATAGCAAATCAGCGCGACGAGGGCTAGAGGCCAGGAAAAAACGAACAGCAGGCACCACAAAAGAAATGTGATCATGCGCGGTCCACTATTGCCAGATACGAAATTGGAATGGCTGTGGTTCCCTTATTGTGCCTGAAATGACGGATGATAGAAAAGAGAGCCAGGGATGAGTTCGCAAGGCATAATCCCGAATACAGAAGCAGCCATTCTTGCGCGCCTCATTCAAGCAAGAGATAGTATGAGCCGTGATGTGGCTGAATATTTAGTTTCGATCGACTTTGAAAACAGTGACATCGAAAGAATGAATATTCTGGCCGAGCGTGCCCGTGAAGGCAATCTGACGGCCGAAGAATCCGCGGAACTAGATACTTACCTGCATGTAGGTACGTCTTCTCTCCATCATGCAGTCCAAGGCGCGCCGCCTTTTAAACGCTGAGAATCCCGCCTCACTTTGTCGCGGTGCTCGCGATGAACGCTGAGGACCTTCTGCTATTTCGCGTTGAGTTGATGCAAGAAGGCCTAGTTCTAGCCTAAATCAGTTGTGACGTTCATCTTTCGAGCCAACGTTTATTGCTGATGTGATTTCTGCTGTGCTTCCCGGAAAGGGGCGGTTTTGGGATTCTTTGCGTTCCACTCCGGGGCTTTCTCGCTATTCCCGATGTCGACGAGAGCCAAGGCGATCATCCGGTCGACCTTGGCCATGTTTTCGTAGTCGATCTTCGGCCATTCGTCACCAAGGCCGTGATAATCCGGATAATCGAATGCGACCGTCAGGCTATGGGCAGGTACTCCTTGCTCGGCAAGCGCGGCATTGTCGCTTCGGGTGAAGTAGGCATCACTGGCTTCTTTATCCATGTAGATCTTGATGCCGGTCTGCTTTCCCGCCTCTTTCAGAAAATCGGTGACATCCGAATAGTCGAAGCCGGTCACGCTGGCGTTGTTGATCTCGCGGCCTTCGGTTGAATCGGTGCGGCCGACCTGCTCCAGGTTTACGTCAGCGACAGTTTTCGATATGGGAAATACCGGATGCGTGCCGTAGTATTGAGAGCCGAGCTCGCCGCGCTCCTCCCCAAAGAACGTCATGAAGACAAGCGAGCGCTTCGGATGAGGGTTCAATTTCGCGAGGGCTTTTGCGATCTCGATGACCGAAACTGTACCGCTTCCGTCGTCATTCGCGCCGTTATAAATATGATCATTCGGATTCTGAGTTCGGTTCATGGCCATGCGGCTGCCGGTTTCTGTTGTGCCGATGTGGTCGTAGTGCGCGGTCAGCAGAACGCAGGTGTCTTTCAGTTTGGGATCAGATCCACGCAGAATCCCGATTACATTCTTCAACATGACTTTCTGATCATCGGGAGCAGGTATTTCCAAGGTGATGGTACGGTTTTCAGCCGAATTGTTCGGGTGATCCAGCCATTTTTGAAGTTGCTCGCTGGTGACCACGACCAGAGGCGCCCGGTGTTGCTGCGCGTTCTCCGGGGTAAGCAATCTCGGGATCGCCGGCTGTATTTTCTCTTGGACGACTGCGATCTCGACCGCCGCTTTTGAAGATGCTACGGCGCGATCGAAGGCAAGCCTCTTGCGATACAGAGCCATTCCTTGATCCCTGGGCAATTTGCGAAGATCCGGTTGCGCGACGATGATCGCTTTGCCGCTTAAATCCGCTCCGTTGAGGGCGGCTGGATCTCTCGAGGAAAAGACCAAGACAGGCGCATGATCCACTTTTGCCGCCTGGCTTGCGTCTGAAATCGCGATCGATTGAGCGGGAAGGGTGAAGGTGTTTGCGCCCTCCTGCACGATCATGCCGTGGGGAGCGTTGGGCATGTGGCGATCAACCATGGGCGCAGTTTGGAAATAATCCTGATCGCCGCCCGACTCGAGTCCGTCCGCGCGAAATCTCGAAGCGATGAATTCGGCTGCGATGTCGAGCCCGGGTGAAGGCGTGTAGCGTCCCTGAAGGGTATCCGAAGCGATAAACGAGAGATCACCCTTAAGGTCGGAGGCTGTGATGGAGCTGAGAACGTTTCGAATCTCCGGCGAAAGTGCCGCGGTTGTATTATGTGGCGTTTGGCTCCAGAGGAAAGCAGCAAAAGCGCCGAAGACGAGAACTGACTTATGAGAAATAATCATGCGAGCGCAACCGGAGTATAACGAAGTCTCGGCAAAGCCGTTTGCATAGGACGGTACTCACCGATGCGGCTGCTGCGCGCCTAGTAGTCACTTTTCGCGTGGCTGAGCCATCGAATGGGCGTGTGGACAAACTACGGCATCCGAATGATCCTCGCCGGTCTCATCATGCTCGGCTCTTGCGGCCCTCACGAGACACAAGAACAGCGGCACCGTGAAGCAAATACACCTGCCGGCAAGGTCGGGCAAGCGGCGCATAAAGTCGCGGTTGAGGCCGACAAGGCAGGCCGAGTGATCGGCCGTAAGCTCGACAAGGCTGCCCACGATGCCCGTGAGGGTTGGAACGAAGACTCTCGTAAGGACCGGAGGACCAAATAGCGGGGTAGGTAAAAGCGCCGTAAAAGCGGGGTAACAAGCGGAGGTAACAAGCGGACGGGGAGGTAACAAGCGGACGGAGGCAGTTAAGTCTTAGATCTCCACACTGCCTGAATCGCCTTCAATCAAGGATTATTCTGCCTCAGTCCGCATTTACGCACAGTCCGCATTTACGCGCGCGCATTTACGCGCTACGCATTTACGCGCTTTACCCCAATCAAGGATTATTCTGCCTCAGTCCGCATTTCCCCCAGGATTATTCTGCCTCAGTCCGCATTTACGCGCATCTCCGAACCGAAGACGGGCGTCAGGTGGCGTCGTAGCCGACAAACTGCTGGAGAATGACGTTGCCCTTGTAATTAGTTTCCTGGTGAATGCCGATGGAGGAAGAGTAATAGACGAACGCAGTCGTTTCCTTTAGCTGGGTGAAAAACTTTTCGGCGTCTGTTTGCGGATGCTCCTCTTTTGCCGCAAGTTTCGTCAGAAGCTGAACCTGCTGTTGCTTGCTGGATTTCAGAAAGGGCATCTGGTAGGTGGATTGAGAAAGCTCATTCATTGAGGAGAGACCCTTGCGCCAGGAGGTCTTATCTTCCGCACGGAACGCCTCGGCTACCGAGCGGTCGATAAAGGCTGCCACACCGGCGTCATGAGCCCCGGGTGAATGGGCGTCCGTGGGCACAATAAGATCTGTCAACGCGTCCAATAACGCGAATTCCTCTTTTGTAAAGAAAAGCGGAGCGTTCGGTTCAGCGGCGGGAAGTTGCAGCGTGGTAAACGCCGCCGCGGTCAAAACTTTGAACAGATCACGCCGGTTCAAGTTCGCGTCCATTTAGATTTCTCCTCTCTTGAGCTCGTCGGCGAGGTGATCACAAGAGCGCCAGCAGAGCGCCATAATCGTCCAGGTCGGATTCTGAGCTGAGGCGTTGACATGAGTGCTGCCGTCGACAACAAGGAGATTATTCACGTCGTGGCATTGCTGGAATTGGTTCACGACTGAGGTCTTCGGATCGTTGCCCATACGAGACGTTCCGAGTTCATGAATGGACCAGCCCTCGGGCAGAGCCTCGTCGCTCGAGGAGACAATTTCGAATTTCGCAGCTTCGAACATCTCTCTTCCGGCGACGGCCATGTCTTTCGCCATTTTCATTTCGTTCTCGCCGAAGCGGTAACTGAAGCGCAGGACGGGCACGCCCCATGCGTCTTTTACGTCCGGATCGATCTCGACGTAGTTTTCATAACGCGGGAGGACTTCGCCGAACGCGCCGATTTCAATGGTTGCGCCGGCGTAGTCGCGAACGTGCTTTTTGTACTCTTCGCCGAAACCGGGGCTTGTGAATGCTGTTCCGGGAACCATGCCGCAACCGCCGCCGCCTTCGAACCCGTAACCCCGGATGAAGTCCGACCTTTTCTCCTTCACGTTACGGAAACGAGGTATATAGAAGCCCCCCGGACGGCCATCGTCAAGAGTTCTGGGCTTGCCGATCAGCTCCGTCATAATCCCGGCAACAGAGGGCCCCATGATGTGTTCGCAGAAGTTGTGCCCGACGTGGCCGCTCGAATTGCCGATTCCATTGGGATAAAGGCTCGACTTGGAAAGCAGCATCAGACGGGCGGATTCCAGGGTCGATGCGGCAAGCAAGACAACTTTGGCTTTCGCTTTATAGTCTTTTCGAGTCTCGCTATCCAGGAAAGAAACGCCGCTGGCTTTACCGGTGTTCTTGTCGACGGTCACTTCGTAAACGGTCGAGTTCGGACGCAGCGTCAGGTTGCCGGTGTCCATCGCGGGGCGGATCAGGCCGGTAGGGGAATCGAATGCGGCATGGATGTCGCACCCGCCAACGTGACGATCGCATGCACCTCGGCCATAGCAGCGGCTTCTATATTTGTTGTGCTTGAGCCCGTCTGTTGCTACGCCAGCGCGGTAGGGCGTGAGCACGCGGTCCATCCCTTTGAGAGTTTCCCGCAAGTGAAGCTCGGAGTAATTTAATTTGAGCGGGCGTTGAAACTTGCCGTCGGGCATCTGAGGCAGGTTCTCCGGATGACCGGAGACGCCGAGGTAAAGATCGACCTTGTCGTAGTAAGGAGCGATATCAGCATATGAAATCGGCCAATCCTCTCCATAGCCATCATGGCTCTTCGCTTTGAAATCTAAATCGGAGAGACGCAACGCCAAGCGGCCCCAGATGGTAGTCTTTCCGCCCACCGTTCGGGCACGCACCCAGGCGTATCGTGTGCCTGTATACGGATTCTGCTTCTCATCGACAACAAGTGTCTTGCTGTAATCGGAACCACCCCAACCCTGGACATAGGACGTCACCTTTGAATACGGCGAGTTCTGCGCGTATGGGGACTTTCGAATGGTGTACTCGTTCGTGGTTAAAGCGTGATAATCGGGAGGCATTTTTCCGCGGCGGGGATGATCATACGGCCACTGCATGGAATGCAGTATTTTCCCGGTGTCCTGATTTTTTCCTGCCTCGAGCAGAAGCACCTTGAGGCCGTGGGAAGTAAGTACGTGCGCAGCCATGCCCCCGGCGGCTCCCGAGCCGACAACGACTGCATCGTATGTGGTCTCCAGATCGACTTCGGAGTTATTTGTTGTTGGAAATTGAAGCAGCATCAGTATCAGCCTGTGACATCTGAAATTGTATGACGACGCGAATGGGATATGATACGGCGCATCGGGAGGAATCGTGTTTGGCTCGGAAATTCTGGATGTCGCGATCGGCCTGATCCTGCTGTTTTTGATATTGAGTCTGGTGTGTTCCTCCATAAAGGAGGCGCTAGAAACAGTGTTTAAGTACCGGGCTCGCGACTTGGAGCGGGGAATACGAGAGATGTTCGGAGATGTCAAGCGGCAGAACCTGGTTCCGCAGTTCTACAATCACCCGCTCATTAATGGCCTTTTCAAGGACCAGTACAACCGGAACAGTGCCGGGAATTTGCCTTCCTACATCCCGTCCGGTGCGTTCGCGGTCACGCTGATCGATCTCGTGATGTCGGGGAAAGCGCAGGCAGCGCTCGAAGCTACTGATGCAAGCGGCAACGCAGCCACTATCCGTGAAATTGCAGCGGCAACGCAGCCCGCCTTCACCGATCTACGAGAGGCTGTAATAAACTTGCCCCAAGCTTCTAATCTCCGAGGGGCGTTATTGCCTCTCATCGATGCAGCCGGGAACGACGCCATTCAGGCTCGGAAGAATATCGAGAACTGGTTCAACAGCTCGATGGATCGAGTGTCGGGCTGGTATAAGCGGCGAACGCAGATCATCATTGCAGCGGTCGGGTTTGGCATAGCGGCCTTGATGAACGTGGATGCGATAGCGATTGCGCGGTATTTAAACACCAATCAGACGGCGCGATCGGTATTGGTCGCGCGAGTCGCGCAGCTCAATGGCACGCCCCCTAATGCCTCGCCCGGTTTTCCCGGTGCGCCGATCTCTCCCCAGCCCTCCGATTTGACAGATCCGCTGGGTTTTCTAGAGCGCCAGGGCGGGCTTCCGCTGGGTTGGCTACTCGGTCCGCAACCCGGCCAAACGCGGAGCGATTTCGAACGCGACTGGCGGAGAGCCCCGATGAGTCCCGGCGGATGGCTGCTCAAAATAGCCGGCATTCTTTTTACCGGCTTTGCTGTCACACTAGGCGCGCCCTTCTGGTTCGACGTATTGAACAAAATCATGGTGATCCGCTCGACCGTGAAGCCAGATGAAAAGAGCCCACCGGAACCTAGCAAAGCATAATCAGGCCTGATCGGCCGACCTACTCTTCCGCCTGCTTTCGCTCTTTCGGCTGCAGTACACGGACAATTTCGCCATTTACCAGCGAGTCGGGAGGGTTGGCGATTATGGATGCGTCCTCAGAAAGCCCGGCGACCACTTCTACCGTATTTCCAAAATCTCGCCCAAGCGTAACGGGAACGAGAGCGGCGCGATTTCCATTCACCACAATCGGAACACGCACCCCTTCAGAGCGAAAAACGAGCGAGTTGGAAGGGATGATCAGAGTAGATGCATTCGATTTGATCTTGAAATGAACTTCTGTGTAAGCGCCGGGAAAAAGCAAGCCGGTCGAATTCACAACGTCCACTTCCGCCAGCAGAGTACGGGTGGCTGGATCCAGCGCATCGGCGGTGCGCACCAGCGTGCCCTGAAAGCGGCGGCCGGGAAGCTCCGGCAGGGTGAGGTCAGCTTTGATGCCGGGAATCGCCGCGTGTGAATATACCTGCGGGACATTGACGAATACGCGCAATCGGTTTACGGCGGCAATATGGAAGAGCTCATGAGTCTGGCCGCCGGATGAGCCGGAATCTATGAGCTGGCCTATATCGGTATTGCGCGCGGTGATGACACCATCGAAGGGCGCGTAGATTTTCTCGAAACCGACCATTTGCTGGAGGCGCCGGACATTGGCCTCTGCCGATTTGACCGTGGCGCCCTTCGCCGCAGCATCCTGAACCGCATTGTCAACGTCCTGTTTGGCCACTGAATCTGTTTTGAAGAGGTTCACGTACCGATTCGCCGTGATCTGTGCCAGATTCAGATTCGCTTGAGCAGTCGCGAGATCCGCATGCGCCTGCTGCAGCTGCTGATCGACCTCGGGGCTCTCAATTTCGGCAAGCAATTGTCCCTGCTTCACGCGCGCGCCGATATCGAAGTACCACTTCTTCAGATAACCATTGGTGCGCGCATAAATAGGGGAGTCGATAAACGCCTGGATGTTGCCGGGAAGGATGACCTCTTCGGCTGGAGCGCCGCGCTTGGGATGAACGACTGTAACGGTTGGCTCGGCCGAAATGGTGGTCTGTTCGCGAAGCGTCTGCCGGGCACGCACGCGAGGGATGATGCCAGAAACCACGACGAACGCCGCAATCGCGAGTACGATAACGAGTCCGAGAATGGCGCGTAAACGCGACATTCCTTTACTCACCTGGCCCTGCGTTTGCCATGCAAAAGGCTAAAGAATACAGGCACGAAAAATAACGTCGCTATGGTTGCAAACAAAAGACCGCCGATAACGGCGCGCCCCAGCGGAGCGTTCTGCTCGCTGCCTTCGCCGATGCCCAATGCCATCGGAAGCATGCCGATGATCATGGCCAGTGCAGTCATAAGCACCGGACGAAATCGCGTGAAGCCAGCTAGAAGCGCGGCATCCGCGGCGCTGTCCGAATCCGGAAGCTGCTCCTTGGCGAAGCTCACAACCAGGATGCTATTAGCCGTCGCGACGCCCATACACATGATGGATCCTGTCAGCGCAGGCACGCTCACAGTTGTATGTGTCGCAAACAAAAACCAGACGATACCGGCCAGAGCCGCCGGAAGGGCCGAAATGATGATGAAGGGGTCCAGCCAGGACTGGAAGTTGATCACGATCAGCATGTACACCAAAACAATGGAGAAGGCGAGACCGGCGATCAGACCTCGAAAAGACGAGCGCATGGTTTCGATCTGGCCCCGAACAACCACTCTCGATCCGCGGGGAAGATTTTTCGCACTTCCAGCGACCGCGCTATCGATCTGCCGCGAGACTCCGCCGAGATCGGTCCCCTGCACTGATCCGTAGATGTCGATGACCGGCGCAATGTTGTAGTGCGAAACCGTTGCCAGACCTGCGCCGCGCTGGATAGAAGCCAGGCTCGCCAGAATCTGCGGCGACCCGCTTCCGGTCACTGGGATATTCCTCAGATTCTGAAGACTATCCATTTCGTATTGCGGAGATTGAGCAGCTATGTTGTAACTGACGCCATTCTTGGGATTGAGCCAGAACGTGGGGGACGTCTGGAAACTTCCGCTAAGGGCTACGAGAACATTATTTGCGACGTCACGCGCGGTGTAGCCCACCTGTTGCGCCTTCGTACGGTCAATGTTCAGGAAGAGTTTGGGCTGATTAAATGGCTGCTGGATGCGGAGATCCGTCGCCCCGGGAATATCTTTTATTTGTTCTAACAATCTGTCTGCGAACGCGCGATTCCCTTCAAGATTCAACCCTAGGATCTGGATATCGATGGGCGCGGGAAGACCAAAATTGAGAATCTGGCTCACCAGATCTGCGGGAAGGAAGTAGAAGGAAACGCCAGGAAATTCCCGTGGAAGCCGGGCTCGAAGCCGCGAGATGTATTCGGCGCTGGGCCGGTGGTCCTCGGAAAGAGATATAAGAATGTCCGCATCAGCCGGGCCGATTGCGCCGGAATTGCTGTATGACGTATTGATCCCGCTATAGGGAAGCCCGATATTGTCGAGAATGTTTATCAACTGATCGGCGGGTATGGTTTCCCGGATACTGCTCTCGATCTGATCGCAAAGCTTCGCCGTTTCCTCGATGCGAGTGCCGGTACGCGCACGAACATGAAGCTTGAACTGGCCGCTATCGACGGAGGGGAAGAAGTCCTGCCCCAGCCACGGCGCCAAACCGAACGAGGCAATACAAACCAGGAAAAAGCAGATCGTGAATATGGCCCGATGCCGGATGGAAACCTCTAGGGCGGCCCGGTATTTTGCACGAACTTTCTCAAAACCGCTCTCGAAAGCGGCTTGCATTCGAACGAACGGATTGCGTCGATCCGCGTGGGCGACCGCCTCGTGATGCGAATGCCCTTTGAGAAGATATTTAGCCAGCGTTGGAACGATGGTGCGGGAAAGCAGGTAAGACGCGAGCATCGCAAAGGAGACCGCTTCCGCCAGCGGGACAAAGAGGTATTTCGCCACGCCGGTGAGGAAGAACATCGGCACAAACACAATGCAGATGCTTAGCGTTGATACGAAGGCCGGAACTGCTATTTGGGCCGCGCCGTCCAGAATCGCCTGCTCGATTTCCTTCCCCATTTCGAAATTGCGATTGATGTTTTCAATTTCGACGGTGGCATCGTCTACGAGAATGCCGACGGCCAGCGCTAGGCCGCCGAGCGTCATGATGTTGATCGTCTCGCCCAAAGCGCTAAGGGCAAAAATGGAGCACAGAATGGAGAGCGGGATCGAGATGGCGATAATCACGGTGCTGCGCCAGCTCCCCAGAAACACCAGGATCATGATGGCGGTAAGGCAGGCGGCGATAACGGCTTCGCGCACCACCGCGTTGATCGATGCCCGAACAAAAATCGATTGGTCCGCGATGGGAGTGATCCTGAGCTGGGACGGCAGTGTGGCTGCAATAACGGGCAGCAGCTTGCGCACGCCCGCAATGATATCCAGCGTCGAGACATCGCCGGATTTTAAAACTGTCATGAGCGAGCCGCGCAAGCCGTCGGATCGCACGATGTTCGTCTGGGGCGGATAACCATCCCGCACATGCGCTACATCGCGAACGTAGATAGTGGCGCCATTCTGCGTCTTGATGGGCAGATCGTTCAGCTCTTTAACAGTTCCGGGACTGCCGTTAATCTCAACGTCGTATTCCAGAGAGCCGATTTTTGAAGTACCGCCCGGCAGAATCAGATTCTGGTTGCCTATCGCGTTAACCACATCATTCGGTCCCAATCCCTTGGATTGCATTGCCTGCGTGTTGAGGTCTACCATGACCTCCCGCTGCTTTCCGCCGTATGAATACGGAATCGCGGTTCCAGGAACTGTGACGAGCTGCGTACGGATGAAATTCTGGCCCAGATCATTCAAATCTTGTTCACTGAGGCCCTGACCGGAAAGAGCGAGCTGGAGAATGGGAACGGTAGAGGCGGTATAGCTAATGATGAGCGGCGGCGTCGTGCCCTGTGGTAGCTGATGCAACTGCGTTTGTGAGATCGCCGTCACCTGGGCGATGGCGGCGTAAAGGTTTGCGTGCGGTTGGAAGAAGATTTTCACGACAGCCCTGCCATCCATCGACTGGGATTCGATGTGCTCGATGTTGTCAACTGTGGTTGTTAGAGCTCGCTCGGTGATGTAAACGATGCGTTCCGAGATATCTTCGGCAGATAAGCCCGTGTAGTTCCAGACAACACTGACCACCGGAATGTCGATGTTCGGGAAAATGTCGGTCGGCGTCCGCGAAATCACCACGGGCGCGAGTATAAAGAGCATCAAAGATAAAACAACAAAGGTGTAAGGCCGCCGTAAAGCGAGGCGAACGATCCACATACATCTCTCCTAACGCGTTCTCTGCAAAGTACTACCTGGTAATAACTCGGGGAAATAGGATTGCCAGGAAAACTGTTGTCCGAAGAACAATTATCAACCACAGATGCGTCAGCGCCGCAAGCAAAGCGAACCGATCACTCAGTGCGACAATAAAGGCCAGCCATGAGCACCCTCATCTCTGAGGCGCTTTACCATGTCGAGCTCATAGACGGCCGAGAGGTGCAAAAAGCTTTGCCGAAAAAGCTGCACGCCTTGGCTCAGAAGTTTTTGCTGCTCGTCCTCAACCGCGATTTACCGAATATCTATGCAGTACTTCCGGAGCTGAACGTTCTTTGCGGCGATGACCGATTGGTGCCGGATCTCGTGGTTGCACGGTGTGATGCACGTTATCAGGATGGAGATCTGGCGGATGCTGCTGTATTGGCTGTAGAGATCCTTTCGCCGGGCCAGCGGCTTCCTGACCTGATTGACAAGGCAGATCGCATTGTACGATCAGGTACGCCGATGTGCTGGGTTATCTGGCCCGAGGCTCGCAAAGCCTGGATGTACACGCTCCATGACATGGTGGAAGCGAGCGACGTGATCACTGCCACTCTTCACAATGGTGAACACGTCGAGATCCATATAAATGAAATATGGGCAAAGCTCGGGTAGGGAATCGGCGTTGTAACGCTTCGACTCGCTCTTGAATCCAATTCTCGGCAGTTGTGCCTCTGGAGGGTATTTTCAATGAAGGCTGTGTTTCTGATCGGCCGTATCGTGTTTGGCGGTTTTTTCCTGTACAACGGGATTAACCATTTCAAGCAACGCGAATCACTATCGCAGTATGCGGGGGCGAAGAACGTTCCTAATCCTGATATCGCAGTTACCGCTTCGGGCGTGGCCATGGCCATCGGAGGCGCAAGCGTCATCCTGGGATTGAAGCCGAAAGTAGGCACGCTGGCCATTATTGCTTTTCTCGCCGGAGTTTCTCCCATCATGCACAACTTCTGGGCTATTGAAGACCCGAACCAGCGCATGAACGACATGATCAATTTCAGCAAAAATATGGCACTGCTTGGCGCGGCGCTGGCGCTCGCCGGTGTTGAGGAGCCTTGGCCGGCAAGTATTTCCTAGCCCAATAGTTCCGTAGCGCGCCCGTCGCATACTTGCGAAATGGCTGAGAACCCGGAGCCAAGCCCCAGGGCAGCCTTGTGGCGGACCGTCACACGTCTTGACAAGAGCAAGATCAACAGCACGTGGATGGCGTTCCGCAACTCGCTTGCGGCGGCACTCCCGCTGGCTATCGGCATTGCGGCGGGCAATCCTTTGGGTGCGGTCGCCATCACAACCGGGGCGCTGAACGTTTCTTACTCGGATGGACCTGACCCCTATCCCCAGAGGGCCAGGAGAATGCTCGCGTGGAGCTTTCTTGGCGCGCTTGCTGTTTTCACGGGATCAGTAACAGGCAAGTATCACGTTGCAGCAATTGTGGTCGCGGCGGCATGGGCGTTTGTGGCGGGGATGGTGCTATCGATCAGCACGAGAGCCGGCGATCTAGGTCTGAATACTCTGGTGGCGCTGCTCGTGTTCGCCGCGCGTGGAGCGCTGTCGCCCAAGGGCGCCCTTTACGCCGCGCTGCTGGTTCTCGCCGGCGGTTTGCTTCAAACGTGCTTTGCCTTGCTGCTGTGGCCTGTCCGCCGTTATAGTCCTGAGCGGCGCGCAATAGGCGGCGTGTACCTGGAGTTATCCCAGGGAATCGACCCGCATACCAATGCATCAGCTCCGACGCCGCTCACCAATCCCAGCACTCAAGTCCAGGACACGCTTGCTGCTCTTGGACGAGATCACAGTACTGAAGGCGAGCGCTTTCGGTTGCTTTTCGATCAGGCGGATCGTATTCGCATGTCCGTATTCGCGCTTGGCCGCCTGCGCTCAGCGATTCAGCATGCTGAGCGGAAGCAAGGGAAATTCGAAAACCTGGTCGAATGCATTGATCATCTGCTCGATACCTCATCGAAGCTGCTTTCCGCCGTCGCGCAATGCCTGCTATCGGGCGAGTGTGTTGTGGGAGAGCCAGAGCTCCTGCGGGAGCTGCACAATCTCGTCCAGCAAGCACACGATCCAGAAAATGGCGCTCATGACGGGCTGGCGAATGAGACTGCATCGGCGGTAGATGTCCTTGCCGGACAACTTCGAGCAGTTGCGGATCTCGCCAACCATGCCATTCCGGCCGGCCTCGCAGAGTTTGCCCGTGGAGAAGCGGCGCAGCCCTGGAGGTTACAGTTTCGCAACTGGTTCGGGACGCTGCGTGCCAACCTCGATCTGAGGTCTGCATTTTGCCGTCATGCGATCCGGCTGGCGGTTTGCGTAGCAATCGGGGACGCGATCGGCCGCGGCATTAGTTGGGAAAGAACCTATTGGATCCCGATGACGATCGCAGTGGTTCTGAAGCCGGATTTCACGACGACTTTCAGCCGCGGGGCACTGCGTCTGGCAGGGACCTTCGCGGGCCTGGTGGTCGCGACAGTCTTGTATCACATTCTCCCCGAATCGGCGCTCACGCAATTGCTCCTGGTCGGGGGCTTTACCTTTATGTTACGCAGCGTCGGCCCGGCAAATTACGGCATCTTCAGCGTGGCAGTTAGCGGTCTGATTGTCTTTCTGATCGCCGCCACGGGTATTCCGCCGGGGCAAGTGGTTCTGCTGCGCGGTTTGAATACGCTGACCGGAGGAGTTTTCGCTCTCATAGCGTACGCTGTTTGGCCCACCTGGGAGCGGAAACAAGTCTCTGAAACAATGGCGGAAATGCTGGACAGTTGCCGTGTTTACTTCCACGTCGTGGTTCAACGATTCGGAAGCGGCGAGGCGACTCTCGAATCGGATCTGGACGAGACGCGCCGGGCATGGCGACGGGCGCGCTCGAATGCGGAAGCATCGGTGGATCGTGTCAGCTCGGAGCCGAAGATCACCGCAGAGAAGCTAAATTGCCTCACGTCGATGCTGGCCAGCTCGCATGCGTTGGTTCGCGCCATCATGGGGATCGAAGCCGGCTTGATTCAGGGGCAGGCTCACACTCCGCCAAAAACATTCGAGGTCTTCGCGAGCGATGTGGAATTGACACTTTACTTTCTCGCCGCCGCTCTTCGAGGATCTACCGCCGCGACGGAGACCTTGCCGAAATTACGGGAGGACCACCGGCGAATGGTGGAAGCGCGTAAGGATTTTTCGCCAAGCGATGAGTTTATTGTGATCGAAACGGATCGCATCACAACGAGCCTCAACACATTGCGCGAGCAAACCATGCGCTGCGTCGGTTAAGGTATTGCTCAGCTCTCAATGGGAGCGCTCGTGCAATTTGTTACGGTTCCATATGCGTGGCCCTACTTCCACTTTTTGATGCGCGAAGAGGTCTTCAAGGTTAACGAGTGCCGCCCGCTGGTGATCTGTTTCCTGGACCAATTGAACGAGGAAGTCGCGGACCAGTTGATTGACAGAGGTGTTTCTATCGACAGCAGCTTTTCTGGCACAACGCAGTAAATGTTCGTCTATATTCAGAGTGAGATTCTTGGACACGAGATCAGTGTGCCACGTAACCGGTGTGCCTGGCGAGCCACTGTTGGAAGGACAGCTAATTCCTTTTCGCCGCCAAAAGCTTCTGCGACGCCTGTTGCGAGCGGGCTTTCTCTGGGCAGGATTGAGCGTCACTTTGCAAGCGCAGGATTCGATGCCTGGTATGTCGATGCCCGGCATGAATATGGCCGAGATGAACCCGGCCAGCATATTCCTGATGAAGAGCATGTCAGGGACGGCGGTAAATCCCGCTGCATGGCCGATGCCTATGCTGATGCGGCGGTTTGGCTCCTGGAACACGATGTTTATGGCGCAGGCATTCGTAGTCGATACCCAGCAGTCTCGACCGCGCGGCGGCGACAAGCTCTATTCGACTAACTGGTTCATGGCGGACATTGAGCACCGCGCTGGAGAAAACGGCGCTTTTCAGATTCAGCTTATGCTAAGCCTCGAGCCTGCGACCATTACGGACCGGCGCTATCCGCTGTTGTTCCAGACCGGTGAAACTGCGTTTGGAACGCCCATTGTCGATGGGCAGCATCCGCACGACTTCATCATGGGGCTGGGATTCCAGTACGCGCTTTCTCTCGGTGAGAACACCACGTTGGAGCTTTACTTTGCGCCCGTGGGCGATCCGGCGCTGGGACCTATCGCCTATCCGCATCGGGCATCGGCAATGGAGTTACCCCAAGCCCCACTTGCACATCACTGGCAGGATTCGACTCACATAGCCGATGATGTGGTCACGGCAGGCATCGCTTATAGGAAGATCAAACTCGAGGCGAGCGGTTTTTACGGCTCCGAACCGGACGAGTTCCGATGGGACATGGACTCAGGCCCTGTTAATTCCTGGGCCACACGACTGTGGTATTTCCCGGGCAAGAGCTGGGCGGCTGAGTTCTCGGTAGGACACCTGGCGCACCCGGAAGTACTTGAACCAGGCGATCAAACCAGAACCACGGCATCCATTGAATATTCGAAGCCCGTGACGGGTGGAAGCTGGTCATCGAGCATCATCTGGGGACGGGATCACAGCACCTATACGAAGCGCAATCTGAATTCCTACACCGTTGAATCGGTATTGCCCGTGCATCGCAAGAACTTCATCACCGGCCGAATCGAGATGGTTGACAAGGACGAGCTGTTCGATGATCAACCCAGTATTCGCGAATTTCTCGATAGTTACTACGGCAGCACGTTTCGGATCGGCGGCTATACAATCGGGTACACGCGTGACTTTGATATTTTCCAGCACCTCGAAACCGGCATAGGGGCCAACGTTGAACTTTATTCGCTGCCGAGCGCCATCAAACCGTATTATGGCGATCATCCGCTCGGCGGAAATGTATTCCTTAGATTTCGCCTGAAAGCACGGTCTTAGGAAAAGCTGTATGCAAAATAAATTCTCACGCCGCTCTTTTTTGGCTTTCTGCGCCCTTTCGCCGCTTCCGTTGCGGGCCGATCGGAATGCGGGTGTTTACTTGATGAAAGCTCCGCAAGGAGGGCTCCAGCCGCAAGCCGTTGTCGATTCCAAGGGAATCATTCATCTGGTCTATCTGTACGGCGATCCAGCCGCCGCTGATATTGGTTACGCTTCCAAACCTCCGGGCGTGAGCGATTTCAGTGCACCGATTCGGGTGAACAGCCAGCCTGGAAGCGCAGTCGCGCTCGGCACTGTGCGGGGAGCTCACCTGTCGCTTGGAAGATCCAACCGAATTCATGTCGCGTGGAATGGTTCATCGAAAGCCGAACCTAAAGGACCGTTTAATTCCGCTCCGATGCTCTATACCCGACTGAACGAGCGAGGCGACGGTTTCGAGCCGCAGCGAAATGTGATGACCGAGGCCAGCGGCCTGGATGGGGGTGGCGCGCTGGCCACCGATTCAAAAGGAAACGTGTACGTGACCTGGCACGCGCAGGGCCAGGAGAACGGAAAACCAACGGAAGGTGAGGGACACCGTCGCGTGTGGCTGGCTCGATCTCGCGATGATGGAAGAACTTTCGAGAAGGAAAGAGTTGTTTCACCTCTCGAGCTCGGCGCGTGCGGCTGCTGTGGCATGGGAGCTCTGGCCGATCCCGAGGGCAATCTCTACCTGCTTTTCCGCAGCGCGCGCGAAATCGTGCATCGAGACATGTACCTGCTGACCTCGCATGATCGAGGCGATTCCTTCCTGGCCACGAAAGTTCAGCCTTGGCAGATTGGCGCTTGTCCCATGAGCACCGTTTCTCTCGCATCTGGGAACGGGCGCGTTCTGCTGTCCTGGGAAACAGAGAAGCAGGTCTACTTTGCTCCGCTTGACATGCGCGGCAATGCCATCGGGAAACCCACAGCCGCACCCGGAGAAGGGAACAACCGCAAACACCCGGCGATTGCCGTCAATCAGCGCGGGCAAATACTGCTTGCCTGGACAGAAGGAACAGGGTGGAAAAAGGGAGGCTCGCTCGCCTGGCAGCTCTTCAATGAGGCCGGCCAGCCGCTTTCGAATCAAGGATTATCGCTCGGCCTTCCCGCTTGGGATTTTGCGACTGCCGTTCCGGTAAAGAATGGCTTCGGGGTCATCTCCTGATTGTTCCTGCGGTAGGCGAAGAAAAGACGTAACACTCAGGGCTCCGAACGAGTCGAAACTTCAGGAGTAGCAACATGCCGGCAATTGAGGAATTACAGAAAGACGAAATGATGAAGCACCTGATGGACGCGCTGGAGCAGGGCCAAGATATCGGGCATTATGGGCGACTGGTATTCATCATGGGAGCACGTCATTTCCTGGATGATGATGAACTCGTGGAGTGGATGACAAAGGATAAGAACTGCGATGAGACGAAGGCACGTTCGTTGATTCAGCAGGTAGAGCAGCGGAACTACAATCCGCCGCGCCGGGAGAGGGTGCTCGAGTGGATGCAACGACAGGGCTTTCCGATTTGTCCTAACCCGGAGGACCCCGATTCGTGCAATCTCTACAAGAGCCTCGAATTTCCTCATGAGGTGTACGAGCGAATTGGGGATTATCGGGAGCAGAAGGCTGAAGTAGCGAACGAAAGCAGACCCGGCTAGCTGCATTTCGTCGCAAGCCTTGCACTTCTACACGTATTCGTGCTTTAATATGTAGAAGAGCGAGGCGTACTTATACCACCCAAATCCGATCTGCCGCAAGGCACCCTGGACCTGTTGATCTTAAAAGTTGTTGCGCTCGGGCCTGTGCACGGGTACGCAATCGCGCAAAGGCTGCAACAGGTGTCGCGCGACGTGGTCCAGGTTCCGCAAGGCTCCCTCTATCCAGCATTGCATCGGCTCGAAAACCGCGGGCTTCTTGCTGCGGATTGGAAGGAGAGCGAGACCGGGCGAGAAGCAAAGTTCTACAGGCTCACGCGGAAAGGGCGCGCGCAGCTTGAAACTGAAGCCGCGAGTTGGCAGCGATTGAGCCAGGCCGTCGGCCTCATCCTGCGGATGTCTGAGGGAGGGGCGGAATGAGGTGGTGGCATCGGCCCCCGTGGGCACTCCTGCGTCGAAGTGAAATGGAAGAGCGGCTCGAAAAGGAACTGCAGTTCCATATTGATCAGCATGCGGCCGATCTGAGCGCGCGTGGTCACGATCCTAAGGAAGCACGACGACAGGCGAGGCTTGCCCTGGGCGGTCCGGAGCAGGTAAAGGAGAACTGCCGCGACGCCCGCGGCACCCGTTGGTTCGAGGACCTATGGCAGGATTTTCGCTATGCGCTTCGCACATTGCGGCAGAAGCCGGCGTTTGCGGCGGTCGCCCTGTTGACACTTGCGCTGGGCATCGGAGCAACGACCGTCATGTTCACCGTGGTGAACGGTGTCATATTGAAGCCGTTGCCTTATCCGGACCCTGGCAGGCTGGTGGCGGTGCACGGGCACACAGAAACGTGGAACGTTGCCCTCTATGGGCAACAGAATCTTGCCTACTTTGACTTTCTCGATTGCCAGCGCCAGAGCCGTTCCCTCGAGATGGCAGGCTGGACTTACAGTGCAGTCACACTAAGCGAACCCGGCGAGGCCGAGCACCTCGATGAGTTTGAGGCTTCGTCCAATTTATTTTCCGTCCTGCGTGTTCCGCTATTCCGTGGACGTGCGTTCCTGCCGGAGGAAGACCGCGCAGGTGGACCGCCTGTAGCGATCCTGGGCTACAGTTTGTGGCAGCGCCGATTCGCCGGAAATCCGGCAGCACTTGGGATGGCGCTGATTCTCGATGCGAAGCGCTATACCGTTGTGGGCATCGCGCCGGCAGGTTTCCGGTTAGGCGGAGACGAAGCCGATGTGTATACGCCAATAGGTCAAGACACGGCACGATACATGCTGAATCGCGGGCCGCATCCCGTTAGTGTTTTGGCGCGGCTCCGGCCCGGTGCGACGCTGGTGCAGGCGCGGACGGAACTGGCGATGCTTGGGCGGCGTCTCGCCGAGCAGTATCCGGACACCAATAAAGGACGGGGCTTCGATGTGCAGCCGCTTCGCCCTGATGTTGGAGATGTCCGGTCCACACTCTGGTTGCTCCTGGGCGCAGTCAGCCTGGTGCTGCTGATTGCGTGCGTCAATGTTGCGAGCCTGCTATTGGCGCGCGCGGTTTCGCGCCAACGTGAACTTGCCATGCGCGTGGCGCTCGGAGCGGGCCGGGGCCGGCTGGTCCGTCAATGCCTGACCGAGAGCGCGGTGTTGGGACTTTCCGGAGGCATGCTGGGGGTCTTGGTTGCAGCCCTTGGTATTCGGCCCTTTGTGACGTTCTGGCCAGGGAGTTTGCCACGGGCCGAGGAGGTTCAGCTCAACGGCCACGTGCTGCTGTTTGCGATCGTTGTCTCGCTTGCGAGCGGGCTTCTTTTCGGATTTGCGCCGGCCCTGCGCGCTCCAGCTCGCGAACTGGAACAGACGCTTCGCGCGGGAGCACGGACGGTGGCGGGGAGCTCACGCCGTTTGCACAGCGGTTTTGTGATATCCGAAATCGCTCTGGCAGTGGTGCTGTTAGTTACTGCCGGGATACTTGGGCGCGCTCTCTTACGGTTATCATCACTCGACCCAGGCCTGAACATTCGGAATCTACTGGTGACTCGTATGGCGCTCTCACCTGGTACGCTCGCAAACCCAGCGCAGATTCGGGCGGCCTGGAAGGATGTCCTGGATCGCGCAAGCAGCGTGCCCGGAGTGGAATCTATAGCAATGGTGGATACCGTGCCCATGCGCCAAGGGAACAACCAACTGGGCTACTGGACCACCGCGGCGGCGCCACCGCAGAATGAACAGCCGATCGCCTTAGCGACGAGTGTAACGCCGGATTATCTAAAGGTAATGGGCATCCCTATGCGCCAAGGCCGCTTTTTCAATGATCGTGACCGAATGGGCAGTGAGCCTGTCCTAGTGATCGATGACGTTTTGGCGCAACACGCGTTCGGTGCACAGGAGCCTGTCG
The DNA here is from genome assembly GCA_963758245.1 of uncultured Acidobacteriaceae bacterium. GTDB lineage: Bacteria > Acidobacteriota > Terriglobia > Bryobacterales > Bryobacteraceae > Bog-105. The sequence goes on along the minus strand of CAVWUV010000017.1, from coordinate 79,453 downwards.
GGAAGCGTCTCTGGATTCCGGATATGGGTCCCGGTCCGTTTCGGGTGGTGGGCGTAGTGGGCCATGTGAGACATTGGGGCCTCGCCGGCGACGATCAGGCCCAAGTCCGCGCACAGTTCTATTACCCTTTTGCTCAAGTTCCGGATTCGTTATTGCGGCGTTGGTCCGAACTCATGTCGATTGCGGTGCGAACCCACATCGCGCCACTAAATGTGGTCGAACCACTGAAGCGGGCACTGCGCGGAGCTGCGAACGATCAAGTTCTCTACGAGGTTCGTACGATGGAGCAGTTGGCGAACGATTCGCTCGCCCGGCAACGCTTCCTTCTGCTGTTGTTTGGCATCTTCGCCGGCTTGGCATTGCTGCTCGCATGTATCGGCGTCTATGGCGTGCTGGCATACGTGACCAGCCAGCGCGTGCCTGAAATCGGAGTACGCATGGCTCTCGGGGCCAGCGCTGGCGATGTCATGCAACTGGTGCTTCGACAGAGCAGCCAAATGATCTTCGCGGGCATCGGCGTAGGTATAGCCGCAGCTTGCGCCGCCGGACGTCTGTTAGAGCGCTCAGTAGACGGAGTGCGATCCGCCGAGCCATTAACTTTCGCCGTCATGGTCTCGATCCTCGTCGTAGCTGCGCTGTTCGCGAGTTTTCTACCGGCCCGTCGCGCGAGCCGGGTAGATCCAATGAAAGCTCTGCGGCAAGAATAGAGCAGCGCGTGCGCTGTCTATCTTCAGATGCTCATTTCGATCTCACCGGCTCAGGTCCAAAGTGACCGAAGGCTAGCCGGCGCATAACCTGCTGCCGGACGTTGTCCGACACAACGACATCCGGGCCTCCATCTGCTGCTGCCGAAGCAGTTTCGCCGTCGTCCCCATCATGTCTCGGGATCGCCACGAAAGCGGGAGTATCCGTGCCTGCTGGACAGCCACCATCTGCGATCACACACGCTTGGCCCGTGATCTCACCTCGATCATTGATGCCGTTCGCCGCGAGCAGAAGCAACGCCGAGTCATGGGGGATGAGTGTATTGAGATCTCTCATCCTTCCGTTTTCGTAAATAAAGGCATGCGTGGAGGGATACGAGACGCCCACCACCTGACCCTCGTCGTTGATGTCCAATGCCTCGCTCAGGCTGTCTCCCGGAAGCACGCCGATATCCGTCATATACCCCGTCTCTTTGGTCCAAATGAAAGCGTGGAAATTTGCGTTAAGGGTTCCGCCGCTCACGTCTCCGGGAAGGTCGGAAAACCCAACTATCTGACCGCGGTTGTTGATGGCCATAGGCGTGTTCCACCCTGCGCCTCCGAGGCTGCCCAAGTCGGTCACGGCGCCGTTCTGCCAGAGCAGGGCATGCTTGGCGGTAAACGCACCCACAGCAACATCGCAAGTGCCCGAGATACCGACGATTTCGGCCTTGTCATTAATGGCTGTGGCCGCTCCATCCGGATCACCTGGGTAAGTCGAGAGTTGCTGAATCTGGCCCTGCCCCGGCCCATAGAGGACCGGCTCGAACTGGAGAACCTGAGAGCCGGAGCAGGTTGGATCGTACACGGTATTCTCCGCCCACCCGGCTATTTGGCCGTGGTTGTTTGCGCCAGCGGCAAAGCCGTTATTTCCGCCGAGCGTCGGAAGCGCGGTCATGACGCCCCACTGCCACACGAACCCGACACATACATGGTAGGTAGTGGTAGGAAAAAATGCCGAGCAACTCCACGCCTCTTTCAACGGATCAATAGTGGAAGTTTCGGAGATACCCGCGATCAAGCCGTGATCGTTCTTCACTGGCCACTGCACGTCGCTGTTTGGGCCGCCGAGCGTGCCGAGGTCGAATCTTAACCCGTAGATCCAGACCGTGGCGTGCTCGGTTGTATTGCCCGACAGGTTGGCGCTGCCCATCGCCCAGCCCAGGTTGTTAATGGTATTGCCAGAGCTGGACGTTCCACTCAGGTTCCCGAGGTTAACGACGCGGTAGTGGTCCGGCTGCTCTTGCGCGGCGAGCCGTACCGCAGCTGCGATCCAACCGAACAAGATCATCGCGCTGATGCATGTCAGAATTCTGGATTTCATGCTGTCACGATAGATCTGTCGCGCCAAAGAAGCTGGACGTTTGCGGACCTTGAACGCGTTCCTGAATCGGTTCACTGCCCAGCGTCCGTGGTTTGCGCGACTGCTAGCGGCAAGCTTTGAATAGTTTGGATCGGGGTCCGAAAACGTCTAGTTTCGTGCCGGAGGATTGACTATGATAAGGCCGCGAAGGATGGATCTGGATTGGCGGGTGTGTTCGCGGGCTAGACTCTCGCGCGATGCGCGCTTTGACGGCAAGTTTTTCATTGCCGTGCTGACCACTGGCATCTACTGCCGGCCAATTTGTCCCGCTCGCGCTTCGAAAGAGGAAAATGTCTGCTATTTTCCGACAGCCGCGGCGGCGGCGGAAGCAGGTTTTCGTCCTTGTCTGCGTTGCCGCCCCGAATGTTCACCTGGAACTCCGGCCTGGTTGGGAACTTCGAACACGGTATCCCGAGCGCTGCGGCTGATCGGCGATAGCGGCCTGGAGGACGGAGGAATGGAAGCTCTTGCCGACCGCCTTGGAGTCGGATCGCGTCATCTTCGACGGCTGTTCCTTAAGCACCTTGGCGCGACGCCCACTGCTGTAGCGCAAACACGCCGTTTGCACTTTGCAAAAAAGCTTATAGACGAGACTAGACTACCGATGACACAAGTGGCCATTGCTTCGGGCTTCGGTTGCGTACGACGGTTCAACGCGACCATTCGCAAGTTGTATCATCGAACGCCGACGCAACTTCGCCACCTTTCGCGGTGGACAGTGACCCAGCCAGAAAACGAGTACCTCTTCCGCCTTCCCTACCGCCCGCCTTATGCCTGGAACAGCATGTTGGCATTTCTGTCAGCTCGCGCCACGCCCGGGGTTGAAGTGGTTGAATTCGGAAGTTATCGCCGCTCCATTTCTATAAACGGCAGTCACGGCTATTTTGAGGTCACGATTGACGAGGAGCATCACTCGCTTGCTGTACGTGTTCAATTTGGCAATTCGGGCTCGCTCTTCTTTATCGTCGAGCGAATACGCTCGATGTTCGATCTAAACGCAGACTGCGCGAGAATCGTGCGAACTCTAAAAAGCGACGGGGCATTGGTTGGGCGGGTTCAAGCTGATCCGGGGCTACGCGTGCCAGGCTGCTGGAACGGATTCGAACTCGCGGTGCGGGCAATTCTCGGCCAGCAAATCACCGTCAAAGGCGCTACGGCTCTGGCAGGCCGGATTGCACGAACTTTCGGGAAGCCGCTCTTCGCGGTGCCTAACCTCACTCATCTTTTCCCGCCGCCCGAGGTTCTTGCCGATGCCAACCTGGCCAGTATCGGCCTGACGAAAGCGCGAGCCGAAACGATTCGTGCTCTTGCGCGCGCGGTTTGCGACGGGCAGATCAGCTTTGAGCGGATCGCGGATTCCGATGCGTTCCTGGCCCGGCTGTGTGAAATCCCTGGTATTGGGAAATGGACAGCACAATACGTAGCGATGAGAGCGCTCGGGGAACCCGACGCATTTCCATCGGGTGACGTGGGTCTTCTGCGCACGCTGAGTTTGGCGAATGCTCGTGAGCTCGAGGAACGGGCCGAAGCGTGGCGTCCTTGGCGTGCTTACGCGGCGATGTATCTGTGGAATAGCGCTGGCCTTGAACGACGGAGATGCCAGCCAAAGCCCGATTTACGGGAGGAAGCCAAACGGGGCAGTTAGCGGAGCTTTTGGGGAGGACGCAACGAGCTTACTTAGCTCGCTATTGTAATTACAAGTTATTTCAGACCGCTTAGTACTTTGCAGTAAACTACTGAGGGGCTTTGAGATAAGTTCTGAGGAAACTTGTTATTGGCTCCTTTGCCTGATGGGCCCATTCGCGGATAGAAGTTGGGCCGCTCGGGAAAAGTTACTGCTTGTCGTAGACGATGGTCAGAGAATTGGGCTGGCCCTTCTCGTGAATGGTCAGCGTGAGCATGGCACCGTCCGGCGACACCTCGAACTTAGTGTGGTCCATCACCTGACCCTTTACTTTGTCGGCGAGCTCTAAGGTGTGCGCGTCGACGCGCTTGCCGGAAGATGTGGAACCGGGCGGAACGGTCGGCCCGTGCTCGGTATAGTCCTTGCCGTCAAAATTCATGTTAAGTGTGTCCTGATAGGCAGGCGTGTCGAATGTGAGGCCGTGAGCGCCGTACGGCTTGATATCCCATTCGTCGGGAGAGTTGATTTTGACGTTAGTGCTTTCCCAGGTACCAGCCCAACCAGATCCGCTACCAACTCTCTTGCTGACGACTTCGTAATCGGAGGTCGTGCCGTCGGGCTTGGTGTTTGTTCCCTTTATCGTCTGAGTGTTCCCGTCGTCCGAAAGGGTATGGGTCATCGAGTCTATGACTTTGCCATCCTTCTTTACGACCATCTTCCAGCCGTTAGGTCCTTCTTTAGTGATAGACATGGTCCTTCCATAGTGGACGGGCTGATCGGTGCCGTCGGCCGTAACGGTGTCGGAGACTTCGCCGAAGGTGAACTTGTATTTGTCGCCGAGATCTTCGATCTTCATCTGTTCGCCGGCGATTTTACTCTTTTCCTGGTTAAGTTTCCATTTGCCGACGAACGGGTCATCGGCCGCCCAAAGGGCGCCAGCAATCAGACACGTGAGCGCGAGTGAAACGTTGATTCGTATAAACATGCGATCCTCCCCGTAAGGTTATCCGGGTTTTCCATCCTGGTTTCCCAGCTCAAAATAGGATACTCCTAATCGCCTTCGTTTGCGCCGGTTATTTTCATCGCCCGGGGCCTGAGAGTCCCGTTACCAAACGAACCCAGCCGAATCTGCAAGGCTGAGTTTTACCAAACGAACTCGGACGGCCGGGCCCAGATTTTTACCGAACGACCCGGAAGGGGCCGGGGCTTCGCGATTTACGAAACGAACCCGGAGGCTACCGATATGGCGAATTACCAAACGAACTTGGGCTCGGCGAGAGGCCGCTGGGTAGAGGGGCGGTTTTACGAAACGAACTGGGCTAGAGAGTAGGGAGACACAGGTGTGTCGAAGCCCGATTCGCGGAACGAAGCCGAATTTCCGGTAATCGGCCTGTTTTACCGAACGAACCCATTCGACCTGCTCGCCCTTTTACCAAACGAACCCACACGGTCGCACGGCGTTCGTGGAGACTGCTAGGACCTTGCCGATTGCAATTATAGTCCGAGGCGTCTCCTCATTGAGAAGTACTTTGCAGTAACGTGCTGAGCGGATTCGGGAAACCTTCGGGTGAGATGCTTACTGGCTTCTTTCCGGCTCCGCCTGACCAATGGCTTTGGTTGCACGGCCGATCGTCTCCCCTCACGTATTCTACGGGGATGGAGCTAATCTTCGAGATTCGCGATGCGGAGGAAGGCGGCTATTGGGCCCGCGCACTCGGACACGCGATTTTCACGGAAGCGGACAGTTGGAAAGAACTCCGTGCCAATGTTCTTGAGGCAACATCGCTGCACTTCGAAGAAGCCCTGATGCATCCCCGGCTGGTGCAACTGCACTATGTAAAAGACGACTTGATTCCCGTCGAAGCTGCACGAAGCTGCCACGGCGCGTGTAGAGTATGGGGGAATGTTCTTACACTGAGATCAGCTGGGTGGCAAATGCTTATGCGCGGTGAAGATGACTGATTCTCCGGGTGGCGGTTTCGTTATGCAAACCAATATCGGCTCGGAAGAGCAGTGGCGAGAAATCGATGAGCGGCATCCGGGCGTTATCGAGGCGCTGAATGAGCTCATATGCCTCTCAGGTAGAGTCGCAGGCACTTCAGTGCGCCTCGAGAGCCTTGCTCACGAAATCGTCTTCGCATTGAGCCGCGTGTGCATCGAGGAGTGTTGGGAGATTTTGTTGTTGGCATCTAATCACTATGGGACTGGCGCTTTGAAGATCCTCAGAGGATTGTACGAACGGGCGGTTACCGTTACCTACATCAGTAAAAACCCTGAGAAAGCGCAGCGGTTCCGGAACTTCGCTGCTATTCAGGAACATCGGACGCTAGCACACGCCAGAAAGCTCTTTCCTGACCAGGTACTCGATGAGGCGTTGAAGCCTATGAGCGTGGTTCAGCTAGAAGAAAATTATAAGAGGCTTAAACCGGAGTTTCAGAAGACAAAATGTAAAGCATGCAAGAGCACTGAAACGGCTAACACTTGGGATATTGACCTCCCAAGCATGGCAGAGCGAGCCGGTGAGGGGCTTCCCGGCTTATTGCTAACGGCCTATGCGGTTCCAACCCTGGAGTTCCACGCGACATTGGCTTCGGCGCTTTCCAGGACATCTGAGAACGGCGGCCATGTTGTATTCGATTATCGCTCATCGGTAACTGACATAGACCTCTGTATCGCTCAAGCATTTGCATTAATGCACATTGTCCTCAAGACCACCGTCTTCATGTTTTCTCTCCCACTAGAGGAAGAGCTTGTGCGATTCGGACAAGTGAACCGCAAGGCGTGGGCGTAAAAGGCTAATCCATCGCCCGCCGAGGCCGCTGTCGGGCAGACCTCCCGCTACGAGGGACAGCGGATGTCACTCCGTGCGCAATCCGACGCCCACCTAATTAATTAACTCGAATGAGTCTTTCACGCGGCTTATGGCGGCTCGTGTACCTCGGTGCGGGTCACGGCACTTTGAGCATTCCACGCAAAAGGCTTCGATCTCCCCAATGTCCATTAGCAGTTCTTTCTTCATGACAACTATCTAGTGGCGACATAACACTTGGTATCGCTTTCACTACCGACGCAAGACAGCCCTACTACATCTGTTCCTCTTATGAGCGTGCTACCACCAATATCCGCCTTCTCGACGTATACCAATCCGCCAGTGGCTTTAACCGACCGCGTATGCAACATGAATGCACCTAACGCGAAACCAATCAGGACCGCACAAACAAGCTTCAGGTAACTCATCCCAACCTTCCCTCTATTTTGATGATAATTATTCCGGTACACATTTGCCCTTTATAATCTTGGGACTAATAAACTCAAAGATTTCCTCCGTGTCAGCCTTTCCGGCAAGGTGGCGATTAATGAGAAACGCACAAATATCTGCCACCTGTATTCCTACCGAGAACTTAGAGTCCCCAAAGTATAGGTCATCGTGAAGGTGCTTGAGCTTACCGCGACTGCCAGCTAACTCCATAACGCGATACCGAGCATCCCTAAAGCTCTGTTGTACGGCATCTCTAAGTTTGCGATCATCTATGTTATCGCAGATAATTAACCCTAACTCTCCGTTGGTATTAGTTTTCAGCCAACTCTCCATAGTCTCGAAGCAGATACTAGAACCTATGGCAATCGGCTGCGCGCTTTGCCATATGGTTTCTTTTAATTTCTCGAGATCTACAGCCCCATAACAGATGGTAATCTCGCAGGTTGCGATCATCTCAGCCGTTCTGCTTAGAATCCGAGTCGCCTCTATGTGGTCAATACCTTGAAAAGCCTCACGCCCGTTAAATAAGTCAGAAGTATGAAACTCTCCGAATTTCTCTCGGTGTTCATCGAGCACCTCGAATTCTCTAATAAATGCCAAAACATCTTCCAGCTTATGAAACTCAGTGTCATGTGTAAGGATTCCAGCAACAACAGCGCGGCTCTTGTCTTTTGGGCTTGACTCATCTATATATCCTAGGTACATAGATAAATGGTTGCACCCCTTGACGGGTGTGTCGAGTATATTTGTACACCCAACTTCGAGCCTCGGGTAGCATCCCGCTGGTGCGCGGTGTGGTCTCTCAGTCTGCTTTTATCTCTTAAACCGAATCGAGATCTAGCTGGTGACCAGTGCTCGATTTCTGATCTTCGAACTCGAGGAAGTGGATCTTGCCTCCGGTCGCCCCGCCCCCAATGAGGGGATCTCCGGCATCGTCCAACATTGCGCGGGTGCGTCGGAGGAGAACGTGGCGAGCACGCGCCGGGCATAGGAGATGAAGATTTTGGTTTTCGGACGACCGTTGCCCACTTGCAGGGAACTAATGTAACACTGCTGAGGTTGTCGCGGGCATCGGGCGCGTCGAGAGCAAGCGGGCTGAAGCCCTCCGCAGGCTGAATCCTGCCCCACAAAGCACGTCCGATTATTCGTTTCGAAGTGCGGTGACGGGATCGACGCGTGTGGCGCGCCAAGCTGGAATGCAGGCGGCAATTAAGGCGGCGAGGGCGAGCACAAGCGCAGTCAAGACGAACGTCAGAGGATCGAACGGGCTGACCTGGAACAATTGCGCTGAAGCCAGGCGGGCCAGCGCGGCAGCAGCGGCGAAGCCCGCCACAACACCGAAGAAGAGCAGGCGCATGGCTTGAGCGATGACAAGGCCCAGAATATGCGCGCGCTCAGCTCCCAAGGCGGCGCGGATGCCTATCTCGCGCGTGCGAAGCGTGACGTTATAGCTGATTACGGCGTAGAGTCCGACGATCGCGAGGAAGAGTCCGGCGGCGGCGAAGGCGGCAAGCAGCCTGACAACGAATTTCTCGGGACCAAGAGAAAGCGCGATTCGCTCGTCCATGGTTTTCATGTCAAAGACGGCCTGCCCGGATCGACCGCGCGAACGGCATTCCGGATGGCCTCGGCGAGCTGGGCAGGGGCAAGATTGCCTCGCGCCGCTAAAAGGAACGTAGTCATCGGCTGCTGATACATAGAGAAGTAATACACGCCGCGGCCAGAATCAGCTGCGAGACTCGATTGCTTTACGTGGCCGACGATGCCGACGATGGTTGCCCAAGGATCATCGGAATTGTGCTTGAGCCTCTTGCCTATCGGACTTTCGTTCGGCCAATATCGCCGAGCCATATTGTCATCAATAATGGCGACGGCCTGAGCATCCTTGCGCTCGCCATCTGTGAAGAAGCGCCCCTGTAGAAGCGGGATGCGGAGGGTCTTGAAGTAGTCGGGACTGACGGCTCGAATTGAGCCGTGAAAACCCGGGTCGCCCGGCGGCACGATGCGGCCTTCAATCTCAAACGAAGCTGTCGGATCGCCCCACGAAGCGATGGGATCGCCACCGGCGAAAGGAACAATGCTGGCAGCCGCCGCCGAGAGAACACCGGGCGATTGTGTAAGCTGTTGCTGAACAGCGTAGAGGAAAGAAATCTGCTTGCGTTCGTCCTTGTAGCGCGCGGCTGGCAAGGCGACCGATGCGGTCATCACGTTCTTGGGATTGAAACCGGCATTTACGTTACGCAGATTTGCCAAAGTCTTGAGAAGGAGTCCGGCTCCGATCAGCAGCACCAGCGCGAGCGCGATTTGAGCGGCCACGAGGGTTGAGCGAAGGGCCTGGCGATGATGGCCCTCGCTTTCAGAACGTCCGCCCTCTTTCAGCTGGTCATAGTGTTCACCGAGACGGGAGATATGCCAGGCGGGCGCGAGACCGAACAGAAGGGCTGAAACAACTCCGGCCAAAACGGCGAAGACGAGCACATAACCGTCAATGTGGATCAGAATGTCCGAGGACAGTTGAGCGCGCGCAAGCGAGAGCAAAACGCGCAAAATGCCGAACGCCGCGCCCAGACCGAGGACTGTTCCGCAGATGGAAAGCAGAGAAGTCTCGACGAGAGCTTGCTTTATGAGATCAGCTCGATTTGCGCCAAGCGCGGTGCGAATGGCGAGCTCCCGAGCGCGGCTGGTTCCGCGGACGAGCATCAGTCCCGCGATGTTCGAGCAGGCGATCAACAAGACCAACCCGACTGAACCGAGCAGTATGAACGTGGGGCGCTTCAGATCGCCGGCGGCATACTCGGTAAGCGGTTCAATCACCATGCTCCATTGCGAGCTCCTCGCGTAGGAGACCTGATCGAGCACGCGCTTGGACAGGGTTTGCATAAAACCGGCAGCACGCGCCGGGCTGATTCCGGAAGCAAGACGCGCCACCGCGAAATAGTTTTCGTTGAATCGATTGCCCGGCCCATAGTCCTTAGGAGGCAATCCGATTGGAACCCAGATATCGGCTTCGCTGGGCCAGCGGAAATCAGCAGGCATAATGCCGACGACGCGATAAGGAGTGTTGTTTAACTCGATGGTCCGGCCGAGTATCGCGCGATCAGCGCCAAACAGGCGATGCCAGGTTCCGAAAGACAGGACCGCGACTTTGTTTGCGCCGGGCACATCATCTTCGGCGTGGAATCCACGTCCGAGCGATGTCTTTGCGCCGAACACGTCGAACCACTGCGAGGTAACGAACGCGGCTCCGAGCCGCTGGGGCGAATCGCCGCCCGTATAGTTGAAAGCGCCGACATCCAGCATGGCCGCTTTCGAGAAGATTTGCCTGCTCTCGCGAACATCCGCAAAATCCGTCGCAGACATCCCGATTCGGTCGAGGTTCAGCTTCTTGTAGCTGACACGCGGCGCCATCAGCTCTTCCGGGTGGCTGATTCCGGCTGGATGAAAGAGAAGCCCATTCACGACGCTAAAAATAGCGGCATTCGCACCAATGCCGAGAGCGAGTGAGACGATGACCGCGATACTGAAGCCGGGACTCTTGCGGAGCGTGCGGAGCGCGTAGGAAAAGTTTGACGTACCTGACATAGCTAGTGAACCGCTCTAATTCAGATTACCGGTTTTCCGGATGATGAGCGATTCTCCAGGACCACATCAGGAATGAGGTTGCAGTTAAATCGATGGCTGGCTCGGTGGTGCTGTATGACTGCACGTTATCTTCGTAGACGGCGCGCTGAGATCTGTTGAAAGGGCCATCATTGCCGTTAAATACTTTGAATGGATCCGCTCCGTTGGCCGGGCAAAGAATCATGCCATCGACAACACCGGAAGTCGCGGAATAGGCCGGGCCTTCCGAAGCAGCGCCCCACAAGATTGGAGTTCCGCCCGCTGTTCCATCCAGTGCGCCGGCCAGATTGGCCACTTGATGCTGAATGCAATTCGGGAAGGTCGTAGATCCATCGCCCACGATGAACGAAGATCCCCACGCGTTCGCTCCCAGGATGTTGGCCATCCATCTTTGCGAGTAAACATCGTAATCGCGAGAGCCAGTCAGGTAATAGGCTTCGCTCGCCATTACCGAAATGCCTGCGCCGTGCGACGTGGTATCGCTATTCCAAACATCTCCGAAACCCCATGCGTCTGTTTTCGCCTGGCTGATCGCATCGCCCACCTGTTTTAAGAATTGATCGCGAATGCCGGCCTTGCTCACCGCCAATCCGGCCGGATCGCCGGCGGAACAGAGCGCGCGATACAGCTCGAAGTGCGCGAGCCCGCTCACATCGTAAAGATTGAGAGTGTCCGAATTGCCGGTGTCGTAGATACGAGTAATGTAGTTGCGAGCAAACTGCGCTGCTTGGGCCAGGTAATGGTTGGCATCCGTGTTGGGTAATCCGCCAGGAAGATTGCCGTGTTCCTGAGCGGATCGCAAAGCGAAGTACAGCTCTGTTGCGCCAAGCTCCATGTCGTCATCCCAAACCGTTTCCGGATAGCCGTCGAACGGGATGATTGTGAGCAGGCATCCGGACGTACAGCTGCCCGAGCTGACGGAAGCGGCGGGATCGGCGAAGGAAGTGTCCGCGAGCTCGAAGATGTCTTCCGCATTCTTTAAACACTGATTCGCCAGGTCAGGCTTGGTGTCGCGATTGAGTTGGTAGCAGACAGCGAAATCCGCGGCCAACCGCCCGGCCAGATTCGGGCTGATTCTTGAGCCTGCGGGTCCGGCGACAAAAACCGGACGATGGCAGATATAGGTCGCATCAGCATCACATCCGTCCCAGGTATCATCAGCCTGCGGCAGACGCCAGATATCGTAATCGCTCAGGTAAGAGAAATTTTCCCAATCCTGGCTGTTGCCAACTTGGTAATAGAGGGTTCGCGAGCTGTCATCCCACATCTTCATAAGGAAGCGGATGCCGACCTCCGCTTCGCTGGTGAAATCCGCAGAAGACGGAGATCCCGATGCATTTCCAGAGTAAGAAATGGAATCGGGCGGCGCGGGGGGATGGAGCGGCGCATGCGGTCCCATTTGATTCGGGAAAATCGCGAATGCCAATTTCCTGGAGCGCGACTGTGTAGCTGATAGTCTCGACATACTTCATGTAATCGCCGGCATCCCACCAACCGCCATCGGCATCGATAACCGCGCCGGTCGCATCGAGTGGCTTGACGGTAGTCGCGATCAGATCGTTGCTATCCAAGGGCGGAGTGGAGTAAACGGCTGCGTGCCGGTCATTCAGATGGCCAGGCGCGGAGCGCAGAGCGTTCGGTATGTAATCTGGACCGTCGCGTTCCGTCTCATAAAAAAACTTAGTGTTCAAAAGCAAGCCGGAATAGAGCACAGCCGGAGAATCGACGGGGAATGTGGGCGAGATGGCGGAAACCGGACCAGAAACCTTAATTGAATATTTGCCGGATTCCGAAACGGTGAAATTGAGTGCATAGACCTGATAGGCAAGCGTTTTGCTGTTGCTCCAGGTACCGAGAAGTGGGCCGATAGCGGCTTCATGTACGCTGCGACCGTTCGCGTTCAAAACGCGGAATGTAGCGCCGGATTCCGCGGCGGTGGACATCAGATAAGCGCGAAAGGGAGCATTGCCAGCTTCATATCCGATCTGGCTGACTCGCACGTAGGCGGACGGAGCTTCGGCAGCAACAATTATTTGGCAGAAAGCGAGAACGGTAAGAATACTCCTCACACCAGACTTTGTCACTTTAGCGCCCTCGCGTTCTGTTGGCACCGGCCGTTAGCGACCATGCGCCTGCGCCGGTGATTAATAACGCGATCGCGATCAGCAGTTGAGTGAGAGCGTATTCAAAACCGCCCTTGCCGATATCAAAGCCGTGCGGCAGGTGAACCAAGAAAATGGCCCCGAGCATGACGATGATGATGCACGCTGCCCCGATTCGAATCAGAACACCGCTGAGAATGGCCAATCCCCCGCAAAACTGCGCTAGTCCCACGAGGTAGCCGATCACACTTGGCGCGTGCATGAAGGCGGCGAACCCGCGCGGGCCGGGACCTCCGAAAGCCCCAAAAAGGATGGCGCTCCCGTGGTAGAGAAATGCCAAGGCGCTTGCAATGCGGATTAATAAAAGGGCTGCGTTGATCTGGGTTGATCCTGGCGGAGTGTTGGCGTAAAGAGATGTCACTGCTCAGACATTCTCGCATTCCTGGAGCCGGGCGAAAACATTCGCTGAGTATTCGCCTGCGGGGTTAAGCCTTTCGGGCGAGGGATTTCGGATAATGGGGATTACAGGTTTTTTGCAACGCGTTCATAATGCAAGACGTCGGGTGGCATATATGAGCGGGCTGAGCGCAACTCTTCCATTCCCGGTGACGGCCGGAGGGGCAACCCGAGCGAAGACCAAATTGGATCATCGAACCACCGAAGAGGCGGCGCTAGTCCGGCGGGTACAGGCTGAAGACGAACTCGCTTTCCGCGAGATCGTGGAGCGCTATCAAGCCAAAGTCTTCTCAATAATCTACGGGATTCTTCGCAATCGCAACGATGCTGAGGATATCGCTCAACAGGTTTTCGCCAAGATTTATTTTTCTATTAAGAATTTTGATTTCCGTAGCTCGCTTCTGACCTGGATTTACAAGATTACCGTCAATGAGTGCTATGACTATTTGCGCAAGAAGCGGGTACGAAAGCTGGTGTATGAAAGTGATTTTTCCGCTGATGATTCGCTTCGGATGGAGAATTCCGAACCGGCAACAGACCAGGCCCGGCCAGTCGATCAGCGGCTCGCGCAGCACGATTTAATTTTGAAGCTGCTCTCGAAGATTTCGGCGGAAGACCGGTCGCTCATCTTGCTGAAAGAAGTTGAAGGACATTCCGTGGAGGAATTGTCGCAGATGACCGGCATGAATGAGAATACGATTAAAGTAAAGCTATTTCGAGCACGCCAGAAACTGGTGAAGGCGGCGCAAAGGTTGGAGAGAGCGCCGTTAACGCCGCCAACTCTTTAGCGGTTCCGGTAAGTGGTCGGGTGTAAAGTTGATGTAAAGCGGACAATTAGATCCGCAGATTTGGTGGTCCTTTTTGAGGGAAATATGCACGGGTCCATTCGGGAAAATCTGGAAGATCTGCTCACGGGGAAGCGATCTACCCGCGAACACCAGGGGTTACGCAAGCATTTATCATCTTGCACGGAGTGCTCGGCGGAAGTGGAATCGATGAAAGCGCAATCCGAGTTATTGCAAGCACTGCGCGTGCCGGAAGAGATGGAACCGACGCCAGGGTTCTACGCTCGCGTAATGCAGCGCATCGAAGAGCGAGCCAAGGACTCCGTCTGGGCAGCGTTCATCTACTCTCAGTTTGGGACACGATTAGCGTATGCATCGCTCACCATAGCGCTGGTGCTCGGCACATACGTAATCGCGCAAGAAAGCCGGGACGGACATCTCGGGAGATCGAGCGCCATTGCCCAGGATTTCCATTATGATGCTCCCGTAACCGGCAACCAAGCGCAGCAGAGGGACGCGGTGCTCGAGAACTTCGCGGTTCACCAAGGATCATTACAATAGCTACTCCTGTAACGACAAGGCGGCACATGCCGCAGCGGAATGACGCTCGATGGTCGAACCCCAAGGTGCTGGCCATCTTGGCGGTAGTGTTTTTGTGCGGGGCTGCCTTTGGATCTGCGGTTACGCGGGCTTACCTGCATGCCAGGATGTTCGACGCTCCTCACGACCAGCTCGCAATTGAGGCTGCCCGGCGGGTCGGCTTGGGGCCTCTGAAAGTTCAACTTAACCTCACTCCTGAACAGGTGCAGACAGTCACCAAAGTGTTGGATGATTACGGTAAGTATTATCAGAACATCGAAGACGACCGGGAGGATGTCGCTGAACATGGCAAGCAGCGCATTCTCGATGTGCTGAACGATCAACAGAAGAAGCGCTTCAACGAAATTTTCAGCTCCGTTCCCCGCTAGGCCATAACCGCAAACTTCAGTCCAGATTAATTGCCGCGTTCGAAGCGTCTGTGAATATAGAAATGGATGCCTCGGCTGTCTGTACGCGCCAAGCTACTGAATTGGACAGGTTTCCGAAATCGCGAGGATCAACTCGCGATTGTGCTGAGCCTCATCATCGGTGTAATCGTCGGGCTGACGGTGGTGGCCTTCATTCTTTTGACCGGCCGGCTCGCCGCGCGCATGTATCCGCCCGGGAGCGCGGTATGGCGCAGGCTGCTGGTTCCTATTGCAGGGACGCTTGTAAGCGGATATCTGCTGTTCCGCTATTTTCCGAACGCGCGCGGTAGCGGGATTCCGCAGGCGAAGTTCGCTTTGTTCATTCAGGACGGATACATTTCCCTGCGTACCGTTCTCGGCAAGTTCTTGTGCTGTTCCATTACGCTGGCAAGCGGGATCGCGCTTGGGCGTGAAGGGCCGTCCGTACACATCGGCGCAGGCATCGCCTCCGTCCTGGGCCGCCGGTTCGGATTGCGCAAGGAGAACGTAAAAGCGCTGCTGCCGGTTGGCTCCGCCGCCGCGCTGGCTGCAGCTTTTAATACACCGATCGCCGCCGTCCTGTTTTCGCTCGAAGAAATTCTGGGCGATCTCAATGCTCCGGTTCTCGCTTCTGTCGTGCTGAGTTCGGCGACATCCTGGATGGTGCTTCATCTCCTCCTCGGCGATCAGCCGTTATTCCACGTTCCCGCCTATCAGCTTGTGAATCCGCTGGAGTTCGGAATTTACGCAATCCTCGGCGTCGTGGGCGGACTGGGATCGGTCTGCTTCGTGAAACTGCTGCTTAAACTGCGGGTTTGGTTCAGGCGTCTTCCGGCATCGACAGTCTGGATTCAGCCGGCGGCTGGAGGCCTTCTGATGGGAGTGTTCGGACTGTTCATGCCGGAAGTGCTCGGAGTGGGTTATGACTACGTCGATCGCGTTCTTAGCGGCGATTTTCCGCTTAAAACGGTCGCCTTGCTCGCTGTCATGAAGATCATCGCGACTCCCGCGTGTTATTCATCCGGAAACGCAGGGGGCATTTTCGGTCCAAGCCTCTTCATCGGCGCCATGATCGGCGGAGCTGTCGGCAGTGTCGCCCACACACTGCTCCCCGGACTGACCGGCAATCCCGGAGCGTACGCTCTGGTCGGCATGGGAACGGCATTCGCGGGCATCGTGCGGACGCCGCTTACTTCCGTGATCATGATCTTTGAAATGACGCGCGATTACTCGATTATTGTGCCGCTGATGATTTCTAACCTGATCAGTTTTTTTATCTCGCAGCAGATGCAGCATGAGCCAATCTATGAGGCGCTCGCTCTCCAGGAGGGTGTTTATTTGCCCACTGGGGAATCGCGCGAGGAGCTCACCGGGATCCGGGTGAGCGAGGTGATGCATGCGGACGCAGAGCCGCTTCCGGCCGATGCCGACGTTGAAAGCGCAAAGAAACGCTTTGCTGATGAAAAGTGCAACTCATGGCCAGTAGGTGAACGGAAGTATGTTCAGGGAGTCATCAGCTCTCATCAAATCGAGATCGCGGAACCACCTCCTGAAACCATCGGCGATTTAGTCAGGGTTAATGGTGAATACCCATATGTCCATTCGGATCATCCACTGAGTCATGCATTAGAGCGGATGGGGGCAAAGGGAGTCGACGTAGTGCCTGTCGTGAGCCGCGCCAATATCCATCAGATGTACGGAATTGTCAGATTAACAGATATTCTCGCGACCTACGGAGTAGCGGGCGCCCAATCTCCGAAGAGCTGATGAGCGCTGGAAATCAGGCAGTAATCAAACGGAGGGCCAACGGCCAGATACTGACGCTGGTCGTGGCTGTTGCGCTCGTAATTGCTGCGTTAGCCACGATTGACACGTTTCTTGAAAATCTGGAACAAGCCGAGCTACAAAAGCAGGCCCAACAGGCTTATACCTCAGGTTCCCGTCTCCTTGAGGAAAGCAAGCCAATTCAAGCCCTAGATGCTCTTCGCAAAGCGCATGCACTCGAACGGGAAAACGTGGGCTACGAAATCAGATTGATCGAAGCTCTCATGGCGGCCGGAAAAATAGAAGAAGGCGAGCAGCTGGTCAATGAGGTGCTCGAAAGCGAACCAAACGATGGCAGCGCAAATCTAGTCGCAGCGCGATTAATGACAAAGAAGGGCAAGATCGTCGAAGCTGAGTCATACTATCATCGCGCAATTTACGGAGAGTGGCCCGATAATGCCGCTGGGCACCGCATTTCGGCGCGAATGGAATTGGTCGATTTTCTGGTTGCGAATGGCAAGAGACAGGAGTTGCTCGCTGAATTGCTGCCGCTCGAAGAAGAAGCTGGAAAGAATATAGCAATCGAGAAGCGTCTCGCACATTTCTTCCTGGTTGCCGGCGCGCCTTCGCGGGCCGCGGACGTCTATCACACGCTAATCCGGCAGAACCCGAAAGATGCCACGTCATATGCCGGCCTGGGAGAGGCTGAGTTGGAGCGAGGCGACTATCATGCAGCGCACGCCGCATTCTCGCAAGCATCCCTCTTGAAGCCAAATGACGCTGCTCTTCGCGGGCAGCTGGAGTTATCGAGCACGCTAAGCTCGCTTGATCCGACTCCGCGATGGCTCGCGTCGATGGAAAAATACCGCCGCAGCCTGCGAGTACTGGAGCTAACCTATGGGGACCTTCAGGCGTGCGTGGTCAACCATCCCTCCGTCGGCACAGGTGAAACCGACCAGCTCCTCGGTGAGGCGGAGAACGCCGTTAAGGGCGAAGCTCTCGCTCACGTTACGAATGAAGTGTCGGAGGGAATACTCGCTCTTAGTGAAAAAATGTGGCAGGCCCGCATCAAATCATGCGGCGCGGACACTGGGCCAGATGAAGAAGCGACACGGCTGATTATGGAAAAGTTGATGCAGTAGGTGCGGCACTACAGCTCCGCGTAATATCGATCCCTCGCCTGCACCAGGAGTCCCTTCTGCCTGACTGTCAATCGAATTTTGCGGAACCCTGATGCAGTAACGGGCTGATCGGAGACAAATCCGAGACTGTACTGACTGCGCAGCTCCTCTTCAATCAGCTCGAAGATCTGCCCGATGCTCTGCTTTTTCGATACTTCAAAAAATCCGCCGCCGGTTTCGCGGGAAAGGCGCTCGAGAACTCCTTTCCCCGTCGAGCCGAGAGAGAAACCTCCATATGCGTTTGCATCGGAAAACAAAATGGAATAGACAAGAGTGTCCGCGCGCTGAGCCGTTTCGATAGCGTCCGTCAGAGTGATAACGCTGCCGACATCGACCCCGTCCGAAAGCACAATGAATGCTTTGCGGCCTTGAAGCTTTTTCATGACCTGGATGGAGATTTTTCGGACGGCATCGTAAAGCAATGTGCCGCCTCCCTCTCCGCCTAATTTGCGAGGGTCGGGCGAATCCACAACCTCGAGCGCGGATTCCAAGTCTTTGCGCGAAGAAGTGAGATCCTGACGAATCAGGATGACTTGGTCAAACTGAACGATAAATGCCTTGTCTTTCTCTTCACGCAACACCTGTTCGAGAAAGCGGAAGCTCGCGGCGCGCTCATCCTCTAAAACGCGTGTCTGGCTCAGGCTCGTATCGACCAACAGCCCTAGTGTCAAAGGGAGGTCCGACTGGCGAGAGAAGTATCGAATGCTTTGTGGTCGTCCGTCTTCGACCAGCGTGAAATCATCTTTGGTGAGATTTCGGATGATCTCACCCTTCTTGTCCCGAACCGTGGCCAGGATATTCACCACCTTCACGTCGGTAGAGAAGGTTGGCTCCTGTTTTCCCAATGCGGAGCAACCTGTCAGCGCAACAAGGAGGCTCGAACGAATGAGGTCGCGCCTGGATAGCGCATAGCCGGTCACAGGCGGAAGACCGAACACGTTTCCGGACGAGCTCCTAACGGTTCTTCAGCGGAATCTGAAGCTGAACTTTCGCTGTGTTGTCGCCTAAATAGTCCAGCTCGTACGCCCCCGCCGAATTTTTCTTCACGCGCGATGCAGGGAAGTACAGATACCCAGCCACGGGCGCGGTGAATTGACCTGAAGGCAGAGCTCGTCGCGCGAGCTCAGCTTCGAGAAGCTGGCGATCGTATGGCGAGCTGCCTGGAGGCGGCGGAAACCGAGGGTCCGGTCCTGGATTCGGGCCCACGCCCACGCCCGCTTCCGTATAGACGCCGTGCACGCGACGGCCTGTGTATGGATCAGTTCCACTCTCATAACCAACCGACGCAGAAGGCACAACTTCGACGTTTCTTCCCGAAGGCGGCCTCGGCGTATTCTTCTGTTGAATCACAGAGGCCACGGTAACGGCGTCAGCAGAATGGACAAACTCTGAATTCGCGCCGGACTTGACGAGAAAGTCGTCGGCGCCGATCGTTACCTTTGCGTTCTGCGGCGGGTAAAGAGCTACTTCGAACACGAGATAGGTTTTGCTTATGTCAACCGCGAAAATATGTTTGACTTGATCGGCAGGCAGAAGGGAAGCGGCGAAGATGGCGTTCTTCGTCTGGAAGCTTGCGGAGTAATCGGCAGGCGTGGCGCGCGGCGGAATGCCGAGGTTCGTTTGAGCGTAAATGACTAAGCCCGGCAAAATAGCAAACGAAGCAACGGCCAGCCGAACAACTCTCCAGTTCATATTGCCCCCACCCCAGAGTACATCGGTTTCGACGCGCCATTGGGATTGCCGGTTCCTGAGGCAAAGGGCAACGAATGAGAAAAGTGAGAAAATCAGAAAACGAGTTCAAGAGGTGAACCATTCGGAGTGATATTACGGTGAAAGGATCCCGTACTCCGCGGGAACTCGCACAAGCGATTTCCTGGAGCCGCCGGGATTTTCTTCACGCGGCTACGGGCGCGAGCGCAGGCACGGCTCTGTTCGGATTCGCTCCGCTTCGCGCGATGGCGTTGCCCCGCGGCAGAAAAGCCGTAGTGGTCACTTTTGGCGGAGGCGCTCGCGACGAGGAGACCTTCATGCCAGAAGGGCAGGAGAACATCCCTCGCCTTCTGAATCAACTGATTCCGCAATCCACGTTCTTCACTCAAGTGGTGAACCGCGGCATTTTGGGGCATTACGTGGCGACCGCTAGCCTTGCGACTGGAGTGTACGAGAGTTTCAACAATTTCGCGGCGGTACCTCCTGACTACCCGACCGTTTTCGAGTATTACCGCAAGGAATTGAAACGTCCCGCCACCGATACCTGGGTGGTCGCGCCCAGCAATGGTTTCAATCGCATTGGAGAAAGTGGTCACCGGTCGTATGGCGCTGGATTTGGAGCGGGTGTCATTCTGCCGAAGCGCTTGCTGGCCTCTGCGCTCTCCTCAGTCGGCGAAGCTCAGTATGAGCACCTCCTGAGAGACAACTACGAAACCCCGCTGTATACTCCGGAACTCAGCGGCAGCGAGATTGAATTGCGCCAGATCGCGGAGATTCTGAAGCTCTCTGTGTCTGATTTCACGGCGCACGCGCGCAGCCTTGCAAGTCCGGACGAGCTCTCGGTTTATATAGCTCGGCAGTTGATGCGGCAGCTTGCACCCAGCTTGCTTTGGATCACTCTGCACGATATCGACATCGCGCACTCCGGGGCATATTCGCTGTACATTGAAGCGATTCAGCGGTCGGATCGATTGTGCGCCGAGATCTGGAGCGCGATTCAAAACGAACCGGAATATGCGGGCAAGACGACAATGTTCATTCTGCCGGATTTCGGGAGGGACTCGGACACAGACGCAGGCGGCAACGGATTTCAGCACCACAGGACGGGTGATCCGCTCTCCCGCACTACTTGGATGATGGTCATGGGACCGGGCGTTCGGGAAAACGTGTTAGTAGACCGAGCCGTTGAATCGACGGATCTGGTGCCAACGCTCGGCTCGTTATTTGGATTCTCGCCGGAGCTTTCGAAAGGAAAGCCTTTGACCGAGGTGCTTTAACCTCATGCTTCCGAACCAGCTCAGCGCCCGAGATTTCAGTAACTATCCCCCGCTCGCGAAGCAATTGGCGACGAGCCACATTGCTCTTTTGCAGCGATTGCCGCTGACTTTTTTGCCGTTGCTGCTTCGGGAAGTGATTGTCTACGACTGGAAATTTCCCGCCGAGCGGAAGGAATTAGATAACCAGCTCGCTTACCTCGCTTCGCTTTCTGCAGAACAGCTTCGGCAATCGATGGAGCCATTTGCGAAATTGCGATTGTCTTCCCAATTCGAGAGTGTGGATTGGATCAATCAGCCGAGCCAATTTTCAGAACAGCTCACTGCGCATCTCTGGGCGACGCATCAGATTGATGCTTTTCGGGCGGCATCCATCGAATATGTCCACAAGCTGAACGCTACCGCGCCGAATGACTCGCTTCCAGTAAAACGGCTAGGCATGGTGGTGATCGGGCAGGGAGTGGCGGTGAACACATATCCGCTGTTCCGGAAGCTGCGGCCGCAAGGTGTCTATTTCAGGAATGTGAGGCCGGAGAACGGGCGCGAGATGCTTTTTGAGGCATTGGAAAAGCGCGCAGCAACATATCTCGTTCCGTTCGGACACTGGTACATCGATGGCGCGAAAGAGGAAAGCTCGAGCGCCGGATTGAGATCGATTTCTTACGCTTCGCTCGATACCGTCCGCCTTGCGCTTATCGCAAAGATGCGGAAGGTGATGCAGCCAGGCGGTGGAGGACCAGAAGCGCTGCGGACGATGTTAGCGCAAATGCGGCCTGAAGAACTGGGCTTGAACGGCACCGGGGATCAGGCGATTTTGAATCGCTTCCAGGTCAGTGTGCTGACCGAGGGATCTGGAACACAGCTCTTCAGCACAACCTTCGTTCAATGGTCTGCTCGCGAGGTGCTACGGCGGGCCCAGCCCTTGACGTTACTCGCGCGATTCGCGCCGCGCCAGCGCGAGCAATCCATGCGGGAACTGCTCGCCGGAACCCAACAACGGCCGGTGCCCGATCCGGAAGGCTCGCTGATCGACGCCGACATGGGAGCCTATTACACCTGGATCAACCAGCAGCGATTATCGGGCGCAGATCAAGCTTCCTTCCTGGTGTGGTTCGAAGATCATAATGAGGCGCTGGCGATCGCCCCAACGCTCGCACGTGGAACTGAAAATAACAGTTCGGTGGATATCGAGCAACTCCTCAGGCGTATCGCCTAGCGATTCGGGTGCAAAGTTGCGGGCTTTAAGGCGAAGCTCTTCCAGTACTAGACACTGTCCCGTTTGCATTGCTCCAGGGATTTCGCGTAAGTTGAAGGCATGACCGTTGAACAGAGAGCCCAGCTCAACCAGATCGTTTGGATCGATCCTGAGCGAATGAGCAGCGAACCCTGTTTCAAAGGCACACGGGTCCCGGTTCAGGCACTCATCGATCACATCGAAGGGAATTCGACCCTGGAAGATTTCCTCGAAGGCTTTCCTTCGGTCTCTCGTCAACAAGCGATCCAGTTTATTGCGCTGGCCACAGACAATCTTCTCGCCTGCGTATCCTCCTAGACGAGTGCGTGCACTTGCGCCTTGCTAACGGAACCCTTGCACTTTTAGCCAATCAGCGAGACGGTCCGGCCAGGTTCGCAACACAGGATCGGATTGGGCCAGCCCGACTCCATGGTGTCCCTTCAAGTAAATGTGCATTTCAGCAGGTACTCCCGCCTTGCGGCAAGCGAGATAAAACATCACGCTGTTCTCTACGGGTACTACATCGTCCTCTGTTGTGTGAAACAGAAATGTGGGCGGGGTGCGGTTTGTCACTTGTTGTTCATTCGATAGCGAGGTAACCAGAGCCGGATCGGGTTTTTCGCCTAGCAAATTACGGCGTGACCCGAGATGCACATATGGTTCTTCCATGGTGATTACCGGGTACGCGAGAATCAGGAAATCCGGCCGGGAACTCTGCTGATTGATGGGATCTGATGCGCCGCGATCGCCCGAATCAAAGTGCGTGCCGGCAGTGGATGCAAGGTGCCCACCGGCAGAGAAGCCCCAGATACCGATGCGGTCGGTTTGAATGCCGAAATCGGAGGCGTGAGCGCGGACGTATCGGATAGCGCGCTGCGCATCCCACATCTCGACTGGATGATGATATTTCGGACCCAGCCGGTACTTCAGCACAAAAGCCGAGATCCCCAAATTGTTGAGCCATTCAGCTATTTGCTTGCCTTCGTGATCCATGGCGAGATTCTGGTAACCGCCGCCAGGACAAACTACGACACCGGTCGGAACTTTATTTGTGCCTGAAACGGGATAGATGGTGAGCGACGGCTTATCTGCATCTGTGTCACCTTGCGCGCCCGGAGCACCGTCGGGCCAAAGAAGAACTGTTTGAGCAATGGTCGTCTGCGCGAGTAGCGCGGCGCCACAAACGAGCAGAAGAATCGGGATGCGAAGCATAGATCAGATCCCCAGCTCGCGTTTGACCGCGGCGAACTGCTCGGCTGCATACGCAATCTCTTCCGTCGTGTGTGCGGCTGAGACCTGCACCCGTATACGAGCTTTGCCCTGTGGAACTACCGGATACGAAAAGCCGATCACGTATATGCCCTTTTTCAACAGAGCGTCCGCCATCCTAGTCGCGAGCGAAGCATCGCCGAGCATCACCGGCACAATCGGATGCTCGCCTGGAAGGATGTTGAAGCCGCTGGCGGTCATCCGCTCACGAAACAGTTTCGTATTGGCGAACAATCTATCCCGCAATTCAGAAGTTTCCGTCAGCAGGTCGAGAACTTTCAGCGAGGCGGCCACGATCGGCGGAGCAAGCGAATTTGAAAATAGGTAGGGCCGCGAGCGTTGCCGTAGCAAGTCTATGATCTCTTTCCGGCCGCTGGTGTAACCGCCGCTCGCTCCTCCCAGCGCTTTGCCAAGCGTGCCGGTCAGAACATCGATACGTCCCAAAACATTGTGATGCTCGTGCGTGCCTCGTCCGGATTTGCCCATAAAGCCGACCGCGTGTGAATCGTCCACCATCACCATGGCGCTGTACTTGTCACCGATATCGCAAATTTCGGGCAGCTTGGCGATGTAGCCGTCCATGGAAAAAACACCGTCGGTAGCAATTAACCGGTTGCGCGCGCCGCTTGCTTCTTTGAGCTTGGCCTCTAGATCCGCCATATCGCCATTCTTGTACCGAAACCTGGCGGCTTTGCACAGCCGAACGCCGTCGATAATGCTGGCGTGGTTCAGCTCATCCGAAATGACAGCGTCTTCCTGATCGAGCAACGTTTCGAATAAACCGCCATTCGCGTCGAAGCAGGAGCTGTAGAGAATGGTGTCTTCCGTGCCGAGAAATTGGGTGAGGCGACTTTCTAATTGCTTATGAATGGACTGCGTGCCGCAGATGAAACGCACGCTCGCGAGTCCGTAGCCCCAATCATCGAGCGCTTTGCGGGCGGCTTCGACAATCGCCGGGTTATCGGCCAGACCCAGGTAATTGTTGGCGCAGAAGTTCAAAACTTTCGTGCCGCTGACTCGTATTTCGGCTTGCTGAGGGCTCTCGATCAGCCGCTCGCGCTTATAAAGCCCGGCTTTTTCGATGTCATGAAGTTTCTGAGCTAAGTAGGATTGGACGTTGGCGTACATTGGCGGACTGCCGCTCTTATTCTAAGCGGCGGGGCCATGAAGGACGGCATCCGTTTCAAAACCATGGCGCAGAACTATACTAAGCAAAAGAGTCAATGTATGAGCCGAGTTGAGCAGATCGAAGGCGAAATCCGGCGAATGTCTTCTCAAGAGCTCGCGCTGTTCCGCGCTTGGTTTGCTGAATTCGACGCGGATTCATGGGACCTGCAGTTCGAGGCCGATGTCAAATCAGGGAAGCTCGACACTATTGCAGCGGTTGCTCTTCGAGACCACGAGTCCGGCCGTTCCACCGAGCTTTGATTCACCGCGCGTCGCCGAGCTTCTGGACGGCCTACAACGTTCTGCCCGCATCCGCGCGGGCTATTGCAGACAAGTCCTTCGCCTTATTGAAGGCCGACACGAGACATCCCTCTTTGCACTTCAAGAAGGTAGGAAATTATTGGTCAGTTCGGGCGGGTCGGCACCATCGCGCCCTCGGTATTGAGCTGACTGACGGAGTGTTGTGGTTTTGGATTGGGACGCACGCCGAATATGATGTTCTCGTCGGCTGACTTGAAAGCTTTTACTGCCGAAGCGGCGCACGAGTTTCCGCTTCAACACTCTTTTACGTTGACCGCAAGCCCCGCCAGCGCGGTCTCTTTATAACGAGATTGCATATCGAGGCCGGTCTGATACATGGTCCGAATCACCTCATCGAGTGATACCTTGTGGTCGCCCGAGTCCTGCATCGCCATTCGGCAAGCATTGATCGCCTTCACGGCGCCGAACGCGTTGCGCTCAATGCAGGGGATCTGGACCAGGCCACCGATGGGATCGCAAGTCATTCCGAGGTGGTGCTCCATCCCTATTTCGGCGGCGTGCTCTACTGCGCGATTCGGGGCTCCCAAAGCGCCTGCCAAACCGCCGGCTGCCATCGAGCAGGCGACGCCGACCTCGCCTTGACAGCCTACCTCCGCACCGGAGATCGACGCGTTCTCCTTATAGAGGATTCCAATTGCGCCGGCTGTCAAGAAATACCGCACGAGACCCTCGTCGCAGGATTCCGGCATGAACTGGCGATAATACCGAGCCACCGCCGGAACCAGGCCGGCTGCACCGTTCGTGGGCGCCGTGACGACGCGACCTCCGGCTGCATTCTCCTCATTTACAGCCATGGCGAACACATTGACCCAATCCATTCCGCCGAATGGATCGTTAGTCGAACGCATCTTAATCTTTGCGTAAAGGCCCGGCGCGCGACGCCGCACGTTCAGACCACCGGGCAGAATGCCTTCCGCGCGCAGCCCGCGTTCGATGCACGCATCCATCACCGACCAGATGCTGCGAATGCGCTCACGCACTTCCTCTTCGCTGCGAAGCGAACTCTCGTTCTCCAGCATGACCTGCCAGATCGGCAGCCGCTTGCTTTCCGCCTCCGCCATCAGTTCGGCGCTGTTAGAGAAAGGGTGAGGAACGGGCAAAGAAGCTAAATCCGTTGAAGCAGGCTCGCCTTCTTTGACGATGAATCCTCCTCCGATGGAGTAATACTTCTCACTCATCAGCAGTGTGCCGTTCCGGTCAAAAGCGGAGAACTGCATCCCGTTGGGATGACCCGGAAGAACGCGATCGTAATGGAAGAGAAGATCGCGCGCTTCATCAAAGGCGATCGGATCACGCGCGAGAACTCGCAAAGTTCCTGCGGCTCGAATTGTATTCAGGAGGGAATCGGTATTTGAGGGATCGACTTCTTGCGGCTTTTCGCCAGAGAGCCCTAACAGAACAGCCTTATCTGTGCCGTGACCGACGCCTGTAAGCGCAAGAGAGCCGTAAAGCTCCGCCTGAATGCGCGCAACGTTCTTTAGCCCGATTTTTTCGCTCAGCCCGACGGCGAATCGCCTGGCAGCTCGCATTGGCCCAACTGTATGAGAGCTGGAAGGTCCGATTCCGATCCTGAACAAGTCGAAGATGCTGGTTTTCATCTGCTCCAGTCGAGAATTACCTTCCCCGATTTGCCGGAATGCATGACTTCAAACCCCTTTTCGAAATCCTTATATGAAAAGCGGTGGGTAATGACTGGCGTGATGTCGAGACCCGATTCGAGCATCACCGTCATTTTGTACCAGGTCTCATACATCTCTCGGCCATAGATACCTTTGATCGTGAGCATGTTGAAAATCACCCGATACCAATCGATTGGCATTTCGGTGCCGGGAAGGCCGAGCAGAGCGATCTTGGCGCCATGACTCATATTTGCGATCATTTCGCGGAATGCCGCGGGATTGCCGGACATCTCCAGCCCTACGTCGAAACCTTCCTGCATCCCGAGCTGCTCTTGTGTTTCCGAGATAGGCGTTTCCACCGGGTTGACGGCAAGCGTGGCGCCCATTTTCCGCGCCAGATCGAGGCGGTATGGATTCAGGTCGGTAACAACGACATGACGCGCTCCGGCGTGGCGGGCCACGGGGATCGCCATTAAGCCAATCGGACCCGCGCCGGTGATCAGAACGTCTTCACCGAGCACCGGAAATGAGAGCGCGGTGTGAACTGCGTTTCCAAACGGATCGAAGATCGCGGCTACTTCTCGATTGATTGCAGAATCGTGCCGCCAGATATTGCTCATCGGCAGCGAGATGAGTTCCGCGAACGCGCCCGGGCGGTTCACCCCGACGCCTTGGGTGTGCGCGCAAAGATGACGGCGGCCAGCCAGGCAATTCCTGCAGCGGCCGCAAACGACGTGTCCTTCCCCGCTCACGATTTCGCCCGGATGGAAATCATTCACGTTTGACCCGACTTCCACGATTTCTCCGACGAACTCGTGTCCGATGATCATCGGCACAGGAATGGTGGATCGCGCCCATTCGTTCCACTCGTAAATATGTAGATCGGTCCCGCAGATTCCGGTATGGGTGACGCGAATCAAAACATCATTGATTCCGATAACCGGCTCGGGCATATCCTCGAGCCATAATCCGGGCGCACTCTGATTTTTGACGAGCGCCTTCACGCGCGATTTCGTCCTGAGTATCCGGCTCTCATCCCCTTTGATGGTAAATCCAGGCGTTTTACGGGCGCGCCTAATCAAAAGTTCGATCGGAAGATAAACTCCCGATCGCCCTTCGTGAAGCTTCTTAGATGGCCACCAACAGAGCCTGGCGCGAGTTAGGCCCCGTTTTTAGGACCGATCATTTCTTGTCGCACTTTTTCTGTAATCGAGGACAACAGGCCACTATTGCGCCGCCTTCGTGAAAGAACGGCGGGGTGGCGTTGTCTGTGGCGAACACGGTTACAGCAAGACTGGGGAAACTGACCGCGTATATCGTGTTTGAATTCTCATCCGGCACTAAAGCGCTGCCCACAAAGTTGGTCAACAGACTGGACGCGAACCCCGCTACCAGACCGTGGCTGAGTTCAGCTTGAAAATACTGCAACCCCGTGGTGTCGAACGTGCAAGCTTGTTCTTTGCATTTGTCGCATTTGTCGCACTTGTTCTTGTCGCACTTATCGCATTTATCCTTGTCGCACTTGCATTTGTCGTGATCACACTTCTCGCACTTGCATTTATCGCACTCGCACTTCTGGTCGCAATCCTTGCCGCCGCAGTCATTCGAACCTGGAGCTGGGACAAAGCGGACCGTTTCCGGAGACCCCGGTACCGGAATCAACGTCGACAATGCGCCGGAGGGAGAGATTGCGTAAATCCCGCCGACCTTTTCTGCCGCTACAAACAGATATCCGCCGTAAGGCTTTGCCGTCAACGGAGCAACTTCCGGTCCTTCAACTTGTGTTGCAATTAGTCCACCCGAGGCATCGGTGCCGGTGATAGTCATCTGGGTGGCAACGCCGCTCGAACTGACCGTGTAGACGGTCGAAGGGCCACCGTTACTCGAGGTCACGATCATCTGATTCCCAAACGAGCCGACGTTATCAAAGGTGATACTTGTGTGGACGTTCACGTAACCCGAAACGCCAGGAAGCACAGTGAAAAGGGTGACCTTTGAGCCATCTGGAGAAATCTGATACACGTTGGGGCCTTGCGTGGCATACACATCACCCGATGGGAATCCCCCCAGGCCCGTGGAGATAGCTAAGTAAGTTTCACAATTCGTCACACCGACGAGCCCAGCCGGTTGCGGAAGTTGAGCAAAGAGAGTGCCGGCTCCCGTAGAATCCAGCGAATAGACGTGCGTGCAAGTATAATCGCTCACCAGCAGTTGATCTCTTGTGGCGGCGATGCCCACGGGGCCAGTTACTGCCCCCGAGGTGACAGTTTGGGCTTGGCTCAGGGGCGATTGGATACTTGTTAATAGACAAAAACCCAAAAGAGCGGAAAGAAAAGTCCTGGATGGGACGGCTTGATACCCTTGCATATAGTCCTCCTGTGGCGGACGAGTGCTGACTTACGCCACCTAAGCAAGTGATTGTTGGGAAATCTAGCCGATTATACGGCAGAAAGTAGTATTCTTATACCCTCAAATAGTACTGTTAGTAACGGGTCTATTCGGCGGGGAGCGATCGCTTCGAGAATCCGCCTTAAGCGATCGCACACCAAGAGAGAGCTACGCCTTGCTCGCCTGAAACTTGCGGTGGAGTTTGCAGCCGGTCAGAGCCAGCAGACCGAGTGCGAGGAATCCGGCATCGGCGGGCTCAGGAGCTTGCGAGCTCGGAGTCGTAGCTGTTAGACCAGCAACAAGGACGTTCCCGGAAGTAGAATATATCTCGATATAACCTCCATCGGCCACGAGCGTGCTGAGAAGCAGTCCATGCGATTTCTCGTCGAAGACACTGAAGCCCGTTCCAGTCGCGCCGTACTCGATGAATCCGCCCTCGCCGCGCTGAACGCTGCCGAGGGCAACCGAAATGGACGTCGGATTTAGAGTCAGGAGATTGCTAAGGTCCAGCTTCAACTTAGAATCGCCCTGAATTTCATTATCGGACAACCCGGAGATGCCGAGACCAACTTCGTCCCCACCGCCATTCTTCTCGTAAAGCTTAGTTTCGGTGCTCTGGAGAATCGATGCGGTGACGAGGGTTGGATCACTATTTGTATCGGCAAAAGAATGAGGCGACGCGATGGCTACTCCAGCGCTTCCAGTTGGTACATCATTCAAGAAGTTCCAGGTTAGAGTGCCGGCGGAGCCGAGAGTGGGTAGCGTGATTAGCGCTCCTAACCCAAGTAGAGTAAGAGAGAATTTCATTTATTTCCTCCGATCGAGCTCTGCCCGGTTCAATGAAGTGAGAGCTTTGTAACTCTACGTACGATTGCAACGGTGCGCTCGATCCAGTGTTGCTTGGGAACGCTGCGCTTGCAATGGTGTAAGAGGTCCTATGTGTAACGGGCGGATGAGAGCCTATTGCTGTTTTTGTCGCGTACCGCCGGCGTGTAATTTGATTCCGTACACAGTACGAAACGAAACGCACTAAGCCTGTTTGCGTTTTCAAAAGCCCGCCTCCCCTCCCGATAAGGCTCTTGACGCCTGAAACTGCTGCGCCCCGGGCGACGGCTAACGAGGTGATTCGAAGGGCAAGGGGAATAGGAATAAATGAAAAGAGCGAGTTTACTGGTGGTCTTCGTCGCGTTCGCATGTGCGGCGGCTCCTATGCACGGGCCGAAACTATCCAAAGATTTAGCGGGTGTTGACCCGCAATCGAACGTGCGAGTGATTGTTCAATGGAACAGTACTCCGGACGATTCAAAGGACCAGAAGGTACTGAATCGGGGCGGCGTGGTGCATGCCAGATTCCGGTCGATGAAGGGCGGTGCATACACTCTGCCTGCATCTATGCTGAGTGACTTAGCAAATGACCCTGACGTTGCATTCATTACTCCCGACAGACCAATCAATGCTAAATTGGACAACTCCGCCGCGGCTGTGAATGCAAGCGCGGCGTGGACTGCCGGCTGGAACGGGACGGGCGTCGGAGTAGCCGTAATCGACAGCGGCATCAACCCGGATCCAAATCTCGGTCCCGGCAAGAAGATTGTATACACGTACGACTTCACTAACAGCGGGGCCGCTTATCTGGCAGCTTCACTGCTGGGTAGTGTGACCGCTCCGCTCGCGGCGAATGCGCCGCCTCCGCCGAACGGCGGTCCGGCGCCGGACCAATATGGCCACGGCCAGCACGTCGCTGGAATCATTGCGTCAAACGGTCAAAGCTCGAATTGCCCGAACTGTACGAGACTGTTCAAAGGCATCGCGCCTGGCGTAAGCCTTATCAATTTTAAGGTTCTGGATCAGAACGGCCAAGGTAACGACAGCAATGTCATTCTGGCGATTGATGCGGCGATGTATTTAAAGAACGTCTTCAATATTCGTGTTATCAACCTATCGCTGGGCCGGCCCGTCTACGAGAGCTACACCCTAGACCCGCTATGTCAGGCCGTAGAAGCCGCCTGGAAGGCCGGCATCGTTGTGGTCGTAGCCGCCGGAAATGATGGCCGTGACAATACTGTTGGCGAGCAAGGTTACGGCACCGTGAACGCTCCGGGCAACGATCCGTACGTGATCACGGTTGGGGCGATGAAAACGGAAGGCACTTACACCCGCACTGATGATCTGATTGCCAGCTACAGCTCGAAAGGGCCCAGCCAAGTCGATCACATTGTCAAGCCGGACATCCTGGCGCCAGGAAATCTCGTGGTTTCGCTACTCGTGAAGGGATCTACTCTTCAAAAGGAGTATCCGGCGAATGCGGTGCCGCTCTCGTATTACCAATCGGCCAAAGGCCCGGGCCCGGGGCCGGGACCGGGACCGGGACCAGGGCCAGGACCAGGACCAGTGTCGCCGAATTTCTTCGTTCTCAACGGTACTAGCATGGCTACGGCCGTGGTGAGCGGCGCTGCGGCTGACTTACTGCAGGCCAACTCGAGTCTCACCCCGGATCAGGTGAAAGCGCTGATGATGCAGACAGCTTACAAGGCCTTCCCGCAATCGAGCACTGCTCTAGATTCGACAACTGGTTTGAGTTACACCGATTATTACGACATCTTCACGGTAGGCGCTGGATATCTCGACATTTCAGCGGCTCTGGCGTCGATCAATTCCGTCCCGACAGTTGGGACAGCGATGTCTCCGGTTGCGGTGTACGACAGCGGCACCGGGACAGTCAGTCTCGCCTCGGATCCGTCTTCTATCTGGGCCAATCAATCAGTCTGGGGAACTCAAAGCGTGTGGGGCACTCAAAGCGTATGGGGTACGGCCGTAGTAAGCGGTGCCCGGTGCGTGTGGGGAACACAGTCTGTTTGGGGTACAGCCGGCCTGGGCAGCTCGCAGTCTGTTTGGGGTACTCAATCGGTCTGGGGTACTCAGTCCGTCTGGGGAACTCAATCGGTCTGGGGCACGACTACGGTGGATTTATCCGAAGCCGTGAGCATCGCCATTAACGGCGAACAATAATTCTGCCAAGCACAATCAGGAGCTCAGATATGAAAATCATGTACCTACTAGCGCCATTGTTTCTGGCCAGCGGGCTCGCGTTTGCGCAGAGTCCGAAAATATCGCCTGAACTTCAGAAAGGCGACTTAAAAGGCAACGTCAGGATTATTGTGCAATTCGATCAGGATCCGACCGAGGTTCATCACCAGAAGGTGTTGAATCGCGGCGGAGCCTTACGCGGCACCTTGCACTCTGTTAGAGCGGGAGTCTATTCGATTCCGGCCTCAGCCATCGCCGACTTGGCGACCGAACCTAACGTTGTACACATCTCACCAGATCACAAAGTATTCGCGAAGCTCGACTATTCAAGCGCGGCTATAAACGCACCCGCGGCCTGGAACTCCGGCTGGGACGGCAGCGGAATAGGAGTAGCAGTCGTTGACAGCGGTATCAGCTCTGATGCGGACCTCAACGGCAAGGGATCAGGCCAACGAGTCACTTACAAGCAAGACTTCATCGGCGGCGATGGGTCGGACCATTACGGGCACGGAGAGCACGTGGCCGGGATCATAGGCGGAAACGGCAATAACTCCGAGTGTTCGAAGTGCACGCGTAAGTTAAAAGGGATGGCGCCGGACGCTAATCTGATCAATCTGCGCGTTCTCGATCAGAATGGCGAGGGCACAGACAGCGGGATTATCTCGGCCATTGAAACTGCCATCGCATTGAAGAAAACCCATAATATCCGCGTAATTAACCTGTCGCTTGGGCGGCCGGTTTTCGAGAGCTACAAACAAGATCCATTGTGCCTCGCTGTCGAGGCTGCCTGGAAGGCGGGAATTGTGGTGGTCGTAGCAGCTGGTAATGATGGCCGGGACAATACGGCGGGAAACGACGGCTATGGAACGATTACCTCGCCTGGCAACGATCCTTATGTAATCACAGTCGGCGCAATGAAAACTATGGGTACCTATGATCGCTCCGATGACCTGATCGCGAGCTACAGCTCGAAGGGGCCGACCCTCATCGACAACATTGTCAAACCCGATATCGTAGCGCCGGGCAACAAAGTGGTCTCAATCCTGGCGCCCGGAAGTATTACACTCGCCTCCGAGTATCCGCAAAACTTAATTCCGGTCTCCTACTATGACGGAAGCACAAGCGGTGTGCTTTCCAGCCAATACTATATGCTGAGCGGCACCAGCATGGCAGCCGCGGTCGTATCGGGCGCGGTAGCGGATCTGCTTGAAGCGCAGCCCTTCCTGACGCCGGATCAGGTCAAAGCCCGGTTAATGAAGACCGCGGGGAAGACTTTCCCCCGGTCCAGTGTCACCATTGATCCGGCAAGCGGCATCAGTTACACCAGCTATTACGATATCTTTACCATCGGCGCCGGTTATCTGGACCTTCACGCTGCCCTACAAAGCAGAGACTTGGCTTGGGGCTCCGCGCTTTCCCCTACCGTGAAGTTCAATAGCATTACAGGGACAGCAGAACTGGCTTTTGATCGTTACTCGCTATGGGCGCTTTCAGCCCTCTTCGGAAACATCGGGGCATCGGGATTCAGTGCTCCGTGGCTCACCACAGCCGTGTGGGGACCTACGGTCGTAAATGGAGAGCGTTCGTTGTGGAGCGAGTCGGCGCCTTGGAGCACTTCCGCGGCCTGGAGTGCTAGCGGCGTCTGGGGGGCGTCTCTCCTGAACGCGGAACGTTCGTTGTGGAGCGAGTCGGCCGCCTCGGCAACAGCTACGCAGCAAACCGACGGGCCACCCGTGGTTATCACGGGCGAACAGTAAAGGGCCTGTTCAAAGTACCCGCGGGACCAGAATGCCGGCTGGTCCCGCGCCTTCCTAAAGATAAAGCCCACTTTGTTCGATAAAAAAAATGATGAACGTGAGGCAGAGCAGGTGATTTCTTCCAATGGCCTTCCGCCGGTTCTCCGGTCCAAGGCTCGAGCCCCGCACGCGAGAAGCCTCTCGCGAGCCGAGCGTGGCTCTGCAATGATCGAATTCACCTTAGCGTTCCTTCCCCTGATGGGCTTCTTGTTTTTAACCCTAGATGTGGCTTGGGGCATCTTCGCCAAAGCAACTCTTCAGGAGGCGGCGCGTGAGGGCGTCCGTTTCGGCGTCACGTGTGGATCATCCACTGGCCTGGACAATAATATCCGACAGGTTGTCCAGCAATATTCGTTCGGCTTCATCACTTCGGCAAACAACAGTTCCACGGTTTCCATCCAGTACTATTCGCCTACGAACCTTTCGAGTCCGGTCACCGGTCAGTTGAACGCAACCGCCGGGGGAAATATCTTGCAAGTATCTATAAGGGGTATATCCGTGAGATCGTTCGGTTCCATTTTTAGAAGTGGAACACCGCTCAATCCCTCGGCTATCGCCACCGATGTTATGGAAAGTTCTCCCGGCGGGATTGCGTGCTTGGAATGACATGCGTACCCTCCAAGAGCCGCCGCTCGCGACAGAACGGAAGCGCCATGGTAGAGTTCGTCCTGTGCGTTGGCCTTTTCCTGGTTCCGGTCATGTTGGGAACCATGGTCCTCGGGCTTAATCTGGTACGCGCCATAGAGGTGACGGAGGTCTGCCGCGACGCAGCGCACATGTACGCCTACGGCGTCGATTTCTCGCAGGCCGGCAATCAGAATCTACTTATGATGGTCGCTCAGGGATTAAATATGAGCACCAGTGGCGGAAATGGGG
This sequence comes from uncultured Acidobacteriaceae bacterium, assembly GCA_963758245.1. GTDB lineage: Bacteria > Acidobacteriota > Terriglobia > Bryobacterales > Bryobacteraceae > Bog-105. The sequence continues at coordinate 44,888 of CAVWUV010000017.1, read as the reverse complement.
TCGTGATCCTGTCCACCGTCGCATTCATTGGGCCTAACGATTGCGCTGCTGGCGGATACAGTTCGTCAAACTGCCCCAACTTGAACAAGTACGTGATTACACGCCGGATTCTTGTGGGGAACGCGACCGTGCACTCCAGCGATTTCGGCACGCCGAACTCAAGTCTCATGGACAGCACTGGAACGGTTACAAGCGGAACCCCGAGTCAGCCCGGATACCTCAACGACTCCAGTACGGTTGCGGGAAGCTTCTCCAGCGTGATGACGCTTTCGTCCGGTCAGTTCGCCTACATGGGTGAAACGTTCGTCAAATCGCCAGACTACAACTGGTGGCCGAGCCTGGGATCCACCGGCTCGAGCGCCAGGTCAATCTTCTGAATCGTCCTACTTGGAAAGACGAAGGATCTGGGATGCAATCTGCTGGAAGGCGGAGGCGAGCCCGCTGGCAGTGCAGTAGATGAATTCTCCGGCCGCTCGCGACGAATCGTAGTTCGAAGCTCTCGGATCGTTTGCCACCCTCTCGAGGAAATCAGCATCGATGGATTGGTAAGGAGTTCCACCCAATCCGATCGTATAGATGATCGGATTATAGACCGCGTCATCCCGGATTGTAGTAGCCTGCGCATCAGCTGCGTTTAGAGCTGCATTCATGATCGACTCGGGAGTGTCGACGCGAGGCTTGCCCGAGTAAGGATTCCCAGAAGGATAGTAATCCAGGGGTTTAAAACCTGTAAGTAAATTGCCGTAAGCATCTGTTGCGGGCAAATAAGCAAGATCGGTGCGTACAGCGAAAGAGTTTGTTGGATAAGAATAAGTGGTTGTACTCGCAAACGAGCAGTTTGTATCCGTGGAAATGACCGAAGCTGGTACCGGAGGGAAATAGGGACTGGACCAGTTAATTGGCTCGCTCGCAGTGCTGTATAACCCGCTGGTGTAGCCAGTCGGATCCGGAGATCCATCTACGTCGAGTATTACGCCGGTGAGGGTGTCCGAGGGATTACAACTGCTCACTGGCGTTGAAACCTGATTTGCCGGATTGTTCAGCCAGTCGTAGCGAGTATCTACCACCGATTTGATGTTCGTCGAAGGAAATGTGGCCACGAAAGAATCGGCGTTTCCGTCCGTAAAAAGGACAATGACGTTCAGCGCCAGCGGTTCATTGATGGCCTTGATCTCTTGATACGCCAGATTGAGCGCTGATGCAGTGGTGGTGTAACCCGTACAGACTGCGGTGCCAAGCACGGAAGTGAGATTGGGGGTACTCGACTTAAAATATAGGGTTGGCGCGAAATCCAGGTTGGCGGTTGCCTGAAACGTGATGAGTCCAAGGGTATCGCGCCCATCCACGAAATCGTTGACGAAGTTCTGAGCCGAGGCGATCATGGTTCCGCAAGCTCCCGCTTCCTGCATTGAGTACGAGCGATCAATCACCAGAACGACGTTAGTAACTCGCCGTGTGGCCGTGCCAGTGGCGGCCAAGGTTGCAGTTTTAAATCCTACAATGCGGAGGAAATAAAGCGGTACGCTGACGGAAGCGTTTACTGTGGCCACCAGTGTATTGAGATTCCCTGCTGCGATTGTTATCGAAGGCTCGCCCCCGGAGTTTTGGACCGAAGTTCCCATAATTCCTGGAGGAAAGTTCGCATTGAAATAGCTGTCACCCGTCGCAACCGCATTCGTCGTTTGCGCGCTGAGGTTCTGACCTACGCTCAGCCCTCTCGCAGTCGCCAAGGCCGCCGCGTCGACCGCTGCTGAGAGCCTTGCTTTCATCCAGTACACAATAGATCCGTCAATCGCGAGCCCGACAATGGGAAGCAACACGAAGGTCGTAAGGAATGTGAATAGGAGCAAAGAAGCTCCGCGTTCTCCTCGGTTCATCGACATGGCCTATTACGTAGTAAGCAGCGGACGCTGACTCTCTCAGTTTGTGAGCGCATCGGCGTGCCGCGCCGGATCTAAATCCGCTACGCTTATCGGCCGGTATGGCGGTGCAGGTAGCTAAATACCAAAAAAAAGCTCAGGAGACGAAATTTCTCGCCTCCTGAGCGCAGGGGTGGATGGAGCGGCGTGTGAAGGTCGCCGGAACTAGGTATTCTTGACCGCTCTCTTCTTTCGGAATAGAAGGCCCAGTCCGATCAATCCCGTTCCGACCAACGCGAGCGCGCCTGGCTCAGGCGCAGTAGAAGGCGTGTTTAACTCAAACAGCATATCGTTATAATCGGCATCGGTGCCGGGGAAAGCCAGGTCCTCTGCCCCGACGTAATAAGTGCTCCCGGTCCCCTGAAAAACCGCGAAATGCTGGTATCCCTGGTTGCTCGACAGCGCGGAGCTGGATTGGGAAAGATAGACGCCCTTCGCATTAGTCGCGACATTGTAAGTAAAAAGTCCATATTCTGCCGAAGGTGTGAAGGTCGCCGTGGCGCCCGCCGCTGTTACGCCAGAGAAGATAATCCCATATTGGTGAGTTGGATCCTGAACGTTATACCAGCCCACGCCGTCGTACTTCGCGTCGCCTGCGATCTGTGCTTCAAACGTCGCCGTCACCGTTCCGCCATTCCCAGTGAAGTAGAAATCCGAGAAAGCTAGACCAGTTGAACTGCCGAGGTAGGGCAGAGTGCCGGGCGCAGGGTTCAGGCCGCAGTTCGCAGTACTGACCAGGCAAAACCCAATGTTCTTATTCGCCCCATCCCAAGACAGGTTGTTCCAGTATGGGCTGCCGCTGTTGTTTAGTTGGGAGCTGTCCCACGTCTGCCAGATTTGGCTCTGATTCTGCCCAGGGACAGAGACCGTGTCTCCAAAAGTAAGCGCCGTTGCGGTAAGAAACAGAGCCGCGAAGGACACTTGTTTTCCGAGTTTGATTATCATGTGTTTCCTTTTAAATTTCGTAAGAGCTAACCAAACGATATTGGAAACCGCAGGTAAATCAAATTGCCTGGACGGGTTACGGCGTCCCAAAACTCGCGATAAGCAAAATTCCAAAAATCCCGCGAAATATTTAGAGAGAGGACCTTATAACAGTCCCTTCTAAGAGTCGGCTGATCAAAGAAGACCTGCGTAAAGTACCTGAATTCTCGCGCTTGGCTCGGTGTCACTAGATCTAGGCCACTTCCATCTACAGGGCGTAGGCTATAACAGTACTGGCGCAGGCAGATCTTGTTTGCGGCGACCAAGCTCATACAACAAAGAACTACATGAAAGCACTTACAATCGTTCCCGGCAAAGCAAATTCCGCTTCGGTTCAGGATGTCCCCGAGCCCCCCGCAAGTGATGGCAGCGTATTGGTTCGAGCTCTCGATCTAGGGATATGCGGGACTGATTTCGAGCTTATTTCGGCCGAGTACGGATGGGCCCAGCCGGGGAACGATTACCTGATCCTCGGGCATGAATCTCTGGGGCGAGTGGAAGAGGCTCCGGAGAGTAGCGCCTTTCGCAAGGGCGACCTGGTCGTCGGAATTGTTCGCCACCCTGACCCTGAGCCGTGTATGGCGTGCGCGGTTGGCGAATGGGACATGTGCCGGAACGGCAAGTACACGGAACGAGGCATTAAGGAGCGGAATGGGTTCGGCTCGGAACGTTGGCGCGGCGAGCCTGCTTTTCTGGTAAAGCTGGATCCAAAGCTAGGAAGCCTTGGCGTTTTGATGGAGCCGGCAACAATTCTGGCTAAGGCCTGGGACCACATCTCCCGTATCGGCGAGCGAGCTCTATGGAAGCCTAAGACTTTGCTCGTCACCGGCGCGGGTCCAGTCGGATTGTTGGCGGCTCTCATTGGAGCGCAACGCGGACTCGAGGTTCACGTTCTGGATCGCGTGCAAGGCGGGCCAAAGCCCCAGCTCGTTCGCGATCTGGGTGGAACCTATCACACAGGCCCGCTCGACAAGCTCGGTTTTCGTCCCGATGTCGCCATCGAATGTACCGGAGTCGCTTCCCTCATTGTCGAGATGATCAATCTCATAGGAAATGACGGAATTTTGTGCTTGACGGGTGTGTCATCCCATGGCCAGCAGCAAGCGCTCGATATCGGAACTATCAACCGCAATATGGTTCTGGAAAACAGCGTGATTTTCGGCACTGTGAACGCAAATCGCAGGCATTACGAAATGGCCGCGGAGGTCTTGTCCAAGGCGGACCAGAATTGGTTATCCCGAATGATTTCGCGGCGAGAGCCGCTGAGCAATTGGCAGCGAGCCCTGGAGCGGCGGCCCGATGATATCAAGGTTGTAATCGAGTTCGCCGAAAACTGAGGCGAAGCTCTGTAGGAGCCCCTTCCCATGACCCAGCTCATCGAAGACTACGCTCTCATCGGCAACAACGCCACGGCCGCGCTGGTCGGACGTAACGGGTCCATCGACTGGCTTGGTTTCCCGCGCTTCGATTCCGCGACCTGTTTCGGCTTGCTCCTTGGATCGAAAGAGAATGGCCACTGGAGCATTGCTCCCAAAGCCGAACACCCCGCTATCAACCGTTGCTACCGGCAGGGAACTCTGGTGCTGGAGACCGAATTTTCCACTCCTGAGGGAACCGTAGTGCTGATCGATTGCATGGATCGGCGCGGCGACTACCAGGATGTGATCAGGATGGTCCGGGGCATCAAGGGCAAGGTGCCGATGCAGATGGAGTTGGCCATCCGGTACGAATATGGAACCGTGGTTCCATGGGTCAGCCGCACCGGAGATGGCAAGCTTCAGGCCGTAGCCGGACCGGATCAGATTACCTTTTCTACCCCTGTAGAGCTGCGCGGCGAGGACCTTAAAACTCGCGCCAGCTTCGATGTTTCCGAGGGCCAGGAGATTCCATTCGTCTTGACCTGGTCGCATTCCTTCAGCCCCGCGACGTCGCAACCGGATGCCGCAACCTCAATAAAGAACGTTACTCGGGCTTGGGAGAAATGGTCGAGCAAACATATACCCAAAGGACCGTACTGTGAGGCCGTACTTCGCTCCCTCATAACTCTGAAAGCGCTGACGCACCACAAGACCGGAGGAATCGTGGCAGCCGCCACAACCTCGCTACCGGAAGAGATCGGCGGAATACGGAACTGGGATTATCGCTTCTGCTGGTTGCGTGATTCCACTTTTACTCTCTACGCGCTCATGGAAGCGGGATTTATTGATGAGGCGAAGGCCTGGCGGGATTGGTTGCTGCGCGCCGTCGCCGGAAGCCCCGATCAGATGCAGATTATGTACGGCGTTGCGGGCGAGCGGCGGCTGACTGAGTTCGAGCTGCCGGAGCTGCCAGGCTATGAAGGCTCCCAGCCGGTTCGAATCGGAAATGCCGCTTCCGAGCAATTGCAACTCGATGTCTATGGCGAGGTGCTTGACGCCTTCTATCAGGCGCGCCGCAAAGGTCTCGCTCGCTTGGAAGTGGCTTGGAATCTCGAAAGAGCGCTGACCAGTCATGTTGAGAAGATCTGGGTCAAACCAGATGACGGCATCTGGGAGATCCGAGGCAAGAGGCGGCACTTCGTCCATTCGAAAGTCATGGCTTGGGTCGCGGTCGATCGCGCGGTGCGCACCATGGAGGAATTCCATGAGGAGGGGCCCCTCGAGCGCTGGAGGGCGTTACGCGCTGAAATGCACGATGAGATCTGCCGGTTCGGCTTCAGCAATGAGTTGAATTCGTTCGTCCAGTATTTTGGCGGTAAGGAGCTTGACGCAAGTCTGCTGATGCTCCCTATGGTGGGCTTTCTTCCGGCCGAAGACCCTCGTATCAAGGGCACTGTCGCGGCCATAGAGAAGAATCTGTTGACCAGCGGATTTGTCGCGCGGTATAACACTCGCACTTCGGTTGACGGATTACCAGGTGAGGAGGGTGTTTTTCTCGCCTGCAGCTTTTGGCTTGTCGACAATCTGATATTGCAGAAGCGGCGCGAGGAAGCCGTCGAGTTGTTCGAGCGGCTTCTGGCCATTCGCAATGACGTTGGACTGCTGTCCGAAGAATATGATCCCAGAGAGCGGCGTCAGCTTGGAAATTTCCCGCAGGCGTTTTCGCATTTGGCCCTGGTGAACACGGCTCATAATCTTTCCGAGCGTGGCGAGGCGAAGCCGGCCAAGCAGCGCTCGAGCGGCGGATTCGGAAAGCGCAAGAAGTCCTAGAATCCTAATCCGGTTTTTCGATCATCTTCGAAATCTTTCAAGACCTGCTGGGACTGGGTATTGTGGCACAACTTGTATCACATTGTCCTATGGCTTATTCCGGCATCAATTGCGGCTCCGCGTGTATCCGGGACGTGAATACACCGTCGCGCCTGGAACATCGACATCAACTCTGATCTCGTGATAACCGGATTCACGCAGGTCCGGCGCGTAGCTCAACAGATACATACTCCGCAGTTCCGCGCCAATAGCGTCGATCGCATCTTCTAGCTGGCGTTGTTTGCGGAAGTGAAGCTGGGTTCCTCCTGTCTCCGCAGTCAAAACAGAAAACGGATCTTTGCCAACCGTGGCTTCGGTGCCCCGTTTCAGGGCTGGAATTAACTTCGTGAGCTTTACGCTCGCTTCGTAGCCGCCTTTGTAGTTCTGGCTTCCAAGCCCTTTCAGCGCGAACGTGTCAGATACAAATTTTTTTCCAAATACCGGAAGAGACAGCGCATAAACCGAGACGTTCTCTCTCTCTGCCTGCTGCTCGAGTGTTGCCAAGGATCCTTGGCTACCGCTGTCGGTTGGCTGCCCGATGAACAGTAACACCCGCGTGCGCGCGGTTGGACGCTCCTTCAGCATCTCAATAGCTCGCAGGCCGGCATCGATAAGCAGCGCTTGATCACCCCTCGCTTGAATGTCCTTCAGAGCGGAACACACATCGCCCGATTCAAACTTCTTTTTTACGATGACGTCGTCGTTATACGTCAGAACGGCCGTCTCTCCGTCATCGCCGACCAGCGAAGTGTCAACCACGCTTCCGACTTTGGTGATGAATGGGAGATAGTTCCGGACCTCCTCATTTGCCTGGAGGACAAGAGCGACTGAAAGGGGCGCCCACTCGATATCCAAACTGACCTTTTGTGAGCGCCCGTTGTCATACAGGCGAAAATCACTCGTTTGCAGCCCGAAGATGAATTTGCCTTCTTTCGAAAAGACCAGTGTGGGGGCGGTCACCAGGCGCACCGGCACGCGAATGGTTGTTGACTGCTGCGCGGAGATGATCGTGCTCAGATGCAATGCTATCGCGATCAAGCCCGCTCGCCAATACGGCCCGCTCGCTGATTTCGGCAGGCTGGTATCAGGCGCAGGCGATCGATTGTACCCAAACACTCTTCGGGTCATCTTCTTCGTCGTTCCTCGCATGAATAGAGCCGCTGCGTTCGCGGAGCAAGCCCCCTTCGCGTCCGTTGAGACTAGCCTGGATTTCCGCGAGGACCGCTAACGCGACCTGCTCGGGGCCGTCTGCGCCGATATCGAGCCCCATGGGGCTGTGCAGCGCCGGAACAAGTCTCGCAGCATCGAGACTTGCATCCGAGAGCAGCTGAGACGCACGTTTGCGCGGGCCCAATATACCCAAATATCGAAGCGGCTGCGAAGATAACTCTCGCAATATTCCGAGATCTTGAGTGTAGCTGTGTGTCATGACGACCGCGGCTGTCCAGTGATCTATTGCGAGCGCGGCGTTCGCCTGTTTGGTTGGCCGCACGATGACTTCATCCGCCTCGGGAAATCTCTCAGGGCGAGCGTAGTGTGCCCGTCCATCCAGCACGGAAATATTCCAGCCAAGCAGTTTCGCAAACTTCGTCAACGGAATGGCATCATCTCCGGCTCCGAACACCAGCAGACGCACTGCCGGAGCAAGTGTTTCGATAAACGCTTCCGTACCACCGCTGAGGTGAACGCCATGCGAGTTGTGCCCGGCGAGTGCTGCTTTCGCTTCCGTCTGGAGCGCTAGCGCGAGTTCCCTATTCGCGAGATTGTGTTGAACACGGCCTGCCGTGTTCATCATCAATTTCTGTCCGGCTGCGCTCGAAGGCGCGATTACGTGGGCAACAACAGCGGGCCGGCGCTCCGATCTTACATCCCGTATCAGCTGGAGCACTGCTGCATTTCCCGGGATAAGACGCTCAAGCAGAACGTGAATGATCCCACTGCATCCCAAGCCGTAAGCGGGCGCAATATCGCCATCGGGAGTTGTGTCATAGCGTTTGATCGCAGGACCGGCTTCGGTCAGCCACCAAGCCTTCTTGATCAGGTCCGCTTCCAAGCAACCGCCGCTAATGGAACCCGCGCGTTCGCCGCTCGAGAGCAGAAGCAATCGCGCCCCGGGGAGCCGATAGGAAGAGCCTCGAGTTTTCACAACCGTTGCCAGGACCGCGGATTCGCCCCGGTTCTCGGCTTGCGTCCAAAGCCGTAAGATGTGCTCCAGCTCTCTCATGCGCGAGTTCCCGCCGCGCCGTTCGTAGGCAGCATTTCAACTCTAAGCGGGGGCATCCCTACCACTTCGTACGTACCGGAAGCGATTCCGATTTTGGCCTTATCGAGCTCCTCTAGAATTTGCCTGCTCATCTTGCTCTTTATGCTTCTGATCCCCGAATCCGGCACAATGAACCGGACCGTCATTTCTACCCAGTTGTCTGTTAAGCGCCAGTAGACCTGCGGCTCGAGCTCCGAACGCTTCATCACGTATCGGCTCTCGAGCGCCTTTAGGGCGTCCTCACTAAGCTCGGCAATTTTGACGGTGTGCTCGCGAGCGGCGTCTAGAAGAATCTGCTCTGCCCGGTTCCGGTCTGCGGTATACGGCACCGGCAGGCGCATTTCTTCCCAGATATAAGGAAATTCGCGCGTGTAGTTGTAGACTGGCTCGTCAAAAATCACCGCGTTGCTCACTCTCACGATGCGGCCCGTATATTGGCGCGCCTGAACCCACATCTTGTCTGCATTGTCGCCTTCAGCAGGCTGTCCCATCTCCATGATTACGGTCTGAAGGAAGGTGAGAGCAATCACATCGCCGCGAATACCACCCATCGTGATCCGATCGCCTACGCTGAACGTCTTACCGCGCAATATCAGAAGGTAACCGGCAAACGCGGTAACTACTCGTTGCAAGGCGAAGGCGAGACCGGCAGTCATCAACCCGGCCGCAGTCGCTAAAGTGGAAGGATTATTAAACCAAAGAGAGATCAGCCCGACCACGAGGATGATCGCCATGCCGATCGAAGTTCCCTGCTGGGTCCAAAAAGCTATTCGCTTACCGCTATGCGTCCAGGCGCTTCGCCGCGCTAACCATCGAAGAAAGCGGCCTAACAAAACGACAATCAGAACGAAAATGACAGAAAACAGCAGCTTCTTGCCGTTTTCTGCATTCACGCCCACCAGCTTGACGCCAAACAGCTGCACCACCTGGTGGGGCCCGACTAATTGAATTACATTTCCCACGATAACTACACCTGCCTTCATGCTAACTGGCCAGCCTCATGCTTCTACGATTCCGTCCATTTACGTGCAGCGACGTAAAATACTTTCGTGAAACTCGGCATGGTTGGGTTGGGATTCATGGGGGCTGTGCACCTCGATGCGTATTCCAGAATCGACGATGTAGAATTAAGCGCAGTTTGCGCGCATGATCCTCGAGTGTTGTCAGGAGACTTGAGCGAGGTCGGCGGGAATCTTAATCGCCCAGCCGCAGTGTACGATTTTTCGGCAGTTCGGAAATATACGGATTGGCGCGAGCTCACTCTCGATCCCGAACTGGACATTGTCGATATTTGCCTTCCCACTGACCTCCACGCTTCAGTTGCTATGTCGGCTCTAGCGGCCAGAAAGCATGTCTTCTGCGAGAAGCCAATGGCCCTTACGGCACTCGATTGTGATCGTATGCTCGCCGCGGCTGCAGAGTACAACCGCACACTCATGGTTGGACAGGTGCTTCGGTTCTGGCCTGCATACGAGCAGCTTGAAATGTTCGTCAAATCCGGTGAGTTCGGCGCAATAAAAACGGCAACTTTCGTGCGACGGTGTGGTCTCCCGGATTGGAGCCGTTGGCTTCCCGTTGAAGATCGTAGCGGCGGAGCGGTCATCGATTTGCTGATTCACGACATCGATCAGGCACTCTTGCTTTTCGGAATACCGGATCGTGTCGCAGCCAAGAAACTAGGCGATGTTGACGCGCTTACCGCTTCTCTGATCTACTCGAACGGTCCGGAGGTGCGCATTCAAGGAGGCTGGTTTCTCCCAGGCGCGCCGTTGTCGATGAGTTTCCAAGTGCGCGCTGAACGCGCCGAGCTGGAACTAACGCCCGGCGGTTTGGTGCTCAACGATCAGAATGGTGGTCGAGAGCAAGTCGAGCTTTCCGACGTTGATGGCTATCTTGCTGAGCTCGAATATTTCATTCATTGCTGCCGGACCGGTAAGGCGCCGGACCGCTGCATGCCGCAAGACTCGGCGGGAGCCGTAAAACTAGCGCTGCTGCTAAAAGAATCAAGAGACCTGGATGGAGATCAAATCGAATGCTCGGTCTAGAAGATCTGGAAATTGGAGTAATGTTCTGGGCCGCAGAAGACGCCCGCAAAACGTTGCAGACTGTTAAATCATTCGGCGTTCGAGCCGGGCAATTGGGGTTTCCGGGAGAGTTATCGCTCGATGGTGCGGCAGAAAAATGGGACGAAGCCCTGAGTGCCGAACATTTCATCGCTGCTACGGCCGTATGCAGCTACCTGGGTGAGGATTATTCAGATATCCCAACCGTACAACGCACGGTGGGACTCGTTCCCCCTGCTACGCGAAGTGAGCGCATTGCAAGAACAAAATCAGTTTCGGATGTGGCGCGTCAACTTGCTATCGATAGCGTTGCTTGTCACATCGGATTCGTGCCCCATGATCCCGAGGAGCGCGGGTACACCGAAATCCGAGATGTCGCGCGAGAGATTTGCGATTACTGCGCCGAAAACGGCCAATCGTTCACGCTTGAGACCGGCCAGGAGCCAGCCAAGGTTCTGTTGCAATTCATGGAACATGTTGACCGGCCCAATCTGAAGATCAATTTCGATCCAGCCAATATGATTCTCTACGGAACGGGCGATCCGATAGAGGCGCTCGACGTGCTAGGGAAACATGTAATCTCCGTGCACTGCAAGGACGGGGATTGGCCGCCGCGCGAGAAGCCCGCGGCGCTCGGGACCGAACGTCCACTCGGCGAAGGAAGCGTCGACGTTCCACGTTTTATTTCTAAGCTCAAAGAGATCGGGTATCGAGGCATCCTAAGCATAGAGCGCGAAGAATCGGACCCGGAACAGCGTGCCGCCGATATTCGGAAGGCTATTTCGCTCCTCAAGACCTTAACGGGGACGGCTAACCGTTAGGGCCGCGGATGTCTACGGCTTTTATAATCTGGTCTAGATACTTGGGAATCATGCTCTCTAGACATTGAAGGCCGTTACCAGGCCAATCCTGTCCTCAGTATTCTCCAGGGTCTCCCAAATCCGGCTGGGAGCTGGGCGCTGCGCCTTCCGATAGCTCCCCGAGCCGCTGCAGGATGTCTGGCTCGCGCATGTGATACGTGCTGATGCCGGTCAGCAAAGCCTCCTCTACAGCCGAGCCGTCTGGGTTTCGGTAAACTACCTTGAACTCGCCCGGCAGGTCTGCGCTGTAAATATCGGCTCTGTAGTCGCCATGGGTCAGCGTGGCGACTAATTGCTCTTCATTTCGCTCTGCGTCCATAGCCAACCACTATCACATAACCGCACTCAAGGAGCTTACACGCGGGCTGGAGCGGTTGCCCTCTACGCACCCACTTCAAGATAGAAAACACACTTCCGATTAGGCACATAAGGATGAAGCCTGCCATGGCCCATTTGAAAGCTGGTGTGTTCGCCATGCGCAGAATGGCCCTTCCAAATTTGATGGCTAAAAACCCTAATAAGATGAACCGGGCCCCGCGCGCGAGAGCGACCGTCCAGAGAAGCCGTTTCCTCGGGTAGCCCAGAGCACTCGTAGTGGCCACTACCATCGTGAATGGGAAAGGAGGCGGAGCGAGACAACCGACCACCAGGGCTCTTCCGCCCTTCTCACCGATTTTTCGCTTCAGGTATTCGAATCGCTTTTTGCCCGCTATTTTTTGAACCCCTTCCTCGCCACCTTTCCGTGCAACCAGGTCGAGCAGGAACACTCCCAGCGTTGATCCGCAGACTGCCGAAAGTACGTAGAAAGGGAACCCGCTGTGATTCCTGGCAACCAGACCGACGACCAGCAGATCATTCCCGAAGGGAAGAAACAGAAAGGATGAATCCATCACGCCCATCACAACGGGACCGAAATAGCCGAGGTGAAACAGGATTCTAAGAAGATGGCGAAAGAAGGCTGACAAGCGTTTGGCTGTACTCGCTAAATGATCAAGTAATAAGCTGTGTCTGTGAGATGCAAACCGTTCCCTGAGTTGCTCTCCTAAGTTTCTTCTTTCTGGAGGTTATGTGAAACGTACCCGCTTCGGCGCGCTTTTGACAATCTCGAGTCTATGCTTGGGCGTCCTTTATTTTGGTCGCGCGAAAGCACAGACCCCGTCAACCCACATGCCGCCGAATCGTGTTGCGCATGTACTGATAGTTTCCGAGACTAAAGGGTTTGAGCACGATTCAATCCCCGATGCAATGGCGAATATCTACAAAATGGGCCACGACACGGGCCTGTGGGAAGCAACTCTTCGCACGGATACCGAGCTGATTACTAAGAAGGAGATCAAGGAGCGGAACGTGAAGACGTTGAATTACTTCGACGCCCTCGTGTTCGCCAGCACGACTGGGGAATTGGACCTCACCGACGATCAAAAACAGGACATGATGTCTTTCATCAAAGATGATGGAAAAGGATTCGTTGGCATTCACGCAGCGCTCGACACGAATTACAAATGGCCGGAATACGGTGAGATGATCGGCGGCTGGTTTGACCAGCATCCGTGGTTCACGTTTAATGCTCCCATCGTGGTTGAAGATCCAAATTTTCCTGCCGTTCGCCATTTCCCGAAAGAGTTCGTCAAACGAGACGAGATTTATCAGGCGAAAAGCTGGTCGCGCGACAAAGTCAATGTCCTGCTCAGTCTCGATGCGACGAAACTGAATTACGAAAACAACCCGAGAATTCATCGTACGGATCGGGATTTTGCGGTCGCCTGGTCAAAGATGTATGGTAAGGGGCGAGTGTTCTACTCGACGCTGGGACATACCAAGGAAGCCTGGGACGATCCGGACATTCAGAAAATGTATTTCGAGGCGATCAAGTGGGTGCTCGGAATGACGGAGGGCAGCACTACATCGCATGGGCGCCCGAATATGTAACGAAAGGAGATTCGTTATGTTTCCCAATCCGCAAGGTGCTCTTCCGCTTCCGCCACACCCAAGCGTTGAGCGCTACCAGAAGATCGCGCAAGAGCTAGTCGAAGCCTGCAAATCGGGTGAGCCCAAAGCCCTTCGCAGCTGGGCAGAAGAATGGGTTGAGGCAGTCGTGAAACTATCCGGTCTGACCATCACGCCTCAACTTCCCGTGAGCGTCCATCGCTGGATGGACGATGTCGAGGATTTCGCCCGCCGCAAGCTCTTGGGCACTGAGCCGAATCATCGAAAGTGCACTCGTGCCGGGGCGCAATCGGTGATTGCGCGATCGCACGGCTTCGCAAGCTGGCCGAAATTCGTCAAGCATATCCAAGCGCTGGCCTATAACACCTCTTCGGTCGCGAACTTCGAAGCTGCGGCCGATGCGATCGTCAGCGGTGAGGTTGCCACACTGGCGCGATTGCTGCGCGAATATCCGGAGCTGGTCCGCGCGCGTTCCATGCGCGAGCATGGGGCGACGTTGCTCCACTATGTCTCGGCGAACGGGGTCGAGGGGTATCGGCAGAAGACGCCGAAGAACATCGTGGAGATTGCCGCAATCCTGCTGCGAGCGGGCGCCGAGATCGATGCGCCCGCGAACGTGTATGGCGGCGGATGCACGACTCTGGGCCTGGCAGCCACGAGTATTCATCCTGAGCGCGCGGGTGTTCAGGAAGCGCTACTCCGGACGCTTCTCGAATACGGCGCCGACATCGACCGACTCTCAAGCGCCGGCAACGACCAATCCGTTGTCATCGGCTGCCTTGCGAACGGATGCCCAAAAGCTGCCGAATTTCTCGCCAACCAGAAAAACTGTCTCGATTTGGCCGAAGCCGCAGCACTTGGCCGTCTCGAATTGGTCAAGGCTTTCTTCGCTGAAGACGGTAGTCTGAAACCGGGCGCCACTCGGGAGCAGCTAAACGAGGGATTTCTCTTCGCGTGCGGATACGGCCGCAATGATGTTGTTGAGTTCCTAATCGGGAAAGGCGTGGATCTCGCAGTACAGGGCAGCGACGGTCAAACCGGATTGCACCGGGCCGTTATCAGTGGACATCTCGACACAGTGAAGTTGCTCCTGAAGCACAAGCCGCCGCTCGAAGCGAAGAACACATACGGGGGTACGGTGCTGGGCCAGACGCTGTGGTCGGCGGCGCACGACGGTGATCCGGATCTTTATATCCCGATTCTCGACACGCTGATCGCAGCGGGCGCTAAGATTCCCGAGCATCATGTACCGATTAACGAGAGAGTGGATGAATCGCTCGAGCGGTCCCGCTGTTAACGGCTCATTTGTGTGCGGGGGACTGCCAATTCTGATCCATCTGATTCGCAATCTGATCGAGCAACCCATATGGGTCGTCACCGATCTTGTAAAGATCGAAATGCGTTCGACCTTCGAGGAATGTGACTTGGGCTTGAGCGTGCACCGAGTCGAGCACAGCTTTCAGCTTGTGCGCCGCCCCGTCGAGATAGAAAGTGTCGGCTGTACCGACGATGACATGGATTTTCCCGTTTAGATCAGGCGCCAGCCTGGGCCAATTTGTCGCCAGCACCCGCGCAATGTCGTACTTCTTCCAAGCGTCGACAACCAGCGGGTCGACGTCTCCGGTAGCGCGATCGAACATCTGCATCGGACGCCCGTCTGGTCCGCGCGGCGAGAATACCCACTCGAAAGAGGCGAGCTGGCCTCCATAAGGTCCCAGCACCGACTCGAGCCGCGCAAAATCTTCGAAGGTGGCAACCACTTTCCCGTTCATGCGTACCAACGGATAGAGCGATCCGTCGGGTTTGCGATACACATTGGCATGCGGCGCATAGAGATCGGGTCCGGTGAAGTCATGAAAATCGCTCGGATCGGGCGATGTGGACCAGGTTCCGCCAAATATTTTTGGGTAGGTGACCTGTAGCCAAAGCGTAGCCCAGCCACCGGATGAGTGCCCGTTCAGAAATCTGGCTCGCGCACGTGGATCCAGCCGGTATCTAGTCTCGAGGTGCGGAATAAATTCCTTCGTGAGAGCCTCTCCCCAGGGCCCGTTGTTGGCGGAGTCCGCGAATTCGTGAGTGCCGGTCGGGCTGGATTCGTCCAGCATGATCCAGATCATCGCCGGCGCTTTCTTCTCGGCCATCCGGCTATACATTCTTAGTGCTATGGGACGCAGATACTGCAGCTGACCGCCGAACCCGTGAGTAAAATAGACAGCCGGGTAAACGCGGATTGTGCGATCTGCATATCCTGGCGGCTCTACAATCAACGCGCGCATGTGAATCGGGCGTCCCCAGAATTTCGAAAGCACGGGGCTTACGAAATCTTCTGTTTGGATGGCGGATTCGGCTTGCCGCAGCTCGTTTTCGGGGAGTTTAGGTTGCGGCGGCTTTTCTTCAGAAACCGTGCGGCTTAAGGTAATAGCGGGCTCCGGCGCAGATGAGGGAGCAAAATGGGGCAGCGCTACAACTTCGCTGATCGGATCTCCAGGAGCGCGGCCCCGGTAATTGTAGGAATGGTCAATATCGAGAACGGCTTGCGCCTGGTAATCTCCTGGCGCAAGTTCTGAAAAACCAGCGGGGTACACGATATCGTCGGTGTCCAGGTCGACCGCTGCGCCAGGAACCAAATCATGTACTTCCTTTGCGGCGACGGAAACCGCCGCGGGACGAAATGGGTTAGTGTCTACCTCTTTCGCGCCGCTCCCCGGCTCCAGGAAAAGCAGCAGGCGTCCCGAAACTGGATGCGTGAAGCTCGAGCCCAATATCACGCGTACGAACAGGTGATGCGAAGTGGGCGCATTCTGAGCGATGAGCGCGAAGCAACCTGCCGCAACCGCGATGGAGCTCGTGATCCGAAATAACGACATACTTGCTACCTTACTTCGACCAGATCGGAAGCCACTCGCTTTAGTTGTCCGCAAGCAGCGAAAATGTCCCGTCCGCGTGGTTTTCTGATGAAACAGGGTACAGCTTTTCGAACGATTGTCTGGAAGCTCGCGACGCGCTCCGGATCGGGTGTTTCGAAGGGAATGCCGGGCCCCGGGTTCAGCGCAATCAGGTTCACTTTGCAGTTCAGGTTCGCAAGCAGACGCACGACGCGTTGCGCATCGCGATCTGTATCGTTTACGCCCTTCAACAAAACGTATTCGAAGGTCAGCTTTTCCCAAGTACGAAGCGGATAGGCCCTGCAGGCCTTCATGAGATCCGAAAGATGATACTTCCGGGTGATCGGCATCAGCTCTCGACGCTGCTCCTCCGTGGAGGCATTCAGCGAAACGGCAAGTTTCGGTCGAATTTCAGCGCGCCCAAGCTCCTCGATTTTTGGAACAATCCCCGATGTAGAGACGGTGATGCGTTTAGGTGACATGCTGATCCCACGCTGGTCCGTCAAAAGCCTCGTCGCCTTGAGGACGCTCTCCAGATTCAGTAGAGGCTCGCCCATTCCCATCATCACTACATTCATGCGCGCATCTGCCGCTCGAAGCCCGTTTTCCCGGGCGATATAGAGCACCTGTCCGACAATTTCGCCCGCCGTCAGGTTGCGTTCCAAGCCCATCAGCGCGGTGAGACAAAATTTGCAGTCTACCGGGCAGCCGACTTGGCTGGAAATGCAGATGGTATCCCGCCCCTCCTCCGGCATGAAAACGGCTTCAACCGTCCTGTTATCCTCCAATCTCAGGAGATAGCGCCGGGTGCCGTCTCTTGCTTCAAAGCGGTGTTCGAGCGCGGGCAGGCCTAAGGAGCTGGTCGTAAGTAGCTCATTCCGAAGAGCTTGCGGCAGAGTTGAAATTTCAGACAAATTCGCCACTTGTTCCTTGTAGAGTGCGTCATATAGTTGTCGGGCGCGGTACGTGGGCTGCTCCGGGCCGAGCAACATTTGTAGCTCGGAAACGTCCATTCCGACTAACGTCTGGCTCTCAAGTACTTGAAGCATTTGGTTTTAGTGTACCCTCGGACAACTGGCGAAGCTTAAGCATATGGTTCTTGCGACCCCGAATGTGCGCGAAATCGAGCGCGCGACCCTGCCCAACGGGCTTCGGATCGTTACCGAAGTTATGCCTTACGTCCGCTCCGTTTCCTTAGGTGTTTGGATCGGCAGCGGTTCGCGAATCGAACATGGCCCGGAGAACGGCATTTCCCACTTTATCGAGCACATGGTCTTTAAAGGGACTAAGCACCGTTCGGCGGAAGACATCGCTCGTTCAGTGGATTCAGTCGGCGGTGGCCTCGACGCATTTACCAGCAAAGAACTGGTCAGTTTCAACACCAAGGTGTTGGATGAGCATCTGCCATTCGCTCTCGATATTCTTGCCGACCTGGTGTTAAATCCGGTCTTCCGCGAAAGCGATATCGAAAGAGAGAAGGGCGTCATTTTGGAAGAGATCAAAATGGAGGCCGATCAGCCGGAATTTGTGCTGCACGAGACTTTCATCAGTAATTTCTGGAAAGGTCATGGGCTCGGCAAACCAATCTTAGGGACCAGGGAGACGGTCAAGAAATTCGGCCAGGAGATGCTGTTCGAGTATTACAATCGCATCTACTCGCCTCAAAATATTCTGATCACGGCGGCGGGCAATCTTGATCACGATGAGATTGTCAAGCTCATCCACCAGAGTTTCGCGGGTTTGAGAGAAGGAGGCCGGCTTCCGGCCGATTGCGCTCCAAGATCTCATGCGCCAATCATTTTGAAAAAGAAGGAATCACTCGAACAAGTGCATATTGCGCTCGGAGTTCCTGCCTACCCGCTGGCCCACGAGCTGCGCTTCCCGCTATACGTGTTGAATACGGTGCTCGGGGGTGGTATGAGCTCCCGCCTCTTCCAGAACATTCGCGAAAAGCAGGGCCTCGCGTATGCGGTCTATTCCGAGCTGAATCTGTTCAGCGATACCGGCTGCTTCACCGTCTACGCAGGTACTGCGGTGGAAACCTCCAAGCAGGTGGTCAACTCAGTAATGCAGGAATTCCGCCATCTCAAAGACGAGTTGATCGGAGAAGAGGAACTTCGTCGCGCCAAGGATCATTTGAAAGGTTCCTTGATGCTCAGCTTGGAATCAACATCCAGCCGCATGTCGAATCTCGCGCGACAGGAGTTGTATTTCGATCGCTTTATGTCGCTCGACGAGATGCTGGACAGCATAGAAGCCGTGAAACGCGATGAAGTGCAACGTATCGCGCAAGAATTCTTCCGAACAGAGAACATCGCTTTGGCCATGTTAGGCAGGCTCGGCGACGTCGAGATTACTCGCGACGATTTGGTGTGTTAGCGCTCTGGCTCAGCGCGGTGAGCTTTTCGTCCAAATAGTGAAGCGAGCGCTCGAGCAGCTCCCGGTACTTGGGATTCGCGGCCGCCGCTAAATCCTGCAAAACTCTGGTTCTGGAAAGCTCCAGGCTTTCGCGCTCCCGCTCGAAACTGACCTGTTCCGCGCTGGCCTGAACGGCTTTCTGGCGTGAAATGCGTGCTTCTGCTGCCTCGATCTGTGACTCGACAGCCTTACTCTCCCAGCCGCGTGCCATAGTTCCAGCTTGCCACAACTGAAACTGTCGCACTTACGCGTGGGTTTCATCAGCCGCTTCTACCCTGATAAAGAGCCGGTCCCACTCCTGGTGTTTGCCGGACGGGATTGGGCGTCCGCCCCGAAAAGTGCGATCCAGGACTTGTAGGTCTGAAATCATGTCAACGTCCATCCATCGCCAATTCGGGCAGCTTGCCGCTGCTGGAACCCCCAACTTGGTATGCAAGAAGTCTCAGATGGCCCTTCTGTATTCCATAGTCATGCGGTTCGACAATCCGTTCCTTGTTGCCGTATCGAAGCCGAACCATCCGCCTATGCTCGATGGCTGTTCGGAGCAAATGATCGATGTCCGGTTCCATAGTTTGCAAGTGGTGGACTCTACAATTACTCGCCTGACGCCGCAGGCGCGTACGCTTACAAGCATCATACGCCAAATTGCACGAGGTGAGAGATACCCTGACTACTGGCGGTGAGGGTGGGATTCGAACCCACGGAACCCGTAAAGGTTCAACGGTTTTCGAGACCGCCCGATTCAACCACTCTCGCACCTCACCACATCGATCTACTTCAACGATAACAAGCCTCACCACCCAAGCACGTACCCGAATACCAGCGGCGCAACAATCGATGCGTCCGATTCAATCACGTACTTCGGCGTGTCAATACTCAGCTTTTCCCACGTAATCTTTTCATTCGGAATCGCGCCCGAGTACGACCCGTAGCTCGTCGTGGAATCGCTGATCTGGCAGAAGTAACCCCACAGCGGCGTGTCCTTACGCTGCAGATCTTGCCGCAACATCGGGACTACGCAGATCGGAAAATCGCCCGCGATCCCGCCGCCAATCTGGAAAAATCCAATCGACGATTTCCGCGAGGTTTCCGCGTACCATTCCGCAAGCGACGTCATGTACTCGATTCCCGTGCGCACCGTGTGCACGTTCGTCACATCACCCGAGATGCAATGTCCCGCGTACATATTGCCAAGCGTCGAATCTTCCCAGCCGGGAACGAACATCGGCAAGCTGCGCTCCATCGCCGCGTAAAGCCAGCTATCCTTCACATCGATCTGAAAACTTTTCTGAAGCTCCGCCGATTGCAAAATTCTGAAAAAGAATTCGTGGGGAAAACACCGTTCTCCCCGCGCATCCGAGGCCATCCACTCCCGCAAAATCACGCCTTCGATACGCCGCATCGCCTCTTCTTCCGGAATGCATGTATCGGTCACGCGATTCATGTGCTTATCGAGCAGCGCCTGTTCGTCTTCTGGCCTCAAGTCGCGCCAGTGTGGAACTCGCTCATAGAAATGATGCGCGACCAAATTGAAAACATCTTCTTCGAGATTCGCGCCAGTGCAACAAATTGCGTGTATCTTGCCCTGCCGGATCATTTCAGCGAGCGATATGCCAAGTTCCGCCGTGCTCATCGCGCCCGCCAGGGTGACCAACATCTGGCCGCCCTTTTTCAGATGATCAACGTAAGCATCCGCCGCGTCCACAAGCGTTGCCGCGTTGAAATGGCGGAAATGGTGCTTGATGAATGTGGAAACAGGTCCCCGGCCCATCTTATTTAGTCCAGTTCGAGCGGCACATACAGCAGGTGCCCCTCGCGCTCAATCAGCAAAACAGCCGGCTGCCCCGATTTCATTCCGTCGAGCACGCCACGTAGCTCGGCAACGCTGCTCACGACGCGCCGATTGACCGAGTAAATAACGTCTCCAGTCTCGAGTGGCGGACCGGAGTATGGGGCATTCGCCTTCCGCGCCGCGACAACCACTCCCGCCGGCCGCCGCAGCTCCGGCATCAGCTGCAGCACAGGTTTCGTGATGTCCAACCCTACGATCCCCAGCTCCGGCACCACGTTCTTCACGGGATCAACCATGTCCGCCAGCGCATCCAATTCCTCTCCCGATTGTTCTTCCGTCACCACCGGCAAATCCAATTGATCGGCGCCCCTCTGCACGCGAAGCATCACTTTTGTTCCGGGCGGGAATCTGTAAACGTGCGCTTCCAGTTGATGGCGGCTTGCGACGCGCCTGCCGTTCAACGCAATGATAATGTCGTCAACTTTCACTCCAGCGTGATCCGCGGCGCCCTCCGGCTCTACATCTGAAACGATGACTCCGTGGTCGGTCTCCAGATCCAGCCCTTCCGCCATTTGCGGCGTGATCGTTTCCCCTGCCAATCCAAGTTGCCCACGATGCACGTGACCCTGCGTCTTCAATTGGTCGTATACTTCACGCGCGATGTTCCCGGGAATGGCGAACCCGATGCCTTCACTGCCGCCTGATTGGGTCAGGATAAACGTGTTGATGCCGACCACTCGCCCGTCTGCATCCACCAGTGGTCCGCCGCTATTGCCCGGATTAATCGGCGCATCCGTCTGAATGTAAACCATGGGGTCATCGGGTTTGACCTGCCTCGCAACTGCGCTGACCACCCCCAGGCTTACCGAATTATCTAATCCAAGCGGATTCCCGAGCGCCAGCACAATCTGTCCCTGCTTCAGCTCATCCGAATCACCAAAAATCAGGTACGGCAAGTTCTTTTTATCAATCTTTATAACCGCCAGATCGCTGTCGTGGTCCTCACCGATAAGCACGCCCGAAATAGGCCGGTTAAAAGATCTGTCGCCTTGCTCCCGCGCCTCGGCTTCTGCGCGAACGTTCAACTGCACTTTCACCGTGTGCGCATTCTTCACCACATGCGCATTCGTCAGGATGTATCCATCGGGGCTCATGATGATTCCCGAGCCGCTGCTGTTTTCCGCTGTTAGCAGCTCCCCGTTGTTATCTGAACTTTCGGCGGTCACGTAGCTGCGAACAAAAATTTGCACCACCGCCCGCCCGGAACGTTGCGAAATCTCCTCGAATGACGTGCTTAGTTCCCGAAGAACGTCCATCTTTTCTGGGTTTGGCGTGGCCGGTGGCTTCGCTTGTGTGGCCTTCGTCTCATGCGGGGTATCGCCAGATTCCTGCGCGATCGCTCTAGGCGCGCAAAAAGTTCCAATAACCAGGCATACACAAATCGCGAGTTTCAGTATCATCGGCACACCTGCATCCTATATGGATGCGGGAATCGGGCAGTTATTCGCAACAATTGTTAACCTCAGACAGTACGCCGCAATTTGCAAGTCCGCATTCGTATTTCACACCGCCGCACAGCCCATGTGTCCGCCCAGCCTCTTGCCGCGGAACGCTCGGCGTCCCCCTCCTCCACTGCTGTTGACTCAGGCCGCACCGTCAAGCCACATCTGGGATTGGGCGCATCCTCTCGGGTTGCGCTGGGTATCCTGATCAGCCGTTTGACCGGACTTGCTCGTGAACGGTTCATCGCTCATTATTTCGGCCTGGAGACTGTTCTCGCCGACGCTTTTCGTGCCGCCATTCGTATTCCAAATCTGCTCGGAACCCTCTTCGGCGAAGGCGTATTATCGGCAGCGTTCGTTACCGTCTATGCCAAATTGCGAGCCGCCCAGCAGGACGAAGAAGCCGAGCATGTAGCCGCGGCCGTGTTCGGAATCCTTTCTCTGGTCTGCTCCGTTTTGGTCCTTCTCGCGATTTGCTTCACGCCGATATTCATCGATTTGATTGCCCCCGGATTCAAAAAAGACGAAAGAGGCGCTCTCACCATTCATCTGGTCCGCATCGTTTTCGCCGCAACAGGTTTATCCGTCTTGAGCGCCTGGTGCCTCGGTGTTCTGAACAGCCACCGCCGTTTTCTCCTGTCGTATCTCGCTCCTGTAGCTCTGAACCTCACCGTCATCGCAGCCCTGATCTCCTTCGGGCGTCACTCGGTTCCGGATCGATTGGTGTTCGATGCCGCTTGGGCTTACGTCGGCGGCAGCGCTCTTCAGTTCCTGGTTCAACTTCCGAAGGTGCTCGAAATCCTGCCCGGCTTTCGCCCCGTTATCGAATGGCACTCCCCGCATGTCCGCTCTGTCCTGCGCAATTTTGGCCCCATCTTTCTTAGCCGCGGCGTCGTTCAAATTAGCGCTTACGTCGACCAGATGATCGCAAGCTGGTTGCCTAAAGGAGCCGTCGCCGCTCTTTTTTCGGGTCAAGTGATCACCATTCTTCCCATCAGCCTCTTCAGCATGTCAGTTTCTGCCGCAGAACTTCCCGCCCTGTCGAGCGCCATCGGCAGTAAAGAAGAAGTCGCAGGTTTTCTACGCACTCGGCTCTCCGCTGGCCTGCGCCGCATCGCTTTTTTCATCATTCCTTCCGCCGTTGCCTTTCTACTTTTGGGCGATGTGCTGGGCGGCGCGCTTTACCAAACTGGCCAGTTTCATCATTCCGACACCCTCTATCTTTGGTCTGTGCTGGCTGGCTCCGCGGTCGGCCTGCTCGCCACCTCACTCGGCCGCCTTTACTCATCGGCCTTCTATGCTCTTCTGGACACACGAACTCCGCTACGCTTCGCCATTATTCGCGTTGTACTGACCACCGGTCTAGGTCTCCTGTTCGCATTGCGAGCGCCGCATTGGCTCGGAATCGATCAGAAATGGGGAGTCGCAGGCCTCACCGCATCCGCCGGCATTGCCGGATGGGTCGAGTTCGCGCTGCTTCGTCATGCTCTCGGCCAGCGCATCGGGAAAACACCGCTTTCTGCGGAGTTTGTGCTGAAACTCTGGTCGGTAGCTTTCATCGGCGGATGCCTCGCCTTTCTAGTGAAAATAGGGCTGGGTTCTGCCCATCCCTTGTTGCTGGCATCCGTTGTTCTGCCGGTATATGGGATCGTCTATTTCGGCGGCACTCTGCTGCTCCGCGTCGATGAGTCCCGAACAACGATTACGTCCGTATTGCGCCGGGTTGGTCTTAATTTCAATTTCTGATAATTCCTGCCGTTATTCTTGCGATCTGCAGATCTTCTTGCGACGGAAGCACTCGGATCTCCAAATGGCCTAGGAACCCCAGTCCGGCGAAGATCTCTTCCCGCAACTCAGCCGCATGTTCCCCGATTCCTCCCGTAAACACGAGCGCATCGATTCCGCCCAGGGCGGCCGCCATTCCCGCAATCGCCTTTTTCGCCTGATAGCAGAACATCCGCAGAGCTAAATCGGCTTGAGCCTCCTGTTTGCGTACTGCAAGCAACTCCCGCACATCACTGCTTTTCCCCGACACGCCCAGAAGACCTGAGCTGTGATCGAAGATCCGCTCGAGCTTCTCGGCATCTGCTCCGTCTCTGCGCATCAGGTAAAGCGCTACGCCGGGATCGAGATCGCCGCAGCGCGTACCCATCATCACCCCGCCAGTCGGCGTAAGTCCCATCGTCGTGTCAATCGACCGTCCATTGCGAATAGCCGTGATGCTCGCCCCGTTTCCAAGATGCGCAACAACTAATCGCTCGGGCACTCCATCGAGCTGCGCAAGAATCGATTCGAGTGACAACCCGTGAAACCCATACCGCTCTACGCCCATCTCGCGCACTTCGCGAGGAAGAGCGAAAGTCTTGGCAACGTCAGGCATGGTTCTGTGAAAGGCAGTATCCAGGCAGACCACCTGAGCAGTTTTAGGCAGCCTCTGCTGCGTTGCATCCAGAACTGACAATGCTTGAGGCACGTGCAGAGGAGCAAATGAAACCGCCGCCCGCAATTTCTCAATCACGCCAGCGGTCGCGCGCTGGTGCTCTCTAACCTGTGGACCTCCATGCACGAAGCGGTGACCGATGGCTTCCGGCTCCGGGGCGCCGCAGTCATTCAACGCATCAAGTGCACGCCCAAGCGCGGTCGAGTGATCCGACAAACGAATCTGCTCTTTCCGCTTGGCCCCGCCAGGCGCGTTCACCCAAAAACTTGAGTTCTCGCCGCCTATCTCTTCCGCCTCGCCCTCACAAATCAGCTTTACCCGAAGTTCGTCCCCAACCCTCCCTAACCGTCGTGGTTCCGTGCAAAGTGCCGGGAGCACTGAACCGCGCGCGTCAGCAAGCGGCATCTCACAGTCGTACATCCCGAATTTCAGCGAAGAAGAACCGCAGTTGAGCGCCAGAACGGGCAAATGCCCCGTTGTGCTCTCTGTCACAGCTCCCATTTCCAGTTCTGCACTTCTGGAAGATCTTCGCCGTATTCCATCACATAAGCGCGGTGCCTCTGGATATTTTCCTGGTAACGCTCGCTCGCCTTTCCAACCATCGATTCAAAGCGCGGGATGCGGCGAATCGCGTCAAAGGTCAATTGAAACCGATCCAGGTTATTAAGCACCGTCATGTCGAAGGGCGTCGTTGTCGTGCCTTCTTCCTTGTATCCGCGGACGTGCAAATTATCATGATTCCGCCGTCGATACGTCAGCCGATGGATCAGCCACGGATAACCATGAAACGCGAAGATCACGGGACGATCCGTGGTAAAGAGCTCATCGAATTCCTCATCTGGCAATCCGTGCGGATGCTCGCTCGAAGGCTCCAGAGTCATCAGGTCCACCACATTCACCACGCGTATCCGAATATCAGGAACATACTCTCGCAGTAGCGTCACTGCCGCAAGCGTCTCGAGCGTCGGAACATCACCCGCGCACGCCATTACAACATCCGGATCTCCGCCATCATTGCTGGCCCATTCAAAAACCCCTACACCCTTCGTGCAATGGCGCACAGCGGAGTCGATATCCAGCCACACCGGCGAGGGCTGCTTCCCAGCCACAATTACATTTACGTACTGGCGGCTGCGCAGGCAATGATCCGCGACAGAAAGTAAAGTGTTAGCGTCCGGCGGCAGGTAGACGCGAACCACATCAGCTTTCTTATTCACCACATGATCGATGAATCCCGGATCTTGATGGGAAAAACCATTGTGATCTTGACGCCATACATGCGAAGAGAGCAGGTAGTTCAACGATGCAATCGGCTTCCGCCACGGCAGGTTTCGCGTAACCTTCAGCCATTTCGCATGCTGGTTGAACATCGAATCTATGATGTGGATGAATCCTTCGTAGCAGGAGAAGAATCCGTGCCGGCCTGTTAACAGATAGCCTTCCAGCCATCCCTGGCACATATGCTCGCTGAGAACTTCCACCACTCGCCCATCGGTCGTGAGATTTTCATCAACGGGCTCAACGCGCGCCATCCATTCCTTACCGGTCACTTCATAAACCGCATCCAGCCGGTTTGAAGCCGTCTCGTCCGGTCCAAATAAACGGAAATTGCGCGCATGAAGGTTGTGTTTCATGGCATCACGCAGGTAGTGTCCCAGTACGCGCGTCGCTTCCGCTTCTACTGCTCCCGGTTTAGGCAGTTTTACCGCATAGTTCCTGAAATCCGGCAGCACAAGCGGGTTCATTAGCGCCCCGCCGTTCGCATGAGGGTTCATTCCCATGCGCCGCTCTCCCATCGGGGCAAGTGCAGCCAGATCCGTCCGCAGCCTTCCGTCTTTATCGAACAGTTTTTGCGGCTCGTAGCTGCGCAGCCAGTCTTCGAGAATCTTCAAGTGCTCCGGTTTCGTACGCACATCCGCTACCGGAACCTGGTGTGCGCGCCACGTCCCCTCCACGGGCTTGCCGTCCACTTCTTTCGGACCTGTCCAGCCCTTCGGACTGCGCAAGATCAGCAAGGGCCATCGTGGACGCCCAACGCGCTCCTCATGGCGCGCCCGATCTTGGATGGCGCGAATCTCCCCGAGCATCTCCTCCAGCACCGCCGCCATCCCTCGATGCATCTCGGTTGGGTCGCTGCCTTCCAAGAACCGAGGCGCGTATCCATATCCGATGAACAGATCTCGCAATTCGTCTTCCGATATACGCGCGAGCACGGTCGGATTAGCGATTTTGTAGCCATTCAAGTGCAGGATGGGCAGTACCGCGCCATCTTTCGCCGGATTCAGAAACTTGTTCGAATGCCAGCTCGTCGCCAGCGCGCCTGTTTCCGCCTCGCCATCACCCACAATGCACGCCACGATCAGGTCTGGATTGTCGAAAGCTGCTCCATACGCATGCAGCAACGAATAGCCGAGCTCACCGCCTTCGTGAATCGAGCCGGGCGTCTCCGGCGCGACATGACTCGGTATTCCATAAGGCCATGAGAATTGGCGAAATAGCCGCTTGATCCCGTCGCGATCCTGCTCGACGTTTGGATAAATCTCTGTATACGATCCTTCCAAATACGTGTGCGCGACGATCCCCGGTCCGCCATGTCCCGGGCCAATGATGTACATCATGTTCAGGTCATACAGTCGAATGAGCCGGTTCAGATGCGTATAGATGAAGTTCAACCCGGCGGTGGTGCCCCAATGCCCCAGCAAACGCGGCTTTATGTCCTCTTTGGTGAGCGGGCGCTCGAGTAGCGGGTTGCCTTTGAGATAGATCTGTCCGACCGTCAGGTAATTTGCCGCGTGCCAGTATTCATTGAGCTTTTCGACTTCTTCCCCGCTGAGTGGTTCAGGCATCCTCTTGCTCCTCAAGCCATTATCCCGGTTAACTTTGAATTTAGGATGCAGGCATTAATCCCTGCTTTGTCGCCCGGGGACTGCCTTGTCTCCAGAGACGGGCAAAAGGGTTGATAACATCACAGGGGACGGCCGGAGAATGCGCCCGTATCTCACATCACCTGTGACGTAGCGCGCCCGATTGGCGTCCATCGCTTGAGTCTATTAGGAGGACCTCCTCATGAGCAGTCAAGCCGTATTGAACGGTGAAATCGCGAGTGCAAGTGGTATCGACGAGCTTTGCATTAACACAATTCGCACGCTCTCCATGGACGCAGTCCAAAAGGCGAATTCCGGGCATCCCGGCACACCCATGGCTTTGGCGCCGGTGGCCTACTGCCTGTGGCAGAGATTTCTGCGCTTCGACCCGCACGATCCTATCTGGCCGAATCGCGACCGCTTTATTCTTTCCAACGGGCACGCCTCCATGTTGTTGTATTCGCTGTTGCACCTGGCCGGCGTGAAGGCCGTCAATCCGCAATATGAGGCGCTCGGCCAGCTCTCGGTCACCCTCGACGACATCAAACGTTTCCGCCAGCTCGACAGCAAATGCCCAGGCCATCCCGAGTACCGCTGGACCTCAGGTGTCGAGACCACTACCGGCCCCCTCGGGCAGGGTGTCGCTACCAGTGTCGGCATGGCCATCGCCGGTCAATGGATGGCAAGCCGGTTCAATCGGCCCAGCTTCGAACTGTTTGATTACAACGTGTACGTCATCTGCGGCGACGGCGATCTGATGGAGGGCATCTCGAATGAAGCCGCTTCTCTCGCAGGCCACCTCAAGACGTCCAATCTTTGCTGGATTTACGACAACAACCACATCACCATAGAAGGCAATACAGAGCTGGCGTTTACCGAAGACGTGGCTACTCGGTTCATCGGCTACGGCTGGAACGTTACCCGAGTAGGCGATGCGAACGATCTCGAAATGCTCGAGCGGGCGCTCAACGTGTTTCACAACACCACCGATCGGCCTACGCTCATCATCGTCGACAGCCACATTGCCTACGGCGCTCCGACTAAGCAGGACACCAGCGGTGCGCACGGTGAGCCGCTTGGCGAGGATGAAATTCGGCTCGCCAAACGCAACTACGGCTGGCCTGAAGACGCGAAATTCCTGGTGCCGGAAGGCGTCCGGGAGAATTTCGCCGCGGGAATTGGAAAGCGTGGCCATGAGCTGCGCGAAGGCTGGATGGCGAAGTTCGATTCCTATAGCAAAGTATTTCCGCAATTAGCCGACGATCTCTTTCGAATGCAGCACCGTCAGCTTCCGGAGGGCTGGGACGAGGGGTTGCCGACGTTCCCCGCGGACCCCAAGGGTGTCGCCTCGCGCGATTCATCCGGCAAGGTTCTGAATGCGCTCGCAAAGAATGTTCCGTGGCTCATGGGCGGCGCTGCCGATCTTGCGCCCTCCACCAAAACACGCTTGACGGCGGATACATTCGGTGATTTTGAAATCGAAAATCGGCGCGGCCGCAACATGCATTTTGGTATTCGCGAGCACGCCATGGGCGCGATTCTGAATGGCCTCTCACTCTCGAAGATCCGGCCGTTTGGAGCGACCTTCTTGATCTTCAGCGATTATTGCAAGCCGGCCATCCGGCTCAGTGCGATTATGGAGCTCCCGGTCATCTACATATTCACGCACGATTCGATTGGCGTGGGAGAAGACGGCCCCACTCACCAGCCGATTGAGCAATTAGTCTCGCTGCGTGCCGTACCCGGTCTGATCACCCTTCGTCCCGCGGACGCGAACGAAGTGCTCGAAGCCTGGAAACTCATCATGAAGCTGCGTCACGACCCGGTGGCGCTCATCCTCACCCGGCAGGCTCTGCCCACGCTCGACCGCACCAAATATGCATCAGCGAGCGGTTTAGAAAAGGGCGGCTATGTTCTCGCGGGTGGGCCCGATGTTGAGCCTCAAGTCATACTGCTCGCCACTGGGAGCGAGGTCTCGCTCTGTATCCAAGCTTTTGAACAGCTTTCCGGGGAAGGAATCAAGGCCCGGGTGGTCAGCCTCCCATCATGGGAACTCTTTTCACGCCAAACTCAGGAATATCGCGATTCCGTCCTGCCCCCCCAAGTGACAGCGCGAGTCGCGGTTGAGCAGGCGACGACTCTGGGATGGGAGCGCTTCGTCGGTCCCAAAGGGCACATCATCGGGATGGGAACTTTCGGCTCATCCGCGCCCCTGAAGGATCTTCAAAAGAAATTTGGGTTCCTCTCCGAATCTGTTGCCGAAGCTGCAAAGCGCGTGCTCAGCAATTAGGGCCAGAATCAACCTTGAAGCATTCTCCCTACAGCGTTCATCCCGGCTTCGCCATGGAGGCAGCATCCCTGGCCAACCTGAAGGAGAAGACCGGCAAAACCCTCGACCAATGGATTGAGATTCTCGAGAAATCCGGCCCTCCCACCGAGAAAGAACGCCGCGCGTGGCTAAGAGAAAAACACGGGTTCACCACTAACTACGCGATGTTTGTCGCCGAGCGCGCGGAGGGCAAGGGCGGAGCCGATAATTACGATCCGGACGCCTTAGTCGACGGCATCTTCTACGGACCCAAAGGGCAGTTCAGACCGCTCTATGAAGAGATCCTTCAATTCGGGCTCTCGCTGGGCAATGATGTCAAAGTCTGTCCCTGCGCGACAATCGTTCCTTTCTACCGCAAGCACGTCTTCGCGCAGGTGAAAGTACCGAATCGATCTCGCATCGATTTGGGTTTCGCATTTGGTGACATGAAAGCAACCGGACGCTTAGTGGATACCGGGGGATTCGCAAAGAAGGATCGGATCACGCACCGCATCGAAATCGCTGCACCCGAACAATTCAACGACGAAGCAAAGAAATGGTTTCGCCGGGCTTACGAGAGAGATTAACTTGCCAACCACTACCGACACTCAAACTTTAGAAGAACTGTGCATCAATACCATCCGCTTCCTTTCCGCCGACGCAGTGCAGAATGCCAATTCCGGTCATCCGGGATTGCCCATGGGCGCGGCAGCCATGGCTTACACACTGTGGACGAAATACTTAAAGTTCAATCCGAAAGATCCGAATTGGTTTGACCGGGACCGCTTCGTGTTATCGGCGGGTCATGGCTCGATGCTGCTTTACAGCTTGCTCCATCTGACGGGCTATGATCTGCCGCTCGATGAGCTGAAACGCTTTCGCCAGTGGGGCAGCAAAACGCCGGGTCATCCCGAGCGTGGCCACACAGTGGGCGTCGAGGTAGCTACCGGACCACTCGGGCAAGGATTCGGCAACGGAGTCGGAATGGCAATCGTCGAAGCATGGCTTGCGGCGCGGTACAACCGTCCGGGGCACACAATTATCGACCACTTCACCTACTCTATTTGCGGTGATGGCGACTTGATGGAAGGCGTTACGCAGGAAGCCGCCTCCCTGGCAGGCCACTTGCGGCTCGGAAAACTGATCTATCTTTACGACCAGAATCACATTTCTCTCGCCGGCGGGACTAACCTATGCTTCACAGAAAACGTAGCAGAGCGGTTTGAAGCCTACGGCTGGCATACTCGCCACGTACACGAAGGCAATGACACGGAAGACATCGCCAAAGCTATCGAAGAGGCGCAAGCCGAGGAGCGCCGTCCGTCCCTGATCCTGGTGCGCACGCATATAGGCTACGGCAGCCCCAAGAAGCAGGACACCTTCGAGGCCCACGGAAATCCGCTTGGAGAGGAGGAACTACAGGCAGCGAAAAAGGCGCTCGGATGGCCCACGATGGACAAGTTCTATTTGCCGGAAGATGCAGTGAGTTACTTCCGGAAGGCTGTCGACAAGGGCACGAAGGCTCAGCAGGAGTGGCAGAAGAAATTTGATGCCTATAAGAAAGCCTTTCCCAAGGAAGCTGCCGAGTTTGAGCAGGTCATAAGCGGCAAGCTTCCGGATAACTGGGGCGCGGATCTCCCGAAATGGAAGCCTGAAGATAAGCCTCTCGCCACACGCGCCGCCGGGGGCCAGGCGCTGAACGCACTCGCCAAGCACATCCCAAATATCATCGGCGGTTCAGCCGACTTGAATCCCTCAACCAGTACTGCTCTCAAAGGCATGGGTGACTTTCAGCCTTCCGAATTCGCGGGACCTGCCACGCAGGGCGCGGTTGGCGGGGAATGGGGCTATGGCGGCCGAAACATGGCCTTCGGCGTACGTGAGCATGCAATGGGAGCGGCAGTGAATGGCATGGCCGCGCATGGCGGCGTGCTCCCCTTCAGTGCAACCTTCCTCGTCTTCTCCGATTACATGAAGCCGTCCATCCGGCTCGGCGCGCTGAGCAAGCTGAAATGCTTCTATGTCTTCACGCACGACAGCGTTGGCGTGGGCGAGGATGGTCCCACGCATGAGCCCATTGAGCAGATCGCTGGTCTACGGGCGATTCCCGGATTGAATGTAATGCGTCCGGCCGATGCGACAGAGACTTCCGAATCTTGGGCCGTAGCGATTCAGCACGACGGCCCTACGCTTTTCGCTCTCACCCGCCAGCATGTTCCGCATCTCGATCGCAGCAGGGCCAAGAATCCGGATGTTTCGAAAGGCGCGTACATTCTTTCGGAAGCGGAAGGTGGAGCGCCACAGGTGATTCTCATCGGCACTGGTTCGGAAGTGTCGCTGTGCATGAAAGCGCAAGAGAAACTCGGCGGCTATGGAGTTAAAGCGCGGGTGGTCAGCATGCCGAGTTGGAATCTCTTCGAAGCTCAGGACCAAGCCTACCGCGAAAGCGTTCTGCCCAAGGCCATCAAAAAGCGTGTGACTGTTGAGGCTGGCAGCTCATACGGCTGGGCGCGCTGGGCAGGCGACGAGGGGACCATCATTGGCATCGATCACTATGGCGCATCGGCCCCCGGCGATGAAATCATGAAGCATTTCGGGTTTACTTCTGAGCACGTAACTTCAGCCGCTCTGCGGCTCCTGGGTCGCAACGAAGAGGCTGATAAAGAGTTCGGGAGCGATACGACGAACGTGGCCGCCACGGCTCCTCAAGAGGGTCACTCGTAACGGGCCGACTCCGTCCCCAATAGAAGATGTCTATAATTAACGAGCTTGTATTCCGTGGACAGAGCTGCCCGTCCCAGACCGATCGTTCGGTGAAGCAAGCAAATTCGGAGTGAGCGAATGTCATATCGTCTAAAAGCCAGCGAGTCGGTTGCTGAAGGTATTCAGCGAGTCGTCCTCGAGGAGATCGATTCCGCGATCAAAGAACTAAACCATGGCAACAGCAAAAAGCGCGACGAGGCCATTCACGAAGCCCGGAAGAGCATCAAGAAAATCCGTGGCGTATTGAAGCTGATGAGGCCTGAGCTTGGCCCGGTATACGCCAGTGAGAACGCGCGATTGCGTGGCGCCGGTCAAAAGCTCTCGGAAATTCGTGATGCGGGAGCCATTATTGAAGTCTTCACCAGCCTCCTCGACAAATACAAAGAAAGTTTGCGGCCGGATGCCCTTACTTCAATCCGGCGTGGTCTCGAGAAGAGCAAGCGCGAAACGGAGCAGGCGGCGAACGTGGAAAAAGTAATGCAGCGGGCGATCTCGACGCTCCACGGCGCAGCCAGGCGAGTAAAAACGTGGCCGCTAAAAGCGGACGGTTTTCAGGCCATCGCTCCAGGCTTGGAGGAAACATATCGCCGGAGCCGAAAAGCCATGTCCACGGCGGAAAAACATCCGCTACCTGAGAACTATCACGAATGGCGCAAGCGCGTGAAAGATCACTGGTATCACGTTCGGCTCCTTGAGAGCCTTTGGACAGACGTGATGCAGGCTCACGAAGCCAGCCTCAAGAATCTGGAGACATGGCTCGGAGATGATCACAACCTGGTCGTTCTTTGCGGAAAGCTGCATGATGAGCCTGAGAAGTATGGGGAAGCCAACGATGTTCAGCTCTGCCTTACGCTCGCCGGGCAGCATCAGAAAGAGCTGCGCGAAAACGCGATGTCCTTAGGAGAGCGCGTTTATGAAGAGAAGCCGCGGCAGTTCACGCGGAAAATGTCAGATCTCTGGGACGCCTGGCGCCGCCAACCGGACGTCATGAAGGAAGTCGAAAAGGAACAGAGGTCGGCGCCCAAAAAACAACCGGGTAAAGTGGCCTCGGGAAGCATCACCATAGCTGTTGCTTAGCACCTCTGCGTTAACAGAGCCGCGCGCGTGAGCAAGCGGTACTTCGTTACCGGCGACTTGCCTCTCCGCTCAGCGCTGTGCGGTTGTACTCCGCCGATTTATTCCGAGGAATACTCAACGATCTCCACTTGTCATGCTGGAAATGTTTCGCCAGCATCACGATCTGGCCAACGTGACACGCGTAATGAGCCACTTGTCGGTTGATCGCCTGCAATACGGAATGCGGCTCGCCTCGAATCGTGACCGTCCGGCTCATATCTGCGTCCGAGAGAGGCTCAAGCGCGGAAAACACCAGGTCCCACCCCTGCGCCCAGCGATTCATCAACGCCTCGCGAGTAGCAGGTGGATCGACAAATTCGCTGTCGCGGTTCCGATCCGGTTTCTCGCCATCGCTCGACAAGAAATTTGTCCAGCGCGAGCGCATGTTCCCGGTCATGTGCTTGACCAGGATCGCAATCGAGTTCATCTCCTCGTCTTCGGCCAGAAACAGCTGTTCATCGGTGACTTGCGCGATCGCATCTTCCGCCATCCTCTTGTACTGACGCAGAACCGAGAGCGAGTCTTCAAGAAAAGATGCCGTGAATTTATGAGCCATTTCTCGATATTCTCGAAACGCACGAAAGCCGCTGAGCGTTAATCGCCCAGCGGCCTACGTCGTACGCTCGAATTCTTTCGAAGAAGCGCTTACGCTGCCTTACGGCGGCGGAGCAAACCAAGTCCCGCCCCCAACCCCGCCAGCATCATCAAACCTAGAGAAGCCGGTTCAGGAGTCGCGACGAGCAATCCGTGCACATTGTCGTCTGTGCCGGTGTAGAAGCCGACCAGATCGCCCCTATCGTTTATGCCATTGATGGTTGTAGCCCCGGGTGTCGCATTCGTGCTCGCCTGGAAACTGGCGTCGATCGACGTCCAGCTGTTTGTGAAGTAATTGAATACGAATCCTTCCGTGCCGCCCGTCGAGTTCACATAGTCGCCGACAGCCAGGCCATTATTATTCAACCCGAAGAACTGGGTAAAGGTAGATGTGAAGCCGCCCTGCTTGAACTCGTACGTTTTGTCGACCCCGCCGATGTCCAGGAAACCGGTTGCCATTGTTAATGCGCTGTCTTCCGTGAAGCCGGAAATCCAGCCGTGGTCGTTGATGCCTGTCGCCGTCACGTTCGGCTGGCCTGCGACCCCGGGATTCGGAACCGCGGAAAACGTTTTTGATCCGATGTTGTAGATGTATCCATGCGCGACTCCGGTGCCATCGACATAGAAGCCGGCCGCCTGATTGTTGTTGTTTACCCCGAGTAACTGATTCGTCTTTGTGCCGGTCGTCGGGGTACTCGGATTCTGCACGCTCGTGAAGGTGCCGGCATTGTCCACAAATCCGAAGTTATTGGGTCCGACCAGAGCGTCCGCCCAGAAACCGACCGTCAGGCCGCTGTTGTTGATCCCGGTGACCTGAGTCTGAATAGAGCCAGGAAAATTTTCGTTCGTATAGTTTGTCTGTCCGTAGGGAGGGGCCAGTGTGTAACCCTTATTCGGGTTCGTGGTCCCATTTCCGAAATAGCCGGCTATCGTTCCAGCGCTGTTGATGCTCAGCAGTTGATTGAAAGTCGGATCGGCCTTGTTGTCGAGGGTCTTGTAGAAATAATCCGATGCCCGGGCGCTCGTCGATACCAGCAGAAAAGCTGCAAGCGAGGCCACGGTCACCTGTAATAACCGCAATTTCTTTGTCAAAAGTTCTAATCCTCCGTTTCGAAATCTAGAATCATACCTATCCCCTTCTAAAAAGAGGGGTGCAAAGGCAGAATATCACCAAACGGAATAGAAATTTGTTGCCTATCTTCCACTCGGCACCTGAATAGCCTAACCCTGGCCCGGCACGGGTACTAGCTGTACTAAAAGCAAGCCCGCGATTTTCTTCCCATTCCGGCAAAAATTCTCAGGTGTGACTTCGCCTGTTGCCGTATCCTATCTACCGGACCAGTCGTAAGCTGCTGATTCTACCGGCGTTTATAGCCTCGAATCGAGCGCCGGCATGTGGCTGGCGGCGTGCAATCAGCTTCTAAGGAGGAGAATTCGATGCTCTGGTACGCTTGGGTATTTTTGGTAATTGCGATTATCGCAGCAGTCCTGGGATTCGGCACACTCGCTGCTGCATCCGCGGGCATTGCAAAGATTTGCTTTGTCATTTTCCTGGTATTGTTTCTGGTTAGCTTATTGGCCGGTCGCAGACGGGCTCTTTAGCAAAAAAGGCGATTTGGGGACGGGCCAACTCTGTCCGAATAAAAGATCGAGTGGTTTGAGAGTCTGGCTTTCGTGGAGAAGCCCGTCCAGCCGAACGGCAACTAACCCCGACTGTACCGTCAATTTATCTCTTGGTCAAAAGCGAAGGTGCAGCGCAAGCTGCAGAATGCGGGGATCGTACGTCGTCGAGATCTGCCCGAACGTCGTATCGGTTGGAAGCGTATCGGGATTCCTAAATTCAGTGTGATTGAACACGTTAAAGGCATCGCCTCGCAATTCAATATCCAGCCTCTCGCTTACTCTGAAATGCTTCGTGATTGCCAGGTCGAGATTAGTTTGTCCCGGACCCCGCAGGCCGTTGCGTGGAAACGAACCGTAGGTGAAATAGGGAAGCATCGAGGCATCGCTCTTCGCGATGTTATCCAGCGCGAGTATTCGCGCGATGCTGAAGTTCGCCGGATTGAAATAGTAGTTTCCAGCAGAAGTTGAGCTGGCGCTCGGGTTAATGAAGCTCTGGAAGTTCTTCGGATCGAGAGTCATTACCTCGCTTCCAACCAGATCGGCATGAACGTTGCCGGCGTCGCCCGCGCCCGATGGACCCGGGTCCCTGCGCGTTGTGTTCAGATTCGCGAATACATCCAGCGGGAAACCACTGCGGACCGTCAGGATGGGATATAAACTCCAGCCTGACGTCAGGAGCTTGGGGCCGCGCTCCCACAGATGGTCGAACGGCAACTCCCAGCCGCCGGAGAATGTAAGAATCTGGCGCACATCGGTATCACCCGAAGCGCGAAAAGCAGTGTGATCATAGTACGGCACAACATTATTTCGTTCCCTGAAGCCAGAAGAGTTGTCAATTTCGTGCGACCACGTATATCCGAGTGTGAAAAAGCTGCTTCCCCAGGAACCCATGGAGGCATTACGGCGCAGTTTCACTTCTCCGGCATTGTAGTTTGCGTTTCCGACGTTTTGAAATTCGTCGAGATAGCTGTAGCAAGCGCCAGAACAAAACGAGTTATTGGAAGGTGTGTCGAAAAGGCGCTGATTCGTGCCGAGAATCATCGGATCTACATCGATGAGGCCCGTGAGCTTGTGCGCTGAATAGCCAAGATAGCCGAGTTCCAGCAGCATATTCGGCGCCAGTTGCTGCTCTATCGAGAGGTTGTATTGATAGACATAGGGTGTCCGCAAATTGGGATCGACAAAATAAACCCCGCCGCCCCCAAATGGCAGATAACCCGCGGCGTTGAAGTCTAGAGTTTTGGAAGGCGGTTTCGAAGGAAAGGGATCGACCGATCCTGCTGAGGCGTAGGGATCCTGTAAGCCGCTCGGCCCAGACCCCGGTCCCCCAGGAAAAATATCCGCGAAGCCGGCGAACGGCGCTTGCCCGTTGAACTGGAGATTGTCCTCTCCCTTCAGAATGTCGTAAAACACTCCAAAGCCGCCGCGGATACTCGTTTTGGCGTTCCCGAAAACGTCATAAGCGAAGCCGAATCGAGGCGCCCAGTCATTCTTATCCGGGAAATTAGCGCCTTTGGGCGCGCCTGGATCGCCGGGAAATACCACGCCCGGAGGAGCATTCACGAAACGTTGAGATTGCAGGCCAGGAATGAAAGAGAAAGAGCGCCCCTGGGTATCGAATTTCGGCTCTGCGTATTCATACCGCATCCCTAAGGTAAGCGTTAGCCGCTTGCTGACATGCCAGGTATCCTCGCCGAATCCCGCGTATTGATGGGAACGGATATTAGATGGCGCTCTCCCGAATTGAAGAAATTCATCCGGCAGGCCCATCAAAAAGTCCGCGAGATCGACACCCGACCCTACACTCGTATTCGGGCCATAGAAATAATATTCGCCGTTGACGTAGAAATCGTAAACTGTGTTGTTCTGATACGGCGAGAAGTAGAAGCCGAATTTCAAGTTGTGACGGCCTTTGGTCCACGACAGGTTGTCGTAATCCGCATACGTGTTGTCGATTTCATTCGTCGGGCCCTGTGGGCTGAATCCGAGAAAAAGATTCGATCCTTCCAGGTCCACCCGCGGAGGCCCCGTGGGGTCGTCCGATGGAATGTTAGCGCCCAGGTCCGATGCAAGCGGAAGTTTTCCACTTGGAACTGCCTGTTTATGATTTAGCCGCTGAGCCGTGGTCCGAAATTCGTTTAAGAGAGTTGGACTGAATGTGTGCGTATAGGCAAGCGAGCCGAAGTAATCCGTGTCCGAGTAAGTTACCGGAAAGCCTGTTACATTATCCGCCCCGCCACCTGGACCGAACGGGTAAAGTATCGGGTTATCGCGAGTGGTAAACGTGCCGGTAATAACATCCCGCGAAGTTAAGTTGTAATCGAACCTGCCGAGGTATTCATTGTAGTTACTCGTAGACGCCGCCTCCGGGAATAGGAAACCGGTGGCCGATGTCGGGATCAGGTGGTTCGCAAAATACGCCTTTGCGACTGGGTCGATTTGGCTCGGATCGATGATACCCTGCGCCGCCAGAGCCGCGTTGGGCTGATACTGCGGATTGTTAATCAGAAATGCGGCCACCGTGCTTGCCTGGGGCGACTGTGAAAAATCACCATTTGCCTCGGCGGGCGTGAAGGTGGTCACTTTGCCGGGACTCGCATCGAGCGATGTCTGGCGCTGGCCTTCATAGGAGAAAAAGAAGAACAGCTTATCTTTGCCGTTTAAAATTTTGGGAATGAGTATGGGGCCGCCAATCGTGCCGCCGAACTGGTTGCGCTTCAAGACGGGAACGGGCAAATTCTGCTGATTGTTGAAGAAACTATTCGCATCAAAGTAGTTATTGCGAACGTAGTCGTAAGCAGTGCCATGCAGCTGATTTGTTCCGCTCTTGGTTACAACACTAACGATCCCTCCCGCATTGCGGCCGTACTCAGCGCTATAGTTACTCTCTAGAACTTTGAATTCAGCGACAGCATCGGGATTGGGATCGGCGACTGCGCCGTTTGATAGTAAATCGTTGTTCAGACCGCCATCCAGCAGATAAGTGACGGAATCAGTGCGGCCACCGCCAATGCTGTAATTTCCTGCCGCGCTTGAATCAGGGTTGGTCGGAGTTACTCCAGGCTGGGTTTTGACCAGGTCCAGCGTGTCGCGGCCGTTCAGAGGCAGTTCAAAGATCGCCTGACCGGTAACCGTCGCGCCAAGCGTCTGATTTTCCGTCTCGACCATGGTTGCGCTGCTTGAGACTTCGATTGCGCTGCTGATCTTACCGACCTGAAGCTGGACATCTATCCGCAGCGTTTGATTGATTTCTAGTGGCGTCTTCGAATCGACCGTTACCTGCGCGAACCCCGGAGCTTGGGCTGTGACTTGATACAAGCCGATAGGCAGCTGCAGGACCTGATAGAAGCCCGATTGGTCCGAGGTGGCGTCGTGGCTTATGCCGGTCGCCTTGTTCGTTACGGTGATCTTTGCGTTTGGGATCACCGCACCTGAGGGATCAGTGACGATGCCAGTGATCTTGCCCGTCGTGTCCTGGGCGAAAAGGCTCCAACCCAAGGTGAGGCAAAGAATGACAGCGGCGATCAGGAAATGCGATTTTAGAGTCTGCATAGAAGCGTTCCTCTCAACATGCGAGGTAATCCCAGCCCGTGAAATGTGTATAGGTTATCACGGCTCTCTCCGAAGCTTCGGACAGGAACCAGACTGAATAGCGGAGCTCGAAAATGCTCGAATACACCGAAACCGCCGAGTTGTTGCTGACGCATTCGCTTGTTCCAACAGGTCCGATTCCAACAGCGCACGACCCGGACGGGCTATATCCTTACGAGAGCTTCTGCGAAACCGCCAGGCGGCCGAGCTTAAAGAAATACCGCATGGTCTATATGGAGAATGATCTGATCCGTGTGAGGATCTGTCCGGATCTGGGGGGCCGCGTCTGCTCCATTTTTCTCAAAAGCAGCGCAACGGAAACTCTCTTTTTCCCCATCACGATCAGGCCGGCACGAATCTTGCCCAGGCAATCCTTTACCGGAGGCGGTATCGAACTGAGTTTTCCCATTTCGCACAGCCCGGTTCAAATCTCTCCCGTACTTTATGAAATCGATCGACAACCAGAAAGGATCTATGTCTCTTGCGGGGAAAGAGAGCTCAGATATGGAATGAACTGGACGGTCGAATACTCTCTTGGCGCAAATGACGCGTTCCTAACCCAGCGGACAGTGTTCTTCAATCCTGATTCCGAGGCTCATCCCTGGATGTCCTGGTCGAACGCAGGCGTACCTGCCCGGCCTGATACAGAGTTCCATTTTCCCGGCGGCTCGGTTCTTGTGCATGATTGCAGTCTGCGAATCATTGACTGGAAAACGGAAGGTCCGCGGCGTCAGGCAGATCTGCATCGTATGACTGGATTCTTCTGGAAAAATCCGGATTGTTGTGCATTTGGAGTGTTCACGCCCAGCTTGAGCGCAGGTCTTTACCATATGGCTGACTGCCGCTGGGTACCCGGAATCAAACTGTGGAGCAATGGCATCGGACGCGATGAGGCCTGGGTAAATCAATATACCCTCAATGGTGAACAATGCCTTGAGATCCAGGCTGGCCCGCTAGTCGATCAATCCGTAAAAGAGATGCTTCAACCCGGGAAGTTTCGGCATCACATTGAATTCTGGATTCCGTCCTGCGTCTCGCGCGATATTCGACAGATCTCGCTTCCGCATCCAGAGCTGAGATCTCTCGACACAGTTACACTGTTTGGCTGGGCGAGGACCGAGGATGTTAGCTATTGGCTGAATCTTATCTCTGCACAAGAATCGGGTAGCATCGGTCGAATCCCAAAAGCTCCCGACCTTGACAGTAACCGCTGGGCAATTAGTGGAATCGTGGAGTTAGGCGATGCGCTCTCGTGGGCGGTTTTGTCCACACAAGAACGCGAGAGAGACCGGTGGCTATTTCAACAGGGCGCTTGGCTCGCAGGGCGTGGAGCGATAAGCGCTGCGTTGGAGGTTCTGGCGCAGTCACGCGACGACCGCGCCCGAGCACTATCCGGACGCCTTTGGCTGCACAAGGGGAACGCGCGCGCCGCGGCAAATTGCTTTCGGGCAATCGAATCTGAGGTGTTCGCGCTTCATCCGCAGATCGTGATCGAGCGCGATAAGGCCCTCGCTGCTCTGGGAAGGGAAACTCTCGATGAGCGTGGACGTTGGCTTCATGCCGTCTCGGCTCTCGATGACGAATGGTTGGCGGAGCGTCACGCGACCTACTTGTTTGATTGCGGCGATCCGCAGGCTGCTCTCGACGTGCTCAGAAGTACTCGCTTCCAATTGGTACATCAGAGATATGAGCGGACTCGATTGTGGAGACAGATTGAATCGAGTCTTGGTCTCGAGCCGACTCAATATCCTTCCTGGTTGGGAGAAGACGATCTGGCGGAATTTGGAGCCTATCGCGATCATCCGGTGGACGGATAGGAAACGCCAAACGTTCGACTAGCTGCCCCTATGTATCTTCGTTTGCTTGCCATCATACTGAGCCTCGCGTGCGGTGTCCACGCGCAGGAAGAGCGCTCGTTACTGATAATGCCGCTACCTGCACACGCCGAGCGCGGAGATGGTGAGTTCCTGATCAATGGGAATTTCGGGATGGCTTTGAAGGGGTATAAGGAGCCTCGTCTCGAACGAGCACGGCAGCGCTTCCTCGATACGCTCTCGCGGGAAACCGGCATTCCACTCTGGCGCGAAGCAGTCATTAACCAACCGCAGTTCACGATTCAAACTGCAGGACCCAGTGAGGCTGTCCAGCACTTGGGTGAGGATGAATCCTACCATCTCGCCATCTCCACAAGTAACGTCCAGTTAACCGCCCCGAAGCCCATAGGAGTGCTTCGCGGGCTTCAGACCTTTCTTCAACTGGTAAGAATCACCCCGAGAGGTTTCAGCGTTCCGGTCGTTAGTATCGACGACAAGTCACGCTTCCCCTGGCGTGGACTGCTCATCGACTCCGGGCATCGTTTCGTACCCATTCCCGTCGTTAAGCGCAATCTGGACGGAATGGAGGCAGTCAAAATGAATGTCTTCCACTGGCGTTTTGCTGACAACCAGGGCTTCCATATTGAGAGCAAGAAATTTCCGTTGTTACAGGAAAACGGCTCCGGCGGCTTTTATTACTCTCAAGATCAAGTTCGTGAGATTGTTGCCTACGCGCGTGACCGTGGCATTCGCGTAGTGCCGGAGTTTGACATGCCGTGCCATACGACTTCATGGTTTCTGGGCTACCCTGCCTTGGCCAGCAGTCAGGATCCCACCCACAGTTCGGCGATAGACCCCACGCGCGAAAGCACATACAATTTTCTTGCGCGATTTCTGGCCGAAATGGCTTCCCTTTTCCCCGATTCCTACATTCACACCGGAGGAGACGAATGCGACGTCAAGGAATGGGAGGGCAACCCGCGCATCCGTGAGTTCATGCGGTCACATACCATCAAAGACGGCGCGGCGCTCCAGGCGCTTTTCACAGCCAGAGTCCAAAAGATTGTCGCGGCGGACAAGAAAATCATGATCGGATGGGACGAAGTGCTTCAGCCCGGCACGCCGAAAGATGTTGTCATTCAATCCTGGCGCGGGCCAAGCTCGTTGGCAGAAGCCG
Organism: uncultured Acidobacteriaceae bacterium; assembly: GCA_963758245.1. Taxonomy (GTDB): domain Bacteria; phylum Acidobacteriota; class Terriglobia; order Bryobacterales; family Bryobacteraceae; genus Bog-105. The sequence continues at coordinate 2,738 of CAVWUV010000017.1, read as the reverse complement.
CACGGAACGGTAACCGAGGTGTGCTTTCATTCGGCTACTACCTTGACTTGAATCAGTCAGCGGCGGAGCATTACTTGGTCGACCCATTGGAAGACAAGACATCCACGCTCACGCCGGATCAGAAGGCTCGCGTTCTCGGTGGCGAGGCTGCGATGTGGACTGATATTGTTTCCGATGAAAATCTGGACAATCGCATTTGGCCTCGCACTGCCGCAATTGCCGAGCGCCTGTGGTCCCCTGAACAATTCCGGGATGTGGACTCGATGTATCGGCGTCTCGCCGTCGTATCAAAGAAGCTCGACTGCTACGGTCTGCGTCATCGGCTCATCACCGAGAGAATGTTAGAGCGCATGAGCGGCGAATCGGATCCTGTGGCATTGAGAGTGCTTGCGGCCGTAGTACAACCGCCCAGGATGTATGACCGTCAGCAATTGCGGAGCTTCACCGACTTTACACCGCTCAATCGCCTCGACGATGCAGTGCCGCCGGAAAGTGATACAGCTCGGGAATTCAATGAGATTGCAAAACGAATCGCTCTCGGGCAAGCTGCTCCCAAAGATTGGCAGCAGGCCCGGCAGTGGCTTATCTTATGGCGGGATAATGATGCGAAACTGCAACCCTTGCTGGCCCGATCGTATCTGACCCAGGACTTGGCTCCGGTATCGCGCAATTTGTCCCAGGTTGCGGAGATCGGTCTACACGCATTGGATGATTTGCATGAAAATCGTCTGGTCAGCCCAGACGCACGGCAACGCACTGTCGAAATTTTGAAATCCGCCGGAAAGCCCCACGCCGTGTTGCTCCTTATGGTCGCGCCCTCCGTAGAACTGCTCGTCGAGGCAACCAGAACTCAGTAGTGTGGGCGTCAATATCCAGTGGGCCCTCTTTAAAGAGAAAATGTCGTGGAGAAAGACCGAAATCTGAGGTTAAGTTTTGTATTGGAGCCTCAACAGGATCTGGATGCCCTCAATCTACGGCATGCGCGTTAGACGTCAAAGTGGAAGATGCCGTGTTTCAAAAAGGGTAAGAATTGGGACGGTTCGGAGAATGGCTGTTCGCATTGCCGCGCGGGCTTTTCAGTGCCCCGCCCATTTATTGTGATAATGTTGAACGTTATCTCAGCACGATTTGGAGAGGATGTTTATGGCGACGAGCGAGAACTTTGCAATTTACGCAAATAACAAGCTGTGGCACGGCGACACTGATTTCAACTTGGGGCCATTCGATGCCGTGTACATCAACGCCACGGGACAATGGGTCACGCATCCACCGGATGATGGTGGACATGGCGCAGGTGGTCGGCAAGGTCATGTTGCAGCAGACTATTACTATCAACCCGTCTCCACGAGGGATGTCTGCTTATGCTTGTTTCTTTCGGTAGCGATAACAAGAACGTTATTGTGCAAGCATTCGATATAGATGACGAGATTTATAAGATTGATGGCCCGGTTTCTTCGCTGATGTTTGCTGCCAATGACGACCAAGACCCAAAGCCGCCTGGATTGGGGTACACCGACAATAGAGGCTACCTAACGGTATACCTTTCGGTGAATCCCGCTAGTCCCCCTTCCCCAGACAAAGTCACATATCTGATTAACCCTTTGCACCCGTTGCGGAAGGGTGTGCTCAGGCACGGCAGAGAAGCCGGTAAAGAGATGCTGAACAATTTGGACCGGGCTAAGGAGCGGAAGCCCATCATCCCATAAAGGGTCCTTTGTGACCGTCGCGTAATGAACTCGCCGTGCAGTCAGGACTTTTTGACAAACGTTACAACGGAAGTCTTCTGCAGGACCGCAAACCAGCGGTCACGTTCGTCTTTCAACAACGCGGCTCGTTGTTCAAGAAGGTCTTTGTGAACCAAACTGCATTGCGTACTGGAAGAACATTCAGCGGCTCGGCGGTGTCCGTCTTCGACAAGCTTTTGATACTTGGGTTCAACGTCCTCTCTCAGACGCCACAATTCATAAAGGCGCAGTTGTGTTAATACCGTTCCGGCAAGTGATGCGAGTGCTGAAAGCACGGCAACCGTGACGCGTTTCGTCACTGACGTTTCGATTACTGCAAGACTGATCGTTGCTCCCACGAACCCCGCGAGCAGCGAAACCGCCTGAGCCGCAATCCAATATTTGTAGGCACGGCCCACGCCATCCCGGTAAGAGGCATGCGCGCCGTCGAGGGCTCCGATATATCGCTTTAGTTCCTCACAACTGGTTACGGCCTGTTCATTGTCCGGCAAGGGTGTGCTCCTCTTTGCGTACAATATTATGCTTATCCGGGGGGAGTCCGTATCAAGCCAGATGCCCCGCCCGGTGTTGCATAAAGGGTAGATTTCGGAATTGCCGAGGGCGGCAATCTGTGCGCGTGTCCGTTCAGCACTCGCCAAAAAAAGCGACGACAAAGGGAACACCGAAAATCTGCTACGATCATTGCAGTAAGAGACGGTGATGGTTTCGGGAGCTGGCCCCGTTAAAACAGAGCAGCCATCCTCGCCCTTTATGAGGCGACACCGGGAGCCTGAACCCCGTTAAAACAGCGTCGCTTCAGAAAAGATGCCGTTTTGTGCACGAACGCCTTCTTACCGGAAATCAGCAACGTTGATCGTTCCCCTTCCAAAAGGGAATGTCAGCCCTTCCAAACGGCGGAGGGTTAGAAAATCTAACCCTTCACGTTGCAAAACGACCCTGCTTTAAACCCTTCCCTGCGCGGCCCGCTTCCCTGCTCTCTCATGGTTTCATAAA
>CAVWUV010000016.1:0-176248 GCA_963758245.1 uncultured Acidobacteriaceae bacterium | reverse complement strand
TGGCGCTGGCTGAATAGCAGACGCGTAGCCGGAAAGAAGGAAATAGCGGAAATCACGGCTTTGCGCCGGGAAAGAATTCGGAGGTCTCTCGGGGAGCCGGGCATTTCATTCATAAGGGACGGAAATATACCTCGAAAGTGTAAGATGCCCGGTGAAATCAGCCGGTTCCAACCAATGAACTCGGCAGTTCGTCGAGTAACACACGTGTGATAATGTCTCCTTTATCGCACGTTATATCAAAAGGGCAGGGAAATGTTTTGCTCCTCAGCAATGAAACCCTGATGCAAGTAGGACGTTTCGCTATCGAGTTCAATACCCTCGATGAACTGATCCGCATTTTGGCAGCCGTAGTCCTTGAGTGCGAGGAATGGGACGTAGCGCAACATCTGGCCGAAGGCGATACCGCTCGCAGAAATGTAGCCCGCGTCAGGAAAATTTCCGATATTCTTGCGAAGAAGTATGGACTAGCCGATGCTGAGCTTCACAAAGCATTGTTGGAGCAGTTAAGCTTTGCTGAAGAAGTCATCACTCAACGGAACGCTGTGATACATGGTGAATTGACCGTAAAACGCGGAAAGCAGCCCATCGTCCAATTAAAGAAGCAGACGCCCGTGGAAATGAGCCCAGCTGCTTTATCAGAACTTGTGCGAAAGACCGATTCCGTTACCAATAAGCTTCTCGATACACACACGGCATTTATGCATGCAGTTTATGAAGCGCGAGATGCGGCTCCCGGCGCTACAGCATAATGTTTTTTTCTTGTAGTACCTCCGTTTGAGGTTACGGTTCGAGAGTCACAGCTCGGCGCTATTGGGGCTGAGATGCAAAAGCCTTTGAAGCGAACGGTTCAGCAGAGTCAAACTCAAAAGTACAGCCGGTCTTATCATCACTGCTGATGATGAACTTGCTTATGTTTACTTCACCGGGCCGCCATCCCACAGCCCAGCCGACCGGGAGCTTGTGGATCGCGCCCATCACCAACACGCCCCGCCTGTTGTAGGTGTATGACACATCAAGGTAATCTTCATGCGGGCCATGGATAAGGAGGTGGAAATCCTCGTTGTCGTCGGCACTCGTGAAGTGTGCGTCCGTAAGTGCAATGACGAGAGCAGACTCAAGGGCCAGTGGGCAACTGACGGATAACGGAACTGCTCCTGGGATGTTTCCACCTGGTCCTTCGGCTCTTTTTTCACCCTCGCCTGCAGTCGCGCGAAAACGCCCTGATGGGCTTCGATACCCTTGAGCCATTTTTTGAGCGCTGGCGTCGCTGGTTGGGAGCTTGCGCGCTGAGAGCGCCACAGCAGGCAAGTATTAGCAAGCTGAGGAGCATAGTTTTTGCCTCTTCTTTCCAACTTTGGAGAAGCGCCCCGTCTATGGTGTCAGCGGAGGGTCCTCTGTTAATCGGGCGTGAAAAACTTGAACGAATTACTTAACGAAATATTCCCGAATGCCAATCACCACGCCCAGGATAGTTGTAACCGGCTTTTTCGAGGGCACTTGTATCTTAGACCTGAAAACTTCCTCTACAACTCCAACCGCTCCGATTTCCGTTTCGGCGGCTTTTGAAGTTCTGCTTCCAAAGGGATATCGTTTCAGCTTCCAGAGCATTTGTAAGGTGAATCTGCCGCGGCGATCACGACAATGTATGATGTTGCAAAGAACAATTCACCTTTAGAGCTGTAATGCAATTCAACGCGCCAATGCTGATTGTCCTGTGCCTCTCTGTTTCCGGGATCTTCATCCTCCCGCAGGTATTCATCCGGATGACGAAGAGAGGAAAGGAGCGGCATCGCTTGGCTCTAGAGCAGCGCAGCCCCAAACCATGGTGGAGGCGGCGCGACGGTCTGCTGGTCCTATTGATGGTAATTACTGTTTGGCCGTTTATCATCTGGCAACTGTTACGCCATAGCTACGGTTGGACCACGGTCTTTTCAGATTGGATAACCTTCCCGGTTGTACTCGTTAGCCTTAGCAGCTTGCAGCTTCTTTTCGAGTTAGCCCAATGGGTGTTGACGCGGAGCAGAGGGCCGATCGACCGATAAGAACAAGCCCCCTGTTGGGGCTTGTTTGTTTTTCCTCCAATGTGTGCGTCAGCCCTTTTTCACTGAGCATGTCTGATTGCTTTTCGTTCCAGAATATGGGCGCTGCCTTAACCGACATAAAACGGCGCTGCGGGTCAGTGAACTGACTGGCCTGTGGTGGCGGAATGTACATGCTCCCTCGATCACCATCGAGGAGCGGTACAGCCGTGGTGATTGGGATCAGCCTAAATCAGAGGCGAGTCGGGCGACAATTTCGGTGGATGCGCACGTCATCGAAAGAATCGAGCAACTCAAATCTCTTACCGTGATGGTGCGAGCTGGCCGGATGATGCGGCAGTATAAAGTCGTCAAGTCGGCCGGTCCAGATGACTTGGTGTTTCAGTCGGTCGTTAAAGGCGCGCCGATGAGGGACAACAACATTCTCGTGCGTCACATTAAACCCGCAGGACAGAAGCTCAAGATCGGCTGGGTAAACTGGTTAGTCTTGCGAAGGTCCTGCGCCACGTGGCTGCAGCAGGCCGGAGTCGATGTGAAAGATGCGCAGGGCATTTTACGTCACAGCAGAGCGAGTACGACCCAGGATGTCTATCAGCAACTGGTGCCGGAATCGCAGGTCAGAGCGGTGCAGAAACTGACCGCCTATGCGCATGCTGGGAGGCTGGTGCAGTGAAAAATGTGGTTGCAATTGACTCTGGAAGTGCAACCAATTGCAACCAAACTCGAAAAAGGCGGTCTGTAAGTGATTGAGAAATGGTGGCCAGGGACGGAATCGAACCGCCGACGCCAGCCTTTTCAGGGCTGCGCTCTACCAACTGAGCTACCTGGCCGCTGGGTGGGAATTTCAGTTTACCAAACCTTCCTGCCACGCCCCCGCGAAAGAGAGAAGAACCGGCTCCCGGTTCTGCAGTTGACGCCCAATACTGATATACTCCGCTTGTCGGGTTCTACCAATGAGTGAACAGCGATTAGGCGATGTGATTGACGATCACTGTATTAAGTGCCGCCGCATTACTAATCACTCCATCGTGTCGCTGGTAAACGGCGAGGCAGCGAAAGTTCGATGCCGGACGTGCTATCACGATCACGATTATCGTCATGAACAAGCCCCGCCATCGAAGAAGGATTTGAAGAAAGCAGAGGCTCTGGCTGCGGAGAATGGGCAGCCAACTGACGAGCCTTTGGTTCCTGAAAACGAAAGCAAGACCAGAGCCGGGCGCGCGTAAGCCGTCGGCGCTGGTCATGAGGGCCGTCATCGCACCCTTTTTTGCGTCCACGTTCGATTGCATCGCATGGATCCAACGCTCAGTAGCCGCCGCGAAGCTCTAGCCATCGAGATCATCCGCGAATTGCGGGCTCGGGGCCGTCAAGCATACCTGGTCGGCGGGTGCGTTCGTGATCGCCTGCTCGGAATCATTCCCAAAGATTACGACGTCAGTACCGACGCTACACCCGAAACGATCCTCGCCTGCTTTCCTCAATCGCAAACGGTGGGCGCGCATTTCGGAGTCATTCTGGTCAGTCGCGGAAGCGGTGTCCAAGTAGAGGTAGCGACGTTCCGGAGCGAAGGCGCCTACTCGGATGGCAGACGGCCCGGCCAAGTGCGTTTCGAAACAGATCCGGCGTTGGATGCGCAGCGACGGGATTTCACCATTAACGGACTGATGGAGGATCCTGTTTCCGGCCGTGTGCTCGATTATGTCGCGGGCAGGGCCGATTTGGAACGTAAAGTTGTGCGCGCGATCGGAGACGCTGAACAGCGATTTAGTGAAGACCATCTGCGAATGCTGCGCGCCGTTAGATTCGGGGCGCGTCTGAATTTTTCGATTGCATCAGAGACGGTGATGGCGATTCAGAAATCCGCTTACTCCATCACGAAGATATCGGCGGAGCGCACACGTGATGAGCTAATTCGCATCCTGACGGAAGGAGACGCTCGTCGCGGCTTGGAACTGCTCGACCGGTGTGGCCTTTTACTGCATGTGCTTCCTGATGTGAAGGCATTTCAAGGCGTTCAACAGCCCCCCGAGTTTCATCCAGAAGGCGATGTGTGGAATCATGTACTGCTGATGCTAGGGGAGATCAGCCATCCTACGGCGACTCTCGCCTTTGGCGCCCTGCTTCACGACGTCGGCAAACCTCCAACGTTTCGCGTAGCGGAGCGGATTCGGTTCGATGGGCACGCGGAAGTGGGCGCGCGGATGACCGAGAAAATCTTGTGCGACCTCAAATTTCCGAATGAAGATATGGATCAAATCATATCTCTGGTCGCGAACCACATGCGGTTTAAAGATGTCCGGCAGATGCGGCTCAGCACGCTGAAGCGATTTTTGCGTCTGCCCAAGTTTGAAGAGCATCTGGAGCTGCATCGCCTGGATTGCCTGGCAAGCAACGGCTATACGGAATCGTACGATTTTGTCAAAGCCAAGCTTGCTGAAATGGGGCAGCAGGAGCTACGGCCGGCACGATTAATTAACGGCCGTGATCTGATTAAGGCTGGTTTCAAACCGGGCCCCGAGTTTGGCCGCGCTCTCGAAGCCGTTGAAACCGCTCAACTCGAGGGCGAGATTCACAGCCGCCAAGAGGCGCTCGCGCTGGCTCTGTCCGTCCTCGGCCGCGCCGCTGCTTAAACGTATTGCTAAGCCTTGGTCGAAAGCGCAAGAAAGAAATTTGCTATTTTGACTCTGGCTTTAGCATCAAATGGCGGGGCGCCATGCCCGCTCTATTATCCCTGTTGGGAGGATTTCGCTATGCCCGTTGTCGAGGCGGCAAATAAGTTACTCGAAGAGTTACAGTCTGCAAGAGCTGAAAGCGATCGGCTTTTCAGAGTTCTGAAATCAGATGCGATCTATGAACGGCCCATCGCGGAGCGCCATAGGGTCATCTTCTACATCGGTCACCTGGACGGATTTGATTCTATACAGATCTGTCGCGAAGCCCTGGGGATGAAGTCGCGCGAGCCCGAGTTGGAAACCTTGTTTCGGGCGGGTATAGATCCCGATTCGAACCATCTCCCCAGCGATAAACCATCGGATTGGCCCAGTATCGAGAATGTCAACGCGTACGTAAAACGCTGCCGTAAAGAAGTCGACGAAAGTCTCGAGCGCGCGCCTGAAGACGTGATCCATATGGCGGTCGAGCACCGGGAAATGCATCTCGAAACGCTTGCGTACATGTTTCACAACTTTGACTACGAACTAAAGAACTTGCCGAATGTGATGGATGCGGACGAAATTCCCCGCTCGCACTGGGCGAATGAATGGCGCGACGTGCCGGCCGGCGACGCCGTGCTAGGTAAGCCTCACGATGACTCGTTTGGATGGGATAACGAATTCGAGGAATTTCGAACTCCCGTGGAGGCGTTTCGAATGCAGCGCTACAGCGTCACGAACCGCGAGTATCTGCGATTTGTTGAGGAGGGCGCGCCCATCCCTAACTTTTGGATCCAGCGTGGCAGTTCAACCTATTATCGCGGAATGTTTCAGGAAATTCCCCTGCCGCTTGACTGGCCCGTCTATGTGACGCAGCAAGAAGCCGATGCATACGCAAAGTCGATTGGCAAAAGCCTGCCGACGGAAGAGCAATTCCATAGAGCGGCCTTTAGTACTCCGCACGGCGGAACGCGTAAGTATCCGTGGGGCAACTCAGAACCGGCGCGTCATCGCGGCAACTTCGATTTTCAAAGCTGGAATCCAGAACCTGTATATGCTACGCCTGCGGGTGATAGTGGGTTCGGCGTGAGCCAGCTAGTCGGAAATGGATGGGAGTGGACAAGGGCGCAGTTTGGCCCATTCCCTGGTTTTAAAGCTCGCGAGACTTACCCGGGCTATTCAGCCAACTTCTTCGACGGAGAGCATTACGTAATGAAGGGCGGCTCAGCGCGGACCGCCGCGCGACTTCTCAGGCGATCATTTCGAAACTGGTTCCGTCGTGACTACCCGTACATGTATGCCACTTTTCGTTGCGTGGAAAACTGAAGGCCATTGATGTCCGCTTCAGTTAGCCAGCAATTATCCCCCTTCGCCTTGGATGTCGCGGAGGGTCTATCATGCGCGAGGCAAAAGAAGATTCCCCCGCGCTACTTTTATGACGAGCTGGGCAGTGCGCTTTTTGATGTCATAACATTGCTTCCGGAATACGGCCTTACCAGAGCCGACGAGCGGCTGCTGCAGTCCCACGCCCGCGAAATTGTTTCGCAGACAGGTCTAGTCTCTATCGTGGCTGAGCTGGGTAGCGGCAGCGGGAAGAAGACCAAACATATCCTCCACGCTTTTGTAAGAAAACCTGCCAAGCTTATCTATCGGCCGATAGATGTCTCCGGCGCGGCACTCGCAGTTTGCCGGCGTGAGCTTGGTGAGAGCTGCCCGGTAGAACCACTATGCGGAGACTGGATGGAAGGTCTCTCTGAAATTGCCCGAGCGCGGAACGGTCCTGAGCCCCTGCTTCTTCTTTTTCTGGGCAGCTCGGTTGGCAATTTGGAAAGAAGAAATCTGACCGGCTTTCTCAGGCGTTTACGGAGGCAACTCCGGACGGGGGATTTCTTTCTGCTTGGAGCCGATCTCGTGAAGGAAGTGGAGACCATGCTTGCGGCGTATGACGACTCGATCGGCGTTACTGCTGCGTTTAACCTGAATCTGCTGGGTCGAATGAATCGAGAACTGGATGCAGGCTTCGATTTGCGCTCGTTTGCCCACGAGGTTCGGTGGAATCACTCCGAGCGAAGAATTGAGATGCATCTGCGCTCCTGCTGGAGTCAAAGTGTCTACATTGCGGCTCTGGATGCCGCTTTCACCTTTGATGCGGGCGAAACAATCTGGACAGAATCGTCGCACAAATTCACGGTAGATGAACTGGATAGCTATGCTCGCGCCAGCGGATTTGAAATTCTCGGAACATGGGTGGACGAAGAATGGCCTTTCGCCGAGACTCTATGGAAGGCAGCATAATCTGACCAACCAGGAATACTTCGATCGCATTTACCGGGAGGACGGAGATCCGTGGCGCTTCGAATCGAGCCAATACGAAAGCAGCAAGTACGACGCGAGCTTGCGAGCCCTTCCCAGGAATCGCTATGAGAACGCTCTCGAGATTGGCTGCTCTATTGGGGTGTTTACGGCTAAGCTGGCTCGGAGATGCGCGCGCCTGTTGTCAATCGATTTGGCAGCTCTGGCCGTAGACAAGGCGAGAGGCAGATGCTCTATGTTCCCCCACGTGAGTTTTGAAGTGATGTCCGTTCCGGAAGAATACCCCCGGGGCCTCTTCGACTTAACAGTGCTCTCCGAGGTGGGTTACTATCTCAGCCCTGAGAGTCTCGCGAACCTTGCCGATCGAATTACAAATCAGGCTGTACTCGGCGGTCATTTGCTGTTAGTGCACTGGCTCCAACCTGTACCGAACTATCAACTCCGAGGCGATGACGTACATCGACATTTTCTCGAGATGCCCGCATGGTCTCCGATCTCCAGTTCTCGCGCAGATCATTACCGCATTGACGTGCTGGAGCGGCGCTGAGCCGTTGCTGGTCCGATCTAAACGCTTCGTATAATTCTTCCACTACGTACTTCAGTGGGCCGAGCCGAATTCGATCGGGCCAGGTGCACCGGCACATCTGGTAGAACTTCAAATTCTCCAAAAGCATTCCAAAACGACGAGCGGATTGCAGTTCTCTCATGAGATGGAAAGGCTTTACACCAATACTGATCGCAATTTCTCGAACGAGGCTTGTTGATACCTCGCCTAAGTCGCGGTAATCAAGCCAGAGATGGCGCAAGCGATGGCGAGCAGTAAACAGATGTTCGAGAAAGCCTCGCGTTTCAACGGGCATGTGGAGCCCCCGTTTCCCGCAGTCTTGCCAATCTCTTAACTGCCGCGATAGACCGAATCGAGCCCTTCCCGTCAGCCTCCCGGAGGTAAAGACCTTCACTCTATTGCTGTGCCGCAGGGGAACGTCATTCCGGATCAGAGCAGTGTAGAATGCCAGGTCTTCCAGGCAGCGACGCGGCGGAAGCCGTCCGACCGCCTCGTAAACTCGTGGCGTGACGGCCAAACTTGCGCCGAAATGATGGTGGTGACGAGGCCAAGGATCGTGAGGCTCCGGGTCGAAACGAGCCTCCGTCCAGGAGACAAGACGACGATATGAATGATCGTACTTGTGCAAGTCGCGAGCAGGCAGATAAAGGACGTCTTGTTCGCAAGGCAGGACTACTATTCGGCCCCCGACAGCTTGGGCTCCCTGAGCAAGTTCGGCCTGATTCTGCGCGATCCAATTAGGGGCTACCCGGCTGTCCGAATCGGTAGAAAGAATCGGCTTGTCAGCGCCTCCGATGCTCTGCAGCCTGCGGGACGCCTCATCCATGAGAAGGCGCCGGACATATCCAATGTGCGCCCTGGATTTATCGAAGTTCCGTTGGGCAATATGGAGTTGAAACGTGGGATATAGCCGTTGGAAACTCCTCGCCACCTGGTAGGATCGATCGCTACTGTTGTTGATGAGGAGAATTACCTCGTATAAGTCGTGGGCCAGGCGATCACCGGTGATAGTACGCTGTTCCGCCAGCGAATGAAGGGCCGACGGTAACAGAGCTTCTTCGTTCCGTACAGGGACTACTACACAGGCTTGGATCCCTTGCACCGCGGGTTGGGATACCAGTGTGCCTCTCGGGCCTTTAAACATTTTCTCTATGCAGTGAGAGACTTCCAATGGCCACTGTGTTTCGGTATCCAGATACGTTCGCCCGCGTATTTCATCGAAAAACGGGCAATTGTCGCCGCTTCACCACGCGTAATTTGTGAATGATAGTAGCTGATGACACGAAGTTTTCGCGGCGCCGAATTCTGGACCCGAATGATTGTAGGCTTCAGGAGCACACGGGTCTTTTCTTCCATATTGGATACTCTCTCCCGGATGGAGGCCTCTGTGGTCCAGGTCGCGTATGGAAGATCCTCGTAGAAACCCAGCCTGCTTACGCTTGAGTTGATTACCGCAGCGGTATTCACAGTCAAATGATCAACATGATTGCCCAAAGCTAACGGAGCCAACACAAGGCTGCGGCCATAGTATCTTCGAATTACGAGAGCGAGACGATTTGCCTCCAGCAGCTGCGTTTCTCCTGCTTCTATTTGACACACCGAGTTGACGCCTATACCGAGTCTCAGCGGTGCATCCAGCAAGTCGAGGGATTGTACTTTAATATCTCGACTTATTAGCCGCAAGACCCGCCGATCTTCTTTGCTCCGCAGCGCAGATACGGTTGGGGCATCCTGAGAGGTCGCTCTCGGTGCATAAGCACTTACCGTGAAAAAGTTGACTACGTTCAACTTCAGTCCGAGACTGGACCATCGCGATAAAGACAGATAAAGAGAGAACGCCGCATCGTCCCGATGGGGCGAGAGAATCGTCAGTTCATTCATCGCCGCCGAAGCTCCATCGCTTCAGAGCCGCTCCAGGTCCTCTTCGGACTGGATCAGCATCTAACCTACGGCTAATCGGCTTTCGAATCACGTAAAATCCGCCGCACCTGCTCGATGTGGTTCATGTCGTGTCCGGCCATTTGAGACGCCAAGTCTTTGACCGTCATCCGGCCGCGTTCGGAGTGCATTCCGAACCGCTGCCATTCTTCAGGTGTCAGCTTCGTAAGCATGCGGAAGTTGGCCTCGCGCAAGAGGCGGAACATCTCGAGGGCTTGTCGGGGCTCCCACGAATCGTAATCACCTAATCGCGCCCATTCGTTCTGGTCGAACCCCGGTAAAGCCGTACCGCTGTTTTCGATCATCTGGCGGTAGCGCCAACTGCTCACCAGTTCGTCCTCGGCAAGATGAGCAAGGATCGCGCAAATAGACCATTTGTCCGGCGCTGGCGATTTCTTAAGTCTCTCCGTAGAGACTCCTTCGATGAGCCGGGCAAGTGTGCCGGGCGCATCGCCTTGCATCGCGATCGGATCTTTGTCTTTGACATAAGCAGCTAGGCGAGCTTTGTACTGCTCCGCGTCTGTCGTTGTTGTAACGGCTTCGTTTGTCGGCATCTTGAACATTGTCTCGCAGCAAGTGTAGTCTGCGTCGGATGAGAGCGAACATTACCTTGGACTCATAAAGGCGCGGCATCCTCCATATCAAATCGAAGGCGTGCGTCTCCTAAGTGGATCTCATCGCCGGACCGAAGTTGGAATCCACGTGTTGAACTCTTGGGCACCTCAAACCGGCGTCCCTCGCGGAACACACTCGTGCCGCGATGACTCATCGAATCGTAGAGCCGAAACTTCCCAATCTCGTAGTCGTAGCGAATGAACGCGTGCTCTCGCGAAACCGTAGTTTCAGTTTCAGCAAACGCGATATCGTTGCGGCGGCGCAGGCCGTCTTTATCGCTGATTACCTCTTTCAGGCGTCCGACATTTATGCGATCTGAGTCAATATCGTATTCGATCGACTCAGCTTGGCCGCGAATAATCACAAGCCTCGCACGCGGCCTGGTATTCGGAATCTCCTGAGCGACCGCGGGTTTGATAATCAAGTAGTCAACCCGAAAAGGGCGTGTGGTAGACGCGAGATCAGCGCCTTCGAAGACAGAAACTATCACACGAAAGCCGGCCGGCGGCGGACAGCCCGCCTCCGTCAGGAGTGCCGAAATGGTTTGTTCCAGGTCGTTGTCCGTGGTGAAGGCCTGTTCCAGCAAAGCGTGTTGCCTGCTGTCCTCGGCAGCAATGTGTATCGAAATAGTGCTGTAAGGAAACAGGCTTTTACCTTCTCCTTTCGCCTGTATGTGATCACGAACATCGTTCAAAATGTCACGCCGGATTTCAAGCAGCTCGGTGCTTTGCGGCACGCCTGAGACTTTGCCAGACCACGTTCTTACCTTGGCGGTAATCCAGGAGTCGAGTTGTTCGAGTGATTTCATATAATGCCGAGCTGGCGCGCAGCAGCGACGATATCGCCCGCAATCGGAGCCGCCGCCGTTCCTCCATACTGCCCGTTTTCCACCAGGACAGCGAAGGCAATTTGCTTTGTGTTCTTTGCTCCGTATGGAGCGAAGCCTATGAACCAGGCATGCGACGGAGCTTTGGCGAGCTCAGCGGTTCCCGTTTTGCCGGCGATCGCTATCCCAGATGTATTCAGCACGCGAGCAGTTCCAGACGTCACCACGCTTCGCATATATCCGGCAATTTGATTGGCAAGAGATGCCGAAAGGAGCGGTTGCGGCGGTCGCACACGCGGATTCGTCTCATCGATGATCCATCGCCCTTCGAGTACATTGCCATCGTTTGCAATTGTTGCGGCGACACGGGCCATCTGGAATGGAGACGCGACTACCTGTCCTTGGCCGTAGGACGCTTGCGGCAGAAATTGCTGCAGCTTCTGGGGCGTGTTCGGCTGCGCAACGGAAATGCCCAACCGGGTAGCTGTGTCATAGAGCATCTCTGACCCGACGCTGTGAGCGCCCAATTGTGCGAAGTAAGCGTTACACGAGACGATTATGCCTTTTTGCAGGTCCACGGACCCGTGCGGCTGGGTGTCTTTGATGTCGTCGCGGATTTCACGCTTCCAAACGAAGTTGCCTACTCGATTATCGGGCAGGCGAACGCATTCGTAGCGCTGCTTTGCGAGCGATGGGTCCTTTCGCAGCGCAGCGATCGCTGTAACGAGCTTGAACGAGGATCCTGGAGGATAGAGGCCAAAGCGCGCGCGATCCAGGAGATCGGATTGCGGCAGCGGAGTATCTGGGCTACTCTGCAGAGATGCAAATTGCGCTTGTGACGGCCACGGATAACTGACTGCGGCCAGCATGTCGCCTGTCGCAGGATCCATAATCACAATGGCGCCCTTTTGCTTCCCGAGCTTCGCCAGGTGCGTGGTCAAAATGGCAGAGGCCCGAATCTGGAGCGCTGCATCGACCGACATGCGGACGTCGCGCGGACGACTGAGAATCTCCTTGACGGCCGCATTGTTTGGCTCGTAGCGGTGTCGAAGCAGAGGGATGAGCGCGCGGTAGTCCCGCTTGATCCTGGCAGTGACCTGGCCCGTTTCGGGATCACGGCTTTCTTCGAGCTCCGCCACGTCATCGTAGCCTTGCAGGCGAATGCGAGAGGCGTTTTCCTGAAACGCCGTGTTCGTTGCACCGCGCTTCAGGCGGGTTCGAATGTCGCCAAGTAGATAGAACATCGGCGCACCCAGGGGATAATGCCGAACATCAAGTTTAGACGTGGTTTCGGTCAGCGCAATACCCAGCTTCCGGTAATCAGCGCGATGAGCTTCAATTTGCGACCAGTCGCTCGTCGCCAGCGGAATCCCGTTTCGATCGAAGATGGTGCCTTTGGGCAGCCCTCGCGCAACCTCCAGCAGGCGAGGATTGTATTGGTACCGCCGGACGCCGTCAGCCTGCATCACTAGCGTCGGTCGGATAAGAATGTCATCCGCTTTTGCGGCCTGAACCCACCAGAACCTTGCGAGCACCACGGCTGCGAGCGCGGCCAGCATGATGGTCAATACCTGTGTCCCGGAAGCGAAGTTCGGTTGCTGATCTCGCTTATCGCCTCTGCTCGAGATTGAAAGTACAATCGCAAACAGCACGAAGTTTGCAACCATCGAGGTCTTTCCGTAACTTAGAAATGGCGACACGACACCGGACAGAGGAATCAATCCGAGCAAACCTCCGGTAATCAGCAGCAGTTGGTAAGCGGTTATCAGAGTGAGGCCGATCACCAGGAAGAAACTGTAGGTGCCAGGGGCCCGCAGCGCAATGCGCAAGCTCCGGTAGATGAGGACGGCGTAGAGCGAATATAACGCCAGAATCCCGAGCGCGCCCGCTTCTTCGCCAAAAGCTGAAACGATCAGGTCCGTGTGAGCGGCCGGCATGGTCTGTGGATCGCCAAGGCCGAGTCCGGTTCCCGTGACACCGCCCGTCGCAAGTGACCACAATGAATCGGCCACCTGGTCACCGCCTCGGACGTGATTGTCCCAAGGAGATTTCCACATTTCGACCCGTTCATGTACGGTGTGGGGATATCCGGTGGCATAGCCGATCGCAAATCCCAAGACAATGACGGCCAGCCCGCCTGCCGCAAGCAGAATCCGGTTTCGGGCGATGCTGTACATGCTAAGAAAAAGACAGCCGATCACAAGCGCCGGGCCCAGATCACTCAGCCAGAAGAAGAGCGCGATTGAAAACGCAACACCGGCAACGACGGGCAGAACATAATCAAGCCGCGGAATGTTGAGCCGGAATGACGCCTTCGTCACGGGATTATGGCGCTGCTTCAGAAAACGCAGAGCATCCCAGTTCTGAGCGAAATATCCCGCCAGGAAGAACACTATAAGAATGCGAATGATCTCGACCGGCTGGAAAAAAAAGAGGTTAACTTTGGCATCGCTGGTCCCCGGGCCGCTTCCGAAGAGGCCGAGCGCAACAGCTAATAGAAAAGCCGCGAGCAGCGGCACATAACTCAATCTGCTGAACTGGCGCTGGTAGTCGGGAATGCTGAACAGCAGCAGCGCGGCGCACCCGGCGATTACTCCTTGCGTGAAGTCAGCGAACATCAGGGTGTCGCGAAGCGGATCTCGCAGGCTGATCATCAGAATTAAACCAATTCCTGATAACGCATGCATGGCGGGAAAAAGCATGTTGTCACCGGAGAAAGCGCGGATTCGCCACATCAGGTGCGTAAGATAAAATGCCGCAAAAAAAAGCGCTGCCCAGATGAATAGCGTGCGCCGAAAATCACCAGCGTCTCGGACCCGAAGGTGAGGCTTAACACTCGCGAACTCGGACCCTGTAAGCAGCGGAATTGAAAGTTCGCGCTGTAGCGTTCTGCGCTCGCGAGCTTGCAGCATGCGCCCGGGAAACGAGATCAGGCCGCGAGCTTTGGCCACTTCCGTTTCCGTGACTCGTATTCGCGCGATTGCTCCAACGTTGGTGAATTTCTCGCCGTGCCGCTTCAGGTTATAAATCCGATTCGCAATGAAGTCCTGATCCGATGCGTCTCGAATGATGCTCAAAAAGGGAATCAACTGTTGCGGTCCGGTGAGTTCATTCAGATTCAAAGTGGCTTGCTGTTCCTGAGCCAGGTCGTGAGTCTTTGCAAAGTACACAAGAGACAGACCGGTTGCGATCAAAAGCGAAGCGAAAAGAAGGCAGAAAAGTTCAACACCACGAAAAGCGGCGTGCGCATGTCTCTCTTTTGCGAGGCGCGATTGAGAGCGGGCCGCCAGTTCAGCTCGTGAGACCTTCATTGCGCCACCGCGCCTCCCTCTAGCTGTGACAAGCGCTGCTCGGCGCGTTGCTCGCCCTGAAGAGCTTGCATCCTGTTTCGCGCCGCATCGCCAAACATCCCGGCTTGTTCATAGAGATCCTGCGCATGACTATAATCCTGTTTGGCCTTTTCCAGATAGTCGCGTTCCTCATCGGGTTGTCCAATGACTGCGCGGGATTCTCTCCACATTCGATCTGCCCGCCGGCGATATCCGTCCGCAAGTTGGGCCGTCTCGCGTTTACCTGTGGGATGGCCGCGCCGGGCGGCTTCTTTCAATGCATCCTCCGCCTTTTCGACATCGTTGAAATCGTAGATATAGAGATTGGCCAAGCCGAGGTATGGATCTGGCGAATGTTTCAGAAGCTCAGCGGCTTCATCGAATTTATTTACTGCCGTGTTCAAACGCTTTTGCCGAATCGAGCCCCGTAGTCCGTTTGAGTCGATGCGGTCGATATGTCCCTCGCATAAGCGCAAGCGCCCCTTTATGCCGTTGTCATCCGGAGCCAACTCGAGCGCGTGAGCGAGATTATTGCGTGCTTGTATCCATTGCGGTTCGTAGACCGAAGGTGCGTCACTGTTGCGATATTCCGAGATGGTCTCATCCGCAGCCGCGACAAGACGGTTCTTGAGCGCGCGCTCGGCCCCCCACAGGAATACGGAGAGATGCGCTCGTTTGTTCAGGGATTGATACTCGGCCCAGGCTTGGTCCAGGTTCGTGATCCGCTCGGCCTGCAAGTCGGTTTTCAGCTTGTCGGCCGCATTCCAGAAGTTTACCTGCACGGCACAGAATGCCAGAACGATTAGACAGACGACGCCGAACGTTGCCAGGCAACCCAGTACCTTATGGCTGCGCCTTGGTTTTGGAACGACTGGGGCAAATCGCTGTGATCTGATAGTTCGGTCATCATCTTGTGCATCGGAAACCGATGGAGCCGTCCGTCGCGTCGCATTACTATCGAACACATCAGGGCCCCGGAAGGATTCAGCCATTACCGGTTGTCCATTTTGGAAGCGGGCGAGATCATCACTCACCGCGATTGGGGTTTGATACCGCCGCGCAGGATCTCGCGCCAGCATCTTGAAGATGATGTGCCGCAAGGGCTCAGGAGACGAGGCAGGCAGAGGGGCAGGCGGCTGCGGAGAGCGGATACGCCGCTCCAGGCGTTCTTTCGAAGGCTCGTCGAACGGCAGCTTGTGCGCAATCATCTGATACAGAAGAACACCCACTGACCACAGGTCAGATTGAGTATCCATATTCTGGGTTTCGAGCCGCTCCGGCGAGCAGTAGGCAGTGCTTGCAAACACGTTCATCGTGTACTTGCGTGTGTGGGTCAGCGCTTTTGCAATCCCGAAATCCAGAACCTTCACTTGATTCTGCTTATTGATCCGGATATTCCGCGGCTTCAAATCCCCGTGAATAATCCCCGAGAATCGCCGGTCCCCGATAGTAGTCGTAAATGCACGCAGATTTTCAAGCATTTCGCACAGTTGTCCTGCGACATGCGCTGCGAACCCAGGATTCATGGGACCGCGAGTTATCAACGCTGAGAGATCCTCACCGTCGATATACTCCATCTCGATGAATAGATCACCGGAGATCTCTCCATAGTTGTTTACGATCACGACACGGGGATCGGCGCCACTGAGCCGCTTTTGAAGCTCGGCTCCCAGGCGTTCAGCTTCGATGATGTCCCGATCTTCGGGTTCGAAGCCCTGGTAGACGATTTTCAGCGCGACCTGCCGGTTTGCCCGGGTGTCGGCCGCCAGAAACACCTCACCCATTGCGCCTCGCCCAATTAATCGGATGATCTGATATGGCCCGTACTTGTCACCCGCGTTCACGGATGGCCTTCCTGGGGCAAAACGCGAAATTTCGGCCGCTCATCCGCTTTGCCGGCGAGCGTGAAAGAATTCCGCTGCGCAATGGCTTCGTCCTCAACAGGCAGCCAGACGGGCTCCGCGCCATTTCCGGAGAAGATGTTTCCCGCTATGAAGGGTCGAGTATTCGACCGTACGAGAA
This sequence comes from uncultured Acidobacteriaceae bacterium, assembly GCA_963758245.1. GTDB lineage: Bacteria > Acidobacteriota > Terriglobia > Bryobacterales > Bryobacteraceae > Bog-105. The sequence continues at coordinate 159,950 of CAVWUV010000016.1, read as the reverse complement.
TGCCGGGGCGCAGCGAATCGGGCCGTACTCCATTTTCGGAGATGACATTGTTTTCAATGAACGGCGCAGCTGTGTCCAATACGATAATGCCCGGACCCGCGTTATTGTGAATGTCGCAAGCGAAGATCGCGCCCCGCGAGTTGCCGATGAATTCGACCCCGGCGCTGCGCGATTTCAGGATCTCGTCACGGGCGAGGATCACGTCACTATTCTTGACGCGGATCGCCGGTTCCCCGCCAATGATTTGAAATCCTTCAAGCCGCGCATGGTGAATGCCTTCTATCTCTACTGGCCCTTGGATCACCGCCTCGCGGGGCCGCTGCGCGATGAGAGTGATGCCTTCTTTCAGGCGCACAGTTTCTGCATATATGCCGGGAGCAACGGTGATCGTATCGCCCGGGCGGGCTTTCACAAGTGCTCCCGCGATTGTGCCGGGAAGTGTCACTAAAACCGGCTGAGCAGTTCCTCCAGCTTTCTTGATCGCGACCGGCAGAATTTGAATCGACAACGTAAGCACTGCGCCAACTATTGCTCCATAAATCAGGTATGCAGGCGCGCTGCGATACCAATGCGACTCGGTTTCGGTCTCGGCAGAAATAGCCGTCAGCCGGTCAGTCGTCTCACCAACGGACACATCAGCCGCAACGGCTTTCTTACGGCCCTTAGCAGGGCGCCGGCCGAATGCGTTGCCCTCTACTAATACTGCGGAGACGTTGTCCTTTCCAACCTTATTTGCAGCCGCGATCAAAGCTCGCGCGGCCGCATCGGGGCGTCCGGCATTTTGCTCAACGATACGCAAAATGTTTTCCGAGTGAATAGCATCGCTCAAACCGTCACTGCACAGCAGGAAAGCCATATCCGGCTCAAATGCAAACTTGAATATCTCAATGAACTCGTCATCATCCGGACTGTGCTCTTCGGAGCCGACGTCCCGGTACACCTCGTTCCGGCGAGGATGCTGCATAGCTTCGGCCTCGCTCAACTCACCGCGATCCTCGCGCTCTCCTATAGGCGAGTGATCACGGGTGATCTTTTCAATCGCGCCGCGCCTGATTTTATAGAGCCGTGAATCACCTACGTGCCCGGCGATCACCTGGCCATCGTCGATGACCGCCGCTGTGAGAACGCACGCCATCCCTTTCCATTCGGGTTTTTCCTGGGCGGCCTCGTAAATCGCGTTATTCGCGAGCGTAATGGCCTCGCGCAGCCGCTGTTCAACGCTGTCCGTCTGCCGCTCCAAACGCGCTCGGATGCGCTCAACCGCGATTTCAGCAGCCTGCTCACCGGCTTCATGGCCGCCCATGCCATCTACCACAAGGAAGAACCCCCGAGCCTCATCGCAATAGACGCGATCTTCGTTATTGGGGCGAACGGAGCCTTGATCGCTCGATGCACCGGAAAAATAACGCGGCATAAATTAGGTGTCTCTGCGGCCCAACAGGACAGCGAACAGCGCAAACACCAACAGCAGCGCTAAGAACAGGTATCGCGCGGCGTGGAGCCCCGTCATCGCTGTTTCACTGCCTTAAAATCTATAAACAGGACACCGGCCAATCCAATGCGCGCTTTGCCCGGAAGCGGGACCTCGACATTCGCATCCACCTCTTCACCATTCACCCGCTGAATACTCGGGGGCACGCGCTTGCCGTCAATAGTCGTTCCAAGGCTGCTCAGGTCCTTAATGAAGAACTGGCCTCTGGAGGGATCGCGGCGAATCTGCAGGTGCTCGCGGGAGACATCTTTTTTCGCCTTTAGCTTCAGATCGACCCAGTGATCGGCCGAGCCGCGGCCTATCTTGAGAAGGTCTTTTGCCATTTGAAATGTATGGGCGCCAGTATCGTCCTCGTAAGCAAGATTCGCGTAAACGATTCCTGTCGCCCGGCGCCCGTCGAGGTTCCCGGTCCGCTGCGTCGATGTCGTGACGGTCTGGCCATCGCTCCCCCGTCTCGTGACGCGTTCCGTCAATGTGCCAAGCCGGTCTTCTCCTTCGGCGCTAGCCGGAAAGGTGGAATGGATGATCAGTGGATTCTCCCGGGCGTCATCATCCGTATTCTCGTGGAACGCGACCGACCATTCGCCGAGCGTTTCATACCGCTTCACTCGCTTCTTCGCTGCCCGGCCCGGTAATTGCAATTTGGGCCCCGCGATCGCCCTGTTCAGAGCTGAGAGCTTTTCACCCAGAGCGTTCAACGCTTCTTCACGCATCCGCTGTTCAAGTGGACGAAGCCTCTCGAAATCTTCGCTGTGTAGATAAACGTCGTAGACGCTTGGCACCAGATTGCTGTAATAACCTGGGTATGTTCCCGCTTCCATCTCCTCGAGGATAAAGTGGATGATGTCTTCGGGATTCAGACGGATACTGTCTTGCTTAACCATTCGACCCTGATCTTAAGGTAATGCGGACAGGTAATGCGAGGTAATGGAGGTAATGCGGACGGAGGCAGAATAATCCGGCCCCACCTAACGCCGGCACCTCCCCGCTCCATCTCGATGATGAACCGCTCGACACCGAGAAACCGGTTCTGTTCACTACTTCGTCGACTTCAAGGGAATCTGAGCGATCGAAGTCAACCAGCAAGCCTCCTTGCCCCCAATCGAAGCCCATGATGTAAAACAAAAAAGGCCGATGATCAAAACCCTCGCGAGACCCCTTCCCGTGCTGTTGTTGTGCTTGCAGTCCCTCGCGTCCGCTCAGTCCGTGTTCACGTCCAAGCTGGACGACCCTAAGGCCGTCAATGTGAACGCCCCTCCCGACGGGTCGACCGACGACACTGCCTCCATACAAACGGCCATCGATCGAGCCGGAACGCAGGCCCACGAAGGCATCGTGTTCATTCCCTCGGGGCGCTACCGTCTTACCCACACTGTCTACGTCTGGCCGGGCGTCCGTGTGTTCGGATATGGCGCAACCCGGCCCGTCTTTCTCCTCCCCGCACACACGCCCAGGTTCGAGACCGGCATGGGCACTATGGTGATCTTCACAGGTGCTCGTCCGGGCCAAGCTCCGGGCCAAACAGCCGGCCGCGTTCCGTTCCCGCCGCCCGACAGCGTGCCGCCGAATCCCGCGATCGCCGACGCTAACTCAGGCACCTTCTACTCGGCCATGAGCAACATCGATTTCGAGATCGGCGAAGGCAACCCCGCCGCAGTGGCGATCCGCTTTCATGTCGCGCAGCACGCCTACCTCAGCCACATGAATTTTCACGTCGGCTCCGCCCTCGCGGCGCTTTACCAGGTGGGCAACGAGGCGGAAGATCTGCACTTCTATGGCGGCAGGTACGGCATTCTGACCGAGAAGACCTCTCCCGCGTGGCAGTTCACACTCATCGACTCCGCCTTCGACGGCCAACGCGAAGCCGCCATCCGCGAGCATGAGGCCGGGCTTACTCTCATCCGCGACGTCTTCCGACACGTGGCAACAGCCATCGATATCGACCCGAACTACTCGGATGAACTCTGGGCGAAAGACTGCCGCTTCGAGGATGTGACCGGTCAGGCACTCATCATCAGCAACGAACAGAGCCCCTTGACTGAGGTCGGTTTTGAAAATGCTGTCCTGCAGAACGTGCCCGTCTTCGCCCTGCTGCGCGAGAGCGGGAAAAAAATTCGTGGCAAGGGCACGGCTTATGCAGTCAAGAGTTTCAACTACGGGTTATTCATACCTGCTGAAGGCGCTATGGGCTCCATCGGTATGCAGTACGATTCCTTGCCTCTGCCGAATGTGCCCGCACCTCTTCTACCGGCCCTGCGCGCCCTGCCTCCAATTGAAGAGTGGGTGAATGTGCACTCGCTCGGGGTGAAGGGCGACGGAACAACGGACGACACCAGCGCCATTCAGAACGGCATCAACGCCCATCAGGTGCTTTATTTCCCGAGCGGACATTACCTCATTCGCGACACCTTGATGCTGAAGCCCGATACCGCCCTGATCGGGCTGCACCCGACCCTGACGCAGTTCGATCTACCCGATGGGACGGCCGCTTTTCAGGGACTCGGCACGCCTCGGCCGGTGATCGAAGCACCTTCAGGCGGATCGAATATTCTAAGCGGCTTCGGTGTGTCCACTGGCGCCGCGAATCCACGCGCCGTTGGCGTCCTGTGGCAAGCCGGTGAGAAATCGCTCATCGACGACGTGCGTTTTCTCGGGGGCCACGGCAGCGGAGTGAATCCCTACAACAACAACCACACCGCCGACCCCGATTTACATAAACGGTGGGACGGGCAGTATCCCAGCCTATGGGTCACCAACGGCGGCGGAGGAACCTTCGCTGATATCTGGACCCCCGACACCTTTGCTCAGGCCGGTTTCTACGTCTCCCATACCAAGACTCCCGGCCATGTGTACGAACTCTCGAACGAGCATCACGTCCGGACCGAAATCAAACTCGACCACGTGGAGAACTGGGATTTGAATGCGCCCCAGACCGAAGAGGAAGCCGGTGAAAGTCCTGACGCGCTCTCCCTTGAGCTTGACTTCTGCAATAACATCACCATCGCCAACTACCACGCTTACCGCGTCACCCGTTCGCGTGCTCCCTTTCCTGCCGCTGTGCGCTTATATCACTCGGGAAATATTCACTTTCGGAATGTACATGTGAATGCGGAGAGCGGTTACGCCATCTGCGACGAGAACGGCTGCGGAACGTTCCTACGGGTTAGCAAGTATCCCTACGAGAACGCCGTGCAAGATATGACGCACCATCTCGAAGTGCGAGAACGTGAATTCGCCGTATTGGACATCCCCGCTAATCCCTCCCGCCCCGCCGCTCCGGACACAACGGCTGTGCTTGGTGCCGGCGCGCACGTGGAACGTTTGGAGACCGGATTCTTCTCGATTTCCGGCGCAGCCGTAGACGCAAACGGCAAGCTGTACTTCGTCGACCATCACGAGCAGCGTATTTACAGCTGGTCCAAAGAAGAAGGGCTTACTATCGAGCGTGATAATCCGCTCGATGCTGTCAACCTGGCTTTCGATAAATCGGGCAATCTGATCGTGCTTTCCGCAGCGGGACCGCAAGGGACCGTTTACACGTTTAAGCCCGGCTCGCCCGAGACCGACATTAAAGTTCTCGAGTTGCAACCGGCAGAGCCGCACGTGAACGCCTCGGCCATTCTTCCGGTCAACTATTGGAACAACGGCGAGTTCAAGGATCAGCTTGACCTACGCACCATGCAGTTCACAACCTTGGCCCAAATGTTCGCGCGAGATGTCACCAGTCCGAAAGCCAAGGAGTACGTCTCCGAGGACGGCAGTGTCTTCCTCCCGGCGGGCCGAGTCTTTCAGCAGGCACCGGCAGACAACATTTTGGGTTGGCGCTTTTCGGATAATCTCGACAGCTATGGCTTTGAAACGGTAGCTGTTGGACAGCATATATATATAAGCAGCGAATCGGAGGACGTGACTTACAGCGCCGTCGTCAACGCGGACGGGACGCTCGGGCAGCTCCAGCCGTTCGCGAATCGTGGTGGTGAAAGCGTCACCGCAGACGCGAAGGGCAACGTCTACATTGCCAATGGACAGATATTTGTCTACAATTCGTCCGGTCGCCAGATCGCGCGTATTGATGTCCCGGAGCGTCCCATCGACATCCTGTTCGGGGGCTCCGGACATCGAACCTTGTTCATCTTGACGCACCACACACTGTACGCGGTGGGAGTTGGCCTGTCAACGTAAACAGCGCCAAGCCATGCCACAATTCGCGTAGATAAATCCCGTTCGCGCTCCGCCTCGCCGGCTTGATGTCCACGATGCCGACTTATAGCTGGATTCGCTGCGGCAGATAGCGACTCCTCTAATTAACTTTGCCGGCCGAGTTCTCGAGAATGACGTTGGACAGCACGGCAGTGTCCGACTTGTCTGGCAGGTGCGAGCAGAAGCCGATACCTGAATAGAAAGGTTGATCGAAGTGCAGGGTTATCGGGGGCCCAAACTGGTGCATGGGTTCGCCCTCAAGACTGACGAAGATGGCAATGGAATCGCCCCGCTTTTCGAGCCCGATGCGCTTCGCCAGCACTTTAGCAAGCGAGCCGCCGAACCGGTATTGCATGTCGGTTATGAGAGCACCTCGGTTAGCACGCTGCGCCAGGTGGATCATGCCAGTTCCGTGCTCTGCCACCATGGCTTCCTTAGAGTCGTCGTCGAGAGTCTGGCGAATGATAAGGAGCGCCTTACGGTCGTTGTAGCCGTTGGGATCGGGAAAGCTGGCGTCGGCCGCGAGTGAGACGTCGCCAGACATTTTCTTCCACAGGAAACGAAACTCATCGCGCGTATACCAGACGTTGTAGCCGGCGGAGTTAATCGTATATCGCTGCGTGTTGGCGTCGTAACTTGCGCTGCCCTGCACTACCGCGGCACCGACGTCCGATTGACCCTGAAAGATTCCGATGGGTGTGTCGAAATTCCTGCTCGGACGATGAAAATCTGCCGGTGGCGGAACCTGCTTGTGGGCAGGGGATCCCGGAAGAGCCCAATCCGGCACGTCGGGTGTAGGTGCTGTCGTTGGCGTTCCTTGCTGGGCCCGCAGGTTTGGTGTGCACAGGATCGTGGCTAGCAACGACAATCTGCAAAAGCTCCTGAGAGCGGGGCAATCAAACATGCTTTTCATAATGACGAACTTTAACAGAACCGGATGTTCAACCAAGCACCGGATGCGAAGCAAGCCGTATGGAAAGCATCGGGCAGCACCTATGATGCGGATAATTTCGTCTCTGGGGTAAGCGCGACGATTCGTTAGCCCAACGAAGTCGTACATTAATTCAGTACGCTACAGATGCGTTCGGCTTGAACTCACCGCCATTCACCATCACGTTCAGTACTTCTTTGATGCGCTCAGGACAGGCTCGTCCCTTCAGGGGAGTCAGGTTGTCGTGCTCGGATTGAATCATTGGGAGCGGCTCTTTGGGGCCGGGAATCTGATCTAGCGCAGTCCAGATTCCGGCCGGCGGAGCAATCGTGTCGATGAACCCCATGCCCGCAAGCACGGGTGCGTGGATCTGTGACGCCAAATTGACGGTATCAAAGTAGAGCGCCGTCCTCATCGCCGCCGGGTTGTCGGACGGCCAGTTGGGATAGCCAGCCTTGCGGCCGTGAAGATCTCCGTTCGTATCCGCTCCCGCCGGCACGCAGACCAGCACTGCGCTGATCTTATCCGGCCGCAGACCCGCGAGCGCCAGACTTTGTTGCCCTCCCATACTGCCGCCTGTCAACACGATGGTTTTACCGTCCCAGTCACGCCGCGTCAGCAGGTAATCGAGAACGCGCGAGTCACGCAGATACATATCTAGAAAATAGGACTTCTCGCGATCCGTGTTGCCAATGGTCTGATAGTTCCGCGGGATGTTGCCTGATGGATCGGATGGCAGCTTGTCATGCGAATCGACGTCGATGGATAGCCAGCCGTCGGCCGCGTGCATGGCAACAGCCTCGGCGTTCAATGCATACACGCCCGCATACTGCAGCTGGATAAGGGCCGGAAATTTCCCTTCGCGAGCAGGGTGTGCGATGTATCCGTGCGCCTTCGATCCGAGCGCGTCGAGTGAAAACATGCTTAACTCGACCGCAGGCAGATCAGTTGGAACCGACGTCAGCACGGGTTTGATCGGAACTTTGGCCTGAGCCTCCAGCTTGCTTTTCCAGAACGCATCGAAGTCATCCGGGCGCGGCGTCGAGAGCCCGATCTTCTCCGGAGCCACAGCAGCCCCAACCGCATAAAGTCCATTGTTACGACCGGTATTGCCGCCGACGTAAGACGCTGGTGCGGGGTCTGTGATGAGACTGGCGTACGGCTCTATGGCGACGTAGATCATTTCGGGCTGGTCGCCGGTGATCTCGATTCTGCCTTTACCCGAAGAAAGGTCGAGCTTTCCTTGTTTTAGAACCACGGCGTTGTTGCGGCGAATGGTCCATTTGTACGCGTATGTGGGCGTCTCCGGACCGGGCGTTACCGTCCACGCTACGGTTTGGCCGAGGTCGTAAATGCCGGTCGCGTGATCCGGCGTAAAGGTGAGTTGCTGTTCAATAGGCGCCCGCTGGGCGAAACTCAGCGCGGCAACCGCGATCAGAGCAAAGCGCGACCGAATCCGGACGATGGTCAAATTGCAGCGCATCATATCTGAAGCTTATTCGCGGGCTCCACCGCAATCACCTTCGAAACACAGGTTCTTGCTGAAGAAGGGCAGCACGTGATTTTGGAACCGGTCCGCGACGGCGCTGGTATGTGTGCCGTGATAGAGCTCAAACCCGTTCGGGATACCGTTTAGGTCTAGAACCTCATGCAGTTTCTCGGTGTCGACACGCAATCTGTCCTGATCTCCTACATCGATCGAGATCGCGCGGTACTCGCGCAGGCGGTCAATGTACTGATCGATGAACGCGAGCGGCGCGTTCGCAGCCCACTTTGCAAGGATGTCCGGCTGCGGGACACCGTCTTTCATCGGTAAATCGAGGTACAGGGGTGGGTTCTTCGGATCAGGTGACCACGCAGCGGCGCTCGCAAGCTGCGCTCGCGCAGCAAACGGCAGTTTGGCCGAATCTTCAGGCGTCTTCACTGCCTCCAGCACGTTGGCAGAACCCGCAGGACCTGCCTGCCGCGCCGATAGGCAGCACGGGCTCATGATATACAAGCTTCCGAACACATCCGAGTGCTTCATGCCGATGCGCGTCGCCCCGTATCCGCCCATGGAGTGTCCTACCAGCCCTCGGCTCAACCGCGTCGGAATCGTTCGGTAATGCGCGTCGATGTAGGCGACCAAATCGTGGGAAATGAATCGTTCGAAGTCTCCCGTCGTGACGGAGCTTGAATACATCGAACCGTTGTGGAGGGTTTTTGAATCAGGCAGCACGATGATCATTTCTTTGGCGCCTTGCGCGAAGGCCCCTTCAATCGTCTGGGGCACGTGAATCTCATGGGTCCACTGCTCGGCTCCGATGGAATAACCGTGCAGTGCGTAGACGACCGGATACTTTCGATGCGTGTCCTTCGCATAGCTGGGCGGCAGAAACACAAATACGTCTCGATCGACAGCATCCTTCTCTAGATTCCCTTCAAGAGAAGTGCCATGCACTTTGATGTGCTCCACGGCGACCGGCGGCGCGTTGGGGATGACAGGAGGCACCTCTGTCGCCACTTGCGCCGATACCGGTGAGGCCAGCGCCGCGGTCGCCGCAAACACTGAAAGCACATACATTGTTCGACGCATATTGTGATCTCTCTCCTAAAGTTCCTACTATAAACAGCGGTGTAAATCCGCGAACTAGCTCGTTGCATCTTTAAGCAAGTGCAACGATTGTGCGCGACTTGAATGCGTCGAGGGGCAGCCGGTCTGATAGATCCGCCGTTACTGCTACTGGGTGGGGTTGACCGGCGTCCTAAGAACAGACTGAAGAAGCCGATTGGCCGCGAGCCAAGCAAGCCTCAGCAGATAGCAGACGTGGCGCCGTCATCTGCAAGACTTTGCACCGCGGCCACTCTCGGCGCAGCCCAAGTAAGTACCGAACCTTCGCATCCCTGGGCGGCGGCGACGTCGAAGGCCAGCCCTAATGCTCGCGGTTCTTATCCAACCGGTAGAAGCGTGCCGCGTTGTTGTACAGGATGTCCCGCTTCTGCTCGGGCGTCAGATAATCCGCGTTTTGGATGATGCTGATCGAGTATGCCATCAGTTTCGGCCACTCCATCTGATCTGTACCGAACATCACCCGGTCCTCGAAGCCGGCATCCACCAGGCGTTCGATGTAACGATTGACTTCTTTGATCGGATAACTCCAGATGAGCCCCGCTACGTCAACGTAAACGTGGGAGTTTGCCTGCAAAAGAGTGAGCATATTGTCGATCATTGGATAACCGGCATGCATGACTTGAACGCGCAGTTTAGGATGCCGTGCGAGCACATCCTCTAATAGAAGTGGATTGCCCATGGAGCCCCGAAACTTGGGCGAGGTGATATTCGCACGTCCCGAACCTCCCGTGCCCATGTGAATCGCAACGGGGATGTCCAGTTGTTCGGCGAGCGCGAAGTATTTGTCTACGGACGGATCACTCGGCGACAATCCCTCATACTGCAATCCGATCTCGCCCATAACTTTGAAGCCTCCGTTGGTGAACGTCTTCCGCAGGTCGTCTATAGACGCGCGTTCGCCGGGCTTCACGCCGTCGTTGAACGAAGTTCCAGGAATGACTCGACCCGGAGCCGCCTGTTCGAATTTCTGAACGCTTGCCGGATCGCCGAAGACGACGGCTGTGACATTGAGGCGTTTCATCTCAGAAACGAGGTCCTGCAGATACTCACCCTTGGCTGAAGGATAGAGCTTCGGAGTGCAGTCGTCCTGGTTCGACCAACCCGACATTCCTTCCTTCGTATCAGGATCTGAGGCCAGGAACTTCGGGGTGTTGGGACACATGGGTCCGCCTCCAGGGAAGGACTCCAACATCGCGTGCACATGCACGTCAATCACCGGGGGCAGATCCGAGTCGGTATTTTGTGCAAGCAATGTGCCGGGAGCTGTCACGCAGGCCAAAAGCCCTGTCAGCAAGAGTATCGATTTGAAGCGCATTTAGACTGTCCTTGTCTGGGTGTTACTTTTTACTAACTGCTGCGAAGCGCGGCATCCCACTGTTCCAGTTCCCGGCGGCCGGCTGCGGGTCAGAACCGGAAGGCCGGCGGCGGCAAGAGTGACAGGAGCCTATCGTCATCGACACAGCGCACTTCGCTGACCGTGTCGAAGACCATGGTCTCCTTGCCCTCGACCGTATACGGTTTCCAGGGGAGGTCCGGTTGGGACGGGTTACCGGTTCGCGCGAAATTGACCCACGCCTGAGAGACCTTGTCCTGCAAAGCCAATCCCGCAGGTGTTGCGCCAGTCGCCAGATGAATATGCGGCTCGCTCAGAGCATGGAATGCGAACGCAATCTCCGAGCAATGGAACGACGTAATTCCGCCATCGATCGGGTATTCGTACGCGAAGATGTAGTTGAAGACCGGCGCCCTGGTGTTCTCCAGCTTTCTTCGGAGCACCATTTTCGCGCCCGGCCGGAAGATCGTGTCGAGGAAGAGCACGTCCTGGATTTTCTTCTGTGGTTGAACCTTCTTGAACTCGGCCACAACCTCGTCCTTCTTGTCGCCAAACGCAGCCGTTAGGTGATTGTCTACTTCCTTCGGGCTCCAATCGTTTTTCGTGAGCTCTCCCTTAGCGAGATTGCTATTGAACTCGCTCATCACGGTTCCGGCCATGTATGGAATGGAAGCTGCCCAGTCGCAGAACTCACGCAGTACGTATTGATCGTCCGCGATCACGTCCCAACCGGTGCCGCGGACGCCGGTTTGCTTCGCCAATGCCTGTGTGGCGGCCGTACCAGCTGCAAGCAAATCACGATAAGGAACCTTCTTCAGCTCGTCGATGTGGTTGCCGTCAAGGTTGAGATTTTTCAGAGTGGCCGCTGTGATTGCCTGCTGATGTTCAATGCTCTTCGCCGGATCGGTGGTGCGGTAGTTGAGACTGCCGCCGCTCTCAGAAATTGCCCTGTGAAAAAGACCCTTTGCCGCCGGCATCTGCATGAGACGAGTCACCTTGCCGCCGCCGCCCGACTGCCCGAAGATCGTTACATTTCCGGGGTCGCCGCCGAAGGTTTCGATGTTGTCGCGAACCCACTCAAGGGCCGCCACTAAATCGGCCATACCCGTGTACCGGGAGTTGGCGTATTGCGGACCGTACGCTGAAAGGTCCAGCGTCCCAATGATGTTTAGCCTGTGATTGACGCTGACTGCAACGACATCCCCAAACTCGCTCAGCGTCTTTCCGTCATACGCATACGATTCCATGGACGAGCCGTTTGTGAACCCGCCCCCATGCATCCACACCATCACTGGTTTTTTGGCGTTCGTCGACAACCTCTGGGTCCACACATTCAGCACCTGGCAGTTCTCGTTTTCCACCCAAAACCGGTGGGGAAAAACGACATCGTCGGTGCCCACCGAGTTCGCCTGCGGGATCGGGCAAACCGGCCCCCACACCTGAGCCCCCTTGATGCCGTCCCATGCCGGAACCGGCTTCGGCATTTCGAACCGCTCCGCCTGGGCATACGGGATGCCAAGGAACATAAACACTCTTCCGTCTTTCAGGCCACGCAGTTTTCCGCCTTTGACCTGGACCACGGGCGGGTGCAGGTTCGGCGCCTCGGAGTTCGATGCAGCCTTGGCCGCGAATTCCGTCCCGGTGTTCGGTTGCTCCAGCGCGGAGGCTGTGCCCACTGCGAGTGCGCTAGCCGTTCCGAGGCGTAGCAGTGTGCGGCGGTTTATAGCGTCTGGTTGGGGCGGGTGATTAGCCATTGTTCCTCCTAAGTGACACGTGAGTTGCTTTCACGCTTTTCGGCCGAAAGCGTGCACGCCTACGACTCGTTGGGCCGAACATATATGCATATCATTTCGATCAGCGCGACCAATTCTTCTCGGACTTGCAGCTATCGAGACGGCACTCAGTAGCATCTGGGAGGGGATTCCAAAAGCGGCCAGCGAACCTACGATCACGCGATTACTGAGTTCGTCGACTGGTATTGCTGAGAACCGCGTTTGGCATTCCACCGCACTGTTGTCCTTCGGTACCGGATCTACCTTGAGCAGCGCCACTTGGCGGCGACGACGATCAATCTTCGTTTGCGGCCGTCAGACGTGTGGCTACGAAGCAGCAGATTCCGGGTTGCTCAGTCGGAACTCGCCGCCGGTATCAGTCGCGTGAAAGGAGTGCGACGGATCGGCCTGCGCCTTGGAAACTGATTCCATCTTGGGTAAAAGCAGCTATCGATAGCTGGACTGAAGCAGCTGGCATTAAGGAAGGACGAATTTTTCGCTCAATCAACAAAGCAGGCAGAATCTGGGGAAATGGGATGACGCCCAAAGTTCTTTGGGAGATCGTCAAACACGCAGCCAAAGCGGCTGGCATTGAAAAGCTCGCACCACACGACCTCAGGGGAACCTGTGCGCGGTTGTGTCACGTTGCAGGCGGCGAACTGGATCAAACCAACTTCTTTTGGGACACGTCTCGATTCAAATCACCCAGCACTACCTAGGGTGCAAGCAAAAACTGCGATTCGCGGTCAACGACAAGATGGGGCTCGAGCCATAACGACAGAACGGAGCAAGGGGACGGATTACCCGTCACTTGGCGACCACACCGGAGCGACGGTAAGCTCTCCCGCTGTGAGTCTGGCACGAAGACAAAGCTCCTTGTACTCAAGCAAGCAACTACCAGTCAAAGCAGAACCCGAGTTGCTGCAGCACGTGCTCGCCGCAGTGACATGCCGTCGACGCGAAGTATCGGGCTTGCGTTACAGCGAGTGCATGTTCAGTTCCCGAATCAACTCGTCACCTCCATGGGCGACAGAACCACGAGTCCTTTGCCGCCGGACCACTGGGGCTCCGAAGCGCAGGAGCATCCTCGAGAAAGAGAACGATTTTCATGCTGCGCGCGTATGTCTATGGCTAGCATGGTGTCGTATATTTGGGAGGCCTGATGTCTACAGCGCTGTCCGCTGCCCCAGCCGTCTCTGCGCAACCGATTCAGGTTGCGGGGTTCGTGAAGCGCTTCGGCGCGATGACGGCGGTGAACGGGGTTTCTCTTGCTTTGCAACCGGGCGATTGTCTGGGCCTGCTAGGCCCGAATGGCGCGGGCAAGACAACGCTGATCCGCGGCATTGTGGGGCGGGTGTTGCCGGATGAAGGGCGCATCCGTATCTTCGGCGCGGACGCGGGGTCGAAGGCGGCGCGGCAGGTGCTGGGGTGGGTGCCGCAGGAACTGGCCATCTATCCGCGGCTCACGTGTAGGGAGAATCTATTCGCTTTCGGCGAATACCACGGCATGTCCGGCAAGGAACTCGACCAGCAAATCGCGTGGTGCCTTGACTGGGCTGCCCTCACGGACCGCGGCCACGAGCCGGCGCGCAATCTCTCGGGAGGGATGAAGCGGCGGCTGAACATGGCGGCGGGAATCATTCATCGCCCGCGCGTGGTGCTGATGGACGAGCCTACGGTTGGTGTCGATCCGCAGTCGCGCAACCGCATCTTCGAGATGATCGAGGCCCTGCGTGCGCACGGCACATCCATTCTGTACACCACGCATTACATGGAAGAAGCGGAGCGGCTGTGTACCCGCATCGCCATCATTGACCACGGCGTCATCATTTCCGAGGGCACGCATGAGGAACTCGTCCATAATACGTTCGGGAGCAGCAGTCAGGTAATCGCGCGCTTCGCCGGTGCGGAAAGCGCGATCGCCACCTGGGTGGAGAGCCGCGGCGGACGCATCGCCGAAGGCCTAGCGCAACTCACGGTTCAGCATCCCAGCGAAATTGCCGGGCTGCTGGACGATGCGAGCGCGCACGGATTTGAGCCGCTGGACGTTTCGCTGCGGCGGCCGAACCTCGAGTCGGTTTTTCTGCACCTCACAGGAAGGGAGTTGCGCGATTGATCTTCGCCATTGCACGCACTGCGATAACTGGCCTGCGCCGCGACCGCGCGTCTCTGGTGCTCAGCTTTGTGCTGCCGATTGCATTCTTCACTATCTTCGCCATGGTGTTCAGCGGCCAGCACGACACGATTCCGCGCGTTCACGTCATCGTGGTGGACGAGGACCACAGCGCGGCGTCTCGCGACTTGGTGCGGGGGCTGGAACGGGAGGGATCGTTGCAGGTGAGTACACATCCGGACGCGAAGCAACATGCGTCCACCCCGCCCGACTACACTGCCGCGAGTGCCGAAGCAGCCGTCAAAGCCGGAGATGTCCCGGTGGCGCTGATTATTCCCGTAGGATGGGGCGCTCACCCTGTGGACTTCGGGCCGAGAGAGAAGCAGGGGCCGAAGCTCAGATTGCTGAACGATCAGAGCGACCCGATTGCGCCGCAAATTGTGAACGGGCTGCTGCAGAAGGCCGCGATCACGGCGATGCCCGCGTCGATGGCGAACATGGGAATGAAGTACACCGAGCAGTACCTTGGCGCGTTCACTCCGGAGCAGCGCAAGCGCTGGAACGAGAACATGCAGTACCTGGAACAACTGCAGCAGGAACGCGCGAATGAGCCGGAGGTGAACAACTCCAGTTCTAAAACGACATCCGGCTCGGAATTCGGCGGCGGCATCGTTGCCGTGGATACGCAATCGGTCGTCGGAGAACACAAAAATAAGAATCTGATCTCGTTCTATGCGGCCGCTATCGGGGTCATGTTTCTGCTGTTTACTGCGAGCGCAGCAGCGGGCTCGCTGCTGGACGAGGCAGACAGCGGCACGCTCGATCGCGTGCTGAGCTCGCGCGTAACGATGACAACGCTGCTGGCCGGCAAACTGGCCTTCAACACGCTCCTTGCATTCGCCCAGCTGGTCGTCATGTTTCTGTGGGGCTGGGCCGTTTTTCATCTCGACTTCTTCACGCACATTCCCGGCTTCCTCGTGATGGGGCTGTGCACGGCATTTGCGGTGGCCGCTTTCGGCATTCTTCTGGCCAGCATGTGTCACACGCGCGGACAGCTTGGGGCCGTCTCTACACTGCTGATCCTGATCATGTCGGCGATTGGCGGCAGCATGTTCCCGCGGTTCCTGATGCCGGAGGCAATGCAGAAAGCCGGCTTATTCACCATTAACGCGTGGGCCATCGACGGCTTCACCAAGGTCTTCTGGCGCGACCTCCCGTTGAGTTCGCTGTGGCCGCAGGTCGGGGTTCTGGTGGCCGTGGGAATCGTGCTGTTTATTCTGGCGCGGCGGATCGCGCGGCGGTGGGAGTTTGAGTAATGCGCTCCCGCTCTCCTGGCGCATTCCGAGATCATGCCAGATCAGCGCAGGAACAGGAGAACCGCCATCGTGTCGGAAAGTACAACCGTAAACAGTCGATCCGGTGTAACGGCCCAGGTTAAAGTGATCGCTCCGGGTTCGGCTAATTACACCTTGCCCCAGTTAGCTGGTGATAAATCCCCTTCGCACCATCAAGGGCCCAAGAAGTCTCCTTCGAGGACTCGGATGCCATTTTGGTTTTCGTAACGCGCCCTCGGTGATGCTAAGGAAGCTTTCCGAATCGGATCGCGAGGACATCGAGGTGTTTCTGGACCGCATTCGGCAGCTCCTTCCCGTGCTCGGCTCCGATATTCTCGCGCCGATCACTCAAGCCGCCGCGAAAGGCCAGCCCGGTGGCGTCCTTTTCTACCCCATCAAAGGAGCAGAGGCGCGAGGCCAGCGCACCGCGAACGGCTTCGTCGTTTTCCAGAGCTCAACCGCCGTCCGCGAACAGCGCCCATCTGCGGAGAGTTATCCGTCCGTCGTAGCCCAGCGGAAACAGCTCATTGCCGGTGGCACCCTCATCGAGAAAGATGGGTTCTTGGTCTTCACCAAAGATGCCGAGTTTTCTAGCCCATCTGCGGCGGCGGCCGTTGTATGTGGCGGGAGCGCAAACGCACTGATCGTGTGGAAGACGAACGACGGAAAATCCCTCAAAGAACTCGACGAACAGGTTTAACCGAACCCCGGGAAGCGCATCATCATGGCCGCAGGCCCGGCAATCCGATCCTGAGGTCCGCGCATCATCCGCGTGACTTGTTGAATCGATCTGGGTTGAATCGTTATAGTGACAGGTGCCTGCCAAAATTATGCTCAACCTCAGTTTTCGCCGAATCCCGTTCCTCCTCTTTCTGTCTTGTATGACGGCCTTAACTCTCTCCTCCCAAGGTCCCGGGCCCGCAATCGCCGGTGACTGGGCGGGCACGCTCGACACCGGCGGAGGCTCACTGCGGCTTGTGTTGCACGTGACGGCGGACAGCACGGGAAAGCTTTCTGTATCGCTGGACAGCATCGATCAGGGCGCTAGAGGCTTGGCGGGAGCTAATGTTGCATTGAACGGCTCGAGCTTCAGTTTCGACATACCCTCGGTGAATGGCAGCTACAAGGGCACGCTCAGTTCAGACAGCAAAACGCTCACTGGTACTTGGAATCAAGGCGCGCCACTGCCTTTGGTTTTCAAACAACAGAACCCGGCCCAGCAAAACTCCAAACCTGCCGAACCCTCGCCCGTTGATGGAGACTGGGCCGGAGTGCTACGAGCGGGCGGCGTGTCTCTTCGGCTCGCCGTCCACGTAAAAACCGTTTCAGCCGGCAAGATGGATGTGTCGCTCGACAGCCTGGACCAGGGAGCGATGGGCATTCCGTGCGAAAACGCCAAGCTTCAGGGAAACAAATTCAGCTTCGATGTTCCTGCTGTGCACGGCAACTATAGCGGGACGCTCAGCGAGGACAGCAAAAAGCTCACCGGTACGTGGACACAGGGCGCGCCTCTGCCTCTCGAGCTCACGCGGCAGCCGGGGACAGGTGAAAAACCGAAGGCCGAAGCTCCGATGCCGGCCCGTCCACCCGTCGCGCTCGCTGATCTGAAGCGGATTCTCGATCCTGAGTTCGCGCCGCTCGTAGGCAACGGTGGTCTGCTTGCGAAGTCTACGGGAGGCGGCGTTGTCATCGGAGTTCTGGATCACGGTCAAAAACAGGTTTTCTGCTACGGCGCAGCGCAGCCCGATTCGATTTTCGAGATCGGTTCCATCACCAAAACATTCACCGGACTCGTCCTGGCGCAGATGGTTGAACAGAAAAAAGTCGCGCTCGATGATCCCGTTAGAGCTCTGCTGCCCGCGGGCACGGTCGCCAAACCCGAAGGCCCCGAGATCACTCTGCTCGACCTTGCTACGCAACACTCAGGTCTGCCCAGATTGCCCGACAACTTGCACCCGGCGGACCCGTCCAATCCTTACGCCGATTACGATACCAAAGAACTGTATGAGTTCCTCGCGAAGCACGGAGTGGCGCGTCCCGCGGAGACAAAATTCATGTACAGCAACTTGGGCGTGGGCTTGTTAGGTCAGGCGCTCGCACTTCGTGCCGGCCTCTCCTATGAGGATCTCGTCAAAACAGAAATCACTGGGCCGCTGCACATGCATGACACCGTAGTCACGCTCTCCGCGGAGCAGAAGAAGCGTTTCATTCAGGGTCATAACGCGGTTAACGACCCCGCTCGTCCATGGGACTTGAGCGCTCTCGCCGGTGCCGGAGCGCTGAGATCTACCGCACCGGATCTGCTCACCTATTTGGAAGCAAATCTCCATCCGGAAAGGCTTCCGACTGGGGAGCCCTCGGGTTCGCCCGCAGCCACGCTGCCTCTCGCAATCGCGCTGGATCATCAACTTCGCGCCGACGTCGCACCCCAAATGAAAATTGCCCTCGCATGGCTCTACGATGAGCCCCAGCAGGAGTTCATGCACGATGGCGGAACTGGCGGTTACACCTCGATCGTAGGCTTTAGCCCGCGCGAAGATCGCGCATTGGTTGTGTTGTACAACCGCGAGGACATAACGCCCGGAAAATTGCCCTTCACACAGCGCGTTGCGGCGAATGTCTCCGGACTGATGAAAGGCACGCCAGCGCCGCCTCTCGCCGAGTAAATCTCTGAATTACACACCGGGGCTATGATGGTGCCGTAATGCCGGAAATAGCCGAATTAGCGCCTCCCGTTCCTCTAACACTTCTCCAAGAAGAAGAACGACTGTTTCAAGCTTCCGTTCGCCAGTTTGCGAAGGAACGCCTCGCACCGCATGTTCGAACCATGGACGAAGAAGGCAAGTTTCGCTCCGATCTCCTGCTCGAGATGTTTGAGCTTGGATTAATGGGGATTGACATCAAGGAGCAATATGGCGGGCAGGCTGGCAGCTTTTTTCAATCTGTTCTGGCCATCGAGGAGCTCGCGAAAGTAGATCCTTCCGCTTCGGTGATTGTGGACGTCCAGAATACTCTCGTAAGCAACGCCATCGAGCGCTGGGCGAACTCGCAGCAGAAGCAGAAGTATCTTTCCCGGCTCGCCACAAAGAGCGTCGGAGCGTACGCGTTATCTGAGCCCGGCTCCGGGTCCGACGCATTCGCGCTCACAACCAGAGCCCTCCAGGATAGTGGCGGATTTCGCCTTTCGGGAAGAAAGCTTTGGATCACGAACGCTGCGGAAGCTGATATTTTCCTGGTCTTCGCCACCATCGACCCCTCGGCCGGTTATCGGGGGATCACTTGTTTCCTGGTGGAAAGAGGAATGGCTGGATTCGAAGTCGGAAAAAAAGAAGACAAGCTCGGCATCCGCGCCTCCTCTACATGCGAGCTCATCTTGGACGATGTCAGGCTCGGAAGCGAGCAGGTAATGGGTGAGCCCGGAAAAGGTTATAAGATCGCGATCGAGACCCTGAACGAGGGCAGAATCGGAATCGCGGCGCAAATGTTGGGGCTCGCAGAAGGCGCTCTGGATCACTCGCTCGCCTACGCGCGAGAACGGAAGCAGTTCGGCAAGCGCATTGGCGATTTCCAGGGTGTGCAGTTTGAGCTCGCAGAAATGGCAACGCGGATTGAAGCGGCCCGCTTGATGGTCTACAATGCTGCTCGCTTGCGTGATGCCGGCCAGCCGTTCGTCACACAGGCTGCTATGGCCAAATATTTCTGTTCTGTCATAGCGGAAGAGGTGGCCTCAAAAGCTGTGGAGATTTTTGGCGGAGTCGGATTCACCAAAGACTATCCCGTTGAAAAGCTGTATCGGGACGCCAAAATAGGACGAATCTACGAGGGCACCAGCAACATGCAGCGGGTTACCATCGCGAAGGCTTTGCTCGATTTCGCGAGGTGACCGTAACGCAAATCACCCGCAAATCCGTCACAATAGAAATAGAAGTCCAAATGATGTTCCAACGTAGCTGCCTCATGGCTCTGTGTCTTTCATTTTCCGCTCTGCTGCTGGCTGCAGCAGATGCGAAGCCGGACCCGACACCGGATCAGATTCAGGACATTATCAAAAAATTCACACAGAAAGAAACTGAGTTCGCCATCGCTCGCGAAGGGTACGAGTATCGTCAGAGCAGCAAGATCACCGAGGTTGATCCCCCTGGCGGCATTTACCAGATCGTCGAAGAGGTTACTTTCGATGAACGTGATCGCCGGACCTCGCACGTTATCCACGCTCCAGCCACCTCCCTTCAAAACATTCTCATGACGCATGAGGACGAGCAGGATCTGCGAAACATCATGCCGTTTGTCATGACCAATGACACACTTGGTCAATATGATGTTAAGTATTTGAAACGGGAGCAAGTGGATGAGATCCCCTGCTACGTCTTCTCCGTTCACCCGAAGGTTTTGACCAAGGACCGGAAGCGTTACTTTGACGGCGATATTTGGGTCGACGATCAAGATCTGCAGATCGTGAAGACTTATGGCCGATCAACCGGTTACATCGGCCACGAAGACCAGCAGTTCCCGAAATTCGAAACGTATCGCGAACAAATTGATGGCAGATATTGGTTTCCCACCTATACCTACGCGGATGACACGCTGAATTTCAAAGACGGCCAGTCACAGCGGATAAAGGTGGTAATCAAGTACGACCAATATAGGAAGTTCCAGTTCAAAACAGAATCGACAATCAAGTACGGAGACGTTGGCTCTGGTTCGACTACTCCGCAGCAGACGACTCCTCCCACGGCTCCCCAGACTCCTCCGAAACAATAGTCGGCGTTGATGCGATTCGTCCTATTTATCTGCCTTTTTCAGCTTCCCCTCTTTGGCGCCGAACCGCCCGTTGCTCACGTCCGCAACTTCGGTAAGGTGAACGATCATATATACCGCGGCGCAGAGCCATCCCTGGTTGGCCTCCAGGAACTTGGCGCAATGGGCGTCAAGACGGTTATAGATTTACGAGAAGCGAGCCAGAGTACTGAGTTCGAGCGGCAGGAAGTGCAGAAGTTGCACATGAAGTATGTGAATGTGCCGCTTCCGCCACTCTCAGCTCCAACCCAGGAAGAGGTCCAACAGGTTCTCTCGCTGCTGCTTCAAAACGATTCCGAGCCGGTTTTTGTGCATTGCCGCCGCGGAAAGGATCGCACTGGAACGGTCGTCGCCTGTTATCGAATCCAGCACGACCGCTGGAAAAACCAGGATGCTCTGAATGAGGCGAAGAAATATGGAATAAGCTACGCGGAACGCGGAATGCGATCCTACATACTCCATTTCTCACCTTTGAATATTGCCGCTGCAAGCAAGGGTGCTAACCAGCCCACTTTCACGGGAATAGCCGGAACCCCCGCTCAACCGTAAAGCTTCTACATTCAACCACTTATTGGGGCTTTTGGACCACATTCAGTGATTCCGCGGTGCCGTTTTGTGTTTAAATAAAAGAGTCTCGCCTAATGCCCGAACGGAAGCTGCATGGTCAACGGCGCCGCCGCACGCTGGATCGGCGTTTGCGGGAAGCAAAATTGCTCGTGAGAGGGGCGCTGGATACCGATCACCCGATCATGGCGCACATCATCCCTATCCGGCGATGTAATCTGTCTTGCGCCTATTGCAACGAATACGACACCTATTCGAAGCCGGTGCCGCTGGATACGATGCTGCATCGCCTTGAGCTGCTGGGCAAACTGAGAACGGGTGTGATCACGATCAGCGGCGGGGAACCGCTGCTGCATCCGGAACTCGACGATATTATCCGCGGTATTCGGGCGAACGGCGCTTTGGCCGGTCTGATTACAAATGGCTACTTGCTTACTGCGGATCGTGTCGAACGCTTGAACAACGCTGGCCTCGACTACTTGCAGATCAGCATCGATAATGTAAAGCCGGATGATGTATCAAAGAAAAGTCTGAAGGTTTTAGACAAAAAGCTTCAGATTCTGGCCGAGCATGCAGATTTCCACGTCAATATCAATTCCGTTCTGGGCGGCGGAATCCATAATCCCGAAGATGCGTTGATTGTCGGGAAGCGCGCCATGGAGCTTGGCTTCACGTCA
Organism: uncultured Acidobacteriaceae bacterium; assembly: GCA_963758245.1. Lineage (GTDB taxonomy): Bacteria > Acidobacteriota > Terriglobia > Bryobacterales > Bryobacteraceae > Bog-105. The sequence goes on along the minus strand of CAVWUV010000016.1, from coordinate 138,126 downwards.
ACGGTCGGAATTATCCATGATGGCGACGGCCAGTTGCGTCCGTTAGCGAACCGTGAGCGCGAAGTCTTTCTTGAAATGAAGAAATTCGAGAAGAGGCATTTTTCGCGCATCAACTATTTCCAGCACAAGATCGCGAATGGCGAGCCGAGCGATTGGCGTTGCCGCGCCGGCTCACGCTATCTGTACATCTGTGAAGACGGCTTGGTGCATTACTGTTCTCAGCAGCGCGGTTTCCCAGCCAAGCCGCTGGAACACTACACGGTGGAAGATATCCGGCGCGAGTACATAACAGAGAAGGGCTGCGCGCCGTTCTGCACAGTTTCCTGCGTTCATCAAATCTCTTACTTTGATTTCTTCCGGGGTAAGCAAACCATTACCGCTGACCCCGTTCCCGAACAACAGTTAGTCTCCATCAAGGCTGCCGGCGCTGGACGCTAGTCCGGCATGAAAGCAACCGGTCTCGCGGCCGATCCACAAGTCAAAAAGCATGACACGGGTCCGGGGCATCCGGAGCGAGCCGCGCGTTTCGACGCCGTACTGAGAGGCCTGCCTCAGGGCCTCTCGCCTCTCAAAGTTCGGAGCGCCACGGATGACGATCTGGCGCTGGTGCATACCAGAGAATACATCGCTCTGGTGGAACGCGAGATCGCGCAGAATCGCCGCCAGCTCAGTACGGGAGATACGGACATCAGCGCCGGCTCCGCTGAAGCGGCACGAGTAGCGGCGGGATGCGTTTTGTCTGCGGTCGATGCGGTATTTTCTGGCGCAGTCCTGAACGCGTTTTGCGTTGTGCGTCCTCCGGGACACCACGCGAGCGCAGCTCGTGGAATGGGATTCTGTTTGTTCAATAACATCGCTATCGGGGCTCGATACGCGCAACGCAAGCATGGCGCGCAGAGAGTGTTGATTGCAGATTGGGATGTCCATCACGGAAATGGAACGCAAGACATTTTCTATGGGGATGAATCAGTGCTATTTTTCAGCACCCATCAATCGCCCTGGTATCCCGGAACGGGTGCAGCTTCAGAGCGCGGGGAAGGGAAGGGAGCCGGCAAAACAATCAATTGCCCGTTTCCTGCCGGCGCTGCCAGAGCCGAGATTCTCGGCGCGTTCCGCAATCAATTGCTGCCGGCAGCGAGAGAGTTCCAGCCCGACTTTGTCCTGCTTTCCGCGGGGTTCGATTCACGCGTGAATGATCCGCTTGGACAGTTTCTGCTGACCGATGATGACTTCAGCGAACTGACCCGTATGGTGAAAGAGCTGGCGGGAGAATACTGCCAGGGCCGTCTGGTCTCCGTTTTGGAGGGAGGCTATAGCCTCGAGGGATTGGCCGCGGCAAGCGAAGCACACGTACGTGCTTTGATTGATTCCCGCTGATTTACGCGTTATAGCATTTCGCGAAGGCTTCTTTGAATCTGGCCATCTCGTCCTTCGTTCCGACGGACACCCGAATCCAATTCGGCCAGACAGGCCACGATCGCCCGATGTATATTTTCTGCGCGGCCATGTCCTTGTAGAAATCTCTTCCGGGCCGCTTCACGTTGATCATGAAACAGTTCGTTTCAGAGGGAATGAATTCTACATTTTTCGCGGCCAGCCAACTGCACGTCTCGTCCCGGATATCGCTCATATATTTGCCGCGCTGCGCTACCAGGTTCTTTACTTTTAAGCTGGCATTGGCGGCATACATCGCGGTGATTGGCATCGCCCCGGCGCTCCATTGTGTAATCTTCTCCAGCAAGTCGGGACGAGCAATCGCGGCTCCCGCACGCAATCCAGCCATTCCATAGAGCTTCGAAAAAGTTCTCAATACCACGACATCCTTGCCGCTTGTCGCCATATCGGTGCAGGGGACTGCACTCTTCGAGAAGTGAATATAAGCCTCGTCGATCATCACGACTGAGCCTTGCGGCTTGTTAGCGATGAGATATTCGATGTCCGAACGGCTGGTCACCGTACCGGTCGGGTTGTTCGGATTGCAGATGTAGAATAAGCCCGCATCCGGCGCGGCAGCCAACATGGCCTTCACATCGTGGTCATATGCGCCGCCTCTGAGCGGCACATTCACGACTTTCGCGCTCGCATGTTTTGCTGCGAGCTCGCCTGCTTCATATCCCGGGTCCGCTTTCACGAACGGTCGATCTTTCGAGCAAAACGCCAGAACGGTTTGGTGCAATGGCGCACTTGAGCCAGCGAAGATCTGGATATAGCTTTCCGCCGGTTTGCGGCTGAACTTCACTTCGAGTATTTCAGCCATGCTTTCGGCAAGCATGTCGGTCGCTTCAAACATGTACCGGCCGCCTTGTTTTCCCACGCTGCAAATCGCGTCGATGGCTTCCGCGCACGGCCCGAGAGGGTTCTCGTTGGCGTTGATCTTGACTCCATCAGCCGGAATGGGCTGTAATTTTGACATTTGGGCGAGAGCCTGCTCGTTGTAAAAGGGCAGCGTCGCGCCTGCAGTCAGAATGGTTGCGATGCGTCCGAAGCTCCGGCGCGAAAGTGATGACGACATTTGTATCTCCTGGTTAGCCCAACTCTGAATTGTATTCGATTACCATGTATTAGATGAATTCTATTCTGGGTCAATCGAGTATGCGCTCAAAGTTAATTGTGCTCTCCAGTCTCGTCCTCATTTCACCGCTCTACATACTGACGGCCGATCCAATCAATCAGATCAATCAGCTGGTTGTATTCGGAGACAGCTTATCGGATAACGGAAACGCCTCCATCGCGACCCTCGGGTTGTATCCCGGCCCGAATTATGCCCCCGGTGAACGTACGGATGGCGCGAACACGACGCCGAAAACAACCGGCCCGTTCGGCTTGTGGGAAGAACAGTTGGCGGCGAAGACTGGTCTTAGCAATCCACAACCCTTTCTGGCGGGCGGCAACAACTACGCTATCGCTGCCGCGGACACGGGTTCGGGCATTTCCAGTGTTTCGAATCAGCTCAATTTCTTCGCAGCCGCACATCCGACCGGCGCGCCCTCAAACGCGCTCTATACAGTGTGGGCCGGTGCAAACGACATCTTTGACAGCATGAGTCCCGTGACGGCCGCGGACAACCTGGACGCCGATATCCAAAAGCTCCACGCCGGGGGTGCAAAATACTTCCTGTGGCTCAATCTGCCTCCCCTCGGCAACACGCCATTCGGGTATAGCAACCATCTGGTAAATCCGTTGGATCAGGCCACCAATGCATTCAACGCGGAATGGGCAGTCGATCTCGGGAAACTGCAGAGCCAGGGAATCCAGGTGGTCGGTGTGAACGTCGACATCCTGTTCAATCAAATCGCCGCGGACCCGGCTGCTTACGGCTTTACAGATATCAAAAATTCGGCTCAGGGGCTGGCGGGCGTCAATCCGAACGATTATTTGTTCTGGGACGACGTACATCCGACAACAGCCGGCAACGCTCTGGTTGCGGATCTTGCGCTGCACGACTTCGTCGCGACTCCCGAGCCGGCGACCTTCGGCTTGCTCGCGGTTTGCGGGCTGCTTCTTGCCGGATTCAGAATGCGTCGCTCCGCTCCCTCACGGTCGCGGTTCTGAAAGGCGCTGTTGAACCGCGCGTGTCGTAAGCGGCGGCCCAGCACTGAACCGCGCGCGTCAGCAAGCGGCAGACTAAAACCGGAAAATCGCAGCCAGCGGGGTTCCGTTCGGCATCTTGCCATTCGGCACCACGAAGACTTGGCCTGCGTGCAGGATGGTTTGCACAACAGCATCGTTAATTAGATCCTCATCCTCCGGTGTGCCCGTCTCGCGCCCCTTGACAGTATGAGTCGTCTCGTCGAACGAGCCCGTCATTTCGAGCGAATCGGAAACAAGCAATGTGAGTATCCGGCCGTCGTGAGCCGCCGGAATGATGTCTTTCAGGCGGTTTGATGCGCCTCCTCCAACTTTGTGGTTGTATTCCGCGACCGCCTCATCAATCTTTTTTTCGTAACATCTCAACAGTGCATCCAGCGCTCGAGCGTGCATCTCTCCCGATTTAAGACTGTTCGGCGCTCCTTGAACAGATTCCTCCGCCAGATGAGGATAGGTGCTCAGAGAGCGGTAGAGCGCGAGCTCATATTCGACAGCGGCGGGAACGACGGGATCGCTGTGAGCGCGCAATGCCTCACTTAACCCGCGATCGATCTGCCGGTAGAAGTGAGCCAGGTGCTCGCCCTTGTCTTCCCGGTCCGTTGTCATGCCGAAAGTGATTCCTTTGGAGGTACCTGATGAAGGGCCGGGGCTAGACATATCGGCGCTCGTGTGATCGGGTTTGACGGAGTTCATGAACTCATCAAAGCTGGTTGGAATTCCCGCTGGTAACGAGACCTCCTCCGAAGTTTGGGAAGTACAACGCAGCAGGCGGACATTCTTTTGACTTAGCGCCAGAATGTAAAAAGATCTTTCTCGCGTTAATTCGGGCAGCAAAGGCCGGATGTAAAAATGCGGACCCAGTACAGCCTTGCTTTTTACTGAATCCTCAATCGAAGCGATGCGGAAAACATCCGCAGACCGGAAGACCGCGATGGATTTTCGGTGAGGTTCTGCTGGAGGTGAGATGGCGTTCCAATCCGAGATGCTTTCCACCAGTTCGCGGCCCTTCGAGCCGTACTGCGCGATTTTCGATTCCAGGCTCCGCAAGCACTCTCGCCATTCCAGAGCGTCGGCCCTAGTGCCTTGACCGGCGCCAAGCGGCACATACACACTTAAACATGGACCTTCTGTTGACAGTATCGTTTTGAGATCTTTCAGGTTCTGAAACTCCGCCAGTTCGGCTTTCAAGGTATCCATATATACTGGAGACTCGCCTGACGCAAGTTCGATTACGCGGTGGTCTTCGCCTTGATGAGAGATCCGAATCTCTATTCGATGATCCGGCATCAGGTTGGGGAATCGTTCGCCCCACTCGATAAGTACAAGAGCCGGTTGATCAAATAAATCTTCAAGACCGAGGCGGCGAGCTTCGTCCTCGGTATCCAGACGGTAGAGGTCGATGTGATAGACGCTCACCGGATTGCCATATTCGTGAATGAGGCTGAAAGTCGGGCTGGAGACATCATCGGCTCGCGCGGCGCCGCGAGCTTCGACGATTCCCTTCGTGAGAGTGGTTTTGCCGGCGCCCAGCTCCCCTATTAATAGGATGATTCCGCGATCGGGAAGCAGTTTTGCCAGTCTCCGCCCGAGCGCCTGGGTCTCCTCGTCTGAGCGGGTCTCAAACCGGAGGGCGGACTTCATTCATCGCCTCGGGAAGAAAGTCCAGGAGGTCGGTTGCCAGAGTTGCTTCTTCGCCCCAGTGCCTGGCGGCCAATTCTCCGCAGCGGCCGTGCAACCAAACTGCCGCGACGACGGCCCGTTTCCAGTTTTTGGGGTGTTGCGCAACCAGGCCGGCAATCATGCCGGTCAGGATGTCGCCCGTGCCGCCGGTCGCCATGGCCGGTGAGCCCGTCGGATTAACCCAAGTTTCGCCATCCGGAAAGGCGATGATAGTGCGGTCGCCTTTGAGGACAACTGCCGCTCCGCTTTGTTTTGAGAGTTGCTGGGCTACTCCCAACCGGTCAGCTTGAACGTCTTTAGTTGATTTGCCAGTCAGGCGAGCCATCTCACCGGGATGAGGAGTCAGAACCCGGGTTTTGCTCGTTGCAGGCAGATCGCCGGCCATGGCGTTCAGGGCATCCGCATCGGCAACGACGGGAACTTCGGTTTCGTCGTATAGGCGTTTTACCAAACGAACTGTCTCGTCTTCGGTGCCCAGACCGGGACCGATGGCGAGAACGGTCATCTTCTTCAGCATTTCAAGCAGATGGTCCGCTTCTGCGAAACGAACTCGGCCGGATTCGGTTTCATCCAGCGGCTCAGTCATAAGCTCGGGGCGGACCGAGGCGGTACTGGGCAAGGCGCTCTTCGGGACGGCTACCGTGACGAGACCGGCTCCGCTGCGATACGAACCCAATCCAGCCATAGCAGGGGCACCGCTTTTACCAAACGAACCCCCGACGACCAGGACATGGCCGTACATACCTTTGTTAGAATCCCTGGATCTTGCTGCAAACAGAGAAGATATGTCGCGTTTCGCAGTCAGGCTCAGCTTATAGTCTGGGTTCGTTTCGCAGAGGTCTGCAGGGCTCCCGATCGGAACGACTGTTAGCTGTCCTACATGTTCGTAGACCGGCGAGAGGCATTGGCTTCGTTTCGCGGCGGTGAACGTGACCGTGTAATCGGCACTTACGAACTCGCCGGTTGGGTTCGTTTCGTCGGAGGGAAGGCCGGAAGGAATGTCGAGGGCAACTTTTTTGGCCAGCGGGAAGCGTTGGTTGATCATTCGGATGCCATCAAGAGAGGGTCCTTTGGCGGGCCCGCTCAAACCCGTGCCGAGAACGGCATCGACGACGATGGTCGCGAGATTGGCTTCCTTTTTGAATTCTCGTGAGACGGGGCAGCCGCAGACATCGAGCATTCGCCGGTTCGCCAGAGCATCGCCGGTGAGGGTCTCCGGGCCGAACAGTTCGATGACGGTCAATTCACGGCAGAGTTTGCGGGTGAAGAGCTGGCGCGCGACAACGAATCCATCACCGCCGTTGTTTCCTTTACCGCAGATGATCGCGACGCGATGCTCGGAAAGCGGGGCAAACGTTTCGCGGAGAAAATCGACTACGCGATTGCCGGCATTTTCCATGAGGATGAGACCGGGGATGCCGCGCTCGATAGTGAGGCGGTCCACTTCACGCATCTCGCCGGCGGTGAGAATCTTCACAAGTAGAGATTATCGCGTGGAAGCTGCTTTTTTACGGCAGGGCTGGAGCTATATCCGTGTGCGCGAAGTCATTCCCTTTGAATAGCAGCGGTTCCCCTGCAGCTTTCGCGAGAGCGTAAGCGAAACAGTCCCCAAAGTTCAACTGCGCAGGATGTCCGGCTCCTTTTCCGAAATCCCGGTAAGCTTCACGCGCGATCCTTACTTGCTGCTCCGTAACCGGCTCGATCAAGAACTGCGCTTCGCGGAGCAAATCATCGAAGCGGCGGCTGGCGATCGGATCTCGGCTTCCGTCAATCACAATTGCTGTCTCAAGAAAATTCGCCGCCGATATCCGGCGAATGGCTGCGTTTTCGATTGCCCGCGCACAATCAGTTGCGTCCGGCTCTGCCCGCAAAATCGCGAGGAGGGCCGAGGAATCGATGATCATCGAGGCAATCCACGGTCATCATAGAGCAGATCACCGTGCTCCATGGAGCGATATGGTTCTTTCAAACGCAGTGCACAATCCTTACCGATGGTCACCAAGCGTTCCGCAAGACCCGTGCCGCGCTTGCGGCGGAGTCGTTCGAGACGTTCGCGGACGGCGACAGTAATCGCTGCAGTCTGAGTTTCTCCTGTGAGCGCCGCCAGATCCTGCACCAAGCGCTGAGTTTCCGGGTTTTTTATACTGGTTGCCATCTGTATACCAATATACCCGTTTAGAGGTACCGTTATACCCACCAGGCCGGGGGAAAGAACGCGGCACACGTCCGCTCTATCTGCGGACTGCTGAACTCGCCCGCGAATACGGTCCCCTTTGAGATTGCCGCCGTCCTGCGGTGGATGGTCCTGCCGCCGTGCAACTCCTGGCGCATCGCATCCTTGTGGCAGTGATGCTGCTGGCCGTCCTGGTCGTCCAGTTCAAGCCTGATTTCCGCTGTGGTTTCGTTCGGCTGTGATCCGCACCGCGTACCTGCTGGAACATCTTCGGCATTGAAATCTGGAAGGACAAGGTGTATGAAAGCCAGGATGGATGACCCGCGAACTATTGGCGGGTTGAGATTTGTACAGACCTCAAACGAACGTTTGAACGAGTACAGCGTAAAAAAAGAGGAACATCAACATCGCCACGCGCATGCCGCGCAACGATGTGAGCTTTCAGCGAGATTGAGCGCGTGATGTAAGTGAGCTTCTTCACGGTGCTGCATCGAATGGTGAATGACGCGGTTCGCGCTCAGGATCAGGGAGACGGCAACGGGAGTCGGTCAGGGTTGATCTCGGCAGTACTGATCTTGCAAAACTACGGGAGGAATTCTCGAACAAAGTCCGGCACAAGGCTACGATGCTCGAAGACATCCGCCAGGTAGTCGAGCGCAAGCTGCAGCAGATGCTCTCAGCAATCCTTTGGGGATGGACTACTACCGCAAATATCAGTAAATTGTCGCCGATTACAACCGGGAAAAGGATCGCACCACGGTTGAAAAGACGTTCGCTGCGCCAGTCGAACTTGGTCGAGAGCCTGGATACGAAACAAAAGCGCGCGGCGGAAGAGGGGCTCACTGAAGAGGAGCTCGCATTGTTCGACCTGTTGCAAAATGGCGATCTCAGCAAGGCTGATCGCGAACAGATTAAACAAGCGAGCAAAGAGCTGTTAGCCTCTCTGCGTAGGATTCTCGTCGAGATGGAGCGCTGGACAGAAAAGGAGCAAACGCGTTCCGAGGTGGAGGCGTTCGTCATCGACCGGTTGTTTATGACCTTGCCAACGCCTCCGCTTACTGACGAAGAAAAGACAAGGCTGGCTCATCGCGTCTCACACTCACGTGTGGCAGAAATCGATGCGGGCCGTTTAGGGACGCGCGGCGGCATTACTCAATCCGGGTGAGCGTCTGGAGTTTCGATGGTCAGTACACGTGCTAGAGGAACTAGTGAACAGATGGACTGTCCCCGCGTTCCCTGGGAAACCGGAGCAGCAGGAGCCCGCGCAAAGCCGTCGCGAGCGACTACGAGATAGCGATTGAAAAATGCCGGAGTCTCGACAGCGAGGCGATGACGGGCTTCCGGCGTCTGAAATGTGTGAACATCGTCAACCTTAATAAATGTCACAGGAACTCCCGCCTGCTGGAGTTTTTCGTAGAGTTCCTGCGACAGAGCGATTGACACGTCCACATCGCGGGTGCCATGGACTATGAGAAATGGCGCAGCCGATGGCGACACATGAAACACAGGAGATGCGTCGCGCCACGCCTCGGGTTGCTTCGAGTAAGTCGCGCCGAGCAAATTTGCCAGAAAGGCGTCTCGATCCGGATCGTGACCTCTCGTGAAGTCGGTTGGACCGCTCACATCGACGACTGCGTTCACCCGGCTCGAGTATTTCGCAAGCTTCGGATCGGAATTGTCGCGGTCGCGGGTGTCTTCCATACCGAGCAACGCTGCCAACTGTGCGCCTGCCGAGTGCCCGAAAGCCCCGATACGGTCGGGATTTACGTGGTATCTGGCCGCGTTCGCTCGCAGCCAGCGGACGGAGCGTTGGACGTCATCCAATTGAGCCGGCCAACGGTTATCGGCTCCATGCAGCAGACGATAATTCATCGACGCAGCCACAAAACCGTAACGTGCGAGAAACTGCGCCATCCCGCTCAGCCCATTTTTGTCGACGATACTCCAACCGCCGCCGTGAATCAAGACAATGCCCGGGCGCAGGGTAGCCGATGGGCCAGAGGGCTCGTAGATATCGAGAAACAACTTTTGGCCGCCCCCGAGACCATACTGGACATCTTCATGTACGGAAATGGATCGGTTTGAGGAAGGCGTTGCGGTTGCCGAGGGGGCCGCTAATGGCGGAGTGTGCGCGGGCTCCTGAGCAGTAAGGAAGACCGCTGCGGCAAAGGGCGCAACGGTGAAGAGGATACGCGAAATCATAACGGGCTTTAGAAATCAGCTTCTCATTTTTGTTGGTGAATGACGTTGGGGACAGTCCAGTTGTTCGCTAGTTTTTCGGAGAGCAGCGGAGTGTTCCGCCAACTTTAAGTACAGAATGGCCCGTATGGCGCGCGTGGTCGCAGTTGGATGCGCGCATCACATCACCCAGCGTGGAATAGCACGGCGCGCGGTATTTTCGTCGGACAAATCCCGTGCCGTGTACTTAGCTTTGCTGCGCGAGCATGCCCAACGGAATCGGCTCCGAATCGTAGGCTACTGTTTGATGGAAAACCATGTTCACGTGGTAGGCATTCCAGAGCGGGCCGACTCCCTCGCCACAACGTTCCGATATACGCATGGGCGCTATGCGCAGTACGCAAATGCCGAAGAGTGCAGGAGCGGCCACTTTTGGCAGAATCGGTTCTATTCGTGTCCGGTGGCGGACTCGGCCCATGCCGCCGTTTTGGCCTATGTGGAACTGAATCCCGTGCGCGCAGGGCTGCTGGATACGCCTGCAGATTTCAGATGGTCAAGTGCGTCAGCACATTTAGGCGGGCAGGATCGGTCCGGTTTGTTGGATCTGGCCTGGTGGAAAGAGCGCTGGAGCCCACAGGAATGGGCTTGGGTTTTAGGCGAACATGGCTGTGTGGATGCGAATGCGGTGCGGAAGGCGACGTATACAGGCAGGCCCCTGGGGTCCAAAGAGTTCGTGACCGATCTCGAATGCCGATTGGCACGGAGGCTGGAAGCGCGGAAGGGTGGCCGTCCGAAACGGGAGCGGGTGGCTGTTGCTGATTCGTGCGCGGTGGTGTAGACAAAACGGGTGAACAGGTGGACTGTCCCCGTGTTCCCGTGTTTCCCGTGTTCCCCCAAACCCCAGGGGATCCGTGCCGTTATATGACTTACAGTACTAGTACGGCCAAAATCGCTTGCTTCTTTGTAGCCGGGAGCTTAGACTCTTAACATTACCCACTTCTTAGGTAGTACGCGTAGAGTCACTTCTGCGCACCCGAAGTAGTGTGACTTTTTGGAGACTGAATGAATAGAATGTTTGTGCTGATGGCGGCCCTGGCGAGTGTTGGCTTGGCTGCGGACGTCCAGAGTGAAAAGAAGCCCGCTCCCCCCCGAGTCACATTTACGGGAAAGCCGCTAAGCTTTGAGCCCAATGTTGGACAGGGCGAACCCGGGGCGCGGTTTGTCGCGCATGGCGCGGGTTACGATGTGCAGCTCGGGTCATCGCGAGCGGAGTTCCAGTTCGTGAACAAGAGTCACGACATCCGCACTGTCAGCATGGATCTCACCGGTGCCCGCCCGGAGGCGGAAATCCGAGGTGAGTCGCTTCTGCCCGGCAAGGCGAATTATCTGCCGACGAGCGATCCGAAAACCTGGCACACGAACATCTCGACCTATTCCCGAGTGAGCTATGAGGGAGTTTATCCGGGCGTCGATCTCGCGTTTTACGGAAACGCAAGCCGCCTGGAATATGATTTTCTTCTCAACGCCGGCGCTGATCCCGCGGCCATCGGGATGAGATTTTCCGGGGCTGATCGAGCGAGCGTCGACGCTTCGGGCGATTTGCTGTTGCGGCTTGGTAAAGGCGACATTCGTTTCCTCAAGCCGATTGCCTATCAAACATCAACAGACGGGAAACGGCGCGATCCCGTGCAGGCCGGTTATCGGCTGGAGCGGAGCGCGAACGGCGAACCGGTACTGGTGAGTTTCTCGATCGGCAACTACGATCACGCGAGACCGCTGGTGATAGACCCCGTGGTCACCCTTCCGTCGTTGATCTATTCAGAGTACGTGAGCAGCTACGCGGCAGCAGTTGCGGTGGACAGCTCCGGCAATACCTACGTTGCCGGTCAAAGTACAAATAGTAACGGATTTTACGTGACCAAACTGAATCCCAGCGGGACGGTGGTTTACAACGTTAACGTTGGGAGCGGTGGGAATGTATATCCATATGCAATCGCGGTCGACAGCACGACGGGACAGGCCTACGTGGCCGGCCAAATCTACTCTGGCGATACCCTGCCGATTTCCGCGCACGCGTACCAGAGCACGGTAACGGCATCCTATAACGCTTTTCTTGCTGTGATTTCGGCCAATGGGGCATCAGTTCCCTACGCTACGTATCTGGGTGGAACTGATTCGAGTAACTCCTCTGCGCAAGGGATTGCGGTCGATTCGACCGGAGACGCCTACCTTACAGGTTTGACGTATTCCGCGACATTCCCAACCACCAGCGGCGCTTATCAGACCGCCTTTTCGCCCTCGTACGAGGGCTTTGTAGCGAAGTTCAATCCTGCGGCATCGACCGGGCCGACATCTCTCGTGTACTCGACTTTGCTCGGGCCAGCTAACTCAAACCTGATCGGGGTTGCCGTCGACAGCTCCGGCGACGCGTATGTCACTGGTCTAGAACCCGCCGGATTTCCGGTCACCACTGGTGCGTTTCGGTATGCCGGATATGATTCGGGCAATGGCGGGGTTTATGTAACGAAACTGAATTCTACGGGCACTGCGCTCGTGTATTCCGCGTATCTGGGCTACGGGATTGGCTACGGAATTGCTGTAGAGGGTCAGTCCAGTCCGAGCGCCTACGTAACGGGAATCGTTAATTACGCGGATTTCCCAACCACAGCGGGAGCGTACCAGACGGACTATGCGGGAGGATTCGTCACCAAGCTGAGCTCCGATGGTTCCACCGAAGTTTATTCAACGTTTCTCGGCGGCCCCAGCAGCTATAGCGGCGGCACCAGCGTCTTTCCCTCGAGCATTGCTCTTCCGAACGGTTGCTCCTCTTCCTGTAATGCCTATATCTCCGGGTGGACAAATACGGCGGACTTCCCCACCATCAATGCCATCCAGACGACTCCCTCGGTTACAGGAAATTCCGCATTTGTCGCGGAAATCGCCGCCAACGGCGCAAGCGCTCTCTTCTCCAGCTATCTGAGCGGATACAATTCGGGCGTTTACAACTTGAACTCCAGCGAATCGTTTGGAATCACTCCGTCAATTGGGGTGGACAGCTCCGGGAACATGTCCGTGGTGGGGAATATCCTGTACACCAGCGATTTCCCGATTACCATCTCAACGACCAATCCTACTTATGCTTTCCTCGCGAAGATTGGACCAACGAGTACGCCCTTCATAGTTGCACTCCCTTCGACAATCAACTTCGGAAATCAGGCTGTCGGGGTGAGCACGAGCATTTCTAATGGGACCGCCACGATCGTGCTGCGCAATATGAGTGCCACGACAGCGACCCTGCAGCCGATTACGGCATCGCCCGCGGGCATTTTCACGGAATCCGATAACTGCGGCGGCAGCATCCCCGGCGGCGGCTCTTGCACTTTAAGCGTGAATTTCACCCCGAGCGCGCCGGGCGCCCGCACGGGCAGCGTTACGGTGATTTCCAACGCCAGCGACAGCCCGACCATCATTACGCTGAATGGTACAGGTGTCGATGCCGCATACATCACGGCATCACCGACCAGCCTTGTCTTTGGCAATCAGGCAACCGGCACATCTAGCGCTCCTCAAGGTGTGACGCTGACCAATATCGGCGACGAAACAGCAGCCCTGAATGTGTATACGAACACAGCGAACTTCAGCGAGTTGAACAACTGCCCCAGCCAATTGGCGCCCGGGTCCAGTTGCCTTGTGAACGTGACGTTCTCTCCCACGCAGCCGGGCTTACTCACGGATAATCTTTACTTCTATTCCCCAAGTTACGGCACTGGTAGCGTTCCGCTCTCCGGTTCTGGAACCGTGACAGGAGCGACGAGCGCACTTACGCTTTCAACGGCGTCCATAAGCTTTGCTAATCAGGTTGTGAATACGACCAGCCCCATTCAGCAGATTTTCTTAACTAATAACGGCACTGTGCCGATCGCCATTCAGTCGATCAGTACCAGCGTGACTACAGGAAGCGGAAGCTTTGGGATTTCCTATGATGCCTGCGCCAATCCTACCGGCCAGCTCAATCCGCAGCAGACGTGTCAGCTTCAGGTGAACTTCACGCCAACCGCCGCGGGAGCAGTAACCGGAAAGCTAACTATCAATGACAGCGCTACCGGCAGCCCCCATACGGTTTCTCTGAGCGGCACAGGCGTCGCTGCGACGGAAACTCTCGAGTTTTATCCCGCGACAGCGCTGGTCTTCCCGGACACGCCGGTCGGCGTAACCAGTGCCCAACAGGTCGTGTATGCGCAAAACGCGGGCACAGCTGCGATAACCATGGATCGCGTTCTGGTCAGCGGCGATTTTCATATTACAAATACAGGCTGCCAGGCAACTACCCTGAACGGCACCTTGAACGATGGGTCGGGTGCATATTCCTACTGCTACGTGTACGTGACGTTTACCCCGACCACAACGGGAGCTCGCACCGGTTCCCTGACCTTTATCGACAGCGCTTCCAACAGCCCGCAAACCGTGAGTCTCTCCGGAAACGGCATCGCGGCGACAGGCAGCCTCGCATTGAGCCCGACTCAGCTTAATTTCCCGACGGAGGCGGTGGGAACAACGAGCGCGGTGCAGTATGTCCAGCTTTTCAACCCGGGCGACACGGCGATAACGGTGAATAGCTTTAGCGCGACCGGCGATTTCTCCGCGGCAGTCTACAATTGCACGCCACCGTTTAGTTACGGTGCGGGAGCCACATACTGCTACGTTCAGGTGACCTTCACACCAACAGCTGCTGGAAGCCGTACGGGAACGCTTACTGTAAATAGTTCGGCCGGTAACCAGACCGCCTCGCTTTCCGGTACTGGTGTAGCGGCCTCTCTGGCTATTGGAACTACACCGACTTCGATGGCCTTTGGCAGCGTGGTCGTTGGCAACACGGCGAGCCAATATCCGTTGTACATACGGAATACAGGAACCGATCCAGTGACTCTCACATCGATTGGAGCGACCGGCACAGACGCGGGTGATTTCAATGTTAATACCTATACCTGCCCAATAGGCGGAACTCTTCAGCCGAACTCCAACTGCGAGGTGCTGGTCTCGTTCACACCGGGCGCGAGCGGCTCCCGAACTGCGACTCTACAGATTGTGGATTCGGCCGGTACTCAGAATGTAGCTCTGGGTGGAACTGGTGTCGCCGCAGAGCCCTCATATTACACTTCGTCTGCCGAACTGGCTTACAACACGCAAGTGCAGGGGACCACGAGTCCGACGAACACTTACGTTTACTTCTACAACAACAGCGGCGCCAGCGTTACTCTCGGCACGGCCGCGGTTACGACTGGTTTCGTGGTACCTACGGGCGACGACACTTGCAGCGGCAACACAATCTCGAACGGCGGAAGCTGTTACGTCTATGTATCGTTTGCCCCGACCACGTCCGGTTACATTACGGGAACGTTGACCTTCAAAAACAGTGGCGGAACCACTTTGTACACAGTGCCATTGGCTGGCTATTCGCCGGCTGCTGCAAATTCAGCTTACCTGGATCCAACCGCTCTGAATTTTACAACCAATTCCAGCGGTCAGCCCGCGGTGGTAGGAACGACTTCCTCGAACCAGACCGTCGCGCTCTATAACTCAGGCAACCTACCGCTGACCGTGGGCACGGTGACCGGAACTAACATCGGCGCGCCCCCGACAAACGAGTTCGCAATAGCTTCTGACGGTTGTAGCAGTCAAACAGTGCAGCCGGGAAGCAGTTGCACGGTATACGTGAACTTCACGCCGTCTACGACGGGAGCTCAAACCGGGACTCTGAAGTTCCCAGTGACCTATGCCAACAACACGACTGCCAATCTCACGGCCAATCTCGCCGGAACCGGACTGGCGGAAAAGAACTCGGCTGTAGTTACACCCACTGCGGCGTCGTTTGTCGATCAGACGGTCGGCATACAGACTGCTTACAATGTTGCCATCAGTCTGACCAATAGCGGAAACGTGGCATTTACGGTGGGCACCCTCACCGGAACCAACACGATTGTTGGCGCGAGCGGGACGGGAGAATTTTCCGCCTCGCCGGCGAACAACGGAAGCGATGGCTGCAGCGGCCAAACCGTGCAGCCAGGCAGCACCTGCAACGTTTACGTCACCTTCACGCCTTCCGCGGCAGGCCCGCAGACCGGCAGCATCACGTTCCCGGTGACATTTAAGGATGGTACGACTGCCAACCCGACCGTGACCCTCTCGGGGAATGGAATCGCCGCCAACACCGGCCTTCAGATTAATCCGTTGAGCATCCAATTCCCGGTGCAAGTGCAGAGCACCACGAGCGCCCCCCAGGCAGTCTATATAAAAAATACAGGCAACGCGCCGATACACTTCGGCACGGATACGGCCAGCGCAAACTTCGGCATTAGCTACGATAGCTGCGTCGGCGTTAATCTGAACTACAATGCGACCTGTCAGATAAACGTTACGTTCACGCCCACCACTACGGGCGCTCTGGCGGGTACGCTGACCATCGCGGACAACGGGACCGGCGGACCACATTCGGTGGCGCTGTCGGGCACGGGCATCCCCGCCAACCAGCAAATCGCGCTCTCACAGACTACGGTAGCGTTCGGAAATCAGCCTGCCGGATCGACCAGTTCGACGCAGGTCGTTTACGTGACTAACCAGAGCGACAATTATGTGTCGTTTTCCGGTGTCACGCTGGCTGGCAGCAATCCCACTGATTTCACGAAGACGACGACTTGCCCAGTGGGCGGTAGTCTCGCGCCCCGATCCGCATGCACAATCTCGGTGACGTTTGCTCCGCTCACCGGCACCAGTGGCGCGCTCTCGGCCACCGTCACTGTAACCGATTCGGACTCGGGAAGTCCGCGCACCATCACCTTGACGGGTACATCAGTGACACCGGGTCCGGCCGTGGCTCTGACTCCGTCCTCAGGACTGACGTTCACCAAGCAGAACGTTGGCACGACCAGCCCGGCGCAAAACTTCAGCGTGACGAACACGGGCACCGCCAATCTCACCATCACCAGTGTGGTTTCGACCAACTCGACGGAATTCCCGATCTCCTCGGACGGTTGTTCCGGAGCAACGCTCACGCCTCACCAGCAATGCACGGTATCGGTGAGCTTCTCGCCGACTCTGGGAGGCACGCGCTCAGGGACTATCAAGATCACTGATAACGCAACCGGGTCACCGCAGTCGCTTGCGGTGAGCGGATTGGGTTACGGCGTTCCGGAGGCGAGTTTTAATCCCACGTCTCTTACGTTCGCTTCGACCAACCAAGGGACCACAACGTCAGCGCAGACCACAGTGCTGTCCAACCCTGGTACCGATACGTTGGACATCTCCAACATCGCGATTACCGGACCCAACGCCGCCGACTTCACAGCTCTTAGCACTACATGTGGAGCGACGCTTGCGCCTGCGGCAAGCTGCAACATCTCAGTCAAGTTTGATCCGACAGCGCCTGGAAGCCGCACCGCTGCGATCACTGTCACGGATAACGCCAACAACGTACCGGGGTCGACTCAGAGTGCAACGCTGAACGGAACCGGCTTGGGATTGCCCACGGCAGGTGTATCCGGTCCTCTCACGTTCTCATCGACGTCGGTTGGAGCGATCAGCGCCTCACAGGAGGCTACGCTGACCAATTCCGGAGGCGGTACGCTGTCCATCACCAGCATCGGATTCACGGGAACGGACCCGGGAGATTTCACAGAAACTAACAACTGTGGAACCACCCTTGCGGCCGGCGCGAGTTGCAACGTTTTCGTGAGCTTTAAGCCGGCAGCATCGGGGAGCCGGACGGCGAATCTGACCTTTACGGATAACTCGGGCGGAGTGGCGAACTCGAAACAAAACGTCGCGTTGACCGGAACCGGAGTAACTCCTGTGGCGCCTACCGTGACTGGTGTTACGCCGAATTCCGGCACGGGGTCAACGCAGTCTTTCACGTTCACATATTCGGACACGAATCCGGGCGGGTACACGGATATGAAATATCTGTTCTTCCTGTTCTACTCGGGCCAACTTCCGAATTCGTGCTATGGATACTACGTTGTGGCGTCGAACCAGGTAATCCTATATAACAACGCCGCAACGGGTGCTGTGCCCGGACACATTACGCCCGGAACAGCGGGAACACTCGCCAATAGCCAATGCTCGATCGACGGCGCCGGAACTTCCGTTCAGCCTTCAGGAAACACCATAGCGATCACTCTGCCTATCACCTTCTCGACTACTTTCCCGGGAACCAAAACCATTCGCGGGGTGGTTTACGACAACGAGAATCAGAGCAGCGCCACAAACCTGGGGACCTGGAACACGGGTGTTGAGCAGGCTCCGACCATCGTGTCGCTATCACCCAATTCGGGTTCGGGTCTGGGCCCGCAGGTTTTCGCCTTTACTTATGGGGACGCGAACGGGACTGGGGACCTAGGCACTCTCTACTTTAATTTCTCGAACGGCGCCGAGGGCGCAAGTCACGCTTGCTATGGGTACTACAACACCGCGAATAACCAGATCAACCTGTATAACGATGCGGGAAATGGTACGGTGCCCGGATCGACGACGGTCGGGTCAGGGGGAACGCTGTCGAACAGCCAGTGCTCGATCAGTGGGGTGGGCAGTTCGGTTGCCACTTCAGGAAACAATCTTACGCTTTCGGTGTCTATCACGTTCCAAACCGCTTTCGCCACAGGGTCGAAGAACGTCTATATGGATGCGTTCGACAAGGAGAATGAGAGCACTGGATTCATAAACGAGGGGACCTGGACGCCATAATCGGGGCGGCTGGAGACGGGCAGCTCTGTCCACGCGCCATAACCCGGCTTAGGACAGAGTCGGCCCGTCCCCTGGTTATCCCTGAAAGCGCCTCAGGCGCCGCGTAAGTTCAGCCTGGTTGTACCTGGCGAGCAAGAAGCAAGGTCATATCGTCGTGCAACTCAGGCGTTCCGGTCCAGCTTCGAACTGCGTCGAAGATGATGCGGATAATTTCGTGGTCATCCCGATGGGCGTGCTTTTTGACTAATTCAATCAAGCGCTGCTCGCCGAACTCTTCGTCGTAGGCGTTCGCGGGCTCCGTTATTCCGTCGGTATAGCAGACAAGAAGATCGGCGGGGGCCATGGTTAGCGAACTCTCGCCGTACTTAGAGAACGGGAATGCGCCCACCACGGTGCCATTTGAATCGAGGGAAACGACGTCTCCATTGCGGAACAGAAGGGGAGACAAGTGGCCGGCATTGGTGTACGTCAGAGTCCTGGTGGTCTCATCGTAGAGAGCGAAGAAGAAGGTCGCGTATTTCTCCGGCGAAGTATGAGCGCAGATCTGCTGGTTGAGCTTTGAGACAAGCGTGGCGGGGTCAAGGTCCGGGCATTCGGCGGACTGGTTTCCTTGTCCAGGTTGAGATTGACTCACGTTGGCGCGCAGCGCGGCCTGGAGAGTAGCCATTAGCAGAGCCGCCGAAATTCCTTTACCTGCGATGTCGCCGATGGCGAATGCGATTTTCCCTCGCACGAGCGCCTGATAATCGTAGTAATCACCCGAAACCATTCGAGCGGGATCGCAGCGCGCAGTTACCTGCAGGCCAGCGCGAGGCGGCTCTTCTTTCGGGTAGAGCTGGGCTTGCACTTCACGGGCGATTTCGAGCTCGGTCTGTAACCGCTCTTTTTCCTTTTCGATCACGAGCAGGCGCTCGAGATTGATGGTCATTTGATTAAAGGATTCCGAAAGCTCACCCAGCTGGTCGCGATTGCTAACGGCTATGCGGTGAGTGAAATCGCCATGAATGACGCGGCGGGTGCCCTCATAGAGCTGATTCACGGCCCGGGTGATACGGCGTGAAAGCCTGACTCCGATCAAGACGGCAACCAGCTCGACCAGAAAAAACAGGATCGCGATGGTGATCACTACGTCGAAGAGGACGCCGCGGAGAACCTCGGAACTGGAAAAGAAACTACGCAGCACCGCGGATGGACGGGAATACACCCAAAGCACTCCTTCGAAGGTTTTGTTAGGGGTATCCAGATGGAAATGCGGGCGCGTGGATGGCCACAACACCGGAATATCTAGACGATTCATGGCCGGTGGAATACGGCGACCGGGGGAATAAGTTGTGGTGTTGAAGGTGAATTTGAGGTCGGGATGTTTGGAAGACTTGTTTGAATTGTCGGTTATGTTGAGCGAACCGGCTGAAGCGGGGACTTCATTATTGTGCTTTTCATGTGTTTCGACGAGAGCGATTACGCCCAGGTGCGGAACAAGGTTTTCAACCATCTCATTCGAGAGCGGAGCAAGGGCTGTGATCTCCTCTTTCGAGTCGATGAAGTGCGCCCAGCCATAGAAATGGCTGTTCAGGACCAGCAAACCATCGACATTCTTCCATCCAGGTGGAACATCGAGAGGCGGAGCTTCTGGAGGGTATCGATGATCGCCGGTTTCATCCTTGACGTAAAAGGTGATGCCCGGCAGCGCGTGACCGAAGGCTTTGATGATTTCAGGCGCGGCATAGGGGCGCTGTGTAGCAGGCATGTCGCGAAGGGCTTCGACGGCGGAATTGACCGAATCGAGACGGCGGTCCAAGGCGGAGCTAGCGAGATAGATGGCTAGTTCGTTCATCAGCGCCCATGCGCCAAGCCCCACCAGCGCGAATAGAAGAAGGATAGGCAGGACACCAAAAAGGCCGTATACAAATAGCAGCCGGTTCCGAACGCTCCACAGGGAGTTGCGCCTGAGGGAGCGCAGAGCGCGAAAGCCCACAATGGCGACGAGCGGAATGAGCGCGAGAACATCAAGCGCGAGCAACTCGCCGTGACCCGTGAAATAGAAGACGACGCAGAGGAGGAGAGCGATGAGAAACGCGATTCCCGTTTTACCGAGCCGTCGCGCGACTTCGCGAACTCTTGACATTCAATAGCGATTATCGCGTGGGCGGGCCGTGAGTTTGGCCTGGCGGTCGATCCTTTAGCCAGTTCGTGAGACTGCTCGTTTTTTCAAGAAATGGACAGCGAGGAAGTAAACCGCGAAGCTGAAGAGAAAGACGATGCCACTGAGCTCGAAATTCAGGGTGAGAGCGAAGCAAAGCACCGCGACACCGAAGAGCCAGATGAGAGACTCGCCCGCAAAGGCCTGGCCCCAGCGCGGTTGAGAGCCGCGAGATGGGACGCGTGGGGTAACAGAAGGCCAAAATCGTGGCACCGCCTTAAAGTAGCTGAGATAAAGCTCGCCATGTTCGCGGAGCAGACCGTCTTCCTCACGAAGAATTAACCGGTAGACGAAGAACCACATTCCAAGCACCATAAATAGCCAGCCCAATCGGCTTGCCATGAACCCAACTCCCGCGGCGACCGGCAAATTAGCGAGATACAAAGGATTGCGGACATAGCGATAAGGGCCATCGGCAACGATGGCGTCGGAGTGCAGGCTGGCGTCATGGACGATTTCGGTACGTAGATAGGCGGTTGCCCAGGTGCGAAGAGATGCCGCAAGGAAGACCAGCAACGCGCCTGCGCCGAAGATGAGGCGCAGCCAAATGTTTCCACGGGGGCTGTCTGGATCAAGCGAAGGCGAAAAGAAATGCAGCAGGCCGACGGCAAAGTTGGTGTGGTCAAGCCACGCCAAGCTAAAGCCTAAGCCAAAGATGATGCCAATGATCCAGAAGCGTTGTTCAAATTCGAATTTCGTGGCGCGCATTCTGCAAAAAATTCTATTGCGGAGAACTGCCCGTGGTTGGAGACTGGGCGGTGAAGAGCGAGAGCGGAACAGCCTGCGCCATGGCAGCATAGCCAGCGGGCGATGGGTGAAGATGATCGCCGGAATCGAATGCCGGAAGCAGACGGTCCGGATGTTCGGGGTCGCGCGTGATCTTGTCAAAGTCGATCACAGCGTCGAAGTGCCCCGGAGCGCGAATCCACTGATTTAGCGCCTCCCGGTCTGCCTCGCTTCGCGGTCCAGGATGGTAATACGCGGAACCCACAAAAGGCAGAATCGTTGCGCCGATTACTTCAATGCCGTGCATGTGAGCCCGCGTGATCATCTGATCGTACGCAGCTTCGATTCGGCTAACCAGCGCTTCGTGTTCCGCGGCAGTGACTTCGGCATTCCGCGCCAGGGTGCCAAGATCGTTGATCCCCTCGAGGACGATCAGGAAACGCACGCCCGCCTGGGCGAGGACATCATGATCGAAGCGCGCCAGTGCATTCGGCCCGATGCCATCCAGCAGAATCCGGTTCCCACCTATGCCTTGATTGAGAACAGCGATCCCCGGCGTCCGCGGATCGGCTTGCAAGCGCCGGGAAAGAACGTCGGGCCAGCGATTATTTGCATCGGTGGTTGCGCCGTGGCCGTCGGTGATGGAATCGCCGAGCGCTGCGACAGACTCAGCTTGCGCGCCAGCGGCGACATCTACTCCAGAGACGAAATACCAGTGCTCGAACTTCTGCAGCTTCGGGAGCTCCGCAGCGGAGACCAGATCGCCATGCGCCAAGTACGAGGTCGCGTGCGAACCAGGATGGCCGGTCTGCGCCAGCGTGGGAGAGTCGACGTGAAGCGTAACGGTTAAATCGGCCAGTGCCGGTACGGGAAAGCTGATCGGATCAGAAACGTAGTCCGCGCCGGTGGGCACCGTCACGTCCGAGCGGCCGGAAAAGCTGAGTGCTTTATCGGTGCCAGCGTCGATCTGTCCCGAAACCGGTGATGTGGGCCGGGCGATATGGACGGACGTGAAATGCAGCGGAGCCGTACCAAAGCGGTTCGATAGACATACGCGCAGCTCTGGTCCGCCAATGGATAAATGGACGACTTGGCGCAGTGTGGCATCACGGAGATCGTCCGCAGGAAGCGAATTATTTGGCTCTACAAGTTGCTGTGAAGCCGCCCATGAGCCGATCCAGCGGGTTTGAGCATTGACTGTAAAGCTGCCAAGGAAGAGCGACAGTACGAGGCTGAGGAATCGCTTACGGCTGGTGTATATCATCTAATAAAGAAAACTGTACCGCGGAAGCACGAGAAGCGATATATCGATAGCCTTAGCGGAACAGGTGCAAGCTCTCTCCCCGAGTAAAATCGGGAGTGATGGAGGGCAAGCTGGACGCAACTTCTTCGGAGACGGTCGCCTTGCCGGCTTCGCAACGTGCGCAGATTTCAGGGAGCAGCGTACCGCATTTCACGACGCCTTCGATAGCCGAAGAGGGGCGATTTGTTCCGGGCACGCTGCTTGCAGGCAGGTACCGGATTATTGGTCTACTGGGCATCGGTGGAATGGGCGAGGTGTACCGAGCGACCGACCTGATGCTGGGCCAATCAGTCGCACTGAAATTTTTGCCTGAAGCTGCCGCGGAAAACGAATCGCTGCTCGAGAGGTTCCACGGCGAGGTTCGCGTAGCGCGTCAAGTCTCTCATCCCAATGTCTGCCGCGTCTACGACATCGGCGAAGCCGAGGGACTGCCGTTTATTTCAATGGAGTACGTCGACGGCGAGGACCTTGCCACGCTCCTTCGACGCATCGGCCGTCTTCCTGCTGATCGCGCCATTCAGACCGCGCGCGAAATCTGCGCGGGTCTCGCGGCCGCTCACAGCAAGGGAGTCATCCATCGCGATCTCAAACCCCAGAACATCATGATGAACAGGCAAGGCGACATCATGATCATGGACTTCGGTCTCGCCGCGATCGCCAATCAACTCTCCGGTGCTGAGGCGCGCAATGGCACCCCGGGCTACATGTCGCCGGAGCAGCTCAAGGGGACGGAGGTGACCGCAAAGAGCGACATCTATTCCTTGGGGTTGGTTCTGTACGAGCTTTTTACCGGGAAACGACCGTTCGCCGGAGAGACGATCCGTGAGCTGATCGAGCAGCAGGAATCGGCCCGGCTCACCAGCATGAGCTCCATCGCGGCCGACATCGACCCGGCCGTAGAAAACATAATCCGGCGGTGCCTGGAACCTGATTCGAGCCGGCGTCCGGCAAACGCGCTCGCGGTTTCGGCCGCGCTTCCTGGTGGCGATCCTGTTGCGGCGGCACTTGCCGCAGGCGAAACGCCATCACCGGAGCTGGTAGCGGCCTCGGGCAAAACAGAAGGCCTGGCGCTTCGATATTCCCTCGCGTGTCTCGCCATGGTCGTTTTATGCGTGTTCGCCGCGCCGCTCCTGAAAGAACAAAGAATCGCGTTCTATCGAACCGCGCTCGAGTTTCCACCCGATGTTCTACGCCAGAAAGCGCGAGACATAGCCGCGACGCTGGGTTACTCGAAGAAGCCGAACGACTCCGTATTGTGGCTAGACCAGCGTCTGCAACTTCTCACGTATCTGGATCTGCTCCCACCCCCAAGAAATTGGAATGAATGGCTGGCCTCGGAGGCTCCGTTTTCGGCTGTGTACCGGGAGGGTCCGGACCCGCTGATTGCGCTCCCGACCGGCGATGTGAACAGCTTGAATCCAGCGCCTGTCCGGCCCGGAATGTTAGAGGTGGAACTCGACGGGCAGGGCCGCTTGCGCGGCTTTTCAGCAGTGCCATACGCCTCAGCACAAGAGTCGGCGGATCAGACTTCGCCAGAGGGCGTGTTTCGCGCAGCGCAATTGGACCTCAGCAAGTTCACAGAGGTGACGCCCGTCACTGTTCCCGGAACTGTTGCGGACCACATGCGCGCTTGGAAAGGTCCGCACCCGGCAATCCCCAACACACAACTCACGATAGAGACCGGTTCATGGAAGGGTCAGATAACGTATGCGAAGTTCATCTGGCCATGGATGTCCGAGGCTGGCGGTAAGGAAAGACCGCCTTCGGTGATTTCGACCGTACGGAGAGTGCTTCTGCCGTTTTTGATGGGCGGCGGGTTCATTTTTGCGGTCCTGCTGGCACATCGGAATTGGAAGCAGGGCCGCGGCGACCACCACGGGGCCTTCGTTCTTGCCGGTGTCCAATTCGGGCTCCAGCTTCTGGTCTGGGCGGGGAGCGTACATGCAGTTCCTCGCGACGCAATGCTCGATCTCTTCTTCAACGATGTTGGCCACGCGCTGTTCTCGGCGGCGGTTTTGCTGTTGCTATACCTGGCACTCGAGCCAGCCTTGCGCGCCCGCTGGCCGCACTCGATTGTCACGTGGAACCGCGTTTTACGAGGACGGTGGCGTGATGCGCAAGTAGGCTCTCACCTCCTGATCGGCGCAGCGATTGGCACAGTCATGTGGACCGCCAGCGAGCTTTACGACACGTTGGCGGGATCAAAGAACGGAGTGACGATGGACACCGTTGGAGGTTTATTTCTCCTGACCGGCACGCGCCAATGGATAGCGGGCATGCTTAGTCGCGCGAGCGAAGGCTTGAGCACCGGCCTATTCGTTTTTTTCGTGATTTTTGCTCTTCGCGCGCTTCTTCGCAGGGACTGGATCGCCGCCATTGTGGGCGCTTTTTTATTTGCCGCTCTGCAAGCTGATCTGGCAAACGATTTGAATTGGGGCGCTGAATTCGCGCTTTACGTGGTGTTGTTCGCGGCTCTGATCTTCGTGCTCCTGCGATTCGGGTTGGTAGCCAGCATATCCGCCGTGTTCTTCTTAAACGCACTAAACGGAATGACGCTCGGAACCGACTGGAAGGCGTGGTATGTGCCAACGGGACTGGCAACTATGACCCTGATGCTGGTAATCACATTCTTCGCGTTCAAACAATCGCTCGGAGGTCGATCATTGTTGGGAGGCGAAATCGAGCGGCGCTGAGGAAACGGGGCGGCCGGGCCCGCTAATGCGAATATAGAAACCGCAGGGAACCTATGTGGAACGCACGACACGCCTCAAATCAACTTGTCTCGGCAATTACATGCGCGAGCGCAGTATTTCTCCTCTCGATCGCTTCCGCGTCGGGGCAAGAATCCCGGATTGACGGGCTACTGAATCAACTGGAACAGGTCAATTTCTATTCCGACGTTTCGATTTCGCCAGACGGCCGATGGGTGACATGGACACAACCAGCGGGGATTGGCGGCGAGAGCGAGATCTATCTGCTCGAGTGGAAGAATCCTAGCGCGAAGCCGCTAAGAGTAAGCGCAGGCGATGGAAAGAAGTCGTTCCGCGAATTCGGTTTGTCCTGGTCGCCTGACAGCGCGCGGCTCGCGTTCTTTTCAAACGCGGGATCGGCGGAAGAACAAGTGTTCGTCGGCGCCATAACGGGCGGCAAAGTCCAGCGGCTGACGCATGTAAAAGGCTATATGAGGGACATTCGCTGGTCACCTGATGGAAAACAGATTGCATTTCTGTACGCCGAGAATGGTGGCGGCGGCGGACCGCTCGAAGCCGTGCCTGCGCAAACCGGCGCAATCGGAAGCGACATCCATAATCAGCGGGTCGCGGTTGTGAGCGCTGCGGGCGGGGAACTTCGCCAGGTTTCGCCAGCCACTTTGAACATATATGAGTACGACTGGTCTCCGGATGCAACGCGCTTCGCAGCACTGGCCGCACCTGGACCAGCGGACAACAACTGGTGGATCGCGCAGCTTTACGTTCTGGAAATCAGCTCCGGACGCATGGACGTTCTGTATCATCCACCCGCCGAGCGACAGCTAGCGATTCCGCGTTGGTCTCCGGATGGGAAACAGATCGCTTTCATTGGCGGATTAATGAGCGATGAGGGATTCAACGGCGGAGATCTTTTCGCCATCTCGAGTAATGGCGGAGAGGCGCGCGATCTTACGCCGGAACGAAAAGCATCACCAAGCGGACTTCGCTGGCAAGACGCGAGAAAGATTGTTTTCACTGAGTCCGTTGACGGCGGCAGCGATATCTCGAGCTTGGATCTTTCGACGGGCCAAACCGAGATGCTTTGGAAAGGCGATCAAGGCGTACACGAAGGCGGCAACTACCCGAATTTCTTGTTGGCGAGCGACGGCAAAACCAGCGCCATCATTCGCAATTCATGGGAACAGCCGCCGGAGATTTGGGCCGGTCCTATAGGCGCCTGGGAGCAATTGACTCACGCCAACTCCGCTCAGCATCCGCATTGGGGAAAAGCGGAGAGCGTCGTCTGGAAGAACGGTGATTTTCGCGTGCAGGGCTGGCTGGTGTACCCGGAGCATTTCGATCCTCATCAGCGCTATCCAATGGTCGTCGAGATTCATGGCGGACCGGCGGGCGAGAGAACAGCCTCCTGGCCGAGCGCGCATTTTGATTTATCGGTGATGGCGGGTCTCGGATACTTCGTCTTCTTCCCGAATCCGCGAGGAAGCTATGGCGAGGGCGAGGCTTTCACCCGAGCTAATGTCAAGGATTTTGGAGGCGGCGATTTGCAGGATGTCCTGGCGGGCGTGGATGCGGTATTGCAGAAGGTGCCAGTCGATGCCAATCGCATTGGGGTGACCGGCTGGAGCTATGGCGGATTCATGACCATGTGGACGGTCACTCAGACGAACCGATTTCGGGCCGCGGTTGCGGGCGCGGGCATCGCCGATTGGCTGAGCTACTATGGCGAGAATTCCATCGATGAATGGATGATTCCATACTTCGGCGCATCCGTCTACGACGATCCGGCAGTATACGCCAAGAGCTCGCCAATCACGTTTATCAAGAATGTAAAGACTCCAACGCTGGTGGTTGTCGGGGAGCGTGACGGAGAGTGCCCGGCTCCGCAGTCGTTCGAGTTCTGGCATGCGTTGAAGACGCTCGGCGTGCCCACGCAACTGGTGGTCTATCCGGGTGAGGGACATTCCTTCCACGATGCCAGAGATCGTGTTGACGTGCTGCGCCGGACGGTTGCATGGTTCGACCAATATTTGGGAAATTCGGAAAGCCAGAGTAGCGCAAGCGGCCGCTGATCAGAAGAATAGATGTTTGGTCAGGTTCACACCGGCATGCACGGCCACGGAGGCGAGAATACTGGTTGATCGCAGAAAGACTGTGCCGAAAATGAGACCTGCAACCGTCGCCACGGCCATATAGCGCCAGTTGGGGAGCGAGCCTGGTCCATTGTTCAGATGGGCAGCGCCAAAGATGAGCCCACTCACCGCAACCGCCTGCCAGGGTTGTTTAAGCCGCTGGGTGAACCAGTTTTGGATCAGCCCGCGAAAGAGGATTTCCTCCGGGAAAGCTGTACCGAAAAAGATGAAAACGAACCGCACGGCAGCGCTTGTCCAGGAGATTCGCGGCGCATGAGCCTGCGCAAGAAAACCGACATGAAGTCCGAGAGCAATCAAGAGCAGAGCTGATGCGATATACCCAAATAGAATGTTGCGTAGATCCGCGCCATTACCCGGCAAGCCGTACTTCAGGCCTTCCCAGCATCGAACGAGCAGAAAGAGGAATACGCCAAGAGTGATCGCCAGCCCGTAAGCTGTTGCGTGAAGCACGCCTTGCATTGGCCGGGGGACGAGGCTTGCGCCGACTGACAACTCGAGGGGAAGCCAAAGCAGCAGGATGACGCAGAAATCGAGTAAGTTGGGCAGTGGCGCGATGCGGGGCCGAAGCCTATTGCCAAAATAGGTGAGCGCTGTTGGTGAGAATGTGTACGCGACAACCAATAGGGCGAGCGGCCAGGTGAGGCACCTGTAATAAGCGGCCGTCAGGCAGAAGATGCCCGTTAGTGCTGCTGGCGCGGTGAAAATGACCACAGGACTTTGTAGAATGAGAATCCGCAGCTTAACCTGCAAAGATCGAGACAGCATGACAAGCAGGAAACAGAGCAGGAGTGCCGGGGCGAGCATTACGAAGAGGCCGGTCTTTTCGGCTCGGCGGCTTTTTCGATTTCGGAATTCAGTTCGCCTCCGATCAGAACTGCCGCACTGGTGAAGTAGAGCCACATCAGGAGCATGGCCACGCCGTTGAGTTGCCCGTAGATCTCATCGTACGAGCTGAAACGCCCGAAATAGACACGGAGCAGCAGCGTGGCGGTGACCCACAACGCGAGTGCGACCACTGCGCCGGGAGTGCTCGATTGCCAGCGGCGGTCGTGAACGCTAGGCCCGAATCGGTAGAACATGGCGAATGAGAAGAGCAGCAGTACAATCAGTACCGGCCACTCGATAAAGTTCGCCGGAAACAAGAATTGCAGATGCGCACCGAAATGCCGGCTGATGGTCTGCGCCGCTCGCGTGCCGTACAGAATCGCCAAAAGCGCAGTCAAGCACATGGCTGCCAGTCCTAGCGTCAGCGCGAATGCAACGCTTACAACCCTCCACAAGGCGCGCCGTTCCCGGACCTCATAAGCGATGTTGAGACCAGTCATCATAGCCCAGGTCCCGTTGATTGCTGCCCATGCAGCGCCTAAAGCGGCTGTTACCGCGCCAATCCCCAGGTGTGCTCTCGCGCTCAATTGATGGATGACGATCTCGATGAGCCCCGCGGCTTTCTGGGGCAGAATCTCTTCGAAAGTCTGTTCCAGGGCATTTTGCAACCCGGAGCCGGTCGAGCGAAGCTTTGCCAGCAGGAACAAGAACAAAAGCAGCGAAGGAAAGATTGCGAGAAAGTGGTAAAACGCCAGCCGGGCCGCTTGCCCGAAGACCGCATCTTCCCAGGTCTCGCGCCAAGTGCGCTTGAGCAACTCGCGCCATGACAGCCCGCCCAAGCTCCAGAGACCCACCATGCTTACAGTTTGAGCCTGTTCTTTTCGCGATGTGCAATCCTGGGCGAGGTGTTATCTCGCGCTGCCGGTTATCATTCCCCTCAGCGATCTCTTAATGGACTAAGGCCTGCATTGCAGATGCAGCAGAGGCTTGCAGCAATTGTTTGTCTGGCAGTCATTCCGCTGTCCTCCTGCTTGATACACCGACGGGTGGTTGTGCCTGCGGGGAGACACGAGAACCGTCCACTGTTGACCGCAACAAAAGATGAGCTCATCCAGCGCATACACAGCTTCTCGGATCCGATTCAGTCATTCACGATCAAAGCAGACATGACGCCATCGGTGGGCAGCTTGTATGGAGGCCAGGTGACGGATTATGCGACGATAACCGGTTTCCTCTTGTTCCAAAAGCCCGACGAGATTCGCGTTATCGGGCAAGATCCCGTCATTCGTAGTACGTTGTTCGATATGGTCTCCACCGGCAACGATTTTCGCGTCTTGATCCCGCCGAAGAGCGAGTTCTTCGAAGGCCACAACGATACGCCTGCGACTTCCAAAAACAAGCTGGAAAATTTGCGCCCAATAGCTTTTCTGAACTCGCTCGTGATTCATCCTCCTGATCCGGCGACAGACGTCACGGTGCTTGAAAACGACACGAACGAAACCAAGGCGGTATACATTGTGATGATCATCCGGCGGGATCATGAGGAGCTGCGGCTGATTCGGAACGTCTATTTCGACCGCTACACGTTGGAGATTGCGCGCCAGAGAACATTCGATGCCGCAGGGAACACCATTAGCGATACAAAGTATTCAGATTGGAAGACGTACAATGGAACCTCATTCCCATCTGCGCTCGACATGCAGCGGCCAATTGATGGATACGAGCTCACGCTGTCGATACTCGACATGAAGATCAACACGCCGGATGTAACCGCGGATAAATTCGTTCTGAATCAACCGCCGAATACGCAATTGAAAGTGATGAAGTAGGCCAGACGGGTACCTGGCGAAGGAAGAGGGTTCGAGCCCTGAGTGGCTGAGCGCTTATATTCTGCGGCTCAGAAAGCCTCAAGCGTGAACCCCGTACCTTTCAGAATTTGCAAATTAAAGAAACTGAGACGATGGCCGCCGACGTGCCTGTTGCCTTGTTCACCGACTTCATAGAGACTAGGTCTCCGGCGGCGAAGGGCACGGTGTGAGTGATGTCGCGGTAAGTGCCGGCCCCTGCGCTCGCGGGAATCGTAACGGCAAGAGCTTGATCTGTCGAATTTTTTCTCAACGTGATTGCCACGCTACCCGTGCTAGGTTGCGTGCTGCTTACATATACGTACATGTTGCTCGCCTGGCATGCAAGAGGCATGACCATTTGTCGGGCACTTTCCACTCCATTGAAAGATAAACCAAAAGGACCGTCGAAGCTGGTCGCGCCCGCCGCTAGGCTGGCACCGGGGGATGATACGAGCGGTATCGAGCCGGTCGAATAAAAACCCCAGGAGCTGCCGTTCCACTGGCACGAGTGGACAATGGAACCTTTGCCCGCTGTACAATCTGTTATCGACACGCCATCTGAGACGGTCAGAACAGTATTCGCTGGGGCGGTTTTAGCAAGCGCGGCAACCGTGTAAATGAGCACGGGCAGCTGGGACGGGCCTAGCGTTCCACCAAGCTGCGAGAACTGCACCTGCCCACATGGTTGGGTGCTACCGGCCGCGGTTCCAGTCTCATATTGTCCAATGGAGCAGTTGCCAATGCCTGCGTTGGCAGGGTTGCCGCTCCCTATTGGCATGGGCTGGTTGAGCTGAGCCATGCTGGTCGCTCCCGCAGCCGGCACGCGCCACTGGAACGTGCTGGCCGTCGAGCCGCTCATGAGGAGAACATTGTATACATAGCCGGCTTTATCAGAGGCGGTGAGGGTCACATCGATAATTCCGCCCGTGATCTGGCGCTTCGATTGGCCGCCCTGCACGGCAGTACCGCTATTGTCTTTAAACTGACCCCAGGTAAAGTACGCCGTTCCGATGGTCACGACCTTGCCGGAGGAGTCAACGGCCGGAATCCTCAGGTGGACGGACTGCGCCACCAAAGCCGCGGGAATAATCAAAAGCAAAGAAAGTAGTTTTTTCATTAAAGCCCCTTGAGAGAGAGATACGTGTCGTATGCAGTCGGGTGTTCGGCGTCAGCAAACTAATCAGCCGCCGAAGGGCGGAAGTTCCGCGCGACGAAACAGTAGCACTATAATCGTGCCGACCAGATGCGATTACCGGTATGGAAAAACCAGGAAGTGCTTGACTTCCGGCGAGTTGGGCTTATTTTTTAAAAATTTCAGTCTCGTGACCGGACAGGTCCAAGAGTGCCGGTGTAGAAAACGTGACCCGGAGACCTACTTCTTGGTTCCGAAAACAACGTTTACAGTGGCGCCCCCGTCTGCCGTGCCGGCGGTGACCAGGACGCTACGTTTAGCGGAGTCCTCCGCTGCCAGCATCGCTCCCGAAGAAGCGGCTATATTGCCCGAGATGTTGGCGGTGATTTGAAAGCCGGCATCCTTCAGGCTCTTCTCATAGAATGAGAGCACGCTGCTCGCGGAGTCTTTCGTTTTGAATTGGAATGTTCCGCCGTTCGCATCGTTTCCCTGCATGGAAAATGTTGCTACCGGGTTGACGCCTGGGTAGACCGGCACCCAATCGGGTACCTTGGCCCCGCTCCCGGCGCCGAACTTCAGTGCCCCTTGCGGAGAATTGATTTCGAGAGTTCCATTCTGGCCGTCGCCGTGCGCTTGCAGGACGGCTTCTTGTCCCTTCCCTTTGAAGACAATTTTCCCTTTCTTGATGTCGTCAAAGTTCATGGTCACGGTTTCACCGGTCTTGGTGTCTTTGAAGGTCACAGTATTCCTGCCATTGTCCGCCGAAACTACTTCGAGATCGGGATTCGCTGCGGTTAAGAGCTTGGCGGCGACGAGCGCCGGATTCTGCCTGATTTTGTGCGCTAGGAATAACCCGCCCAAAGAGAGGACGACTCCGACTAATATGATGAACCCCACAATACCCGCGAGGATCCAGACAATCGGACTGGTCTTGCTTGTCGCGACCGGGGTAATTGGTTGGGGTGTTGGGGCGCGGCCGTTTGGACGCCCCCTGCAGGCGTTCCGCATTGCATGCAGAAGCTCTTGTTGGTCACATCCGCTCCACAGCTGGTACAAAACGGCATAATGTCTCCTCGATATGGGTTTAGGCGACAGCTAGCGAGAACAGGGCAGAGATAATGCATGCGCTGACGTTCAACGCGGAACAGAATCTGGCGGAGGAAGAGGGATTCGAACCCCCGAGTGAGTTCCCCCACTAACGGTTTTCAAGACCGCCGCCTTCAACCGCTCGGCCATTCCTCCGTTTCCAAAGTACCTGATTTCCAACGTCCTTCTCAACACTGTCACCACTCACGAAGCGCGGTTTTTCACTACGTCCACTGTTTTGGAGTGCCGCTGAGCTTCGCGACGCCCGCCGCTTGCTTTCGTCCTTCGAATGCGCATCACGCATAGTGGCGACAATCGTTGAATTTGCAAGCAACTCTTTTACGGTAACGATGTCCGCCCCATGCCGCACGAGACGCGAAGCGAACGTATGCCGGAAAGTGTGCCAGGTGATTCCCTTCAGCCCAGCGCGCTTGACCGCGTTCTTCAGTCCAAGCTTCACGTCCTTGAACCGGTCGCCCGTTCCTTGGTTGTAGAACACGTACGGACCGTGCCGCATGCCGCCCTACGCTCCTGAGAAGCTGGCCGCAGCTCTCGTTCAACGGTAGCTCCAGATAACGGCCGGTTTTCCGCACCACGACCTGAGCTGGGACACTGCGTGTTAGTTGCGGTCACGCCGTGACTTCGCAGATAATTGATCCAATCCCAAGAAAAGGAGCTGTCCCATGAAACGCAAGTCTTTCGCCGTCCTCGCGCCGCTGTTTTTCTGTGCTGCCCTATTCGCCCAAGGTCCGCAGATGCAGCCAGCGCCCGAACTTAAAAAGCTCGATTACTTTGCCGGTACCTGGAACACCGAAGCCGACATGAAGGCAAGTCCATACGGACCCGGCGGCAAAATGACCGCCACCGACCACATCGAGTGGATGCAAGGTAACTTCTTCATGCTCATTCACAGCAAGTTCAGTGGTGGGATGGGGAGTGGTCTGGAGCTTGGAGTCATGGGTTACGATTCCGCTAAGAAAGTGTACACTTATGCCTCCTATAACAGCGTCGGCGAGCATGAAACCGCAACGGGAACTGTCGAAGGCGACACCTGGACCTGGAACTCCGAGCAAAGCGGGATGCCAGGGAAATGGCGTTACACCCAAAAGGTTCTTTCGCCCACGTCGTTCAGCATTAAGTTCGAAATGTCCTCGGACGGCGGCACTTGGTCCACCGCCATGGAGGGCAAATCCACCAAGCAGTAGCTGGTGTTACGGGCATCGCGCAAATCTACAGCGGCAATATCTCTTCTCTCGTCAGATCGAAATCAATCCGGCGTCTCTGCTCATACGAGATGTTCCCGAGATGGGAAGCTTGCGCCGATCGATGCCCAATCGATACGTCGCCATTCGGAAGAGTCCTGCTCCGCACACACTCCAGAAAATTATTCACGTGGTCTTGCGTCAGCGAGTCGCGGACGTTCGGAATGACCTCCGCCTTCCCAATCTCAGCGGGCTCTTTGGCTCCGATCGGGTAGTACTCGTACCGTGAGCGATCGATCCAAAGTCTTCCATCTGTTCCGCACATTTCGATTCCATCGCCTTTGATGCCCGGCACCAGCGTGGCTTCAAAGGTTGCGGTGAATTCATGAGGGCCAGGGTACTGCAACAGAACGTTGATTGTGTCCGGCGCCGTTCGGCCGTCGCGATAGTTGTAGATCCCGCCTGCAGCAGACGCGGAAAATGGAACGTCCTTCCCCATGAACATATGCACGACGTCGATCCAGTGTGTGAACAGATCGGTCACCTGCCCACCTCCGAAATCGAGATAAGCGCGCCAATTGGCATATTGCTGTGGATCATAATCGCGCCAGTTCACTGGGCCCAGAAAATGCGCCCAATCGAGGTCCTTTGGTTTGATCTGGAGAGACGCTGGCGCTTTGCGCAGATGCGCACCATTGCCGTACCACCAGGTGCGCGCCAGCGTAATTGATCCCAGCTTGCCTGAATCGAAATATTTCTCTTTGGCTTGCAAATAGTGCTTGCCCGAGCGCTGCTGCATGCCAACCTGGCAGATTCGGTTGTTTTCGCGAGCAGCCTTGACAATCGGGGGACCCTCTTCGATCCGCCGCGTTAATGGCTTCTCGACATACACATCCTTTCCGGCGTTTAACGCATCGATGGCGATAATCGAATGCCAGTGATCAGGAGTGGCAATCAGGACGGCATCGACGTCTTTGAGATCCAGCAGCTTGCGATGGTCACTGAACGCCTGTGCTTCCGGCGCTTTTTGCTTGGCCGCCTGAATTCGTTCGCCATAGATGTCGCAAACTGCTACGACGCGAACCTCGGGTCGATTTTGAAAGAGGCCCATGACCCAGGTGCCGCGGTCACCGACCCCGATCACGCCTAAATGGACCTTTTCGTTCGCGCCCAGAACGCGGGAATACGATGCTGCTGTTATGGCAATCGCACCCGAGGAAGCTATGCGGGTCGTGCCCAGTAAGAAATCTCTACGGCTGTTGAATCCCATTTGCGAATTATACGTTGCAGCTTCCACTAAGATGATGAACCACTTCTGGAGGCGTTCATGCGTCGCTTTATCGCGTTGTTTCTTGCTCTACCTTTTCTGGCGGGAATGATCGCAGTGCCGGTCCGCGCCAGCAATTCCTCACGAACCACCGCCAGCCAGCACACCGCAACCCCGACCGACTCACAAATAGATGCAACCATCCGCACGAAATTGGCGAAGTCCAAGATTGGTAAAGACGGATTCCGTTTCCACGTGCAGCGTGGCATTGTTACTTGGGAGGGAACCACTAACGTTGTCCAGCACAAAGGCTCTGCCACGCGCATGGCAAAGGCGGCTGGAGCCGTCCAGGTAATTAACAAAATCCAGGTGAGCGCCGATGGAAAAGCGAAGGCAAGCTCGAATTTGAAGAAAGCATACGTGCAGCAATAGCAACGCTTTTCATGCCGGTTGCTTCCTTATGCACGTCGAGTGCGCTATGCATGGGAGCTTACAGCGTCGCATTTTAGGCGAACCGGCCTCACCCGATCTCTGAATAGCTATTTGTCCGGAAAAGGCCCTGAAAGGCAACAGGGCTTTTTTCATTTCCGGCAGGAAATTCTTTTCTAACCAGGTGAAACGACCTTGGACCGAAAAGCACAAGATGGCGAATCGAAATTGCAAAAAGAATTTCGTTTCAAGGAGAAAAGAATTGTTGAAAAGGAATTTAGCTTTTGTTTTTGGCGGCTTGCTCTTAGCAATGCCCTTATTCAACGCAAACGGCCAGGATCAAGTTGCCCAGCCTGGGACCTTTGACCCTCTGACCGGTAGCGCACACCAATCACAGACGACTGAGCCGAGCAACACTGCTGGCACAGTAGCTGAACCTGCCCAAAGCGGGGCTGTTACGATGCCCGGCAGGATTATCGTCCCCTCGACAAGTGTTGTTCGCGCAGAGGATTTAGGTCTGCGGGCTCACACAAACCATCTGGTGTTCGTTCCTCAAACAATGGGCGCGAAGGCGAGTCTGGCGACTGGAAATAATCTTGCTCCGGCTGCTTCCATTAGCCCAAACACCACATTTTCTGAGAACCCGGGTTCGCTCGGTTGTGTTTATCAGGTTGGGCCGGTCTATTCAGGATGCACGCCTTCCGGCGGGTTCGGACGCCACCCAGTGGGTGGCAGCGGCGCTATTGCGATCGTAGACGCCTACAACAACCCCGATGCGGCCTCGGATCTAGCTTATTTCAGTTCCTATTGGGGCCTTCCAGCGGCAAACTTTACGCAGATTTATTGCCTGCCCAGCCATGGGACCTGCGAAACGACCAATACTCCTCCTGCCAACAACACAGGCTGGGGACTAGAGGAGGCGCTGGATATCGAGTGGGCGCACGCGATGGCGCCGAGCGCAAAAATTTTCCTGATCGAGGCCGCTTCGAATTCTACCTCCGATCTCACTTGGGCCAATGCCTGGGCGGCGTATTACGTCGATATCAACGGCGGCGGCGAGGTGTCCAACAGCTGGGGCGGCAGTGAGTTCTCCACTGAGACCAGCTACGATTTGTACTTCAACAATTACTCGGGTAACTACCATCCGGTGGTTTACTTTGCATCCGGCGGGGACAGTGGGACGGTTGAATATCCCAGCGCTTCGCCTTACGTAGTATCGGCGGGCGGCACGACAGTGAACCGTGATTCATCGGGAAATTATCTGTCTCAGACCTGCTGGTCTGGCACGGGCCACGGGGTTAGCGCCTACGAAGCGATTCCGTCGTATCAGAGCTCGGCCGGCATCGCTGGGACGAAGCGCAGCACGACCGACCTTTCGTTTGACGCTGACCCGAACAGCGGCGTGTGGGTCTACGATGCTTTCAACGGCGGCTGGTTCGTCGTGGGCGGCACGAGCGTAGCATCGCCATCACTGGCTGGGATCGTCAACAACGCGGGAAACTTCTTCTCCAGCACGTTTCAAGAGAACACTCTGCTCTATTCCGAATACCTCGGAAAGAAGACTTATGCTGCCGATTTCTACGACGTAGCGCCCGCCAGGTATGACACCTGCACTGGAATTGGAACTCCGTTAACGCTGATCGGAAAGTAGCGCAAGCTAGTTTTTCTATCGAAGAGGCCCTGGGAAAACCAGGGCCTCTTTTCATTTCCTCTCATTCCGCTGCTCGCTTGCGCCGAACAGATCCACGATTTCTTTCACGTCCCGGATTAAGGCCTGGAGCATAGCGCTTCCTGCATCCCCGCAGCTCAGGTCAGGTGTTTTTTCCTCGCCGAACTCCACCGTCAATTTAGAGCCGAAAGAGGCGCTTTTCATGCAGTGAGCCTCGGGCAGAGAAGAAAGAGGTCTTGCTCGTTCCAGATCCGAGAAAAACCTTTCGGCCAGGGGGCGAGGAAGCTTTCTATGCACTGGCTCGGGACTTTGGCGGCTTTGCGTTCCAAACCTGCGTGGCGTCGCAATGTGCTCAGCATTCCCGGAGCGCTCGACTGTGATTCGAAAACCCGCGAAATTGGTGGAACCGGAATTGACAATGACTGCTGAATCGGCTCCGTCGGCCAAGATTGCTGCTGCGCTGACCGAAAGCATCGACATTACAAACGGAGCGATCCGGAAGCTTCGTATCGAAGGCATCGCACTGCCATTTTAGTCCTATCACCGAGCAAGTGAAACGGTTTCAAAAGAAACAGCACGATATAGCGATCGAAGTTAAAAAAGATTTCGTTCAATCTAAAAAACACAAGGAGAAAAGAAAATGAAGAGAAGGAATTTAGCTTTTGTTTTTGCGGCACTGTTATCGCTAGCGCCGCTCGCGAAACCGGCATCGGTTCCGGGAAACTGGACGCTGCATTACGACTGGAATTGCACTGGCAGCTACGGCACTCTGGCAATGACACTGGCCCCTGCTGGCACCTGGAGTGGAGGAGGCCTGAGTGGCAACTGGGCTGTGACGGGCGGAACACCGGGCACGACCAGTTCGGATGCCGGGATTCTCATGTTCGACTTCACGACCAGCAAGACGGCGTATGCGGGTGTTCTTTCCAGCAAAACCGTTACGGGAACCCAGAGCACTTTCAGTGGATTGAACGGCTGCTTTTTCATGGAAGCGGCGGGCGGTCCAACGTCGAGTTCCGAGGCAGAATTGGAACAACGCGCGCCGAACAAGCCCCAAGATGCCGCGGGCGACCGGTAAACAGGAGTTTCGGAGCGGGGGGCTGGATGTCATTCAGCCCTTGCACCGTTACAAGTGATCCGCAGCTCTTACTTGCGCGGCACAAAGTGCTTCCACCAAGCTGATAACACTTTGCACAGCAGCCTCGGCCGCGACGTTCAGATGATGTTTCTGAACTGCTGCCGAGGTAATTGGGCCGATGGTAGCGATTTTGACGCGCTGAAGCGATGTGACTCCGGTAAGGCGAATCAGAGACTCCACAGCGGACGGACTCGCGAAAATGATCCAGTCTGGATAAGGCTCCTGAAACAGGATTGCTGCCTTTTGCTCCGCGTCCGGAGGGACTATAGTGCGGTAGGCTTCTACGACATGCACCTTCGCGCCTCGTTTCCTCAGCTCTGCAGGGATAACATCGCGGGTTACTGACGCGCTCGGAATCAGGATTCGTCGCTCATTCAGGTCATACTCGCAGAAGGCTTCGACCAGCGATTCCGCAACGTACTTCTCTGGCATGAGGCTGACGGTGAAACCGATCTGTTCGGCAGCTTCGCGAGTCGCCGCGCCGACCGTGGCCACACGAGCTTTGCAATTCTTTGCTGAATGCGGCAGTTCAGCCGAAAATATTCGCACGGCATTTACGCTGGTGAAAATGATCCAATCGTAGTCGTCGCAGTGCGCGGCAGCTTGACGCAGCGGCTCCAAATCGGCTGGAGGCGCAATACTGATGAGCGGCAAAAAGATCACGTCGGCTCCCAACTCTCGTAGCGGGCCAGCCAACTCTTCCGCTTGATGTGGGGCGCGAGTAACCATGACGCGCAGACCTTCGAGCGCGCGCACTTACTTACTTTGGGCTAGGATATCGCCCGCTCCTCGCGCCAGCAACTCGCCGGCGATGGATTCGCCTAACTCTTCCGGAAAGTTGCGAGCGCCGGTTGCTGTTGCTCGAACGTGACGGGAGCCATCGGGCGAAACAACAATCGCGATCACTTGAAGAGATTCTCCTTCAGGCCGGGCAAAAACGCCTACCGGCAACTGACAACCGCCCCCTAGCGCCGCGAGCGCCGCACGCTCACAGGCGACCGCCTGGCTGCTCTGCTGGTCGTTCAATTGGGCGCAGAGTTCGCGCGCAGGATCATTCTCGCGCGTCTGGACTGCAAGCGCGCCTTGCCCTGGCGCTGGACAAATCTGCTCGGGAGAAAAGATTTCAGCTATCTCATGATCCAGCCCCAAGCGGCGGAGACCGGCGACTGCGAGCACGATCGCATCGTACTGCCCTTGTTTTAATTTGCGAATGCGCGTATCGACGTTGCCTCGAATCGGCTCAATCTTCAAATCCGGACGCAACAGCCGCAGTTGAGCGGCGCGGCGTCCCGAGCTGGTTCCGATCCGGGCTCCCGGTTGCAAATCGTCAAGACGGCGATCGAGAATCGCGTCACGCGGATCTTCTCGCTCTGGAATGGCGGCGATGCTCAGGCCATTGGGGGTTTCGGTGGGCAAGTCCTTGAGGCTGTGAACTGCGATATCAATCGACCCGGCCAGCAGCGCTTCTTCAATTTCTTTCGTGAACAGGCCCTTTCCACCAGCTTCGACAAGAGAGGCGGCTGGCAGATGGTCGCCCGAGGTTTTGATTATCTGGATTCGAGTGGACAGGCCGCGTTCGCTCAAGCGACGGGCGATGTAGTTAGCTTGCCAGAGAGCGAGCTGAGAACCGCGCGAGCCAATCGTTAAGGAAGTGATCGCCGGGAGGCTGTCTGTCATCTTGCCTTAACGCTCACGCAGGCGGAAAATGCGGCGAACGGCGCTGACGAGTTGGTCTTCGCCCGCCAGTTCACCCGTTTTTTGAGACGCGGCGTGACCCCGTATCTCAGAGATGGGACCGTGGGCGATCTTGTTGATCATGGCGCGCGTGAGCGCCTCGAGTGCTTCCTCCTGCTCGACATTTAAGACGCCTAACCGGGCGCGATACCGCTGAAGAACATCACGGCGGATAGCCTCAAGCTGCTCTTGCAGGCTCACGATCGTGGGTGTGACATCGCGCTCTCGAAGCCGGACCTCCATGCGCGCTACTTCTTCAGCAACAATGGATTCCGCCTGTTGAGCTATGTTGCGGCGCGCGTCGAGATTACGGTCCGCCAGCCGTTGCAGATCATCAATGTCATAGAGAAAGGCATGTTCGAGACTGTTTACCTGCGGATCGATATTCCTGGGAACAGCAATGTCGATGAGGAACATCGGCTGATTCTTGCGAGCTTCTATCGCGCGCCGCACGGTATCGCCGGTCAGGACGTATACAGGAGCAGCTGAAGACGCTATCACGATGTCCACTTCCGCAAGGCGCTGCGGAAAGAGATCATAGGGAACGATCTCCGCCTGGAACACCCGGGCAAGCTCCCCGGCACGGTTCGCGGTGCGATTGGTAATCAGTATCTCGGTTGCGCCTGCGTTGAACAAGCGCCGCGCTGCGCCTTCTGACATCTTGCCGGCACCGATGATCAGTACCCTTTTGCCATGCAGGGAGCCAAAAATCTCGCGGGCCAGCTCCACCGCGGCATAGCTGACTGAAACCGCGTTGTGCCCGATCTCGGTCTCGGAACGAACGCGTTTTGCAACCTTGAAGGCGCGGGTGAGGACGCAATCGAGCACGCTGCCGATGGATCCCTGATCGCGAGCTAATGCGTAGGCTTGCTTCAGCTGCCCGAGAATCTGGGGTTCTCCGACAATCATGGAGTCGAGACTGGATGCCACCCGGAACAGATGGCGGATCGCCTCACGCTCTTCGAGGAGATACAAATGAGGCCGAACGGCATCGAGCGTGAGGCCATTGCGGCCGTTCACCATCCCTTCGAGCAAGGTGTCCGGTGGAACGTCTTCGGTAAGCGCGGCAGTCATTTCAACTCGATTGCAGGTAGAAAGTATGAGGGCTTCTGTTGCGCCTTGAGCGCGCATCCGGCTCAGCGCGTCAGGAATTTCTTCGGGCCGGAATGCCAACTTCTCGCGGACCTGCACCGGAGCGGTGTGATGGTTGATCCCGGCGAGCGCCAGCTTCATTGCGGCCACAGAGTCCTCAATCCGACGTGAGTCGCCCAGGTAATGATGGAACAGCCGAGCACGCTGACTGCTAACCAGGCAATGCGACGTCCCCTCCAACCAGCCGAAACGCGCAGGAAGATCATGGCCAGATAAAAGGCCCAGGTGAATAGGAAGAACGCAATCTTTGGATCTAAAATCCAGCGGGTGCCGCTCTCGATGAAGGCCCAAACGACACCCGTGACCGTACCGATAGTGATGAAGACAAAGCCGGCATTCATGGACTGGGTGATGACCCGGTCCAGAGTCGCGAGCGGGGGAAGACGGTTAGCGGAAGGAGTGACGTCTTTTTTCTTGAGCTGGCGTTCCTGAAGCAGATAGTAGAGCGACGCCACTGCTGAGAGAATCAGCGCTGCGTATCCGATCAAAACCGTGGTGATATGAACCAGTAGCCAGACATTTCGAATCTGCGGGCTGCTCCAGGAGGCTACCGGAAATTCCGTGGCGCCAATTAGGGTCATGAAAAAGACCAGTGGAAACAGGCATACAGCAAAGATCGCGATGCGGTAGTAGGTGTATGCCAATAGAAAGAGTAAGGCGATCAGAAAGGCGCAGATGGAACTCGTCTCGTAGAAGTTGTTTAAGGGCAGATGCCCGGTCTCGGCGCGCAGTTCTACGAGCGCGACCAGATGGAAGACCGTTCCGGCGGCGAACGCAATCAATGCGGGAGTGAATAGGCGCGTACTCTTCCGGAATAGATAAATCAGCGCGTACAGCAATCCGCACGAGTACAGGGCGGCGGCCGTCCGCAGCCAGACAACACTCATAGCGGGGGCTCTTCTTCAGTATAGGGTTACAAGGTAAATCGGCGAGGAGGAGGACCGCGGGGAGCGGGAGTCATGCGCGTGTTCGATCATCGAAGTGTCTGTCGGTGGTGCTAATACACCGCAGGATCGCTAAATACGGGAAGGGAGTTTAAGCAAAGTTCATGAGTGGAATTTTAAGCGGCAAACGAGCTCTGGTTACAGGAGGCTCGAAGGGTATCGGGCTGGCGGTAGCGAAAGCCATTCTGGCCGAAGGCGGGGACGTGGTGATCTGCGCTCGCGACGAGAAACGGCTCGAGCGCGCCTTGGCCGATCTAAAGAAAGATGCTCCGGGGCGGAAGGTGGCGGGCAGGAGGGCCGATGTCAGCAACAACGAAGAAGTACGCCAGCTTTTCGAGTTCGCTGATCAGGAATTGGGGGGCCTGAACATTCTGATCAACAATGCCGGAATGGGGCTATTTCGGGCGACCGCCGAGCTAAGCGTAGAGGAATGGAACCGCGTGATCGGCATAAATCTTTCCGGGGCGTTTTATTGCAGCCGTGAGGCGCTCCAGCGTTTCCGGCAAGCGGGAGGGGGCTCAATCATCAATATCAGCAGCCTCGCGGGTAAGAATCCGTTTGCGGGGGGCGCTGCTTACAATGCGTCGAAATTCGGCCTGAACGGGTTCAGCGAAGCGATGATGCTGGACCACCGGTACGAGAATGTGCGAGTCAGCTATATCCTGCCGGGGAGCGTGGAAACGGAGTTTGCCGGCAATGACCCGGCGCGGGGATCCGATTGGAAGATTGCCCCGGAAGATATTGCGGAGATCGTATTGGACATTTTGCGGAAGCCGGCGCGCACTTTGGTAAGTCGGGTTGAGGTGAGACCTTTGCGTCCTCAAAAGGACTAACTCACCAGAAAAACCCGAGGTAGAAAAAGCTCCCAACAACTATTCACGAAATAGGTGCCGCTGACGATGAAAGAAAGTAAGAGCAACGGGAAGAAATTTGGCACGCCAGTTGCTCCATCTGGGTTGAGGCCAAAGAAAATCAGGGGCTGAGATGACAGGACCGGTGAAACGGTAGTGGCGCGCTCGGCACGTGAATAGAAAGAAGGATCAATGCATATGAGCCGGCTGCGAAAAGTGCTGGATCCTACGAGGACGGGCAAAGACGCCGAATCGCTCGAACGGACCTTGCTGAAGCTGGTGGTCGGCCAGGATGAGGCGGTCGAGCAGATCGTGAACATCTATCAGATGCACCTGACGGGTCTGTCCGCGCCGGGGCGTCCGGTGGGCAACTTCCTGTTTCTGGGGCCAACCGGCTCAGGAAAGACGCGAACTGTGGAAGCAACCGCAGAGGCTCTGGTCCACAATCCTCGCGCGGTGATTAAGATCGATTGCGCGGAGTTTCAGCACAGCCACGAAATTGCGAAGCTGATAGGTTCGCCCCCAGGCTATCTGGGCCATCGCGAGACTCATCCGCTGTTGAGCCAAGAGGTAATCAACCAGCACCATACGGAAACGGTGAAGCTGAGTTTCATACTTTTCGATGAGATTGAAAAGGCCAGCGACGCTCTCTGGAACTTGCTCTTGGGCATCCTGGACAAAGCGACTTTGACCCTGGGTGACAATCGCAAAGTAGATTTCTCCCGAGCGATGATTTTCATGACGAGCAATCTCGGCGCAAGTGAGATGAGCGCGCTTATCTGTCCGAAGCTTGGGTTCCAGACCGCCCTACCAAGCGCTGAAATCCAGGGCTGTAACGAGGAACTGAACAAAAAGATATCGCGAACCGGCATCGAAGCCGCGCGTCGGAAGTTCACGCCGGAGTTCATGAATCGCATCGACAAGGTAGTGGTGTTCAAGCAACTCGGCGAGCCGGAGCTGCGCCGAATTCTGGATCTGGAACTCGGCCAGGTTCAGCAGCGCATTCTGCTGTCTCCGGCGGACAAGTCATTCGTGTTTACAGTTTCTGATACCGGCAAAGAGTTTTTGCTGACCGAAGGAACCGATGTGAAGTATGGCGCCAGGCATCTCAAACGAGCCATTGAACGATTGCTGGTACATCCGCTTTCGAACCTGATGGCGTCCAACCAAGTAGGCGCCGGTGACTGGATTAAGGCAGATTTCGACCCGGCGCGAGGCTGTCTCCGTTTCACAGCGGAAGATCCCGACCCGCAAATGCAGACAGTGGCGAGCATGATCGGAGGCGGTTTCCGTCTTCCTCCCGCAGCAGCAGCCGCCGCGGCTCACTCAGAG
Source organism: uncultured Acidobacteriaceae bacterium (assembly GCA_963758245.1). GTDB lineage: Bacteria > Acidobacteriota > Terriglobia > Bryobacterales > Bryobacteraceae > Bog-105. The sequence goes on along the minus strand of CAVWUV010000016.1, from coordinate 94,073 downwards.
CCCGCCAGGACGGTTTCGGCGAAATACTCGAAAAGCAAATAAGAAACTAGAGTCTCGCCTGCTGCACATTACTTGGCGGCTTTCTGCAGCCCCCGTCTGTGGTAGACAGACGACCAAAAGTGATAGGAGCCACCAATGATACCGGCTACTACTCCAGTGCCTATCGAGGCAGCGCCAGAGCTTAGGAAATGGCTATACCCGTAAACAGCCAAAGGCACGTAGACTGCCAAGCCTGTGACAACGCCAGGCGAATAAATCTGTGATTTATAGCTGGCCCAGGCATGCCACAGGCCGTTCGAGCAGAGCAACGCTGACATGAGGAGCCAGTAGGCAACTCCCAAGCGCGTGTCGCCAAGGAGTGCAATGTTGCAGCACGCAATTAGCAAGGCGACATTGACGATTAAGAGAAAGCGCCTGGTGATCCTGGAAGGATCATCCCTGTATCGCCGATACCACGCGGGAAACCCTCCCGGAAGCAAGAACTCCTCGCAAATGTGAAGACTTGCCGCAACCAGCGGCGCCCAAGGCAGCCAGTCCATAACGTTGCCTCACGAGAGTGGAACCACTAAAGTTCCCTCAACCCTATAATGCCGCATATCCGTCCGCAGGTTCACCGTAAACTAGGGCGTTGCAGAGCAACTTCAAGCGCCTCGATCTATTGATCCTGCTATTCGCGCTTACCAGTGCTCTCCTCTACTCGTGTTTGCTTCCGCTTTGGGAGGGTTTCGACGAGCCGTTTCATTACGGATATGTTCAGTCGCTATCGGTGGACCACCGCGTTCCTGTTCTGAACCAAACGACGATCTCGTCGGAAATTCGCACATCTCTGACTTTGGCGCCGGTGAGCGGAATCCTGCACAGAAGCCTGCCCCGCAGCATTTCTTTTGACGATTGGTTCACTCTGACTCGGGACGAGAAACTGGAGCGCGAGAACGTCTTGGCCGAACTTCCTCCGGCATTGAAGAAGAAACCATCGGAGATCTTGAACTATGAAGCTCAACAAGCTCCTCTCGCGTACTTAGTGCTCGCGCCGATAGATGCCATCTTGTCGGGTGTGCCGCTGCGGCGGCGCGTTTTCCTTCTCCGTTTGATTGTTGCGACAGCCTCAACGATATTTCTTTTTGGGGGCGCCACGTTATTGCTAAATGGACTGGCACTGGAACAGCCTTTCCGTCTGGCGGCGCTCGCGTGCATATTCGAATCTCAGATGTTGTGGGCCTCAGTTGCGCACGTAGGAAATGACTGGCTGGCGATCCCATTAGCAGTGACATTCTTCGGTTTCTTGGTGCTGCTGGTCCGGGATACAAGGCCGGGGTACGCGGTGGGGGTGGCTTTTTTGCTTGCCGCGGGATTGTTGACGAAGGCGTACTTTCTGGCGTTTGTTCCAGTGTTTGCGGCTATTCTGATTCGTTGCCGGCAGCGCTCGGCAATAAGCTGGCGAACCGCGACTGGCGCAATTGCAATCGTTTTGATCTCGCTCTCCTGGTATGTTCGGAATTTAATTCTTTATGGAAGCTTGAGCGGCACTCAGGAGGCGGTAGCGGGTATTGGCCTGAAACGCGCTCTGCCTGCTTTCTTTCAGATCGACTGGTTTTATGCGGCGATGAGCTTGCCGAAATGGGCTCTGTGGACCGGCAATTGGTCGTTCCTCTCGTTCTCAAAAATCACGCTGGATGTCGAATTGGTGTTGCTTGCTGGAGCCTTGATCCTCTTTCTAACCGCGTTTCGCAGGATTAGCAGCCCCGAGTGGTGGGTAATCTTTGGATGCGGAATGTTCGTTCTGGGCTTTATCTACCAAATATGCGTGACTTGGGTGCATACGAGCGGGAAGCAATATGCGGAACCGTGGTATGAACAGTGCATTGTCCCGTGCGTTTGGGCCATCGCGTTTTTGGGATTGCAGCGCAGCCCTCGCGCCGGACGGTTCGCCGCGATCATGATTTTGTTCACGACCGGCTGGATCGCAATGGCTACTTACGTCGCGAAGCTATTTCCTTTCTACGGCGGCTATAGAGGCCGCGCAACGCTCCCGGCGATATTTCACTGGTGGACCAGTGATCCGGCGAGCGCCCTCTCCGGTTTAGTTTTGGGGCCGGTACCCTTAGTTTTTTGTCTATTGGCTGCGTTCATCGTTCTGCTGATTGTCGTAACAGTAACCATCATGCGTGGGCTCGCGGGCTGGCGGGGCGGATATTCGCAATGAGCTTGGGCCAACTGATCCGCCGCTATATTAAGCTATTCCGCTCGCGCCAGAAGATCTCGGATCGCTACCTTATGTCCGCGCCGTCTCCGCAGAATGCACTGGATATTTTCAAGGGCGAGTGGTGGTCGCGGTTCCCGGGAGCGTTCTCGCATCTTCATGGCGGCGAAGTTGGGACCTTTGAAGATCCGCGCATTGCGTGGGCGCTTTCTGAATTCGGTAATGTCGAAGGACAAAGCGTCCTGGAATTGGGGCCGCTGGAGGGCGGTCACAGTTACATGTTGGAGCGGGCCGGTTTTGCATCTGTAACGGCGATTGAAGCGAATCCGCGAGCTTATTTGCGATGCCTGGTAGTCAAAGAGATTGCCGGCCTGACGCGAACGCGCTTCCTGGCTGGAGACTTCGTCGAATATCTTCGCGCTGCGCCTCCTCGTTTCGATGCCGTGGTCGCCTCGGGCGTTTTGTATCACATGGCCAACCCCGCTGAGCTGATAGCGCTGTTGAGCAGAGTGACTGACCGCTTATTTCTTTGGACGCACTATTACGATGCCGCTCTCATTTCCCGGAAACCCAAGACAGCGGCGAGCTTTACCGGTGAGTATCAAGCGCAGTATGACGGTTTCAGCTACAAGGTTTTTCGACAGCAGTATGGCCGGAGTTTTGGGATGCGAAGGTTTTGTGGCGGCTCTCGTCCGCACTCGCACTGGATGCCTCGTGAGGACATCATCGCGTGCCTGCGGCATTTTGGCTTTGATGGGATTCGAACGGCTTTCGAAGAACCGGACCACGCTTACGGCCCGGCGTTCGCGCTGGTGGCGCTAAGAAACAATCAAACCGGCAGCTGAGTGGACCCCATCAAAAATTTATCCATGTGATGGGCGGCCTTGCGGCCTTCCGCAATCGCCCAAACGACCAGAGATTGCCCGCGCCGCGCATCGCCCGCCGAAAATACTCCTGGGACAGAGGTCATGTAGGTCTGGTCCGTCTGCACATTCCCGCGGGAATCGAGCGCAAGGGGCAACTGCTCGAGCAATCCGGCGCGCACAGGACCGGAGAAGCCGATCGCAATCAGGACCAAATCCGCATCCAGATAGAATTCGCTTCCGGAAACTCGTTCAAAACCGGGCTGCGGGCCCACGCGTACGCAATGCAGGCTTTTTACGTTGCCCTGGTCGTCGCCGCTGAAGTGAGTTGTAAGGACACTCCACTCGCGGAATCCGCCTTCTTCGTGTGCTGCTTCGACTCGCAATTGGAGCGGCCAGAGCGGCCATGGAGTACTGGGATGGCGATTATCAGGCGGCATAGACTGTATCTCAAATTGGTGGACCGACGCGGCCTTTTGCCGGTGCGCGGTTCCGAGGCAATCCGCGCCGGTATCGCCTCCGCCTATGATGATGACCCGCTTGCCGGTGGCTACGATCTCTTCTGCCCTGCTGAAGCGATCACCCGCCCCGCGTCTGTTCTGCTGCCTCAGATAATCCATGGCGAAATGAATTCCCTTGAGGTCTCGCCCGGGAATCTCGACATCGCGATGCTGCTCCGCGCCGAGAGCCAGCAGCGTGGCATCGAAGTCGCGAACGAGCTCATCGCCTTTCAAATCGATTCCAATGTGGGTCTTGGTGCGAAACTCGATGCCCTCGGCCACAAGTTGGTCCAGTCGCCGGTCTAGAACGCTTTTTTCCAGCTTGAAGTCCGGAATGCCATAACGCAGCAGCCCGCCAATTTTATCTTGCTTCTCGAAAACAGTCACGGAATGACCCGCGCGATTCAACTGCTGCGCGGCCGCAAGACCCGCCGGACCCGAGCCTACGATCGCAACTCTTTTTGCGGACCTTCGCCGGGGCGGCTCCGGCTGAATCCATCCCTCAGAAAACGCTCGTTCCACGATTTTCTGCTCGACCATCTTGATCGTTACCGGCGGCTGATTGATGCCGAGCACGCACGCCGCCTCACACGGTGCAGGACAAATGCGCCCGGTGAACTCGGGGAAATTATTGGTTGCATGCAGCGCGCGGATTGCCTCGCGCCAGCGCCCCCTCCAGACCAGATCGTTCCAATCGGGGATCAGGTTATTGACCGGACAGCCATTGTGGCAAAATGGCAGACCGCAGTCCATGCAACGAGCGGCTTGCTGTTGAATTTTCTGTTCTGGAAATTCCTGGTAAACCTCGAACCAGTCGTTCACTCGTTCGAATACGGGGCGCCGCGGCGGTGTTTCGCGGGTATATTCCAGAAATCCGGTTACTTTGGCCATCCGGATTACCTCGCTCGCTCTCCGGAGGCGATCAAGTAGCCGGGAGTTTCAGCAGGTACGTGCATCTGTTGCGCTTGATCTCGGGACGCCAAGCACGCGTTTGTATTCGTGCGGAAATACCTTCACGAAATGTCGCAGCGTTTGCGGCCAGGTATCGAGAATTCGCTTTCCTAAGGGGCTGCCGGTGTATTCGAGATGCTTACCGATGAGGCGCTCGAGCAGCAGAATATCTTCGCGCTCAAAGATCGGCTCGAGGTCAACGCCGGCACTATTGCAACGAACACGCACAAACTCGCCGGTCGGGTCGAAGACGTATGCAATGCCGCCGCTCATGCCGGCGGCGAAATTACGTCCGGTTCGCCCCAGGATCACGACCGTTCCTTTGGTCATGTATTCGCACGCGTGGTCGCCGGTTCCTTCCACGACGGCAGTAGCTCCGGAATTGCGGACGGCGAAACGCTCACCTGCTACACCACTGAAATAGGCTTCGCCGCCGGTCGCGCCATAGAGCACGGTATTGCCGATCAAGATGTTTTCTTCCGGCGGGAAAGTTGAGTTCTTCGGCGGGAAAACAACGATTTTGCCGCCCGAAAGTCCCTTGCCGACGTAATCGTTTGCATCGCCTTCGAGCGTGAGCGAGACGCCTCTTACTAGAAAGGCTCCGAAGCTTTGCCCGGCCGAGCCGGTGAAGCGAATGCGAATCGTATCTTCGGGTAAACCATTGGAGCCGTGACGCCGCGCAATCTCGCCGCTTAGCATCGCGCCCACTGTTCGATGGACGTTACAGATCGGCAGGTCGAACTCGGCGGGCGTGCCCTGCTCGATAGCTGGCTTGGCAAGATCCATCAAGCTGTGATCCAAAGCCTTATTCAGACCGTGGTCCTGCGCGATGAGGCAGCGCCTTCCGACTCGGCCGGGCACTTGCGGGTTGTAGAGAATGGACGAAAAATCAAGCCCGCGAGCTTTCCAATGCTCGACCGCGCCGCGCATCTGGATCATGTCGACTCGGCCGATCATCTCGTTCATGGAGCGGAAGCCCATCTTGGCCATCCATGAGCGGACTTCCTCAGCAAGATAGAAGAAGAAGTTGATAACGTGCTCGGGCGCGCCTTCGAATCTCTTCCGCAGCACGGGATCCTGAGTCGCAATACCTACCGGGCACGTATTCAGGTGACATTTGCGCATCATCACACAACCCATAGCGACGAGCGGGGCGCTCGAAAATCCGAATTCCTCGGCTCCCAGGAGCGCCGCGATCGCAACATCTCTGCCGGTCTGCAGCTTGCCGTCGACCTGCACGCGAATTCGGCTGCGCAGATCATTCATCACGAGAACCTGCTGTGTTTCGGCAATCCCGATTCCCACGGAATGCCCGCGTGCTTTATGGAGGTGAGAGGAGATGCGCCGGTGCCGCCATCGTAGCCGCTGATAAGAACCGCATCCGCGTGCGCCTTCGATACTCCTGCGGCGACCGTTCCCACACCGACTTCGGCAACCAACTTGACCGAGATGCGCGCCAGCGGATTGACGTTCTTGAGATCGTAAATCAACTGCGACAGGTCTTCGATGGAATAGATATCGTGATGCGGCGGCGGTGAGATCAAACCCACGCCCGGGATGGAATGGCGCACGCGAGCGATCTCCGCATCGACCTTGTGACCGGGCAATTGCCCGCCTTCACCCGGCTTTGCCCCCTGCGCAATTTTGATTTGCAGGTCGTCGGCATGAACCAGATAATTTGTGGTGACGCCGAAGCGCGCCGAGGCCACTTGCTTGATGGCGCTGCGTTTTGAATCACCGTTCGGAAGCGGGATGAAGCGCGCCTCATCTTCCCCGCCCTCCCCGGTATTTGAGCGTCCGCCCATGCGATTCATGGCAACCGCGAGGGTCTCGTGCGCTTCGGCGCTGATGGATCCGAACGACATCGCGCCGGTGTTGAAGCGTTTGACAATCTCGGAAGCCGACTCGACTTGGTCGAGCGGGATGGCATTTGGACTGCTTTTCAGCTCCATCAATCCCCGGAGCGTACACGGGCCCTTCGTTCTGCTGGTCGATGAGACTCGTGTACTCCTGAAATGTCGCGTAACTCTGCTGGCGAACCGCATGCTGGAGCTTGCTGACGGTAAGCGGATTGAAGAGGTGGTATTCGCCGTGCACCCGAAATTGATAGTCGCCGCCAACCACAGTTCTGTCTCAGACTCAGAGACAGGGCGAAAGGCGAGATTGTGCTTCTCGATCGCCTCTTTCGCCAGAACGTCCAAGCCAATGCCCTCGATGCGGGAAGGAGTGCCGGTGAAATAGCGATCGACCAATTCCTTGTTCAGACCGATGGCTTCAAAGATTTGCGCACCGCGATAGCTCTGCAGCGTCGAAATACCCATTTTCGAGAAGACCTTCAGCAGGCCCTTGTTCACAGCTTTGATGTAATTCTTGATCGCCGTTTCGGGCGTGATACCGCTTGGCAGTTCACCCGCCACGCCATTTGCTCGATGGTTTCAATGGCCAGATAGGGATTGATGGCACTCGCGCCGTACCCGATGAGCAGACAGTAGTGCATCACCTCGCGGGGCTCGCCGGATTCGATAATCAGAGCGACGCCGGTGCGAGTGCCTTCGCGAACCAGATGATTGTGCACCGCGGTCAACGCCAGAAGGCACGGAATGGGTGCGAACTCCTCATCGATGCCGCGGTCGGAAAGGATTAGAAGCGTGTAACCGGCTTTGATGGCCAGCGACGCGCGGCGGCAAAGGCTATCGAGAGCGCGCTTCAATCCGGTTTCACCATCAACCACACTGAAAATGGTCGGCAATGTGGAAGCCAGCAGATCGCCGCGCGAAACGCGTCTCAGCTTTTCGAGATCGCGATTGGTTAATACCGGATGCGGCATCTTAAGCGTGTGGCAGTGTTCCGGCGTTTCGGCGAGAATATTGCGCTCAGTTCCGATGTAGCTGGTCAGCGACATCACCAGTTCTTCACGAATCGGGTCAATGGGCGGGTTTGTGACTTGCGCGAAGAGTTGCTTGAAGTAATTGAACAGCAACTGCGGTTTGTCAGATAAACACGCAAGGGGCGTATCGGTTCCCATGGAGCCGACTGCCTCCTGGCCATCGGTTGCCATGGGCGAAATCAGCAGCCGCACGTCCTCATCGGTGTAGCCGAAACATCGCTGGCGCATCAGGACGGTTTCATGATCGGTTCCTTGGATGCGATGGGGCTCGGGCAAAGAATCGAGAGTGATCTGGTTGGCTTCGAGCCACTCGGCATAAGGCTGTCGCGAGGAGAGCTGGTGCTTAATCTCTTCATCGGGAACGAGGCGGCCTTGCTCGAGGTCGACAAGAAGCATTTTCCCGGGCTGCAAGCGGCCTTTGTACTCGATCTCAGCCGGTTCGAACGGAAGCACGCCGGTTTCGGAGGCCATCAAGAGAAGACCGTCTTTGGTCACCAGATATCGGGCCGGACGAAGACCATTGCGATCGAGGGTGGCGCCAATGACGCGGCCATCGGTGAATGCGACCGCCGCGGGGCCGTCCCAGGGTTCCATGAGCGAGGCGTGGTATTCGTAAAAGGCCCGCTTTTCCGCGGGCATCGTGGTGTCGGCATCCCATGCCTCGGGAATGAGCATGGCCATAACGTGAGGCAGCGAGCGGCCGGACATGGTCAACAGCTCAACCGCGTTGTCGAGCGCGGCTGAATCGCTTACGTCGGGCTGGATGATCGGGAAGAGTTTCTTGATCTCGTCGAAATAAGGCGAAGCGAGCACCGGCTGGCGCGCGTGCATCCAGTTCATGTTGCCGCGCAAAGTATTGATCTCGCCGTTGTGGCACAAATAGCGAAAGGGATGCGCGAGCTGCCAAGTTGGGAAGGTGTTCGTCGAAAAGCGCTGATGGACGAGACAGAGCGCACTCTTCGTGTCAGGATCGAGTAGCTCGTTGTAAAACTCTCCGATTTGATTGGCCAGCAGCAGGCCCTTATAGATAATGGTTCGCGAGGAAAACGACGGGATGTAGAAAAATACTTTGTCGCGCATATCGGAAGCCGCGACCAGCGCTTCTACTCGCTTCCTGACGACGTAGAGCTTGCGCTCGAAATCTTCGGATGTCAGATTCTGCGGACGACCTACGAAAAACTGCTCGATGTAGGGCTGGGAGGCTCGAGCCACTCTACCGATGGCGTCGACTTGGACGGGCGTATCGCGCCAGCCGAGCACCGTCAAGCCTTCTTCGCGCGAAACCCTTTCGAGTAAGCCTTCGCAAGCCAACCGCTGCTGGTGTTCGACGGGCAGGAAACACATGCCGACGCCGTATTCGCCGGGAGCCGGTAAAGAGAAGCCGAGGTTCGCTGCCTGCTTGGCAAAGAACTGATGAGGGATCTGAATGAGAACCCCCGCGCCGTCACCCGTCTCAGCGTCACAGCCGCAAGCGCCCCTGTGCTGAAGATTGACCAGAATTTCAAGGCCCTTTAGGACGATGTCATGAGAACCCTCGCCATTGATGTTGACGACGAATCCTATGCCACAGGCGTCGTGCTCATTCGCGGGGCTGTATAAACCTTGCGGTTTTGGTAAGTGGTTGCGAGGGTCGATTGAATACACTTCTGGCTCTCCGCGGGGAGGGTTACTTGAGTATAGGTAGCCGGGGCAGTATTCGTCAAATCGAATTCGTCACTGTACACAATCAGATTTTCTTATGATAGCCTGGGTGAAGCAGTGACTATTGCGAATCTCCGTCTGATCCGCGATGTAGCCCACCTTCGGAGTGTCAGTAAGGCAGCCCGACTGAATGAGATCAGCCAATCGGCAACCAGTCAAGCGATTCAAGAGATTGAGCGAGAACTGGGCATTGCGCTGTTCGATCGCAGCACGCGACCCCTGGCTGTGACGCCCGCCGGGAAGGCTTATGTCGAATATTGCCGGGACGTATTAAGAAGACACGATGAACTGGAGGCTTCATTAGATCTGCTGAAGAAGGAAGCGAACGGAACCGCCAGGCTGGCTGCGATTTATTCAGTGGGGCTGTCGGAAATGGCCGAAATCGAGGAGCGATTCGCAAAAGGCTTTCCTGACGGGCAGCTGCAAGTCTCCTATCTTCGGCCGGAACGCGTGTGGGAAGCGGTTGTCGAGGATGAGGCGGACCTCGGCTTAATGAGCTATGCGGAATCGTCGCGCGCGGTGGTGGCGCTACCTTGGCGCGATGAGGAGATGGTTGTGGCGGTTGCGCCGAATCACCTGTTGGCGAAGCGAGGAATCCGTTGCTCCGTCCGCCTTAGAGGGCGAGCCTTTTATCGGTTTCGATGACGACCTGCCGATCCAGAGCCAAATTGAGCGTTATCTACACGAAGCCCATCAAGTGAGCGTGCAGACGGCCTTTCACTTCGACAATCTGCAAATGATCAAGAAAGAAGCGGTAGCGCACGACGCCGGAATCGGCCTCATGCCCAAGCGCGTGATGCGTGAAGAGCTAAGCCAAGGGCGAATGGTCGCGCTGCGCCTCCGACCGCGGGAGCTCTACAGACCGCTGGCCGAGTGGTTGATTGGCGGCGCAAAGTTTTCAACGAGGTGACTGCCGGATTGCTGGCGCTTTTGCAAGCAGAAGAACACTGGAAAGACGCGGCGGGCGTAAAGAGGGTGCAGCACTACCGGAAATTGAACCCGCGCTTGCTCACGAGGGTCTTTATGTCACGCGCGGTTCTCTGTCTCAGCGCCCGTAACTCCTGGATCTTCCTGTTAAAGCTTCCCCTGTTTGCGTTCTTCCTGACGAAACGAAAGTTGCGAACCATAGAGCGAGAAGCGGCAAGACCGGCGCGACGTTCAGTAAAAGCCGTAGGTCGTTAAGCGATTTGATCAGCTCTGGCAGGATAATCATCGCCAGCCCCAGGAAACAAAACGTCAGACCGGCCCTGCGCCAGATGTGCCGCCCATAATCGCGCCGCTTCTCGAGCTCGCTTCTGTAAGAGTGGAGCGTGGTGTTCAGGGTCCCATTAGGTGCAAGCCGCCTCGGCCAAATCCATTTGTATGCCTGATAGGCGAAATAGAGGCACCAGAGACTCATCAGGCCCCACCCGATGCGCGGAACCATCTCCTGGGGTCTCCTCACGAAGGTCGCAGGCGAATAATACAAAAAGCATGAGCCCGATAATTATCGAGAACAGCGCTTCAAAACGGGCTTTTTTCTGACGCTGTTGCGCTTTACGGTGTAGTTCATCGACTGACATTTTGAATCCCTCCGTTGGCTGATTTTTCCAGATATTTCGCGGGTCGTTCATGGGAAATTCAGTGCGCATGAAGTCCTCCTTCGTCGAACCAGCGCTTCAGGATATTTTTGATCCGGTGAACTTTCATGGCGACGTTTGCCGGTGATAGCCCCGTGATGTCGCTGATTGAACCGGCGTCCATTCCCTCGAGATAAGAAACGATGATCTGACGATCGAGCGGCTTCAGGCGCTGAATTAACATCGAGAGCCGCTGGAGCGCTTCACTCTGGCTGGCGGCGAGTTCACCCTGATCGTTGCCAGCCATGCTCTCAATGTTTTCGAGGCTCACCAGCCTGTCCCTAACCCGGCGCTGCCGAATGACGTGCCCGGTGGCTACGTTGTGAGCGATACGGTACACCCAGGTTCGCAGCGAGCATCGCAGGTCGAAATACGCGAAGCTGCGCCACAGATGTAAATGAATTTCCTGGAGCAGGTCACGACGCGCATCAGGATCAAGCTCATAAGCTCGTGCGAGCCGATCGAGTGAAGAGCCGTAGGTGTCCACGGCCTGTTCGTACAGAGTACCCAGGCTCACGTCTCTGCCCGATATGGGTTCAGGCCCTCCGCACATCATAGGTAGTCCTTGCCTTTGGCAATTTCTAACAGTAAAGGACGCTATACTAACCTTTCCGCGCGTTGAAGCTCCATCTATGCAAACGTGGCCGCGTGGCCCAAGGCACCCCACGCGCGCGGCTTTGAAAACCTAAATGCCGGATCGATACATCGGGGAGCGGCAACCACAGCGGCGCGGGGCGATCATCTTCATCGTCATTCTGCTTGCGGCCATTCTGCTGTGCTCGCGTTACATCGCATCGACGCTGATTGATTATTCCTGGTGGTCCGAAGTTCATCAGGTCGACACCTGGGTCAGCCTTCTCATATACGGAACGGGTCCGATTCTGCTCGCAATCGTGGTTTTCTTCCTCGCGTTTTGGATCGCCTTCAAATTGGGAACGCGGCGCGAAGCGGAGACTCCGCTTTTCGGTTTTCTGAAACGCTCGTTTGTATCTCGAATTGCGCTGGTTGTTTTTGCGGTTTTTGCAATCGGGGTTGCGAACGCGACCGTGGATAGTTGGACGGTAGTGAGATACTTCGGAGGATTGCGGCTGGCGCAATCCTCGGCCGAATTCGTGGATCCGATTTTCGGCAAGCCGCTGCACTTTTATTTTTTCGGCCTCCCGTTCTATAACCTGCTATTACGCGTTGTGCTGGTGGGAGCTGTTCTCGCGCTATTAATTTATTGGCTGGCAGCGCACGCTGAGAGGCTCAGCAAACAGCTGCCCAGCTTTACTCCTGGATCTCCATTCGAATTCGACCGAATATCGGTTCGTGACGCGTTCGACTCCACTTTTGTGCGGCTCGCGGCAGCAATTTTGCTCGTCGGTATTGCGGTGAAGATCTACTTCAACCGGTATGGACTTCTTTTTGACGACCACGGCACATACCTGGTGGGCGTGGACTGGGTAGCGGACCACATTGTCCTGCCGCTGCAATGGCTGGAGATTTTCGGGGCGTTAGTCGCAGCTGCGCTTGTAGTGGCGCGGCGCGGCCGTTGGGCGCTGGTTCTCCTGCTCATCCTTCCGGTGCGTTTTGTATTGCCGTCTATGGTTGGGGGCCTGTACGTGCGACCGAATGAGTTGTCCGTGGAAGGGCCGTATATCCAGCACCACATTGACGCGACCCGGTCAGCTTATGGGTTGAATCAACGGGTAAAGGAGACGACGCGGGAAGCAGTTCCGGAAATGCCGATCGATTATGCGAAACACGAGGCGCTATTGGATAACGTGCGCCTGTGGGACTGGAAGGCGTTTCACGACACCATTTCCCAGATACAGCCGCTGCGCCCGTACGTTTACATCGATACGGACGTGGACCGGTACAACATAGACGGCCATGTGCGGCAGGTACTGATCGCGCCGCGCGAGCTCGACATTCGACAGCTTGGAGAAGCGGAAACCGCTGGATCAATCCGCACTTTATCTACACACATGGTTACGGCGTTGTGATGGCGGAAGCCAACCGCATCACACCCGACGGTCTACCGCTTTTGTTTATCAAAGATGCGCCGCCGGTGGTGACTACAAAAAGCTTGACGTTCACCCGGCCCGAAATTTATTACAGCGAGGTGGCGCATGAACCGGTGTTTGTTGACACCGCGCAGCAGGAGTTCAATTATCCTTCCGGGTCGGAGAGCGTTTATACGCGCTACGCCGGTACTGGCGGATTTCCTATTTCCTCTCCGCTGTTGCGTCTGGCTGCCGCGATTAACTATGGCGATCTGAACATCATCCTGCCCAGTCCGTTGACAGGAAGCAGCCGGATGATGATCCATCGGGCAATCCTGGAGCGGTTGACGAAACTGGCAGGATTTCTGACGTGGGACTCTGATCCTTATTTGGTGCTGACCAATTCGGGGCATCTGGTCTGGATTGCCGATGGATACATGAGCTCGAACGCCCATCCGTACTCGCGCGAGCTGGATTTCGGGAACGGTCCTTTTAACTACATCAGAAACTCGATCAAAGCGACAATTGACGCCTATACGGGAGAGACGAACCTGTACGTCTTTGATCCCGGCGACGTGTTGATTCAGGCGTACTGGCGCTTGTTCCCGCACCTGTTCCACCCAGAATCCGCAATGCCGTCCGACTTGCGGGCGCACGTCCGTTATCCGGAGATGTTGTTCAGCGTGCAAGCCGAGATTTACCGCACATTTCACATGCGCGACGCGGAAGCGTTCTATAATCGGGCGGACCTTTGGGATCTGGCGAAGACCGGCACCAGGCAGCAGGGAGAGGGCGGGGCAGCCTCTGTTTCGCCAACGTATGTGGTGGCGACTCTGCCTGACAGCGATACGCCAGAGTTCATGCTGATTACGCCGTTCACTCCGGCGAATAAAGATAATTTGATCGGCGTGATGTATGCGCGTTGCGATGGACAGCATCTGGGCGAGCTGGTGTTTGAACAATTATCAAAGCAGAACATCATCTACGGCCCAATGCAAATTGATGCGCGAATCAATCAGGATCAGAACATTTCGAAGGACCTGACGTTGTGGAATCAGCAGGGATCACAGGTGCTGCGCGGACAGACGCTGGTTCTGCCAATTGACAACAGTTTTCTTTACGTCGAGCCGATCTATATTCAGGCCTCGCAGGCGAGCATGCCGCAGTTAAAGAAAGTGGCGCTGGCGATGGGTAACCGGTTGGCTTATGCGGATACGTATGAACAGGCGCTCTCGCAATTGATACAGAACTTGGGAGAGACGCAACAGGCAAATCAGACGGGCAACCAGCCCCGACCCGCACAAAATGCTAACGCGACCACTCCAGGTACATCGATTCCTTCTGGTGTTTCCACCCAGGCGGCCCAGACGCTTCAGCAGATAAGAGATCACCTGCAGCGATATCGCGAATTGAGCGCACAGGGAAAGTGGGCGGAAGCCGGGAAAGAATTAGATGAGATACAAAGCTTGGTGCAGAAGTGAATACCGGTCTAGCCCTCCAGGCTATCCAGCCTATCCTGGTGACTCCGGACAATTTCGACCAGGTCTCTTACGATGCCTGCGAGGCTGTCGATCCGTTCGCCTACCCTGTGGATTTGCGCTTCGTTTTCTTTCTGCATTGACGCGATAATCTCTACAGTTTGCGTCAGGGCCTCATGACGTTCTGTCAGTCGCTCTAGTCTTTCGTCTATCGTCACTCAGTGCCTCTGTTCAAGCTTAGCGAAGTTGTTGTCAGTGAGAATCAGTTTGGCGGCGGTACTTAAAACGGGAATATATGAAAGACGCGGCGAGCAAAAGAACGCCAAGCGCGACGAATGCCGAAATGCGGTAAAAAGCGGTCATCAGCCACACATCGTACAGATAAAGCTTGAGGACTACGATGCCGAGCAGAACCAGGCCAAGATGCCGATTCATTGCGGATCTCCGCAACACACCATACGCGATTACGATCACGCCATAGAGAGCCAGGAAGACCGAATCTATGTCCGTTGTGAAACTGGCGCGGTTTTCGGGAACGGCGTGAGCCGCGGCCCACAGATGCAGCACTCGGAGTGCAGCGACGCAGAAGCAGCTTTGACCAATGAGGTAAAAAACCGCAAGGCGCGCTCACTGGTCATCCGCACGTTGAAAGCGCCAGCAAAGTGAACGGTCGCGCACAGGAGAGCAGAAAGCGCGAACGCGCCAGGGTGATGCTCATCAACAAGAAGCCACGCACATAAGAGAACCCAGAAAGCGTTAAATGGAGCGAGAAACAAAGCGGTGTTCTGCGCGAGCGTACGATACAAGCGCGTGACCGTAGCAACCGAGACGATGCTGAGCAAAAGCAAATAAGGCAAATAGAGCAAAGGCCCGGTAGTGTCGTCGTGGTGGCGGACGAGTAACGGGGCAATAAAGCCTCCGATGAACCCCACCGCAGCAACGGCTGAGCTTGCAAAACGAAAACATAGCGCGATGGCTAACGCGGACACGGCCAGCAATGCAATAAAACCCGCTTCCCGGGGAATCAGCTTGTAATAGCCGAAGGAGGCATACGCCGAGATATAGAGGATCGCGCAGCCGCATCCCGCCAGACCTTGGGAAATGGCGTGCTGATTCCGATTGCGCAGCCACTCGGCGAAGCCTATCAGGAGAAGACCAGCAAAAAATCCCGCGATAACCAAGCCGCCCGCGCCGATCCATTGATTATCGGCGGCATATTTGAAAAAGAAGATGATTCCGATGGCGAGGGTGACAGCCCCGATCCGGTTAATAGTGGTCAGGCCGAAGCGGGATTCGTTTTTTTCGCGATCGTCGGCAGCAATTGCGGAGGTCGCGAACGTGATGCCATGTTCGAGCTTGCTTACGCGGGCCTGGAGGTCTGAAATGGCTGTTTGGAGCTTCGCGATTTCGGATTCACCCGGCGAAGGCGGGTTCGGCGACTGGCTCGGTTGCTCCATATCGGTGCGCGACGTAATTATCTAATATTTCGCGAAATTCGGCTACGATATGGTCGCCCCGAAGCGTAGTGGAGAGCTTCCCGTCCACGTAGACGGGAGCAACCGGCGTTTCAAATGTCCCGGGCAAAGAGATACCGATATTGGCGTGTTTCGATTCGCCGGGGCCGTTGACCACGCATCCCATCACGGCCACCTTCATTTCTTCCACACCCGAGTACTTCTCGCGCCAAACCGGCATCTGTTCGCGCAGATAGGTCTGGATCTGATCCGCCATATCCTGGAAGAACGTGCTGGTCGTTCGGCCGCAGCCGGGACAGGCGGCAACTTGGGGAGTGAAACTGCGCAGATTCAGTGCTTGCAGGATCTGCTGGCAGACGATCACCTCTTCCGTGCGATCCCCATTGGGGAGCGGGGTCAGCGATGCGCGGATGGTATCGCCGATCCCTTGCTGTAACAGCAAGGAAATGGCAGCGGTTGTCGCGACAATCCCCTTCGAGCCCAGGCCGGCTTCGGTCAGACCTAGATGCAGTGGGTAATCGCAGCGCGCCCCGAGCATTTCGTAGACGTGCACCAGGTCCTGCACGCTGCTGCATTTCGCGCTGAGGATGATTTTGTCGTGCGCCAAGCCATGACGCTCGGCATTCTCGGCGCTGCGGATCGCACTCTCGACAATAGCTCGCATCGTGACTTCCATGGCGTCCAGCGGGTCGGGTGAGCGCGAATTCTCGTCCATCATCCGGGTGAGCAGAACGGAATCGAGAGAACCCCAGTTGACGCCGATACGCACAGGCCGGTCATATTCAATGGCGGCCTCGATCATGATGCGGAAGTTATCATCCTGCTTGCGCCCAATGTTGACGTTACCCGGATTGATGCGGTATTTGGCGAGCGCGCGAGCGCACGCGGGATATTTCTTGAGCAGGATATGGCCGTTATAGTGGAAATCCCCAATGATGGGAACGTTGACACCGAAATCGCGGAGCGTATCGACAATCCTCGGGACGGCTTGCGCGGCTTCTTCCGTGTTGACAGTTACCCGAACCAGCTCAGAGCCGGCGCGTGCGAGCTCGATGACCTGGTTCACCGTTGCTGCTGAATCCGCCGTATCGGTGTTGGTCATCGACTGCACGACGATCGGATTCGTGCCGCCAACTTTGATACCTCCAATGTTGACGACGGCCGATTTCCGGCGCGGCAAAGCGGGCATTTAGGCGGAGACCTCCACAGGTTTCTCAGAACAGGATGAACCTCTATTGTATCAGCGGATTCCATAGTACGATCAGTTCAAAGCATGCCTTATGCGATCAAGGTTGAGTATGCGCATCAGCGCAAAATTCGGGAGCGGAACAAAGCTATCTATCGCGTGGCGCACTGGCCGATCTGGATTTGGGTTTTCTTCCTCGCTCCTGGACCTCTGACCTTCGATCTGTTTTCCAAAGGCCTGCGCTTTAGAAATTTTGCCTGGCTCATTCTTGTACTCATATTCACGGGGATCGCGGGAATTTTGGGTAAGCTTCCAGGAGTTGAGCCGAGGCCCTACATTTTGCGCTTTTGCGAGGACAAACCGAATCCGCTGTATCGCCGGGTTTGCTACACCTTCGCCTGGAACTCGCTACTGACTTTCGCAATCTTGAATCTTGCGGGATTGAGCATTGCGGCGGCAACGGGAACCTGGTATCTCAAGCAGATCTACAACTACGGCTATCTGCCAGTTTTCGCGGCAATTCTTTTGCTTGGCTGGCTCGGAGTATTGCCGAGAGTGAAGCCCTCCACAAAGGGCGAAGGAACCGAGCGGCGCTATTTCTACGGCGCGGTTTGGGCAGTGACTTTGGCCCAACTATTACTGCTGATCTTCTGGAAGACACTTCCCCGAACACACATGGCTGACGTATGTAAGCTCGGGATATTTGTGATCTCGTTGGGAGCGGTTTACATTGCGGCCATCCTTGGGTTATTGCCGCGAACGAGACCAATCCTTCCAGGCGAGCTGATACTGGCGGATTAGGTTCCGCATTGGCGTGATCGTATTCGTGTTAGCAGCCGGTCTGATCGCGGTTGCTCTCTTATATCAAGCCTTGGGCGCTTACCGGGACATAAGGCGATTTCCTGCGCCTGGCCGAGTTATCGATGTTGGAGCGTGCCTCCTCCATGTGAATGATCAGGGCATTGGAACTCCAACGGTGCTACTCGAATCGGGCATCGCGGCGAGCTCGCTGAGCTGGGCACTCGTGAGCCAGGAATTGCAGAGTTCACGAGTGTTGTGAGCTATGACCGAGCCGGCCTCGGCTGGAGCGAGGGCTCCGCGGCGCCCAGAACCGTGCATCAAATCATTTCTGAGCTGAGCGTTCTACTCTCGCGGACTGGCTTTCCAGGTCCATATATTCTGGTTGGGCATTCATTCGGCGGACTTCTCGTTCGCGCTTATGCGCATCTCAAACCTGCTGCAATAGCTGGGTTGGTGCTCGTCGACCCGGTGCCGCTCCAACACTGGGCCAGTTGTAGTGTCAATGAGCTGAAACGGCTCAAGCTAGGAACGAGATTATCGCGGCGCGGAGCAGTACTGGCGCGCCTTGGGGTTGTGAGGGCGGCCTTAGCAGTGTTGGCATCAGGCGGAAGAAGATTCCCGAAACTGGTCGGTCGGGCAAGCGCAGGGCGGGGAAGCAAAGTCATGGAACATCTGGTGGGTGAAATTCAGAAGCTTCCGCCCGACGTTTGGCCCATGATCCGCGCCCAATGGAGCCGTCCGAAGTGCTTCTTAGCCATGGCTGATTATCTTGCGTCTCTACCGGAAAGCGCGAGGGCCGCGCTCCAGATGCCGATCCCATCTAATGTTCCGGTCATCATTCTTTCGGCTTCGAGTGCCACGGAAGGAGAGCTAAAGGAACGCGATTCGTGGATTGAACAAAGCGCATACGGACGGCACATTCATGTCGATGAATGCGGACACTGGATCCAATTGGAACGGCCAGATGTGGTGGTTTCGGCTGTTCGAGAACTGGTCGAAGGCGCGCGCAGCCCGCGCTATAAAATCGCGCCGACGATTGCGCCCAAGAGCAACGGTCCTACATGAATGAGCGCGAGCGCCAGACCTCCCGCGCCTGCGATGAAGCCGAAAAGCGGCAAGCCGGTGAGAAGCGTACTGAAGAAGAAAAGGATCGCGCCGAAAACCAGCCCCGGCAACAATACGGCCAGGATTGCGTTGCCTAGAGTTCCCGCCTTTCGTCCGCCTACAAATCCGGCAATCAGCGGGCCCATAATGGGGAGCCAAAACAAAAGGATCGATAAAACGAACATCCAAAGAATGGCGCTGCCGATACTGCCGGGCCGATTTGGCATTTCATAAGTCTCTCATGGTAATCAAAATAGAGAACTGCGGCGAATTCGCCAGTGACTTCATCTAAGAGCTTTAGGAGGTTAGACCGTTGCAACTACGCAAACTCGGAAACTCGGGGCTGGAAGTCTCTCCAATCTGTTTTGGGGGAAACGTTTTCGGATGGACGATTGATGAGCAAACTTCGCTCCAGCTACTGGACGCATTCGTAGACGCAGGTTTCAATTTCATTGACACTGCTGACGTGTACTCAAAATGGGCTCCGGGAAACAAGGGCGGTGAATCCGAAGCGATCATCGGCAAATGGCTGAAGCGAGGCGGAAAGCGGGAAAAGGTGATTATTGCGACGAAGGTGGGGATGGAGATGGGCCAAGGCCAAAAGGGACTCTCGCGACCATACATGCTGAGTGAAATCGAGGCTTCTCTGAAGCGTCTTGAGACTGACTACATTGACTTGTATCAATCGCACACGGATGATCGCGAGACGCCTTTGCAAGAGACGCTGGAAAGTTATGCGAAGCTCATCCAACAGGAGAAAGTCAGGGCTATTGGCGCGTCGAACTATACTGCGGAGCGGCTTTCACAAGCGCTGCAGGTCAGCGAGGAGCGGCGCTATCCGAGATATGAAAGTTTGCAGCCCGAATATAACCTGTACGACCGGGCCGGATACGAAACACAGCTCGAATCCGTGTGTGAGGAGAATGGATTGGGAGTTATTCCTTATTTCTCGCTGGCCAGCGGCTTTCTGACAGGAAAGTATCGGTCCCAAGCGGATCTCTCGAATAGGGCGCGAAGCGGCATGGTCAAGAAGTATCTGAATGACCGGGGCTTTCGGATTGTGGAGGCACTCGACCAGGTCGCCAAGCAGTACAACTCCAGTCCGGCGCAGGTTTCTCTGGCTTGGCTAATCGCGCGTCCGAGCATTACAGCGCCTATCGCGAGCGCGACCAACTTGGAGCAGTTGAATGAATTAATAGATGCGACCAGACTCAAGCTGGAAGAATCTTCAATTGAACAGTTAAACCGCGCCAGCTCCTACTCTGAGACCGCGGCACATGCATAGCACTTTGCGCATATAATCCTGATTTGACCAGGACATTAATTGTATTCACTCTGGCGCTGAGTGCGGCGTTTACCGCAACACCTCAGCAGTTCGACATCATCATTCGGAACGGGCACATCATCGATGGGACGGGCTCACCTTGGTACTCCGGTGACATAGCGATTCTGAATGGACGAATCGCGCGGATCGGTTCACTTACGGAGGCTTCGGCTCGCCGTGTTATTGATGCACGAGGGCTAATCGTTGCGCCCGGATTCATTGACATGCTTGGCCAATCCGAGTTGTCGATGCTGGTAAATCCGCAAGTTCCTTCCAAAATCTTTCAGGGCATCACAACCGAAATCACGGGTGAAGGCGGCTCAATCGCGCCGTTGAACGAGCGCCTCCTGGCAGCGGACCGCGCTGGTTTTGCGCATTACGGAGTCAAGCCGGATTGGAGAACTTTTCGGGAGTATTTCGCGCGGCTGGAGAGGCAGGGCCTGGGAATCAATCTCGCCAGTTATGTAGGTGCGACACAGGTGCGGCGCATGGTAATTGGAGAGGACAATCGACGGCCCAGCACAGCCGAATTGGAGCGCATGAAAGCCTTGGTTCGCGAAGCGATGCAACAAGGGGCGGTGGGCGTTTCGACTGCGCTTCAGTATGCACCCGCTCCCTACGCGTCAACGGAGGAACTGATTGCGTTGGCAGGAGAAGCGGCCAAAGTTGGAGGCATTTATGCCACTCATATGCGTAGCGAAGGCGATACCATTGACGCGGCGCTCGACGAAGCGTTCCGAATCGGCCGCGAGGCTCAGATTCCAGTCGAGATTTGGCATCTCAAAGCCGCAGGCAAACGCAATTGGGGCCGCATGCCGGAAATTGTTGCACGCATCGAGCAAGCTCGAAAATGGGGTGTTGATGTTGAAGCCGATACATACGCCTATCCGGCTTGGTTCAACACGTTCTCCGCGTTCGTCCCGCCGTGGGCTCATGAGGGCGGTGACGCGAAGATGGTGCAGCGCCTGAGAGATCCGGCAATGCGCGCTCGCATACGCCACGACATGCTGACACAGAACTCCAGTTGGGATAACGAATGGCTTGAAGTGCCCGGACCAGAAGCAATTCTGGTGAGCGTGGTGCAGAATCCCAAGCTTCTGGCACTCCAAGGAAAAACAATCGCTCAAATTGCGCAAGCGAAGGGAAACGACCCGATCGACACGATATTCGATTTGCTTATTGAGGATCCTGAGATGTCTGTGGCGGTATTTGCGATGTCAGAACAAGATATCGCGTTGGCGCTGAAACAGCCGTGGGTCTCAATAGACAACGATTCTCAAGGAACCGCGCCAGAAGGCATTCTGGGTCAGGAACATCCACATCCCCGCGCGTATGGAACATTTCCGCGGATCTTGCGCAAATACGTACGTGAAGAGAAGCTGCTCACGCTTGAAGAAGCGATTCGAAAATTCAGTGCATTGCCCGCGCAACGAATGCGGCTCACCGACCGGGGTGTCTTGAAGCAAGGCTTATGGGCCGATATGGTCGTGTTTGACCCGAATACGATTCGCGATCTCGCCACGTTTGAAAATCCAAATCAATTATCAATCGGAATGAAATACGTTTTCGTTAATGGAGTCCCCGTGATCGAAGAAGGGAAGATGACGAACGCGCTCCCTGGTAAGGTGTTGCGCGGCCCAGGGGCGACGAGATAGGAGCTTTGAACGAAGCGCGAGATGGCGCGAGATGGCGCGACCAGCCGGTTCTCCCTACACGGAAGAACAGATGTGGTCTTCCGTCGTTGGATCCTCTGATGTATAGACGAGCGCCGTTTTGCGACTGGGGCGCAGTCAAGAAAGTGTTCTAACTTATCTCTGACAAACGAGCCATGCAAACTGCTGGACGTTTAGATTGAGCTTATATAAAACAAGCTGCTCTTTTGACCTCAGTTACTTAATGCGTTATCACAAGGAAGGGAACAGCACGCAACTCTCTCCTCGTTAAGGCCGGTCAGTAGTCCTAATTCGTCGTACTAAGCGGATCACTGCGGCGATCAAAAACGCGGGTAACATGTCTCCTTTTAAGGCGATTATCGTCGCGTAAGAAACAAATTAGACTCTTGCGCTCCTGGGCTGGATTACTCTCTTCACAGGACAGTATCGGCAGCGGGCCAGTTAGCTGCCACGCCTTTTCTCGGTGGGAGTATATATGCAAGATAAGGATCTCTTTTTTTCACGGCGCCATGCCGGCGATTTTCTTACGGGTGCCGCTGAGCATGCATCTTTGGCGCACGCCTTTGGGACACTCCAAAATAAGCTCGGGCTGCAATTGGCGGCACTATTGATCCTGAGCTTGCCACTTTTATCTCAGCTCACGAGCGGCAATCTCACCGGTACCGTCTACGATCCGACTGGAGCCACGGTACCGGCTGCCACCGTCGTCGCCCACAATGCGGCTACGGGGGTAGATGCAACAACAAACTCGAGATCCGGCGGCGAGTTTCGGTTTGAGAACCTGCCGATAGGGACTTACACGATCACCGTCACCGCGCCTGGATTCAGCAAGGCTGAAGTAGGCAATGTCAACATTCAGCTCAATCAGACGATCACGACCAACGTAAAGTTGGCCATTGGAAAGGCGAGTACGACCGTTCAAGTAAGCGAGGCTGCCCCGCCCATTGATAACACCACTGCGCAGGTGCAGACAGCTTATGACAGCAGGCAGATCGCGGATCTACCTTCTGCGAGTGGTGGGCAACTTGCCTCCGGTGTTATCAACCTCTCCTTGCTGAACGCGGGCGTCACAAGTAGCGGCGGCGCTGGATACGGCACGGGGCCCTCGGTTGGCGGTCAACGCCCAACCAACAACAACTTCACCATTGAAGGTATCGACAACAATAGCCTGTCTGTCACGGGACCGCTCGTCACCATTCCGAATGATGCCGTGTCGGAATTTAGCGTTCTGCAGAATCAGTTTTCACCCGATTTCGGCCACTCCTCCGGTGGCCAGTTTAACCAAGTGGTGAAGAGCGGAACAAATCAATTCCACGGGATGGCTTATGAGTACTTCCAGAACCGCAATCTCGATGCCGCCGACAACCTCGATTTCGTTCAAGGCAATCCCCTTCATCCTCGCTCGGACAATAATCGCTTCGGGGGTAATTTTGGTGGGCCGATTAAGCGGAACAAGTTATTCTTTTTCGGCGATTACGAGTACAATCCTGTTGGCGGCGCGAACGGCACGGGTTACTATGCGCCAACCGCCGCCGGATACAGCACGCTCGCGGCGCTGCCAGAGATCAGCCAGACCAATCTGGCCGAATTCAAGAAGTACTTAGGGGTTGCACCGACGGCGGCCGCTCCTCGGACGTTGCCGTTTGGCGCTCCGGTTCTGGTGGCTCCAGGTCTCGGCAGCAATGAGAGTTTGGGTACAGGCGTATTTGCGCCGAACGCGAGCGGGGCGATTAGTGTTCCGGTGGGACTGATCTCTTCATCGTTGCCGGCTTTCGGCAATTACGAATATGGCGTGGGGTCCATCGACTACGCCATCTCAGAGAAAGACTCACTACGCGGGCGCTTCGTCCTAAACCGAACTGGAGTGGTTGACACCGCGGGTTTTCCGTCCATCTTTTTCGGTATCCTGCCCGGCAACGCCTATCTCGCTACGCTGTCCGAGTATCACACCTTCACGCCCACTCTGATCAACGAGTTCCGGCTTGGATTTAATCGGTTAAACGATAGCACTCCGGTTTTTGGAAATCAATCGTTCCCTGGGCTAGATGCGTTTCCCAACATCGACGTCATCGAATTGAACGCTGCCTATGGTCCCAATCCGAACGCTCCGCAATATACCATTCAAAACATTTATCAGCTCACCGATAACCTGACGTGGACGAAAGGAAAGCACACGCTAAAGTTTGGCTTCGATGGCTGGAGTGCCATCTCGCCGACCAGCTATACGCAGCGTTCGAGCGGCGATTACCAATGGGGTTTCTTGTCCGACTACTTGTATGACAACGATCCCGATGCGCTTGCACAGCGTGGGTTGGGACATGTCACTTACTACCAAAACCAGCAGCTATTGGGATTCTATGGCAACGATGACTGGAAACTCACGCCAAATCTTACTGTCAACTTGGGACTGCGGTATGAGTACCTGACGATTCCTCTGAGTGAGAACACACAATCCCTGAACGCAAGCGCCAACGATCCGGGTCTGATTATATTCCACTCGCCGACCGCCCAAAAGACTAACTTCATGCCTCGTGTCGGGATCGCGTATTCTCCGGGGACGAGCGGGAAAACCTCCATTCGTGCCGGCTTCGGTGTTACTTACGATGTACTGTATGACAACCTCGGAACGCTCAGCTTGCCTCCACAACTAAGCACGACGGTTGATGTAACCGGCACCAACGCCACCGGCTTCCTTGCGGGAGGAGGGATTCCGGCCGGTACGGCGGTCGCGCCTCCCGAGGGCGCTGCGGCTCGGGCCGAGACTTCTGGTTTTATCCCAGATCAAAAGCGCCCCGAAGCCTATAACTGGAACTTCGGTATCCAGCACCAGTTCGCCGGCAATTACGTCTTTGAGAGCCGATACGTTGGCACTCGTGGCCTGTTCCTTCCGGTTCAAATTCAATTAAACCGCCGGGCAGTTGTAAACGCGTCAAACGCGTTGCCGGTGTTCTTTACTCCCCCGAGTCAAGCGACTTTGGACTCGCTGACGAATACGCTCGCAGATCTTCAGGCCGCTGCGGGTGCCGGGGGATCCCTCGTTCCTGCTTTTGCGCAGGCGGGCTTCGGCAGCACGATAACTACTTTTTTGCCGGAAGGGAATTCCATTTATCACGGATGGTCTAACGAGTTAAGTCGGCGGTTTTCCAACGGCCTACAATTCCGAGGGTCTTATACGTGGAGCCACAACATAGATGATTCGACGGACGCGCTGAATTCGACTACTTTGGCGCCACGCAGACCCCAAGATTCGCAAAACCTTGGTCCCGAGCGTGCGTCCTCATTACTCGATTACCGCAACCGGGTCGTGCTGCAGATGCTTTACGACGTTCCTTACTTCAAGAACCGTAATTGGTTGCTAAAGAATATCGTCGGGAACTGGGAAATCGCGCCTGTTTACACTTTCGAATCGGGTCAGCATGTAACACCACAGAGCATTGTGGATTCTAATCTGAACCACGATACGGCCCCGGATCGTGTCGTCATCAATTCTTCGGGCAACCCGAGCCTCGGCACAACAGCCAACCCCCTCACTAACAGTGCAGGCGATATAGTCGCCTATTTGGCAGCAAACCCAAACGCGGAGTTTGTTGTCGCGCCGGAAGGGACGCTGGCGAATGGAGGCCGCAGCCTACTCAGCCTTAATCCGATCGACAATCTTGATCTGACGCTGGCAAAACGCTTCACCATTACAGAGCGTTGGAGACTCGAATTCTCCCTTCGCGCCTTCAATATTTTCAACCATCCCCAGTATGTAGGCGGTTACGTCAACGATGTACATCCTTTTGGGCCCGGCGGAGGAGGATACGCGCAGGGTACCTCGTTAGGGGATTTAGCGCGAAGCACCATAACACCCGGATCGAGTATTTTCGAGCAGTGGAGCCACGGATTCTCGAGTAATCCGCGACAACTGACTCTCGCCCTGAAGTTGACTTTCTAGAGCGCTCCTTGCAAATTGAAAAAATCCGGAGACCCGGTGCGCGTTTCGGCCTCCAGCCTCGATCGGTTGCCGAATACTTATGAGCCACGACCGTTGGAAAGAAATGATAACTAACTCCAGCCCGACATAACAAACAGGTCTGTCAGGCTTTGCTGGCGAGAACACACAAACGTTCCCAGATCTTTTGCAACCATGACTGAAAAAGGCTCGCTCATACCTGTAGATTCGATGGCCTCAATTCGGCTGTAAGGTCGGAGCTGCCCAGTCGCAAGGTCTAGAAGATCGAGGACGACGGCGCCCTTGTCGCGGCTACTTACAAGGATTTCGTGCTTATTAATGAACACCACGGGAACGAGGTGCTTATTGGCCTTGATAGAACGTTAAAATCCTAATAATATCTTATTGCTCCGCGCAACGCATTCCCCACCATCTCAAAAATGGAGGTGCATACCGAAGCGGCGTTCACCTGGATTGGATTGCCGTCTGGCAATCGCTGTCGGTAATCGCGCGGCCTTTCCCGCGCGATCTACCGCGAAAAAGATCTCCTTTGCACCATGAGAAAACTGGCCCAATGATGGGGAGACCTGTTCCTGAGAGCAGCCTGCTCTGCTGCGAAGCAACAGAGACTAACGACAGCTTGGTCGCATCGTTCGCCGGTGTTGTGAGCGCCCAGCGTCGTCCTTGGAAAGATCCATTGCTCTACCATCACCGATTCGCTCGGCCGATCGAGCAGCGGTTCTATAGATAAACACGCTGTACTGTTTGCCGCCACCGCTTCCGCTCTCATCGAATAAGATGTTTTTGCCATCGGGCGTCATTGACACGGGGCGTGACCAATCCAACCACGAAATGTCTTCAACGGATTGCTTATTCAAATCGCCCAAAAACATAATCATGCGTTGCGTGGCACGCGCGATTAAGACTTTGCCAGACGCTGCTGCTATATCCCGGAGTTGCATTCCGCCCGGAATCTGTGCGACTTGCCGTGTTCGGCCATTCATGTCAACTGCCATCAAAGCTCGTTCGACACCGGAACGAGCAGCGGTAAACCACACTTCGCGTTCCTTAGGATGCCAAGCGATGCCCTCGAGCGATCCCCAACCGCGGCTCAAGACGCGCGCTTTACCAGAGGTTTCAACCACAACCACCTGCCCCGCATCATCACCGTAGATTGGGTGCTCCGCAAAGGCCACCTTGTCCCCAAGCGGAGAAACTCGCACATCGTTTATCCAGCCCTTCGAAGTGTAAAGTCTATGGCCCAGCGGATACTCAATCGAGAAGACCCCATCTCCCTCAGTTGCCATGGCTAAGTGCCGCTGGGCCCCAATCAGCGCACCTCGCGCATCTGAGAGACACGGGGCCACCACCGCGAAGGGATACGGCCTCTAGCACCGCGTTTATCCTTTCTGGGGCAAAGATAGCCAGTTCACCCGATGGTGAAACGCTTGCGAGCTGAGTCTTCTCAAATCCGAGATCGCGAGTATCGGAACCAATCGCGCCGGTAACAAACAGCCGGTTGGGTGCGCCGTTCCACCGGGCGGTATATATAATGCTGCCCCCATCGCGTGTAAACCGCGCGTTTAGAACAGATCCTTTTCGGAATGTTACTTGATGAAAGACTGACTCCGAACGCGAGGATCGGGATGCCCAAAGAATCGCTGCGGTGGCAACTAGAGAAAGCGTAGCAGCGATCCCCGGGATCAGCCAGAGTCGGTCGGCGATGAACCAGCGTCGGCGAGTAGTGGCAATTGGGCCATTAACTTCGACGGAATCATTGTCTCCGGCACTTTGCAGAAACCCATTCGTTGGCGCCGCAGCGCCGCTTTGTGACTCTGAGATTACGGTGATCGGAACAATAAATCGATAACCGATGCGGGCGAGGGTTTCGATATATATGGGATTGTCGGCCGAATCGCCAAGCGCCACTCTCAAGCGATTAACGGCAGTGTTCAGGCCGCTCTCGAAATCCACGAATGTGTTGGACGACCAGAGCTTGTTTCGCAGATCGTCCCGCGTGACAACGTGACCAGTACGCTCCAAAAGCGCACACAGGACTTGGAACGGCTTACCCTGCAGCCGGACTCGCACGCCGTGCTTCTTCAGCTCTGCCGTATCGAGGCAAAGTTCGAATGCGCCGAACCGGACTAGCCGGTTGCCCTTCAAAAGATCCTGGAGCCTGGCTTCTTCCATGACTTCCGAATAAGCCTTTTACGTAAGACGTAAGCAATTCGATTCAGTTCTGTCAAAACCGCCTAATTTTCTTGCGTCGCACGTCTTAGGCTCGCGATTGAGAAACAACTTAGGTGCCGTCCATTGAACTGTTTCTGGGAAGGGCTTAGTTTCAGTTACGAAAGGACGCTCCTGTCGTGCAACGTTCCCAATCCATTTACGCAGTATTTACAACACTTTTACAAGTCAGTATCTACCTCTGTGCTTTCTCGGGGTCATTTGCGATTCCCTGCTTGATCTTCGCATCTGAAGATCGGGCAGCCAATCGGGATGTCGAGAGCGCTATCGTGCTGAACAACACAGGTGCGATGTGGGAAAGGCACGGTCAGTTTGCTTCAGCCGAGCAGTCACTGCGGAAGGCTTATGCCGTCCTTCAGAAGAGCGGCGCGACGGACACATTGGAGGCTGGATGCGTTTTGAGCAATTTAGCCTTAAGCGTTCAGGAGCAGGGCCGTTATAAAGAGGCTCAGCCATTATACGAGCCCGCGTTAACACTGATTAAGAGATCGGCCGGCGAGCACAGCGTCGACTACGCAAAGGTTCTCACCAACTCAGCGCTATTGGACTATGAAACGGGAGACTTTGCCAGTGCGCTCACAAAGAGCAGAGAGGCGCTGAGCATAGAGAACTCGTTACCTTCGGGGAGCGATTCCGTCCGCGCATTGACTATGAACGACCTGGCGCTCACACTTACTGATCTCGGAAAATTTTCCGAAGCCGAGGCTTTGTTCCTGCAAGCGATTCCGCTTCAGAAGGCCGATACGGATGACTCGGGCGCGAAGCTCGTGGAGCTGTTGAACAACCTCGCAGTTCTCGAGAGAAAAATTGGTCGGCTGGATGCTTCGCGAGAGTACAGCTTGCAGGCGCTTAAAATCGTCGAACGGTCGCTCGGAAGCGAACACCCCATGAGGGCCGTTATCTGGAACAATCTCGGGATGGTCGCCGTTGCTCAGAATGACGTCCATCAGGCGGATGAACTATATAAGAAAGCAGCTGATCTTTGGCTGAGAACAGCCGGAGCCAGCAGTCCGAAATACGCGGCCACACTGTCCAACATGGCAGAGCTGGAGTCCAGAAAGGGACATCACAAGCGGGCCCAAGCCCTCTATGAAAAAAGCCTTCACATTGATGAATTCGCTCTTGGGCCAAATCATCCGGAAGTTGCAGCGGATTTGGAGAATCTCGCCACTCAGCTCTTTTATCAGAAGAAGTACGACGATGCCATCCCTTTATATAAGCGCGCCGAATTCATCCAGGAGAAGTCTCTTGGGTCCGAGAATGGGGAGGTAGCCAAGACACTTCGCAACTTAGCCGTCGCATACCGTTTCTCCAATCAATTGCTGGCTGCGGAGGACGCCTACTGCCGGGCAATCACTAAATTTGCAGGCTCGTCGGGCGCTAATAACGCATTACTTTCATCCTGGCTGCGCGGATACGCGGAAGTCTTGACGAAGGAAGAGCGCTTCGCCGAAGCGGAGCAAGCGGAAGTGCGTGCGTTGGGTATCGAGGTTCGCAATACCGTCCGGGCAGCAATAGACAGTAACCGAGGGAGCCTTTCAGCCGCGTCATTCCAGGCGCACTGATGGGAGCATTTCTGATCGCTTTCGCGACACTCTCGTTCCAAAAACAGACACAATTCGGAACAACCGGCAAGGCGCAAGGCTCACTGGAGTGCGCAGAGCAATGCACTGGAAGGTCGGTTGTCGATGGCAACTCTCTTGCTCAGCAAGAAACATAGCGCATGGATGCTGTTTCGAGCGTGAATAATACGGATGTCCCCAACGGTGCATCAGGTCCTCCGAGAAGTTCATCTCCTCGAATGTTCAAGTTTGGTGCATTCGAGCTCCGAACCGAAACGGGAGAACTATCGAAACATGGTACCCGTCTCAGGCTTCAGACAAAACCGCTACACGTATTAGAGGCGCTGCTCGAGCGCCCTGGCGAGTTAATCACTCGAGAGGAACTGTGCAAGAGGCTCTGGCCTGCGGGAACGTTCGTCGATTTTGAAAGCGGCCTTAACACCGCTACCAATCGGTTGCGCGCTGCTCTAGGGGATTCGGCGGACGCTCCGCGTTACATAGAGACGCTTCCACGGCTCGGATATCGGTTCATCTGTCCCGTGACGGAGGTCCGGGATAGCGAATCAGCGCGAATACTACCGACCGTCCAAATTGAACCGGACACTGCGAACGTCAAATCTGCAGCAGTTCCAGAAACGAACTCTCATCCTGAAATCGAGGCCTGCTCATCCAGTAATGGCGTGAAGAATGTTAATACAGGCCACTACCGGTCGAGGAGAGTTGCGCAAGCCCTGACCATTCTCTTTGCGGCCGTCGTGCTCCTTTTTGTGTTCGCATACGCCCAGTTCAAACCGAATACAGCTCGATTTCAGCCAGCGTTCCGCCAACTGACCTTCCGCCCGGGAATTATCGGCTCGGGAAGGTTTGCCCCCGATTCGGAAAGCATCGTCTATAGCGCGAATTGGGGAACCGCCGATCGAAAAACTTATCTTCTGAACCTAAGCGGGTTAAATTCGCGAGCTTTGGATTTCGCGTCAGGCGCTCTGCAATCGGTCTCGCGCGAAGGCGAGCTCGCGCTGGCGTCGCTGGATCCGCTTAGTTTGGATCGCAGGATAACGCTTTCCCGCGTCTCTCTCCGCGGGGGAGCGCCGACGATCATTGCAGAAGGGACAATGGCCGCAGACTGGTCGCCAAACGGATACGACCTCGCGTTGGTTCGGGAAGATGGATCCGGCTCTGTCGTGGAATTCCCGGCTGGCAGCGTGGTTTATACCTCCAATGGATGGATTAATTGCCTCCGCGTCTCTCCCCGAGGAGATCAAGTCGCTTTTCTCGAACATCCGGTCCGAGATGACACGGCCGGTTACCTGCGTATTGTTGACCGGAAGCGTCGCACACGAATGCTCACCCGCGAGTGGAACAACGCCGATGGCCTTGCCTGGTCGCCCTCGGGCGAAGAAGTCTGGTTCACTGCTAGCAAAGACGGCGCGCGAGGCGTATTATATGCAGTCTCTCAGAGCTCAAAATTGAGGCAGATCTCTGATACACCCTCCTCTTTACGGCTGCTCGATATCTCGAGCACAGGGCGCGCGCTGATTGCCACCGACGACACGCGTCTGACCATGATGGCCGCTCTTGCGGGCGGCAAGAGCGAAACAGATCTTTCGAAGTTCGATTGCTCCCACGTAGACGATATTTCTTCGGATGGTAATCTCCTGCTGTTTACTGAAGGGGGCGATGCTGGCGGCCAGCATTACAGCGCATATCTCCATGACCATTCCTCCGGGAAGACTTACGCAATAAGTTCCGGTCGAGGCCTTGCCATTTCCGGCGACGGAAAATTCGTTTTGACCATCGATCCACAGGACCGTAAGGCATTGACGATTACATCCGTCGGCTCTGCCAACCACACAACGGTTCTTGGCGGCGGATTCGAATATCAATGGGCGAAGTTCCTCGTTTCGGGCAAAGAGCTGCTCGTTGGGGGAGCATACCCGCGAGGCACGCTGATGATCTGCAAGCAGAGCGTGAATGGAGGCAAGCCGGTTCCCTTGGAAAACTCTCCGTATTTGGACTTCGTTACAGTAGCTCCGGATGGTTCGCGATTTGCCGGTCTCGGGGCCGGGCGCGAAATGAAGATCTTCGATATTGCGAAAAGGGCCGTCCGCAGAGTGGAGCCGTCCTCTGGAATATTTCCAGTCGCATGGAGCAGTGATGGTGACAGCCTCTACACAGCGACACGTAACGATTCCGTTTATCGGATTTTGAAAATCAACATGCAAACCGCAAAAGGCGAGGTGTGGAAGACGATTGCACCTCAAACGATAGACGGCTTCGCTGGATTAAGCAGCGTCGTCGCCGCGCCCGCATTCGGCGCTTACGCGTACTCCAGCGGTTACAAGCCGTCGCACCTGTACGTTGTAGACGGCTGGTCCTAATCGTTAACCCGGCCGTGATTCGCTTGGCGCTGCCACAAACCGATACCCTACTCCTCGAACCGTCAAAACATGCCTGGGCCGGGTGGGATCGTCCTCAATGTATCGCCGCAGCCGAACAATGAAATTATCTATCGGGCGCGTATCCGTGTCTTCGTGAACACCCCATACTTGTTCGAGCATCGCGTTTCGAGAAACCGACTTGCCTTCGTGCTGAATCAGATATCTAAGTAGATTCGCTTCCATCAAAGTGAGGCGAAGCACCTGGTCGCGCACGCAGAGTTCCAATCGATCGAAATTGACTACTTTGTCGTTGTGGTCGCCAAATGCGAACACATCCGCCGGCTCGTCTCGAGGGCTAACATGGTTCGGCGATGTGCGAAGCCACTCTCGACGCCGAAGCAGGCCGCGAATTCTGGCCAGCAGGATCGCCAACTCGAACGGCTTTGTAAGATAGTCGTCCGCACCGGCGGCAAAGCCTCGCAGCACGTCATCCGGATGTCCGCGGGCGGTCAGCATGAGAGTGGGGATGAAATGGCCCGCGTGGCGCATCTCAGACATCACCGTGAAGCCGTCCTTCGCCGGGAGCATCACATCCAGGATCAAAACATCGAACGGCGGTGAATCCGCTGTTATTCGCCGCAGGGCTTCTTCCCCCGTATCAACCACTTCAACCTGGTATCCCTCCGCCTGCAGATTAAAGCGCAAACCATCGGCCAGGTGCTGCTCATCCTCGACGACCAGAACGCGGTTCATTTAAATATGGGAAGCTGGAGAACAAACGTGCTCCCGCGCCCTGGGCCCTCGCTTTCGGCCCAAGCACGACCGCCATGTCTCTTGGCTACGGAGCGGACTATGTATAATCCGAGACCTGTTCCCTTCAGGCGCGTGGCGATGGGCCCGGGGATCCGGTAAAAACGTTTAAAGATTCGCTTCAATTCAGTCTTGGGAATGCCGACGCCTTGATCTTTTACACGCACTGCAACATTCTTGTCATCGATTTTCGCGGCCTCTACAATCACATTGACGTTGCTTCCGGAATACTTGACCGCATTGTCGATGAGATTGGAAACGGCGGCGCGCACTTCATCCAAATCGCCCTCAATCTTTATGCCTGAACCCGGCCGGTATCTCAGCGCTTCCGGTTCAAGACTGTGAAGTATCCGAGCGCGTTCCACACATTCCTCGATCAAGCTCTCGAGGTCAATAGATGAAATGTTTACGACACGATTCGAAGCCCCGGTGCGCCCGGTCCGCAGAACCTGCTCAATTGTCGAGAGCAGCCGGCCGCAATCGTCCAGCATGATTCGATAGAACTCCTCGCGCTTCTGTTCATCTACGTTGCGTGTGAGCAGCGTGTCGAGATAGAGATGAATCGAAGTAACGGGAGTTTTTAGCTCGTGAGTGACAGCGTTGATGAAAGCGTCATGCTGCTCGTTTCTGCGAATTTCCCGAACCAGAAACGTGGTATTGAGCACGATGCCGCTGATGATTGCGACCACTAGCAGTGCGCCGAAGAATAGCAATACGCCAGTGCGCCAGTTGAGCAGCACCCAACCGACGTATTGGAGAACAAGAACTGAGATGAGAGCAACTCCGAGCGCTATGAAGAAGGCAATCGACTTGCGCCGGCCCGCTACAACCATGCTTCCAGCTTATGCCGGAAGCGCGGAACTTTTCACCCTCGCAGCGGATCTCTCAGGCGACTTTGCGCTCAGTCAACGAACTGTCCGCTCTTGCCACGTGAATGGACCTGGCGATTCCAAACCGGCGTAACAGCTTTATCTGAAGCCACGTTGGATCAAATTCATACCAGGTCAGCCCGTGCCGCGCGGAGGTCGGATGCGCGTGATGATTATTGTGCCAGCCTTCGCCAAACGTAATGAGCGCTACCCACCAGTTGTTTCGGGAATCATCGCGGGTCACGAATCGCCTGGCGCCCCACATATGCGTCGCGGAATTCACCAGCCATGTCGCATGAAGGCCGATCACGACGCGCAGACAAATGCCCCACAAAAACATCGGCAGGCCGCCTATCGCGTAAAGCAAAACTCCGAGCGCGAGCATGGGCACCCAATGGTAATTGTTTAACAAAACGTAATAGCGGTGCTTCGCCAGATCGGGAGCATACTTCGACATGGCCCGTGTTCTGTTGTGATTGGTTACCCCCCAAAGAAGCCAGCCTACGTGAGCCCACCAGGCGCCATCCCGAGGCGAATGCGGGTCGCCGTCATGATCCGAATTCTGATGATGAATGCGGTGCGTAGCAACCCAGAAAATGGGACCGCCTTCGAGCGTCATCGCTCCACAAGTCGCGAAGAAATATTCGAGCAGGCGCGGCACACGGTAAGAGCGATGCGTCAGCAATCGGTGGTAACCCATGCTGATCCCAAGGCCGGTAGCCATCCAGTAGAGAAAAATTGCGACGCCAAAAGCGCGCCAGTTGAAGGTGAATAAAGCTGCAATCGCGCCCACATGAAAGAGGGTCATGACGATCGTGGTCGCCCAGTTCAATCGCTGCGGCTTTTTAATATTGCTGATTTCGTTGTTCACTCGGTCTCCGGAATTGTGTCGCTATCCTGAACCTAACAGGAAATCGGCGTTTCATTTGTAAGACTTATGTAATTTCACAATCAGAATGTTCCGAGCCGTGATTTGTAAAGTTGTATAGATATAAGAAACACATGGCACAGGTAAAGACGCCCCCAAAAATGTACGATGTCGTGATTGTCGGCTCCGGAGCAGGGGGCGGTGTCGCCGCCCAGGTGCTCGCAAACGCGGGTGCAAAAATTTGCATGCTCGAAGCGGGCGACTGGTTCGATTGCACCAAACAATCGAAGATGTTCGAATGGCCGTACAACGTTCCGCATCGCGGAGCGGGCACCAGAGACAAGCCGTGGGGCTATTTTGATGCCACGCTCGTGGGGGGCTGGCAAGTGCCGGGCGAGCCATACGTCAACGCGCCGGGATCGGACTGGACCTGGTGGCGGGCTCGTATGCTCGGCGGTCGAACCAATCACTACGGCCGCATATCGCTCCGCATGGGGCCTTATGACTTCAAGCCTTACAGCCGCGACGGTAAAGGTTTCGATTGGCCCATCACCTACGACGATTTAGCTCCTTACTACGACAAAGCGGAGGAATTGATTGGTGTCTTTGGATCGCAGGAGGGTCTGGAAAACACACCCGACGGCAAATTTCTGCCCGCACCTGCTCCGCGTTGCTACGAAAAGGTCATCAAGGCAGCGTCCGACAAGTTGAAGATCCCCTGTATACCGTCGCGCCTAGCCA
Organism: uncultured Acidobacteriaceae bacterium; assembly: GCA_963758245.1. Taxonomy (GTDB): domain Bacteria; phylum Acidobacteriota; class Terriglobia; order Bryobacterales; family Bryobacteraceae; genus Bog-105. The sequence goes on along the minus strand of CAVWUV010000016.1, from coordinate 58,911 downwards.
TCCTCACTCGCCCGCACAACGGCCGCGCTGCCTGCCACTATTGCGCGCAATGCGGACGATCTTGCGGCGTCAACGCCAACTTCAATTCCCCCGGCGTGCACATCTTCCCGGCGATGAAGACCGGCAATTTGGAGGTGCGCACCAGCGCGATGGTGCGGGAGGTACTGCTCGGACCCGACGGGCTAGCGAGCGGTGTTTCCTATATCGACAAAAAGACGCGCAACGAAGTGGAAGTTCGATCCAGAATCGTGGTCCTCGCTGCGAGCTGCTGTGAGACCGCTCGCATCATGCTGAATTCTAAGAGCAGCCAATTTCCCAATGGGATTGCGAACTCTTCGGGCTTAGTCGGCCGCTACATTATGGACACGGTAGGCGCGGACGTCGGTGGGTTCCTGCCCATTTTGCAGGACCTGCCGCCCAGGAATGAGGACGGCGTTGGCGGCATGCACATGTACATGCCTTGGTGGTTGTACAAAGAGCAGAAGGCGGGGAAAATGCCTTTCGCGCGGGGGTATCACATCGAGATCGGCGGCGGTCGAGAACTCCCGGGCGAAGGCGCGCTCGAAGGATACTCGGAGCACTGGCTGGGCGGTGGTTACGGCGTCGAGCTGAAGCGTAATCTTCGCAAGCTATATGGATGCGATATCGGTTTCTCCGGCCGGGGCGAGATGATTCCCAACGAAAACAGCTATTGCGAAATCGATCCCAATACGGTTGATCAGTGGGGCATTCCGGTGCTGCGCTTCCACTTCAAATGGAGCCAGGACGAGATACTGCAAGCGAAGCACATGCAGGAGACCTTCAAGGAGATCATCGAGACCGCCGGAGGCGTGGTCACTTATAGTTCTGGCGCCGAGCGCAACTGGGGTATAGCCAAGGGCGGCCAGATCATCCACGAAGTGGGTTCGACTAAGATGGGCGCCGATCCCAAGACGTCGGTGCTGAATCAGTATTGCCAAGCCTGGGATGTGAAGAATCTATTTGTGACCGATGCTGCTCCGTTCGTCAGCAACGCGGACAAGAATCCGACGCTGACCATCTCAGCTCTTGGCTGGCGAACGTCGGAATATATCGCCGATCAAGTGAAAAAATTAAACGTCAAGACGTGAAGAGTCGCGCGGCACTATTCCTGTCGTTCACGTTCTTTTGTCTTGCGGCGGGTGCCTGCTTTGCCGCGCGCCCCGATGAGGCGCGCTATGTCGGGCAGCAGGTCTGCGCTCTTTGCCATAAAGACATCGCCGCCACCCAAGCGAAGAACGCGATGGCTAACACATGGCATGGTGCGGTCGGCCGCTCATTACGGCCGGCTTTCGACGAGACGATAACGGAAGGCCCTGATCCGGCGCTCCACTATGAAGTTCGCCGCGGGACCGATGGGTTCGTCGACTCAATTACGATGTCCGACAGGACTAACGTCACCCTACCCATCCGGGTCATCATGGGCGGCCAGCGCCATGGTCTCAGCTTTCTCGCGCACATCGAGCAGTTCAATGGCATTCCCCTAGACCGCCCGGCGCTCATCGAAACCCGATATGCCTACAGCCCGGAACGAAAGGCGCTCGTCCTCTCACCCGGTTTTTCAACCGAAAAACCAAGCACATATCCAGAGGCTTTTGGGCATGCGCTCAGTTCCACCTTCGAGGTGAAGTGCCTCACCTGCCATGGCGAACCCAACACTCTCGGCGCCGGGAAAGAGGGCGGCATACATTGCGAGACCTGCCATGGTCCGGGTTCATCGCATTTGCAATCGATTGCGAAGGGAAACCCTCGCCAAGGCATTATAAATCCAAACCGGCTCAACAATGCGAAGAAGCTGGAGATCTGTGCTGGCTGCCATTCCGGATTCACGCCCATGTCCGATCCGTTTCCCAATGATCTGCTCATCTCCACTCAGGTGATTGCGTTGCGCAACAGCGAGTGTTTCGTTCAAAGCGGCGAAGCGCTTACCTGCACAACCTGCCACGATCCGCATAAGGATACATCGCAGGACGAGGAGGCCTCTGTAACGGCTTGCCTTAGCTGCCATTCGGCTAACTCGACCCACCCGACCGCCATTTGTCCCGTGAACGCGAGAGACAAGTGCGTGACCTGCCACATGCCCTCCGTCCAACAAGGATCCTTCCGTATGGTCGACCACTGGATTCGTGTTCATCCCGAGCAGGGCATCAAAGGCGGCCATCACGATGCCATCCAAAGACCCCGGCTTCAACCATTACGTGAATTTTTACGTGTAATCGCCACGGATGATAAGAGCAAGGCCGAGACCGCAAGCCGACGCTTGGCCCAGGGTGACTCCTTTTTCGATGTTGCGCGGGACCTCTCCTCGGACCCGACCGCAGCCCTCGGCGGCTATGTTGGCGACATGCTTCTTTCAGCCCTGGACCCGAAGCTTGCCGCCGCCGCATCAACGCTGAAATATGGCGAGAACAGCCCCATCATCGACATGGGAAACCGCTGGATGATTCTGCAACGAATGCCACGCGATTTCAAGTGGGATGCCGACCGGCTGCTCCAGGAGGCAGCGGCTGCGAAACTTCAGGGTGACCGCAAAGGTGCTCTCGAGAAGGGGCGTCAGGCGCTCATAACGTACCCGAATTTCTTACGTGCACTCATCTTCGTGGGCGTGACGCTCGTTGAAGGCGGCCAGGTGCAACGGGCTGAGCAAACACTCCAATTCGCCGCGCAGCTCTATCCCGAAGACGCCGCCACCCAATTTAATCTTGGCCTCGCACTCGGCGGCCTAGGAGACACGGGCCAGGAGATCCAGGCTTTCCGGCGCGCTATAGAACTGAACCCGGATCTCGTTTCCGTATATGAGAATCTCGGCGCAGCCTTATATTCGGCCGGCGAAAAGCAAAGCGCGATTCAGGTATTCCGTCAAGGACTCCAGATCAATCCCCTATCGGCGCTGCTTTACTATGACCTGAGCCTCGCCCTTGATCAACAAGGAGACGCGTCGGGAGCGAAGCGAGCCATGACTCTTGCTACGAAGCTCGACCCCGATATCGCCGCACACCAGCAGAAGTGAGGCCGCGACCTCAACATTGAAATGCGTGATTTGTAAGGAGACGTGATGTTCACTTTTGCCTACCCTGCTGTTTTCAGACGCGATGAAGATGCGCGATTCTTTGTCAGCTTCCCCGATTTCCCGAGAGCTCACACCGACGGCGGTAATGCAACTGAAGCAATGGAAGAGGCAATTGACTGTCTGGGCAGCAGTATCGCTTTCGCCATTGCTGATAGGGCGAATGTACCCAAACCCTCACATCCAAAGCGCGGACAGAAACTTGTACCTGTTCCGTTGTGGATCGTGGGCAAGCTAGCCCTATACTGGGCGATTCGCGAAATGCGAATTAATCAATCCGAACTCGCGCGCCGCCTGAACGTACGCGAAACCGTTGTGCGACGAATGCTGGATCCGAAGCACGACACGAGACCGGAGAAGATTCAGGCTGCGCTCGAAGCACTCGGCAAGCGAATTGTCATGGCCTATGGCGACGCCGCTTAAACCCACGAGACTCGAATACGGACGATTGTCGCGCTTCTTATGGTTGCGGCTTGGGTAATGAATTCTTCGCGTAAGTTGCATTGGCTCGCTTTCTCGCATCCATTACTTCAGGAACATCAGCGTCGGCGTCCTTCCAAATCTCCAGAAACCGGGCATATGCTGCACGGGCTTGATCGCGCTCGCCCTTTCGGTCGTAAGCCTGCGCGAGATGATACTCAGCTAAAGGATAATTCGGATTCAAATGGAGAATACGCTGATATTCGGCGATGGCGTCGTCCACCAGACCTAACTCGAGATATGCGTTCGCAAGGCAATCTTCATATAAATCGAGACCTGAGCTCGGCGGCAGATGATGAAGAGCATCTTTGAAGTGCGTCATGGCCTCTCCTGACCGCCCTTGTTTCAAGGCAAGGGTGCCTAGATAGTAGTCGTGACTGCGAAGTTCCTGCCGAACGCCGCGCTCAGGATAAGGGTGGTTCTCGAACAAACGCTCCTTCAAAATTGCGGCTCGCGCCGTATCGCCTCGATCTAATGCCAAGAGCAGCGAATTCCACACAGCGCCCGGCTCTAATCGAAGTTCATTTCGTGCCGCTTGTTCTCCCAGGCGAAAATCTCGTTCCCTCCGGTACACTTGGGCAATGCTCCCGTAGGCAACCCCCCGCGCGGTATCGGATGCGGTGACCTGAATATATCGCTCGTATTGGCGTATGGCCTGGCGATAGCGTCCTTGCTGCGAATAGAGGTCGCCCAGGTGAATGATGGCCGGTTGAAATTTTGGATTAAGTAGAAGAGCAGCGTTATACTCGCTCATAGCTTCCGGATATCTGCCCGACTGTTGGTAAGACATTCCCAAGCTGTCGTGCGCGTTAGGCTCTTTCGGGGATAACTCGACAAAGCGCTCGTGCGCGGCAATAGCATCGTCATACCGGTTCAGACCCAGAAAACAAATCCCGAGAACGTTATACAAATCCGCCGCGTCTGGATCGGCAGCTAAGCCCTGCTGCACGACGGAAATCGCCTCTTGCGCTCGCTCTTCCCTGTAAAGAAGCCGGCCTAATCTCGCGTAGGCCTCGATTTCCATTGGATCTTGCGCAAGGACCTCCCGCAGGGTTCGCATGGCAGTCGAGTAATCTTCACGCGCGATCGCGTACCACGCCGTGACATAAAGCCTGTCCTTCTCAGTCAGTCGATCCGACAACTGAAATGCCTTCTCGAGATACGGCCTGCCTTTCTCAGGCATGAAGTCGGTCACCGAATACGCATAACCTATGCGCGCATAAGCCATGGCGAATTGTGGATCCCGCTGGATCGCCTTCTGCAAGAACGTCACTGCCTCCGTGTTCTCGAAGTTCTGTGCTCTGCTCACTCCTAGCGAATAATATCGATAGGCTTCGAAATCCTTCGTCATCACCTCCGCCAGGCTCGCCCGGGCGAGGCCTTGCGAAGGCCCTGCACCCAGTTGTGACGTCAGCTTCAAGGACAGGAGATCGATTTGCCCGAGAATCTCGGCCGGGCGGCTGGTGGCGAATCTGTCGGTGGCGAGGAGCCGTCCGTGACCGGATTCGTATACCTGAACATTTACCAGAAATCCTTGCCCTAGCGGTGCAAAGCTGCCGAGCACCACCGTCTCGGCGTGGCTCCTACGCGCAATTTCGAGCGCCTCGTCCAGATGAATCTCGCTTGTCGGCTTGTGATCTGTTCTTTCCAAAAGCAATTGCAGTTCCTGCCGGCTGAGCACAGTAAGTCTGTCTGAGCGGGCCAGGGCGGTGATGAACATATCCGCCAACCCTTCTCGGAGCCAATTCAGCTCTGCCCGCCGGGACTGGTTTTCGAAGTACATGACCGCAACAGTTTTTTTCCCGGGCATTGGCGGCAGTGTGACTTCCAGGCGTCTATCACGCCAGGAGCGGGCAACCAGAAATGTGATCAGAAGTACAACTAGGACACCGAAGCCCATTAGCGCCCGCCAACGACCCCCTAAACGTCGCGGCTCAGAACCGGTTACTGAACCGCGCGCGTCAGCAAGCGATCTTGCCTCCGCGCCAGGAAACGGTTTCGCTTCCGGCTGCTCGACTTCGACCGCTCCGATGAAGCGATAACCAATTTTCGGAACTGTCTTGATCAACCGGGGGTGGCGTGAATCGTCGCCCAGTACCTTGCGAATATCCGCGATACATTGAACTAGCGCATTATCAGTTACCGCCGTATCCTGCCAGAAGGTCTCAATCAGCTCCTCTTTACTGATGAGCCTTTCGCGATGTTCGAGTAAATACAGTAAGACATGAAAGGACTGCTGCCGGACAGGTTGTTCCTTTCCGGATTTTTTTATGCAGACCTGAAAGCAATCCACTTCCACGTCCTCAAAGCGGTAAATGCACTTACCCGGTGCGCCGAGCGTTGCCCCCTGAAGCATTTGGGCGGAAGTATATCACGCTCAAAACGACACCATTTTTGCAGACGTTTAGCGGCGATTTCAGAAGAATTTCACTTGTTCTTCATGGATTCGCGGGCGTTCCGGGTTAATGTAGATCCACGCAAGTGTTACGGGGTGTGATTGGCAGGTTACGCCTGCGGTCTTCCAGGTTTCCCAAGGAGCTGAAATGAAGAGTTTCGGAATGTTTCCACGTGTTCTTAGGACGGCGTTTTTTGCCGTCCTTATTTTCGTACTCGGTTCGACAACGACCCTGTGGTCGCAAGCCCTTCAGGGCATAACCGGAACTGTTACCGATGCCAGTGGCGCAGTCATTCCAAATGCGACGGTTACCGCTACTAATGACGCGACGGGAGTCTCCAAAACAGCGACCACGAGTTCGGCCGGAACGTATCAGTTTAACGATCTGATTCCCGGCACCTATACAGTAAAGATGGAATCGCAAGGCTTTCAGGCATCAGTTCACAACGGCGTCGGAGTCGAGGTTGCGAAGATCTCCACCGTCGATGCAGCCCTTCAACCGGGCAGCACGACCGAAACCGTGAATGTGACGGAGAACGTAATTGCGCTCGATACGACCCAGCCGGAACTCGGCACAACCATTGAAAACAAAGTGGTCCAAGAGTTACCCAACGAGGTCAGCGGCGGCCGCGGACGTCAGATTGATAACTTCATTTTCCTCGCCCCTGGGGTCACGGGAGGCACTTTCAGCCACCGAATCAATGGCGGCGTCGATTTCGAAAGCGAAGTCGTGTTTAACGGGATACCGATGGCCCAGTCCGAAACCCAAGGCTTCCAGACCATTTGGAACCCTCCTTTCGAACTGGTTAATCAGTTCGATGTGCTCCGGTCTTCGTTTTCCGCCCAATACGGATTCGCCCAAGGGCGTTGTTACGTATAACACTGCCTCAGGAACGAATCAAATCCACGGCGATGGATTCGAAATCATCCGCAACAATTTCTTCGATGCTCGCGGCGCGTATAACCCGACCGTTCCGGTCGATCATGAGAATAACTACGGATTCAGCATCGGCGGTCCCGTTTGGATTCCCAAGATCTACAACGGAAAGGACCGGACGTTTTTCCATCTCAGCATGGAATGGTACCGGCAAAACGTTTCGTCGACGGGACTCTTTTCACTAGCCACTGGCGCCGAACAGTCGGGTGATTTCAGCGGTCTGGTTGATTCCAGCGGTGCCCAAATCCCGATTTACGACCCTGTAGCCGGACTGCCGGGTAGCTGCACGGCGAATGGCAATACGCCAGGCAGACCTTTCCGCGGTAATATCATCCCGCAGGCCTGCATTAGCCCTATTTCCCAGAGCTTGCTGCAGTATCTGCCCAAGCCTTCGCTTCCTGGCCTTGTTAACAACTCGCAAAATCTGGAAGGAGTATTGCCGGTCAGGCAGAATCCCTGGGGCCTTACGGTCGACCATAATATTAACGACAAGCAGTCCATTCACTGGACGGAATGGCGTGACAAACAAACTTCGTACGGTGATAACGCAGGCACGCATCTTCCGTTTTCGAGCCCCTTGGCGGACAAGACCTATTACCCCGATCTGGGAACCGTTTTCATCATCAACTATGCAGACGCGATCTCGCCGCATTTGGTCATGACCGCCGGCGCAAGCTGGCTCGGTGAATTGAATTTTCAGATCCCTCAGCGTGAGCAGGCCGTTCCCAACTTCCCAGCCGCGGCCGGAGTCCCCATTATTTCCGGCATAAACTTCAGCGGCTCTTTAGCTCCTCACAGTTTTGGCACATCGAATACTAACTCCATCAACCGCAAACTGGGAATCGTGCTCGAGAATAACTGGCAATGGATCCACGGAAAGCACACTTTCAACATCGGCGGTGAGTTCCGGAGAACCTACCAGGACGATAACGAATGCCAGCAATGCGCGGGGAATTTCAATTTTAGCCCCAACCAAACTGCCAACCCCAGCACTCTCACAGGTGGAAATGCGTTCGCCAGTTTCCTGCTCGGCACCGTCGACAGCGCAGACCGTATTGGATCCCAGGAAGAAAGGCTTCGAAATAAAGACTTCTCCCCCTACATTCAGGACGACATCAAATGGAGCCCGCGCCTTACCTTCAACATCGGAGTTCGCTGGGACGTTATGGTGCCATTCACGGCCGTCGGCAACCCGATTGTGTATTTTGACTCAAAGATCCCCAATCCGGGCGCAGGAGGCCGGCTCGGCGCAGCCACCAAATTCGGCGATTGCGCCGGCTGCGCAGGCATTGACCGTGCTGCCATTCACTTTAACCACTTCAGCCCGAGGACAGGATTCTCTTATGAGCTGAATAGCAAGACCGTTCTTCAGGGCGGCTTCTCGATGAACTACCTCGACGGCGGCGCTTACGAATATGGCACCAGCAAGGTAGCTGTGAATTATGGGAATCTGCTTCTGGGTTCTTTTTCGAGGCCCGCGACCGGATCAGCCAATCCTGGTTATGGCTCCTGGGATACGAATGTTCTTCCATTCCCAGCACCCACTCCATTCAGTCCGGCGCTTGGAGTTGGATCTTTCATCAATGCTTTTGATCCTGCCAACGATGGCATTGCCCCCTACGACCTGGTGTGGAACATCGGCGTACAACGAGAATTGCCCTACAACATGTTCTTGTCCGCAAACTACACGGGCAATCGTGGAAACCGCTTGCCGGCCCAGATAAATCCGATCAACCAACTTCCCCCGCAATTTCTTGCTGCGTATGGTAGCAATCTCGGGCAGCCTTATGCGACCACCGGCGTAGCGCTCGGAATCCCGTTGCCTTTCCCGAATTTCCTGACAGTCGAACCGGGAGCTACAGTGCTGCAGGCGTTGCGACCCTACCCGCAATACACCGGCAGCAATGGCGGCATTCTCAACAACTTCGACGACACCGGCTCGTCTTTCTACAACGCGATGCAACTCACGCTGGAGAAGCGTTATACCAACGGCCTCAGCTTCCTTGTTTCGTACAATCTCTCGCGTATGATGTCAAACACCAATTCCGGTTTTACATCCTTCGCGAATTTGCCGCTGAACAAAGACAATCAGAAGGCCGAATGGACGATTGACAATAATGACCAAACCAATATGATCAACATCGCCGCAACCTACGAGCTGCCGTTCGGAAAGGGCAGGGCATTCATGAATCGCGGCGGTGTCGTGAATGCGATTCTTGGCGGCTGGCAGATTAGCCCATTGCTGACATATGCGACTGGAACTCCGCTTTTTAGCGGCACTGGGGGTTCCGTTTACGTCAACGGCGACCCTCTCGGCAACGAATGTGCGCCCTGCAACCGGGCGAATGTTGTTTCCTACAACAACATGATGTTTTCTTATAACAACGTCTATAAAGGGCTTCCGGTTATCAACAAAGCGGATTTCAGCGACCCCGGCCCATGGGTGCTGGGGAATGCGCCCCGCGTTATAGGCCAGTTGCGAAACCCGTTCGGCTACAACGAAAACATCGCTCTTTCCAAGTACTTCCCCTTCGGCGAAAGAGTCAGGCTCAAGCTGGAGATCGAGTATTTCAACGTCCTGAACCGCGTAGTATTCGGCGGGCCTGATCTAAACTTTGAAGATCCTACATTTGGTCAGGTAATCCGAAGTCAGGCAAACACGCAACGACAAGGCCAGGGCCACTTGGAGATACGGTTCTAACGGCCGTTCCTCACTCGCGCGGCTCAGAAAGGGATCCAGAGCCGCGATCGCGCCTTGATGAAAGTTTTCTTCGCGACATGTTTGCTTGCGGCTCTCGCCAGCCAAGGCTTGGCGGATTCCGACGAATTAGCCTCTGCTTAACACGCGATTAGTCTAACGGGTTTTCACCGAGCCGGGCTCACTCAACCCTGCGTTCGCACGAAGGCTTTTATTGTCGCAAACGCCCGTGATGTTTCGAACACTGGTCTGATCCGGTATTCGCCAACCGCTGCGGGAAGAATAAATGTCTCCGCGTAATGCAAGATGAAGGGATCGAATTTGGCTGTGGGACTCTCCACCACAATTTCGTCCCCTTCCACAAGGTTGAGAACATTTACAAGCCCCGCAGTATCGTGTAGCACCGGGCCGGTGAACCAGTGCCGCCGGGTTTCGATGAACTCTCGCTTGTGCAGTCCGGTTCGTTCTTCCCGCCACCCTTCGCCTTGTGCAATCACTTCCGTTCGATTCACAAGTTCGCGAGCTATCCATTCTGTAGTTCGATCCCACTGGATGTTCGCGATCCCGTGATCCAGATGGATGGGGCGGGGAAGGCCGTCCAGCCCTAAACGCCCCCAATCCCAAAGTTTGAAAGTAAAAATATATGGCGTCGCGCTGATTTCAAGGACCATGCTATTCCTGCTGGAACAATGTATAGTCCCTGCCGGGATCAGGAAATGATCGTGCTTCTTCGCCGGCCATCGATTTACATAGGCATCGGCCGGAAACGGTCCTTTGCCCTCCTGCGCTATTCGCAAATCGCGCGTCATGGCGGCATAATCGAGCCCTTCACGCAAGCCCAGATAAACGCACGCGTCCTCGCCGCAGTCGAGAAGATAATAGCTTTCATCTTGCGTGTAGTGCATCCCGAAGTGTTCTTGGATGTACTCCGTCAATGGATGCACCTGAAGAGAGAGATTGCCGCCCTGCATCGTGTCGAGAAAATCGAAGCGGATGGGGAACTCGGTTCCGAATCGCGCGTGAACGGCATCGCCCAGTAACTCGCGTGGATGGCTAAACACCAGGTCGAGAGCGGGGACTTCAATTCGCCTGCTGCCAAAGCCGAACACCAAACTGTTCTCCTCAGGAACGCAATCGAAACACCAGGCATAGTTCGGAGGACCATCGGGCAAATCACAAACCGTTCGCATCCACTGGCCGCCCCACGGTCCCGGATCAAAGAAGGGCTGGAGCCGGAAAGGCCGCTTCGTCGTCTCGGCGAGAGCCCGCCGGAACAGATCGCCCGAGATCATCTTCGGCTCGTCCCGACTGGTAGTATCCAGCAGAAAGTCGATCCTCGGTAGTAATCGTTTTTTCAGGCGATCCGCAAGACGCCAATCCACGAAGAAACCACGCTTGTATTTTTCGGCGGCCGAGGCGCTGAAATTATCCGAACCGAAGTTGCTGATCTCTCTTCTGCGCTGGCGCTGCTGAATTTCCCACCGGCTGAGATCGGCATAAACCAGCACATCCCAGTGATGTGCGAAGAGCACAGCGCCAGTCCCGATGACAAACTTGGTATGGCTTTCGCCCGAGTTGCCGGCGAGCCGCGCTATTTCTTCGACTCGAAAAAAATCGGCCAGCTCCAGGCGGGTGAGCCGCCCGAACACCGGATCCTCAGAGAGGTCAGGCGCGAGCATTGATTCGATCTCGCAGGAACGCTTCAAATAGTCGCGCGTGCAAACGATTTCAGCTTGTGGAAAGAACTTCCGGACTGCGCGCTCTATCTCTTTCTCGAACACTCCGGGGTAACACTCAATGCATAAAAGTGTTTGGTTCCAAGGCGCGATTCCGCGAAGCCGTTCAGCGATGGCTTCCCAGCCGCAGTCGCAATCGCCCGGATCCGAGCTGATCGAGACGTACGGATGTTTCTCATAATTGGACGTCATCGTTGCTGTTCGAATAGTGGAACCGCGCCCATGAGCGCAGCATTGCTTCCGAGCTGCGCGGCTGCGATCCGCACTTTGCCCCAAGGTGTCCAGGCATAAGAATGGACATGCTCCTGAATTTTTTCCAGAATCGGATAAGAAGCTTTCATCACACCGCCGCCAACGATCAGCAACTCGGGATCATAGGCATGGATAAGAGAGAGCGCGCATGCCGACCAGATCTCAACGCATCTGGACCGGACTTGGACCGCCACTGCATCTCCTTGATCAGCCCAGTGAAATAGCGTCAAAAAATCGAGCTTCTCCTCTTTGGCAAGAGGACTGCCGTCGAAACCGCGCCAGGTCCTACAAACGTCGGGCAAGGCACAGGTCGACGCTTCTGCTTCAAAACATCCCCGCGCGCCGCAAGAGCACAGCCGGCCTCCCGGAACGATGGTGAAATGTCCTCCCAGACAGCCTGCCTGAAAATGTCTGCCGCGCACCAGCTGTCCTCCCATGATCGCCGCCGTGCCAATACCGGTACCCAGCGTCATCATGACGACATCATCGCTGTTTTGAGCCGCGCCCGAGTGACGTTCGCCGAGCAGAGCCAGGCGCGCATCATTTTCGAGTATTAATGGCAAGCCAAACTCCTCACCCGCCCATGCGACTAGATCAATCTCGGTTGCATCAGAGTACTTCTGGTTCGTCGATAGTACGCGCCCAGCCGCGCTGTCCACGAGTCCGCAAAAGCCGAACCCGATTCCGTCGAAACGAGCACTGTGCCTGCTGCTCAACTGATGCAGGATTTCAGACAAGGCAGGAAGCAAATTAGCCAACCGCCCGCGGCTATCCGTGTCGACGCTACGCGCTTCGAGTAATTCACGCCCCTCCACGGCCCCGCAGGAAACATGCGTGCCGCCGGCATCTACCGCCAAAACTCTCATTAGTGTTCCAGGCCTGAGACCCAAATGTGGCTGATCTCTTCGAGCGAATAGCCCTTCGTCTCCGGAACATATATCAACACAAAGATGAAATTGAGAGCAGCCATCGCGGAAAACACGAAGAACGTGCCGTGGCTCCCAAGCACGGCCTGCATGACCGGGAAGAACTGATTAACCAGGTAGGCGCAGACCCAGAGCGCAGTCGTGGCAATTGACATAGCCACTCCGCGGACCTTATTGGGAAAGATCTCCGAGATGATGACCCAGCAAACCGCTCCATTGCCGATAGCGTGGCCTGCGATGAACGCCATAATGCCCGCTAACATACCGATGCCCGAAGCCTTAACCATGTAGCACGCGGCCACAGCGAGCAGCGCTGCTGTTTGCGTAAAGGTCCCAAGCAGAATCAGGGTCTTGCGCCCGGCTCTGTCAACCAGCCAAACCGCCAGGATGGTAAATACCAGGTTCACCACTCCCACTAACACGGATTGGAAAAAAGCATCCGAGGCGGTCTGGCCGGCGCTCTTGAATACCTCGGGGAGGAACGACAGCAGGCACGTAATGCCACTCAATTGCGAGAAAGCGGCCAGCACAAAGCCAATCAAAAGCGCGCGCCGGAACGGTCCCGCTAAGAGCTCTCTCAGCCCGCCTTTCTCCTCAGCGAGAGATTGACGGATCGCCTCTGCTTCCAGCGCTGCCGCCGCATCCCCATTGATCGCCGCGAGTACGTTCTCCGCCTGCTGTGCGCGGCCTGCCTTCATCAGCCATCGCGGGCTTTCTTTTGCAGCCAGAATGACAGACGCGAACACAATCGCGGGTAAGGCCGCCGCCGCAAACATCCAGCGCCACCCGTGTTCTGTGTTCCACCCCTCGCTCCCGGATCTCTCGATCAGCATGTTTACGTAGACAGCGCATAAAATTCCCGCTACGATGCCCAATTGATAGAACACGACTAATCGGCCGCGCACCGTGGCTGGTGCGATTTCGGCGATATACATCGGCGCGACAATGGAGGCCGCGCCAATCCCCACGCCGCCCACGATTCGCCAGATCACGTATTGCGTAAAACTTCCCGCCGTCCAAACGCCGGCAGCGGATATAGCGAAACAGGCAGCGCAGGCGTACAGTGAGCGCTTTAAGCCGAAGCGATCGGCAATTGCGCCCGACGAGGCGGTACCAGCAATACACCCGATAAGAGCGCATCCTGCCGCCCACCCGACCGCGACTGGCGCGAGCCGATAATAGATCGATAAATAGCCGATCGCGCCGCTAATGACTATGTTGTCGTACCCGAAAAGAAAGCCTGCCAGAGAAGAGACTAGAGTCGAAACGACGAGAACCGCGAGCGATCCCGAGGATCTGCCTCTTGACACGAGTGCGGACTCGCTCATAGACTTCATCTTGACCGCGAATAAAGAAACATCGCCATTGTAGTGCACCGCCACGAATGCCAAATTTCTTGAAGGCTATATTGCTGATTGCGTCGATCCATGCGCAAGCTCAAACCATTTGGCAGATTGGAAAGTTTGATCAATCGCCAGTTGAGTTTTCTCGTGGCGCGCAAGATTCCGTTTCATTCGAGATCGGAAAAAATGACCCCAGCACGGATTGGCCCGGCCGCCAGGAAACGGGGCATTCTTATCGCATACTCTTTTCTCTCGAGTCAGTACGGGGATCGTATTCGCTCAAAATCGCAACTCTCATCGAGCAGCCGCGCGTTCCCGCACTGCGCATCGAGATGAATGGTCACACCGGGACAACATATCTTCACCCCAAGCTGAGTTACTCCCGCAGCGACTTCACCTACGCCTTCGATCCGCACGAATCTCAGAGCACGGTTGATATTGAGATCCCCTCGTCTTTTCTGAAGTCCGGCAGCAACGTGCTTTCTATCACGTGCGTTGATATTCCACCTACACCGGCAGGCGAAGAGGAAATCGGCGGCATCACTTATGACGCGCTTTCTTTCGGACAGAATGCATCGCCAGGGGCAACGAAGACGGCCAGGTTTGTCGCCGATGTCGAGCCTACGATTTTTTACCCGCAGAGTCAGGCGGGATTGACGGAGGTTGTAGATGCATTTCTGCGTTTTTCCCGTCCGTGGCCTGCCGGCTCTGCTGATCTCGAAATCGACGGGAAACACTACAGCGCGAAACTGCACGGCGGCGACTTTGGAGAGGAGCGAGTTTCGTTCGACGTTCCGGAGTGGAGTGGAACTAAGTCGGCGGCGCTTCGCGTCATGCCTGACGCAGGCCGTCCCATTCAGGTCAGCTTGACTGCGCAGCGGAAATGGACCATGTTTGTAGTGCCGCACACGCATCTAGATGTCGGATATACCGATTACCAGGGCAAAGTAGCAGAGACGCAGCCGCGCGTTCTCACCCAAGCGGACCAGCTGATTCAGGAACACCCGGATTTCCGCTTCTCAATGGACGGCTCCTGGAATCTGGAGCAATTACTCAATACCCGCCCGGAAGCCAGACGGCAGGAGATCCTTGATCTCATTCGCAACGGAAAAATGGCCATGCCCGCGCAGTACTGCAATCTACTCACCGGTTATGCGTCGCTCGAGACGTTGTACCGTTCTCTGTACCAATCGAAAGCTTTCGCGCGCCGCTATCATGTGCCGTTCGAATACGCGAACATCACCGACGTGCCGACGTATTCCGGCAGCTATCCTTCTGTTCTCGCCAGCAGCGGAATAAAGTACTGGGTTGCGGCTTCCAATAATGACCGAGCGCCCATTTTCTTCTACGACCATTGGAACGAAAAATCGCCATTCTGGTGGGAAGGGCCGGATGGTCAAAAGGTGCTGTTCTGGTATTCACGTCACTACATGCAGGTACAGACGCTATTCGGTTTGCCGCCGCAATTGAACGCGATTCGAGAGTCCTTGCCTATCTATTTACAGGCATACTCAAAGCCGGATTACAAGCCCGACGTAGCGCTCATCTATGGCGCTCAAGTCGAGAACACGGATCTTTTTCCATCCATCGCAACCTTTGCCGGCGATTGGAATAAGACCTACGCTTTCCCCAAGCTGAACTACGCCACGTTCCCTGATTTCTTCCACTATATTGACCAACACTACGCGAAGGATCTGCCAGTTTTCAAAGGAGACGGCGGAGGCTATTGGGAGGACGGAATAGGAAGTGATGCCTACTTCGCAGCCGAGGACCGCGAGAACCAGAATCGCGCCCTGTCCGCCGAAGTGCTTTCTAGTGCTACCCACTCAGTTGATCCGAACCTTAACCCGCCGAGCGGCTTGTTTGCGGATATCTGGCGGAACATCATCTTATTCGCCGAACACACCTGGCTTTCCTACAATTCCGTCTCGCAGCCCGATCATGACGAGTCCGTCAAGCAGCTACGGGTGAAAGATAGTCGCGCCGACCGCGCTTCACTCGAGATCGAAGACGTGATGAATCGCTCGTTGAGCCAGTTGGCCGATCAGATTCACATCCCAGCCAACACTTTGGTCGTTTTCAATTCGCTGAATTGGCAAAGGGATGCCGTGGTCGAAACCGATCTGTTCGATCATCCCAAGCTTGTGGATTTGGCAACGCAGAAGGAAGTTCCACTGGAGATCCTCTATGCAAAGGAAAGATTTTTGCATGTGCGCTTTATCGCCAAAGATCTGCCCTCGGTCGGCTACAAGTGCTTCAGCATTTCCTACGGGCAGAGCGGACCATCCGAAAACGCGCGCTCCAACGAACCAACGGTTGAAAATTCCTTTTTCCGGATTACCGTTGACCCGGAGAGCGGTGCGTTGAAAAGCATCTATGATAAGCAGCTCCAGCGTGAGATTGTGGACGCGAATAGCCCCTACAAATTTGGCCAATACCTGTATGTCACCGGCGGCGATGGCGATACCCAAATGGTGAATCCGTTCCCGGCTCTCCCTCCCGGTGAACTGACGGTGCATTCCTCCTCCAACGGCAAGTTATTGGGTGTTCAACATCTTCCTTGGGGAGAATCGATCCTCTTATCGAGCTCGATTGTGAATACGCCGGCAATTCAGACCGAGGTTCTTTTGTTCAACGATCAAAAAAAGATCGAGTTTCGCTATCGCATACACAAGGACTATACGAACAACAAGGAAGGAGTTTACATCGCCTTTCCTGTAGCTGCCGAAAATCCCGAGTTTCACTTTGCCACCCAACAGGATTGGGTGAACCCGGCCCGGAATCTCATGAAAGGGGGAAGCCTGGAGTGGTTTAACGTCCAACAATGGATGGCGGTTGACGATTCGCATTTGGCTGTTGGTATCGTTCCGGTGGACGCGTCGCTAGCCTCATTTGGGGACATCAATCGCGGCAAGTGGCCGGGCAATTTTAAGCCCCCGACCGGAACGCTTTTCTCCTATTTGATGAACAATTACTGGCATACGAATTACCGCGCCGGCCAGTCAGGAGATTATCGGTTTCGGTACGCACTTACCAGCGGACCTCGGCTGGATGGCCGCGCGTTGACGCATCTTGCTTTCGAAGAGATGCGGCCAGCGGAGTTGGACTATGTTGTCGGGCAGGACAAAGCAGGCAATCCTCCTCGGCCTTTGCCGCCAGAAGGCACAAGTTTTCTGACTATCGGAGGCCAGGATGTCGCGCTAGTCACCTGGAAGGAAGCCGAGGACGGAAAAGGAACTATCTTGCGAGTACAGGAAACAGCCGGCGAGCCTGCAGATTCCAGGATCACATTTCCTCACAGAAATCTGGCCTCCGCGCAGCTCTGCTCGGGCGTCGAAGACAATGTCCGCAGTCTGCCGATTGAGAACAATGCTATACGGCTGTCGTTCAAGCCCTTCCAAGTGTTGACTGTTCGAATCGAGACGAAATGATCTACTGCGACGTCTCCGGCGACGAGTGGGCGCCCGTTAATGCGGAGTAGCGTTCCGTCTCAATCCGCGCTTTATCCAGTAGTCCGCGTTTTCGATATGCCTGCGCCAGCATAAAGTGTAGTGGCGCATCCTGCGGCGCGAGTTGAATGCACTTCTCGAGTTCGTTCTGCGCCTTCTCGAGTTGATCAAGGTGCAGGTAAGCTTTTCCGAGTTCTCTGTGAGCGCGGAGATCTTCCGGTGAGATCTGAAGAGCGTTCGTGAGGTATGGCAAGGCCTCGCGTGCCCGATCTGTGTCGACCAGAAGGGATCCCAAATCGACGTACGGACCGGAATCGCTCGCTCTGGCCTCCCATGAGATCGCGGTTTTATAAGCGGTGATCGCCTCCTCATTTCGCCCCAGCCCCGCATAAGAGAGGCCCAGATTGTCTTCAGCCTTGACATTCTTCGGATCGAGCTTGAGACATTTCTGAAATACTTCAACGGCCTCTTCGAAACGGTTTTCGTTGTATTTCGTGCGGCCCAGATAATACAGCGCCTGAACATTGCGCGGATTCCACTCAACTGATTTGGTGAACCATCTATCGGCGTCCGCGTAGTCGCGGAGAAGGACGTAATCGCCGGCAACTGTTTCGAGATCGTATGCGCTAGGCGCGCGGTATTTTGCGCCTTCCGTATATTCCGCCAGCGATGCTTTTGCGTTCTGCTCTTTGAACAGGACGTAGCCTAGCAGATAATGCGCATCCGCCGAGTTCTTGTGAATCCCCAAATAGCGCCGAGTCACTTCTTCCGCATCCTTTAATTTGCCCGAATTTAGAAGTGAGCGGGCTTCCGCCAGCGGATCGTCCGGCGACGGATGGCCGCCCGTCAGCGCGGTATATCGCTCATTCTCGCTGCGTGCTTTATCGGCCATTCCCAGCCTTCCATACACCTGAGTTAGCAGGAAGTGCGTAGGTCCGTTTTGCGGATCGAGATCCAATGCCTTCTGGAGCTCCGCTTCGGCGTCTCCAAGGCGGCTCAGAAGCAGGTACGCCTTTCCGAGTGCCCGGTGAGCTTCGATATCGCCCGGCGAGATGTGAACAGCCTGCACAAGATAGGGAACCGCGTCCCTTGGGCGATTGTTCTCAACCAGCAGAGTGCCTAAATGGATGTATGGTCCTGCGTCCCGCGTATTCGCACTCGCGTCGGATGCAATGGCAGCCCGGTACGCTGAGACTGCTTCTTCAATTTTGCCCAAACGTTCGTAAGAGAGCCCCAGGTTGTCAGCAGCCTTGACGTTCTTCGGATCCAGCTTCAGGCATCCGGTGAACGCCTGAATCGCGTCCTCGAAATGCTTCTCGTTGTATTTAGTGCGCCCAAGGAAATACAGCGCAAGCGCGTTGTTGGCATCCTGTTCTACTGATTTGGTGAGCCACTTGTCGGCGGTCGAGTAGTCTTCCATCAGGAAGTAGTCGCAACCGATAACCTCCAGGTCCAATGCGCTTGGCGGACGATAACGTGCGCCTTCGCCGTATTCCGCCAATGAGGATTTCGGGTTGTTCTGCTTAAACAAAACGTACCCCAAGAGGTAATGCCCATCCGCCGAGCTCTTGTGCGTCTCAATATATTCTCGAACCGCCGTTTCGGCCTCGTTCAATTTCCCCTGTTCAACCAGCGATTGCGCTTCTACGATCGCGGGTTCCACACCTGTCTGCCCGGACAACAATTCCAACGGAAAAAGGATCGCAGCAAGGCAAAACAGAGCTAACATCGAGGATCGGGAGTACTTTGACAACCTTTCTATCACAAGGTTGCCGTCGTTCGCGCGTGCCTGGCCTCGCGATGGCGCTGCTAATTGGTTTCGGCTTGGCGCAAGCCGCGTCCGATTCAAGCGCGGGCGTGACTTCGGTGCGCGAAGCGGACGCCGTTTGCGCAAAGTGCCACGAGAAAATCTTTCAAAGTTATCTCCGCACCCGCATGGCGAATGCGAGCGGTCCCGCCATCGAAGGTGTCGAGACAGGCGCGTTTACCCATCCTTCATCGGGCGTGCAATATCGTATCTCGAGTGAAGACGCCGGCGTTTGGCTCCATTATGCGCGGCTGGGCGATGCCGTCATGCACGGAAAGCAGAAACTCGAGTACTTTCTCGGCTCGGGCAATCATGGCCGCACGTATCTGTATTCAGTCAACGGCTACTGGTTTGAGACCCCCATCGCATACTACGCCAGAAAACACGGCTACGACATGCGGCCCGCGTACCTCAACGACAAGGAAATGCCCTTTAATCTGCCGGTGAGTGCAGCGTGCCTGCGATGCCACATGAGCGGCATACGGATCCAAGACCCGGGGACGCGCAATCACTACAACGGCGTCCCGTTTCTACATGGCGGTATCACGTGCGAAGCTTGTCACGGCGATAGCGCGAAGCACATCGAAGCCGGCGGGAAGGCGGCGATCGTCAATCCAGCGAAGCTCGACCCCGAGCGGCGGGATTCAGTATGTATCAGCTGCCACCTGGAAGGCGATACGAGTGTCGAGCATCGAGGACGCTCCGCGGTTGACTACAAGCCCGGTGATCGCTTCGGCGATTATGTCTCCTCTTTTGTCCGCACCGGTGCAGCAACCACCAATCGTGCGGTGAGCCAAGTGGAGGCGCTGAGCCTGAGCAAGTGCAAGCGGGTAAGCGGCGACCGCATGTCGTGTATGAGCTGCCACAATCCGCATGGCTCGCCCCCGCCGGAAGAACGGGCCGCGTATTACCGTTCGAAATGCCTCGCTTGTCATGTGCAGCCCAAATACGTCGCGGCGCATTACTCCGAAAATCCGGATTGCACGCAGTGTCACATGCCCAAAAGTGCGCCGACCGATATTCCGCATGAGCAGTGGACGGATCACCGCATTCTCCGCCAACAGCCAGTTGTGGCACTGCTGCCTGCGTCAAGCGGCGATGTCACTCTTGTGCAGGCGCTCGGAGCATCAAGGGATACCGATGATCGGGATCTGGGTCTCGCTTATTACAACCTGGTGTCTGATGGCGATCTCTCGCAAAGCGACCGCGCCCGGAAGTTGCTCGAGAGCGCGGAAAAGCAGGATCCTGCGGATTCAAAAGTGCTGACAGCTCTGGGAGTCCTGGCCGAGCTGCGAAATGACAGACAGCAGGCATATGGGTCCTATAAAGCAGCCTTGCTGCGGAATGGAGACGACTACACGGCAGCCATGAATTGCGGCGTCTTGCTGGCTCGCTCGGGGCAGCTCAAAGAGGCAGCAGATCTATGGCAGTACACTTTCGCCAAGAATGAAGATATAACGGAACTCGGCATGAACCTTGCAATTGTCCGATGCATGCTCGGCGATAAGCCAGCAGCCGAAAATGTGCTTCGGCGCGTCCTGTTGTACAGTCCGGATCATCAGCTCGCGCGTCAGAAACTTAGCGCCATGGAATCGGGTCAAGAGACATGTCCTGGGCATTGAAGCTCGCCACGATAGCATCAATTCTTTGCAAATGCTTACCGAGCGGCGACCGTTAGGGAGCGATTAGCTATGAAACTGGGATTTGGATTCTACCGGCACATGCTCAATTCCGCCGATTTCAGCTTCGCGCGGCAGGTTGGCGCAACTCACGCGGTGGTCCATTTGGTCGACTACTTCAAAGGTCGAGACGCAAATCCCCCTGGGGATCAACCCGTCGGCGAACTGGGCGGCTGGGGCTTCGCGGGCGATCCGGACAGGCTTTGGAGCCTCGACGAACTCCGTTCTATCAAAAGCAGGATTGAAGAAGCGGGTCTCATCTGGGAAGCTATTGAAAACTTTGACCCCGCCCACTGGCATGACGTCCTCTTGGACGGTCCCAAGAAAAAAGTTCAACTGGAAAATTTGAAAACCATAATCCGCAATGTTGGCGAAGCGGGCATTCCTGTCATTGGGTATAACTTCAGCATCGCCGGCGTCGCAGGAAGGATCACCGGCCCCTTCTCTCGTGGATGCGCCCTCAGCGTGGGGATGAACGGAGCCGTTGACGATCCCATTCCGAACGGCATGGTGTGGAACATGATTTATGATGCCGAAGCGCGCTCCGGATTCCTTCCACCCACCACTCCCGAGGAATTATGGCAGCGCGTGGCGGACTTTCTAAACGAATGTCTGCCGGTTGCGGAGCGAGCGGGTGTCCGGCTCGCTGCTCATCCCGACGACCCTCCCATGCCGGCCATCCGCAGTCAGGCGCGCTTGGTTTATCGCCCTGATCTTTACACTAAACTGATCAACCTCAACCCGAGCCCGTCAAATCAGCTCGAGTGCTGTATCGGAACGCTTGGCGAGATGACTGATGGCGATGTCTACGATGCTGTCGACCGCTACAGCCGGGAGAAGCGTATCGCTTATGTCCACCTCCGCAACATAAGAGGCAAGGTCCCGTTCTACAAGGAAACGCATATCGACGAAGGCGACATTGACGTACTTCGTATCATGCGCATCCTTCAGCAGAACGCATTTGACGGCGTGATCATTCCGGACCATGCTCCACAATTGACCTGTGATGCGCCGTGGCACGCAGGGATGGCGTTCGCAATGGGATATCTGCGTGCCTGTATTCAGATCGTGGGCGCGGAAACCGGGGCCGACCGGCCCCGTCCCCAATAGAAAAATGCTGTCACAGTATATTGATTCAGTGCGTTTCGCCATCGCCTCTTTCGCGGTTCTCGCAATTTCTTTGAATGGGTCATTTCGCCAGTCTTCTGGCGAAGCTGGTCCTGTCATTCATACCGCCCATAACTCTGCCGCGGAACTTGCAACGAAGGCAGAACTCGAAACGCTTCTGAAGCGCTACGACCTTAGGCCCTGGACGTTCACGAACGAGGTCGTCATTGACGAGCGCGCTATACCGCACAGCCATCCTGTTCTTACCCTGCATACCCGCCACTTGAAGCAGGAAGATGAGCTGCTTTCCACTTACGTTCACGAACAGTTGCACTGGTTTTTCGCTGCTCATCAAGCTCAAACCGAAGCCGCTGAACGCGATTTGATGAAGCTGTATCCTGATGTTCCGACAGGTTACCCAGAAGGTGCTCAGGACCGCGAATCTACCTACCTTCACCTGTTGGTGTGTTTACTTGAGCAACATGCGGACGAGGCATTGATTGGGCAAGAGCGGACGAAACAGGTCATGAACTTCTGGGCTGGCGATCATTACCGGTGGGTCTATCGCACCGTGCTTCAAGATGGTCCCAGAATCGAAGCCATATTGACAGCGCACGGCCTGGATCATCCCGAAGATACTAAATTCGGGAAGCGTTGAGCTCGGCCGCTAATAACGCTTTCAACCGGTACGTTGCCGCTCTGGAAATACGGCTTAAGAAACAGCACGCCGCGCCCGAGACCTACATCGCTGTGCTCGACCATGATCCGTCCCAACGAGCCGATACGGAGCGCCAATTACGCTCAGGCGTGGTTCGAATCGAGCCTGTAAATGGCGGGCCTGAGCAGATCAGCGGCGCGCTCTTGCATCACTGGAGGGCAGCAGCGTTTGTTCGTCGTGCAAACCGCACACATATGCTAAGGCTCTTAAGAGATTACGAACACCTCGCGACGTACTACGCGCCAGAGGTCGAGTCATCCCGTGTTCTAGGCGAAAAGGGTGATATCACCACCATCGCAATCCGGCTCAGGAAGCAGCAGGTAATCACCGTTGTGTTGGATGCGGAATACCAGGTGCAAACAGGGCTGACAGGAAACCGCGCTGGGTACAGCATTTCGCGCAGCACGCATATCTGGCAAGTCGATGAACCCGGAACTTCGCGCGAGCACAGGCGTCCTGAGGGCGAGGACGATGGCTTTCTGTGGCATTTGAATGCGTACTGGAGTTTCCTCCAGCTGCGCGATGGGCTGTTGATCGAGTGTGAAGCGGTTTCGCTCACCCGTGACATTCCTACTGGCCTGGGCTGGTTAATTGCACCCATGGTTGAGGATCTCCCACGGACATCGCTCGAGTTCACCTTGACCGCGACTGAGAAAGCCTTGGCCGCGCACGCCCCCAATCAGGAATATTGATGAGTACCCGAACTGAAGTTCAGTTAGGAGAAACGCGGTCCCCCGATGCCGGACCCACCCGTTTTGTGAATGCCGCGCGAAGTAATACTGCGTTCACTGCGGGATTTGAGAAACGCGTATTGATATGGATCGCGCAGCGGACACCGGCAGGTATCAACTCGGACCACTTGACCGCATTAGCTTTTCTATCTCAACTATGCGCAGGCGCGGCATACGCGCTTGCATCGCAGAATGCGCGCGCTTTCTGGCTGGTGAACTTCTTCCTTGCCCTGAACTGGCTTGGCGACAGCCTGGATGGCACCCTGGCGCGGGTTCGCAACCGGCAACGTCCCCGATACGGGTTCTACGTGGACCACATTTTGGACACGTTCGGCGCACTGGCCCTTCTCGCGGGACTCGGCTGCTCGGGCTACCTGCATTGGCAGGTCGCGGCTGGCATGCTTGTATGTTTTTACACACTCTCCATCGAGAGCTATCTTGCAACGTATGCAATCGGGTGCTTCCACCTGTCCCACGGCATTTTCGGTCCGACCGAATTCGCATTCTGCTCGCCGCCGGAAATCTCTACGCGTTCCTGCATCCTTATGTGCATATCGCCAGCCGGTCCTTTCTCCTGTTCGATGTTGCAGGCGCGATCGCCGCGGCCGGAATGGCACTCATGGCCATTGCTGCCGCCCTGCGCCACGGGGTAAGACTTTACCGCGAGGAAGCCCTTCCATGACAACCGCGGGCCGGCAATGGTCGCGTTTCGGCAGATTCAGTCTTGTAGGCCTGCTCGGGGCGGCATTACAATTGCTTCTGCTTTACGCGTTAACAGAACGCTTCCATCTACCGGTGGTAGTCGCCACCCCATTCGCGCTTGAGCTCGTTGTTATTCACAATTTTGTTTGGCACGAGCGCTTCACGTGGTGCGATCGCCAGCTGAAGAGCATGCGGCTAAGGCTACTACGGCTCTGGCGATTCCACGCCGGAAACGGTCTCATTTCGCTCCTGGGCAACACAGCTCTGACCTATGTTTTTGTGGAACGCCTCAAAGCTCCCGTACTTCCGTGTGCGGTCGGATCCATCGCGCTCTGCTCGCTCGTTAACTTCTTGGTAGCGGATGCCTGGGTATACGCTGCCAGGTAAACGACCGCCGTTAATGCGCCGCTTCTTTGTTCTTGATCACTTCCTGAGCTTGTTGAGCAGTTGCCGCGCGCGCGCTCGCGTCTAATTTCGCGAAAATCTGCATTTCCGCTTGGGCCTGCTGCGTTTGGCCGAGCGCACGATATGCCTGAGCCAAAGAAAAGTGGACGGTGGGTTCGTTAGGAGTCGCTTTAGCGGCAGCTTGCAAGTCCTTAATCGCCTCCTGATCGCGGTGTAGCTTGAGCAGAATACGCCCGCGATCTAATCGGGCTTCGGTTAGATTCGGACACATGTCCAAAGCCTTATCGACGTCCGTGAGCGCCTCCTCAAACTTTATGCTCTGCAGTACCAACACGTCACCCAGCTTCCATTGCGCCATGCAGTTCCCCGCATCATTGGCGAGTTCGGCCTGGAACTGCTGAGAGGCGTTGTCCCATTGCGAAAGGCTCCAATACAAATCGCCGAGCTTATAGTGAGTGCCGGGCTGCCGTGGCGCAACCTCGACAGCTTTCTTATATTCGACGATCGCGCCATCGTAATTCTTCATGCTCTCCATGATTTCTCCGGAAATCTCGTGAGCCCACACCGAGTTCGGGTCAATGGCGTTCATCTTAGCGAGCGCCTGCTGCGCCAGTTGCGTGTAAACCTTGCCGAGAAGGTACCAGACATGCTGGTCCTGAGGCTCCCGCCCGGCGAGCCGTTGAAGATGGACCGCGGCGGCTTCGAAATCACCCAGCTTGGTTACGTCATTCACGAGCAGAAGCTCTGCATTATTGTCGTTGGGGTTCGCGCGCACAGCCTGTTCGAGTCTGGGGCGTGCCTCGGCATACCTCCCCATTTGAAAGAGCGACATCCCGAGAAGCGCCGAGGCTGAGCTCATTCCTGGATCCACTTTCAGGCCCTTTTCCAAAACGGCGGCTGCTTTCGCATACTCGCGCTGTTTGAAATAGAGAGCCCCCAGGTTGTTGTAAGCAGCGCCGAGCTGCGGTGCAGTCTTGAGAATAGCTTCGTATTTCGCTATTGCACCAGGCAGATCTCCGCGGCTCTCCGCAGCCTGCGCCTGTTCGTGCAGTTCCTGAACCGATGACTGGGCCATTAGCGCCGTTATGAACAAGAACGCAATCAGCAGTCTGGAAGTGCGTGCCGAGCCGCGCGCGTGACGAAGCGGTATAACCGCTGATTTCTGCAAATTCGCGTCAACCACCAGATTGTCCTTCATCTTCGAGCCTGGGTGGAAGCGCGTGCTCGTCTGTCTGGCCTCTGATGCGATCACGAAGCAGATTGGTGTCGTTGGGATCGAGCACCTCGGTCTGCTCTTCGCAGTCTGAAACGTCTCTATCGGTATTAGGGTCGTTAGGCACTTTTTTTATCTCCAGCGCTTCACCGGGATCATATCGTGATGCACCCGAAGCTGACTCGGGGCCGCGCGGATCATCACACCTCCGACTCCGGGTTTGTCTGTCTCGAAGCTAGCCTCTTTTGTAAGTCAATTGCCCGAAGCACTACAGTATGTCTGGGATCGTAGCAGGGACGAAGTTGTCGATTGTGACGTTAACCACGTTCACCCAACCCGTTGGTGTTGAGCAGTCGCCTACAATAATCAGACTTGTCGTCAAATGCTGCTCGAGCTCGACAATTTCGAACTGCAGTTTCGCGTTGCCGGTGAGTTTATCTCCAAGCTTGACAAGATCACCGCCGGAGATTGTTGGAGCGAAAGTGATACCGTTCTTTGCAAGAATCTGTTCCAGTACCGGCCTGCGATTAGCAAAGCCAACCGGAGGACCGAATGTGATCGTGTATCTCGTTGTGAAGCAGCGCCACACCAGTTCTTTCATCTGCTTCTCGGCCTTTTTAGCCATGTCGGTATTCGCCGCAGCCCAAAACGGCGTCACATTGTGGGGATCCTTACCGGATCCATTCAGATTGTGATTTAACATGTGCGCCAAGACGTAGTGATTTTTGGCCATGTATGCACCGGTTTTGGTTTCGTAACGACGCCGCTTGTATTTGTTCCACGCAGGCGCGCCAACACCGATAATAGTTTGATCGGGAACGGACCCGAACCTCACTCCAATGTTCGAGTCTGGGATCAGAGTTAGCGTCGTACAATTCAGTCCGTCACTCATGGCGATGTTGGGATCGACGGACAAGGCTACGTGGGACTCGTCAACTCCCTCTTTGACCAAAAGGTCACGGATACGCTCAAGCCAACCCGGCATGAAGCTGGCCGCGGCGGAGAAATTGGCCTCGACGTATTTAGTCCATATACGCAGGTACATCTCTCCCAGAAGAGTTTTGACCGAGTTCTTTTCGGTGTAGATTTTTACATGCGGTGCTTGCCCGGGAACCTTATCGCCGCCAAATGTGATGTTCGATCCCAAGAAGGCACTCATGTTGTTCTCAAGTTCGCTAATGAGCAGCTCCCACTGCTTCTTAGTGGAGTCAGAGATCAGAGGGAATCTACCTTCCATCGCGTCGGTGGCTACTTTAGGAACAACGTGAACAGCTGGCGAGGACATGGCTTTAAAGCTTATCAAAAAGCTCTTGAGGAGGGAAATTCAGCATTTCGGGCCGCTCAGATCGGCCAGCTTACGATTTGGACCAGTAACATTTCGAGCCATCGAGAACTCAAATGTGGTGAAGTGTCATAAGCCTATATATGAAAAATAAACAACTATTTAAAGTTTCTTTGACTTTGTTGGTGGCTGCCGGATGTTTGTTCTCGCAAGACTGGCGTCGGGAGCGGGACGAATTCTTCCGGGGCAGCTGGCACGCGCATGTCTTCATGCGAGTTCGCAATGATTTAGATCATATCTATAGCGCTGGGGCCGCGGCCGACCGAGAGCGACGGCGTCTTGACCGCACCAAAGAGGAACTGACTGGCTTGCAGGCCAAGCTGGACCAGGGCGTATGGGACAACGGAACGGTCAATGACGTAATCGATTCCTTGCGCAAGTCGGCGAACGACCAACGCTTAGGGCCGGAGGACCGGCAGGTTCTAGCTGACGATGCCGCGAGAATCCACGAGTATCAGGCACACCACAACGAGTGGATGCACCGATAGCGTAGCGCCGCTGCTGAGCGGCCAAGCGGATACGAACGATAGACGCGATAGACGCCCTCGGGTCCTTCGACACGACCTCGCCGCCGGAATGAGAACAACTGAGCAAAGAAGCCGCCAAAGCGCGTAAACCGGCCTGCGCCGTTCGGAAGCGATCAATTTAAACTTCGCAGCGGTGGTATATCTGAACGGGGAACTTATGTCATGGAGCCGCGTAGCTGTATGCATCGTGCTCGCGACTATTCCTCTCGCCACCATTCTTTGCCTCCCCGACGAGAAAATGGGCGCGATCCAATTCGAGGACATAGCTGCCAAAGCAGGAATTCACGCCGAAATGCGCTGCGGAGGACGAGAGAAGCGCTGGATTCCGGAAGCTAACGGAAGCGGAGCCGCTTGGCTGGACTACGACAACGATGGGCTTATGGATCTTCTCATCGTCAACGGCTCGTCCATGGACGCGCTGCGAGAGATTATCGCCGGTCAATTGCCAACTCCCGCCGGTCCAGGAGTGTACCTGTTCAGAAATCTTGGCAATGGACATTTCGAAGATGTCACGCAGAAGGCCGGCCTCTCCAATGCCTATTGGGGCACCGGCGCGAACGCAGCCGACTACAACAATGACGGCTATACCGATATCCTGATCACCACCATCGGCCGCGACCTGCTCTACAAGAACAATGGCAACGGCACCTTTACTGAAGTCGGTAAAGCGGCGGGGTTGAGTCAAAACATCGCCTGGCACACCGGAAGCGCATTCGGTGATTTCGATGGCGATGGTTATCTGGACCTGTTTGTAACGGGCTATGTAGACATACATTCTCTTTCTCTCAAAGACCCTGCGCCCGTGTGCGACTATCTCGACCTGAAGGTCTTTTGCGGTCCCATCGGTTTAAAAGGAGAACACGGCATTCTATACCGGAATAACGGAGACGGCACGTTCACGGATATCACCAAAAAAGCCGGTTTGGATACTGTGAGCGCGGCACACGGCTTTACTGCAGTAGCGGACGATTTCAACGAGGACGGCAAGCTCGATATTTTCGTCGCTAATGATTCTGATCCTAATTTTCTGTTTCTAAACCAGGGCAACGGAACCTTTAAGGAATCGGCACTGGAACGCGGCGTAGCGTTTAACGCAGATGGACGGACGCAATCAAACATGGGAGTCGCTGTGGGAGATTACGACAATCGTGGACGCCTTGATATTTTGACCACGACGTTTTTCGGCGACTATTTTCCTCTTTTTAAGCAAGATAAATCCGGATTCTTCGAAGATGCTTCTTCGGACGCGGGTCTCGTAAAGCTGACCATGTCATACCTGGGCTGGGCTGCTGGGTTCAGCGATTTTGAAAATGACGGACAAAAAGAGCTTTGGATCGCGAATGGGCACGTTTACCCCACGCATAAAAACTATTTCGAGCGCTTCATCGTGTTTCGCAATCAGTCCGGCAGATTCGCCCTGGACTATAGCTATCCCGCTGCTCCAAACAACTCCTATCGGGGGGCCTGTGCCGGTGATTTCGAAAACAACGGCAAACTAGGTGTCGTCATTTTGCCGATTGCCGGCCAACCTGTCCTGCTCCGTAATACAACTTTCAACGACAATTCCTGGGTTGGTCTTTCTCTTCGCGGCACGCGCAGCAATCGTGATGCTATTGGTTCGAGCGTTCGTGTTGAAGCTTGCGGGAAAGTGCAGTTTGATACGGTGCGCAATGGCGGCAGCTACCTATCGCGCAACGATCCGCGTCTGCATTTCGGATTGCGCTCTTGCAAAAAAGTCGATCGCGTCACGATCACTTGGCCGCGAGGAACAGTGCAAACAATTGAGAATCTTCCCGTGAATCAGTACAGCACGATAGAGGAACCGCGTTGAAAGCGACGAGTTGAAAGGTGATGCGAGTAAATCCCGCGTCATAGTTATACTGCTGGTATGAAGACAGCCGTTTCAATCCCGGACGAGGTGTACGAACGGGCGGAACGGCTCGCCCGGCGTACGAAAAAGTCACGCAGCCGCTTATTTAGCGATGCGCTGAGAGAGTACGTGGCCCGGCACGGATCGGAGGAGGTAACAAATGCGATGGATCGGGTTTGCGCCGGTTTGGAGCGTAGCTCGGATAACTTTGTTTCATCGGCCGCGCGTCGGGTTCTAGAGCGAAGCGAGTGGTGATCTCGCAAGGCGAGGTGTGGTGGGCCGACCTGCCTGCCCCGCAGGATCGGGTCCGGGGTTTAGAAGGCCTGTTGTGGTTGTGCAAGGTGATGCGTTGAATCGCAGTCGAGTCGCAACTGTCATCTGTGTGCCATTGACCAGCAATCTTCGCTGGGAGAGCGCGCCCGGCAATGTTTCGCTTTCGGCCTCTCTGACGGGACTGCCGAAGAATTCCGTCGCGAATGTATCCCAAATTATTGCCGTTGATAGAGAGATCCTCACGGAGCGCGTAGGCAAGATCCCGCGCGCCAAACTAGAGCTACTACTCAGCGGAATCGATGTTGTTCTCGGGAGATAGTCAAAGCGCAGCCGCTCCGGTTTTCTATCGAGTTTCGAGCAGGACTTCGTCGCTTGCAAATTGTTTGATGATGGCCTCGAGCGAAGCCTTCGTGATGGGTTTAGGAGTGTATCCATCCATTTGAGCTTCCAGGCATCTCTCACGGTCGCCGCTCATGACGCTTGCGGTCATGGCAATGATAGGAACGTGCTCGCCGCGGGGCTTCTCCCACTGGCGAATCGCCGCCGTGGCGGCAAAGCCATCCAGCTCCGGCATATGAATGTCCATGAAGATGAGATCGAAGTTATTTTGCCTTGCCTTGCCTATAACCTCCACGCCATTACGCGCGATCGCGACTGAGTGCCCCATCGTTTCTAACATCTTGACCGCGACTTTTTGATTGATCTCATTGTCTTCGGCCAGCAGAATATTCAACCGCCTGCCCGATTCTTCGGGCACAGGCACGGTCGCTCTAGTGTTGTGCGGCGGCGCAAGCGCAGAACGCACGGCCTCGAGCAGTTCGCGCCTCGAAACAGGTTTCATGATGTAGGTGCTGATCCCCATCTCGCGGCAGCGGGCGGCCAGCGTGTTATAGCAGTCGGATTCGAGCATCATGACGGTCCTGAAAGCGCGGCCCTGATCTGTTCTGAGCATTTCGTAAAGATCGGCGCCGCTCATCTCGGGCATTCGGCAATCGATTAGCAGGAGTTGGAACGGCATCTTTTGGCCTGAAGCAGCTCTCACAGCAGCAACTGCGTCGTGCGCTGTAGTCGCTGTTACAGCATCAGCTCCGAAACCAGCCAGGATGCGTTTGACAATCTGGCCGTTCGTGTGATTGTCATCGACAATGAGAACTCGGATATTCAGCAAGTCCGGATCCACGAGCGCCTTCGGGCAGGATAATGCACCGGCCGCGGTTTTGAATCTCGCAGTGAAATAGAAAGTCGATCCTCTTCCGAACTCGCTGCGGAGCCAAATACGCCCGCCCATGAAGCCCACGATTCGCGAGCAGATGGTAAGACCTAGCCCGGTCCCGCCGAAGCGCCGCGTGATGGAGGTGTCCGCTTGGGAGAAGGCCTGAAAAATGGAGGCTTGCTTTTCCTCGGGGATGCCGACGCCAGTGTCAGCGATCGAAAACCTCAGCTCCACCTCGGAACCACTGGCCGATTCAAGATCGGTTTGCAATATGACTTCACCAGTTTCGGTGAATTTGATGGCGTTGCCGAGCAGGTTAAGTAGAACTTGGCGCAAGCGGGCCGAGTCGCCGATGAGCTCGCAAGGCACCGAGGGCGCGATAAAACAAGCAAGCTCTAGCTTCTTCTGGTGCGCTTTGATCGCGGTCGTTCGGCACGCGTTCAGAACAGTGTCTGCGAGATCGAACGGCTCGGATTCAAACTGCAGTTTGCCGGCTTCGATTTTCGAGAAGTCGAGGATATCGTTAATGACGGCCAAGAGCGCGCCCGCAGAGTGCTGGGCCATGGTCACAAGCTCGTTCTGATCAGAGGAGAGGCTGGTGCCGCCAACCAGTTCTAGCATCCCCATGACGCCGTTCAAAGGCGTGCGGATCTCATGGCTCATGTTGGCGACGAATTCGCTCTTGGCGCGCGTGGCAGCCTCGGCTTTTTCAGTGGCGCGCTTTCGTTCCGCGATTTCCTGCTGCAGCTCTGTTTCTGTCTGCTGATGTCCTGAAATCTCTCTTTCGAGGGCCGCGGTCCGCTCAGCAACCAGGCGCTCTAGCGCTTGTTCCCGTTTCTCCAATTGCCGGATCCGCCACACGTAAGCCGCTCGCGCGAGCACGAGAGCGAAAAGGGCGGACAAAAGATCGAACCAGAGAGTTTGATAAAACCGGGGCTGCAAGTACAAGCTGAAACTTGCTCCCTGGTTGTTCCACACGCCATCATTGTTGGCCGCGATGACGCGGAAGCGGTAATGCCCTGCCGGGATATTTGTGTAATACGCATCGCGCCGATTGGCGGCGTCAATCCAATTGCTGTCGAAACCTTCTAGTTTGTAGCGGAAGGTGACTTTCTCCGGCGCGACGTAACTCATCGCGGCAAAATGGAATTCGAGCTCCCCTTTTCCAACGGGCATGGAGACGCCCTCTGGCCGCTGCATGCCATTGATAGTGGCTTGTTCAATGGCGACGGGTGGGGGCAGGGGATTCGTTTTGAGCTTGTCCGGATTCACAGCCACGACGCCGTGCACGCAGGAGAAGAGCAGCCGGCCGTCGGCAGCTTTCCATCCCGAGTTCTGGCTTCCCCCGTTGCACTCGGCGACAGGCATTCCGTCCGAGGTCCCATAGGAAACGCTGTGAATGCGCGATATCTTTCCGTCTGCGTATTCGTTCAATTCGCGCTTGTCTGCTCGAAAGATGCCAAAGTTGGAACTCATCCATAACCGGTTGTGGCCGTCTTCGAGAATGTTCCAGGCAGTGTCGTCGAATAGCCCATTGGCCTTGTTGTAAGTGGTGAGCTTGCCATTCTCCAGGCGTTTCAAGCCGCTGCCGTACGTTCCGATCCAGAGCACGTGGGCGGCGTCTTCGTAAATGTAGATAACGCTTCCGACAAGCGGGTCCGGGTCCGCTACGCTTTCAGTCTTGATCCGGGTGAAGCGCCCATTGTGGAGGCGTGTCAGGCCGGTGTCGCTTCCGAACAAGAGATCGCCCTGGTGGTCTTCGAGAATACACCAGACCCGATTATCGGCGAGGCCGTCTTTGCTTGTGTAGGTGCGGAACTTGCCGTCGGTGAAGACCGCCATGCCGCCTCTTTCCGTGCCGATCCATATCCTTCCGGCATGATCCTCGTACACCGCGTGAACCTGGTTGTCGGGAAGCCCGTCACGAGTGGTGTAGTTTTTGATCCCGGCCCTGGTGAACTCGTTCAAGCCGCCCTGGTTCGTCCCAACCCACACGTTGCCTTCTTTGTCCTTCATGACCGTCCAAGCGTAGTTGTTGGCAGGGCCGTATGGAGTTCTATACGCAGTGACGACACCGTCATGGAAGCGCTTCAGTCCCAGGTCTGTACCGATCCAGAGAGAGTGATCGGGATCTTCGTATATAGAACGGACAGCGCCCGTTATCCCCTGTTTGGCTCCATAGGTAATCAGGGAACCGTCTCGAAAGCGGTTTAAGCCTCCCGATTCGGTGCCCATCCAAACGTTTTGCTCCCGGTCTTGATAGAGCGACAAAACCGTATTCGCGCTCGGGGCATCACTGGAGCTATCGCAAGCAAAGTGATTGTCTCTTTCAAGATGAAGAAGGCAGACGCCTCCGGCCCCTGTTCCCACCCAGAGAGCTTGGTGAGCGTCCTTGAGAATGGAAAGAATAGGCGCTCGCGGCAATCCCTGATCAGACGTGTAATGCACCACTCTGCCGCCAAACACTCGGAAGAGGCCCGCATCTTGCGTGCCGGCCCACAGCGCCCCATCAGGCGAGGAATACAGGCCTGTAATAGGCAGGTGACCCAGTACATTGGTTGGCGGCGTGACATGTCCGGCGTGCCCGGTTTCGGCCGCCTCCAACACACTCGACTCTAACCGGTTTAGGCCGTTGTTGGTTCCGATCCAGAGGCCGCCATTCGGGTCCGCGGCGAGAGTAGAGATCGTACTGCTCGACAAGCCCGCCGCCTTGTCGACGCGAATGAATTTGCCGGATCGAAATGCGTTCAGACCGTCGTCGGTTCCCAGCCACACGACACCGTTCTTGTCTTCGACAATAGCGTTTACGAAGTTGTTTGACAGTCCATCTCTAATGCTGTAGTGGCGAAACTGGCCGTTAGCGTAAGCTAATGCGCCGCCGCCCAGCGTGCCCGCCCATAAGGCGCCGTTGCGAGCCTGGCACAGCGTTTTTACATCGTTGTGCTTAAAAGCCGGCGTATTGGCCTTGTTGAATACACTGAAGCGCACGCCATCAAACCGCACCAGCCCTTCTTCGGTTCCCATCCACAAATAGCCGTCCGTGGTTTGCACAATCGTTTGGACGGAGTTTTGCGGTAACCCCTGTTCGGAAGTCCAGGTCGTATGGACATACTGGTCGAGACTTTTATCGAGAGTGTCGGCGAAAGCAAGACAGATTGCGGAGACCAGAAAAGCGCTTAGACCATGAACGCCGCATCGGATAAGGTGGCGCAAGCGTTCGTGGTGTCCCATTGCTGTTCGGACCTCACCCTGCGAACGCAGTTTCGCTCAAAATGAGAGGTCAATGTAGATATCGACACGCAGCGGCGTTTCTATGCCGAAGTTGAGGTATCTGTGCCTGTTAAGCGATCTAACGATAAGATTCGGACCGATGCCGAACTCTGATAACCGTGATCTCGTCCTTCGTAATCGTGAAGATGACGCGGTAATCGCCAACTCGAAGTCGAAAATGCCCATGCCAGACCCCGGTGAGCATTTTGACGTCGCCGGCGCCGGAATCGCCGTATTCGGTGAGTGCCTGAAGAATGCGAATGGCCGTTTGACGCTCGACAGCTCGCAACTCGTTCCGAGCGGACTCCGGCCAGGTGAATTTCAATTCAACCCGAACTCCCGCATGACATCCTGATGGGGCACGACTTTTCCTGTGCGAAGTTCTTCTCGTGCCCGTGCTATTGCGGCCGCGTCCTCATCGCTGACAGGTTCGTCATCCGGCGGCGAAGACCACGCTACTCGGTATGCCGGACTTACTGCCAAGTATTCCAAAAAACGCTGAGCGGCAGAAAGCTCCTGTTCCGGAATTCTGTCTACCAGATCATGGAGGGTGTGGCGGCTCATTTTCGCTTATGGTGGGCGCGACAGGACTCGAACCTGTGACCTCCTGCGTGTGAAGCAGGCGCTCTAACCAACTGAGCTACGCGCCCCCTGCGGATGCTTTCTAATTCTAAACTACGTTCTGCTAACTTGATCAGATAATGCGATCGCGCTCACTCCTGCGAATGTCGCTGTTCTTGGCTGCCATTTTCGCGCTGATCTCTCTCGCCTGTTTCGCGGTCCCGATGTATGTCATTTGGCCGTTCCGGCGCCAAGGCCCGACCGAATTAGGGATTGCGCTTTTTCTTAAACACATCGGTCCTCGGGTCACGATTATCTGCGCCGCGCTTTGCTTCCTCGCGTGCATCTTCGTGTGGAAAAGCGCGCATTCGCGCATCCTTCGATCAGTAGCGGCCTTGTTCTTTGTCCTCGCGCTTGGCGGAGCCTGTTTGGCGCGCCTGAATGTCTATGAATACATGTTTCATCCCATCGACACTCCTGCATTTGAATCCGCAGCGAACGCTAAACTCGATCCCGACGATATGGTAATCGCACTTCGCGTGAGCGGCGTGGATCGCGCTTATCCCATTCGAGAGATGGGCTATCATCACGTGGTCAATGACACAGTAGGCGGCGAACCGATCGTTGCTACGTATTGAACGCTATGCCACACCGGTCTGGTGTGGAAGCGGACGGCCAAGGGGCTCACCCTCACCTTTCATCTGGCCGGCATTAACAATCAAAACTTCCTCATGCGCGACGACCAGACCGGAACGTTCTGGCAGCAGATTAGCGGGCGTGGCATTTCTGGTCCGCTCTCGGGCGTGCAACTGCAACTTGTGTATAGTGATGAGCTCACGTTCGGATTGTGGCGGCGCGAAGCCTCACAAGGGACTGTTCTCAAGCCCGTCCAGAAGTATGCCACGGACTATGAAACCAAAAATTGGGACGTTCGAATGGCCAACGTGCGAACCGTACTCGATTTCCCGAACACGGGTCTACGGTCAAGAGACCTGGTGCTTGGCGCGGCAGCTTTCGGCGCGAGCCGCGCCTATCCGGTCGAGCGAATCTTAGCTGAAAAGCTGGTCGAGGATCGGATCGGCGGCGAGCCAGTTCTGCTGGTCGTTGGCCCGGACGACAAATCGGTCCGCGTGTTCGACGCGCGCGTTCAGCCCAATAGGCAAGCTCCCGATTACTATCGAGAGATAACCAAACCGGCATTCTTCATGGATTCCACTACAGGAAGTGAATGGAACTTCTCCGGTTGTGCTGTATCGGGCAAGCTGAAAGGCTCGTGTCTGAAGCCCATTTCGGCAATCAAGGATTACTGGTTCGATTGGCGGAATTATCATCCGGCTACAACGATATTTAAGCGTTAGCGTCGTGCGACTCTATGTCTTATGCCGCACCCGAATTTTCGCGCCTTGTTTAGCGACATTGGTGGCGTGTTGGGCACGAACGGCTGGGACGCTCGCGTCCGCAACAATATCAACGCAAGGTTCGGCCTCGACTCCGAGGAGATAGAAAGCCGCCATCATCTGATGTTCGATAGCTACGAGCGCGGCTACATGCGATTTGAGGACTATCTTAGATACGTCTTTTTCGGCTCACCCCGCGATTTCACTTTGGAAGAAGTTCGTGATTACACGTACAGCCAGTCTGTCGCATGGTCCGAAAACATCGAGTTCTTGAAGCGAGTGAAGCGAGCCAATCAGCTCAAACTAGGACTGATCAGCAATGAAGGGCAGGGAATTACCGAGCATCGAATCGGTAAATTCGGCTTGCGCGATCTCGCGGATTTCATGGTGATCTCCCATTTTGTGCACTTCCGTAAACCGGATCGCGAGATCTGGCATCTCGCCTTGAATCTCGCGCAGGTCAAGCCATCAGAATCGATCTATATCGATGATCGTGAGATGTTCGCGAAAGCCGCAGCGGAAATCGGATTCACCGCGATCCAGCACGTATCGCTCGAAACTACTCGAGAGCGATTTCGAGATTTGGGTCTGGCAACAGACTGAGGCCGAAGTTATCTCAATTGCTTATTTACTTCGTCCCAGTTGATGACGTTCCACCAAGCCGCGATATATTCGGGCCGGCGATTCTGATACTTCAGGTAATAAGCGTGCTCCCACACATCGAGGCCGAGTATCGGCTTTTTTCCTTCCATCAACGGATTGTCCTGATTGGCTGTTGAAATGATTTCGAATTTACCGCCGTTTCCTTTTACAAGCCATGCCCACCCCGAGCCGAACCGGGTGGTTGCCGCCGCATTAAACTTTTCTTTGAAAGCTTCGAAGCTGCCGAAATTTGAACTGATGACGTTCTCGACTTCGCCCTTCGGCGCGCCGCCACCGTTTGGCGACATGAGGGTCCAAAATAGCGAGTGATTCGCGTGACCGCCGCCATTGTTTCGAACTGCGGTCTTTATCGTCTCCGGAACAGCCGCAAGATTGTTCGCGAGCAGATCTTCGATTGATTTATTTTCCAGCTCCGGGGCGGATGTAAGCGCCTTGTTCAGATTCGTCACATATGCGCCGTGATGCTTGTCGTGATGGATTTCCATCGTGGTCTTATCGATATGCGGTTCCAGAGCATCGGAAGGGTAGGGAAGTGGTGGAAGTGTAAATGCCATTGTGTTCTCCAGATTATCTTGGATTTTCCTCTCTATTACTAGTCTGCCTTACGCGGTGTAGACACTCGTCCCGGCAACAACCGTTTCAATGACCTTCAACAAATGCGCTGAATCGTCCCAT
The DNA here is from genome assembly GCA_963758245.1 of uncultured Acidobacteriaceae bacterium. Taxonomy (GTDB): domain Bacteria; phylum Acidobacteriota; class Terriglobia; order Bryobacterales; family Bryobacteraceae; genus Bog-105. The sequence continues at coordinate 21,457 of CAVWUV010000016.1, read as the reverse complement.
TGAAATCGCACCAGGTCCGCCTTTTCCCCCGGAGCAAGACCACGCTGCCGTCCAGCTATCCTTCCCACGCGCGCTGCATTGACCGTTGCCATTGCAAGGGCGTCGCGCAGCGAAACTCCTCCCAAACGCACAGTATTGCCAATGGCCTGATCCATTCGAAGCGAGGAGCCGGCCAACCGATTCTGCCCGCGCAACACGACGCTGCCGTCGAGGCGCAGTTCCACTTCGACTTGGCCAAGTTTGTAGGGACCGGGCTGGCACATGGCCGGCATCACGGCATCCGTGACCAGAACCGATCGCTCGACTCCCTTCGCCCGCACCGCGGCCCGGAAGAAGGAAGCAGGAATGTGGATACCGTCCACGATGAAACTGGCAGTGAGCCGACCTTCCGCCAGTTGATCCCAAATGTAATTCTGTGTCTTGGGCAGGGTAGGATGCGCGGCGTTGCCCAAATGCGTCGACATCGTCGCACCCGCGCTTACGGTAGCTCCTATCTGGTCTTGAGTTGCTTTCGTGTGGCCAATGCTCGCAACTACTCCCGATCGGACCAACTCCCGCACATAAGCGGGTGTTTGCTCCCATTCGGGAGACACCGTCACCAACCGAATGTTGCCGTCCGCGGCCTCTTGCCAGCGCCTGAATTCTTCCGCATCCGGAGGTCGTATGTGCTCCAGCGGATGTGCGCCTCGGGGGCCGGTTTCAGGTGAAATGTGAGGACCCTCGATATGAAATGCGTGCATGGCCTCTGCTTCCGGCATGCCGTTGCGATGAAATTCCTCTTTGGCCCCGGCAAGATTTCGAACCGCTCCAATGATCCGCTCTTCAGAACCGGTAATCACGGTGGGAAAGAACCGCGTCACTCCGGTAGAGAACATCGCCCGGATCGAAGCCGCGATGCTTTCATGCGAAGCAGCGGGGTCGTTGTAATCGACCCCGGCAAAGCCGTTCACCTGCACATCAATAAAGCCCTGCGAAAGAAACTCGCTGACTGCCGGAGGCCGGATGAGTTCGTCCACGGACTGAAGAGCCGTGTCGTACTGGACCTGTACCACCGACGATGTCCCAGCGATTTTCCCAACCGCACTCGAGGGGGCAATAGCCCTATCTGACATAAACGCTGCTCTCTGTTTTTTTCACAATTTACGCACAGCCGCGCCCGCGTAACTACGCTGTAGAGCGCAAGTTAAAACGTGTTGAAAAGATGGCATTCGCCACGTGAAAAGACTGGCCAATCAAGCTGTTCTGCTGTACAAAGTCTAATAGATCCGGCGCGGGCGCTTGATCGGCAGGTAATCTCGGGGGAGGTGGCTGCAGGTCTGGTGCTCGCGGTGGACAACATCTCGGAATTGGGCTGACTACGCGTCGGTCCAAAACTCAGGGCAGAAATCACAGCGGCCGACACTCCACTGCTCGGCTAGGATGCTTTCTGCCCTGGACGTTTTTCCCCGCGAGATTAATTCAACACTCCCACTGTTTCTCTTTCAGAAATGCCGGCCACGGGTGTGAGCCATTCAAACTCATCTCGCGTCTTTCCCATAACGATTTCGAAATAACGGCGCTGAATTCTTTCCGTAATAGGACCGCGACGGCCTTCACCCACCACAATCCGATCGATGGACCGGATCGGACTCACTTCGGCCGCAGTACCGGTAAAGAACACTTCATCCGCGATATAAAGCATTTCACGCGGAATGATGGTCTCGGTGAGCCGTATCCCGAGTTGATCGGCAATTTTTATGATCGTGTCGCGAGTGATTCCCGGCAGCACTGAAGCTCCCAACGGCGGCGTCAGGATGGTCCCATCCCGAACCACAAAGATATTCTCGCCGGACCCTTCGCTCACATAGCCCGCTTCGTCCAGCGCGATTCCTTCCGCGTACCCATTGATTGCAGCTTCCATGCGAATCAGTTGGGAGTTCATGTAATTGGCGCCGGCTTTCGCAAGAGCTGGTAACGTGTTCGGCGCGATGCGATTCCAAGAGGAGACGCACACATCGACTCCCTCCGCCAGCGCTTCTTCACCCAAATAGCGGCCCCAAGGGTAACACGCAATATAGGTTTCTATCGGGTTGTTTCCCGGCAGGACGCCGACATCACCATAGCCTCGAAGCACAATCGGGCGAATGTAACAATCCCTAAGCCTGTTTTCCCGGATTGTCTCCGCCATTGCGGACGTAAGCTCATCGATCGAATACGGCAGATCCATGCGGTAGATCTTGGCCGAATCCAGTAACCGTCGGGCGTGATCCCGAGCGCGGAAAATCGCTGGACCTTGCTCCGTCTCGTAGCACCGTATGCCTTCAAAGACGGAGCTGCCGTAACTCACTACGTGCGAAAGGACGTGAATCTTGGCATCGTCCCAAGCGATAAGCCGGCCGTTGTACCAGATCTTCTCGGTAGGCTGAAACATGCTGCGATTATAGCGATTGGTTCCAGGCGCTACGCTTCCCGGACAGCTAAATCAGCTACCGATTTTGCTGATACGAACGGAGGATTTCGAGCGCTGCTCATTCTGAACTGAGCGCAGCCACGCGCGATCCTCCTGAATTTTGTTGGCAAGCCGCGCAGGCAAATAGAAACGGGATCTGCATTCACGGCAGCGATATGGCTTCATGTTCCATAAAGCCATGAACAGATCTGCTATTCTCTTTCGCCTCGAGCGGCTTACCTCTTCGGACTTGCAGACGGGGCACATATTTCTAAGTTGTGGCGGGAATGTCCAGACTAACACGATTTTCACTGCCTCATGCGATGCCTAAAGCAGATCCGATAACGCCCCGTACTAGACCTGCACGTACTCAGGCGAGCGGGTCATGGCCGGAAATGATAAGTGTAGGACGCGCTGACGTACGAAGCCAGGCGAACGCCAACAACTCGCTCGAATGGCGCGACCTCATCCGCGAGCGCCAGCACTTCCGTGGTCTGCCCGGTAAATCCGCTGGCAACCAGGAAATTGATGCCGACATCCATTCGTCCCCGCGCGAACGAACGCAGTAGCGCGCCTCGAAACTCATTTACGGGAACGCTGACGAAACCATCCCCAAGCGGATTGGCACCTACTCTCTCATATTCGGCGCGGGCCTGAAGACGGAAGGGCAATCGATTCACCGTACCGAGAATGTCAATGATGGTCCGCGGCGCTTCCGGAGTTGCCAACCCGGTGGACAGATCTCGAGCATCTGCCTTCGATACGGAAGCCTGCAATAGCCCAAAGCCAAAATAACGGCGTGCTGCAATTGTGATGAACTTGTTTCGCCCCGGGCCTTCATTTTCCTGTAGTCCAGTATCCGGATCAATCTTGGCTAGCGAGGCCTCGGTGGTAACGTGGCCGAGTGTCGCGCGGAAATCAATTCCGGCTATCATGCGGCTCACAACCAGTTGATAAGCGTGTTCGCGGCTAATAGGTGTTCCTCGTTCTGTACCCGTCCCGATGCGCGGATCATTTGTGTAGAACGCCTCGCCGAAGCTGAAAGCTATGTTAGGCAGCACAGCGCTGTTCTCCGGCAAGTACGAGAGCGTTGCTTTCGGCGAATTAAAACCGACTGTAGAGTTGTACGAATTCGCCGGATTCAGCAGATCGACGTTGTCAAACTGAATCTCATCGCGACGCCAGCCCAGGTAATAGTGAAAATTGCGCAGCAGAGAGCCGTTCAGCGCAATATAGGGAGACGTGTCGCCCAGGGTCACGTTATTCGCCGACACCCTTTGAAATGGACCATAGTACGCAGGATCAGTCGATTCGTAATGATCGAGATCAAGGTGGCGCGGCGCGTCCCGCTGATAATCCAGGCCTGCCAACAACGAAAGCGAATGCGTCAACTGAGTGGTGTACGTTCCGTTCCCGCCAGTGACTGTACGAAACTCGCTTTGCCGAATCAGCCCATCTCCAAAGTTGGAGAACAAAGAAAGATTGTAGGTGCGGAAAACGCCAGAGAGCTGCAATTCCTCCGTGGGACTCAGATGCCACGTGTCATTCAAAGCAAGTTCGCCCGTATGCGTTTGATCTTTCTGCCGCGGATCGATTGTGTCATGTAAGTTGGGCACGTTGGTGGGCACAAGACCGGGCACGTACGACGAGCCGTAGTAACCGATTCCGAACAAAGTCAGCTCATGCTGGCCTAGATTGAACACACGGAACCCGTTCAGCTTGTACTGCTGCCGATGTTCCAACCGGTCTAGAAATCCATTGCCATACGCGGCCTCCATCGCAATCCATGACTTGACATCGGGAGCCTCGGGAGTCCAACCAGCGACAATATCCGCGTCGCGATAGTCCCCCGTGATCGTCACAAATGGCTCCAGGCGTGAACGCAGCTCGTAAATGGCGGACAGGTTCTCAGCGTGATTTCCTTCGCGAACATTGAATGCGCCGCCGTCTGTCTGCACGCCTTCCAGAATGGCCGGAATCATGATATTCGGATCTGCGTAGCCGTTACCGTGCGCGTTCGAAGACAGATTGTTTGACACGAGATATGAACCGACTTGAATGTATTCGGCGATCGGTTCGCCGTGATCTCCGGCAACTCCGGGCGAAAAGTATTGCGGAGCCTTGATGCCTCCCGAAGCGGTTTCGATAGGAAGTCCGGGTATGGAGATCGGCGCGCCGGGCCGACCCGGGTTTGCATCAAGCGTTTCTTGCCGTACGTAAACCCGTTGCGCGGGATCGGGGAAGAGAACGTTCGTGTCCTTTACATCGGCGAGGACGGTTACCGACTCCTGCTTTGCCGAAATTTTTCCGAGTTGGAAATCGGCAATCACCGATCCGAAACCGGCGACCTGCACAGTGCGAGTCAGCTCCTCGAAACCGGGCGCGCTGATCTTCAAACTATATGCGCCGGGCGAGCTGACTGTAAATTCGAAAAATCCGTCTGCATCCGTTTTTTTCTCTTGGCCTGTTTGGGCGCCCCGGCCGAAGAGCTGTATCGGTACGCCGGCAACAGGATTCGCCTGCGGATCAGTAACGTGACCGGAAACCGTCAGCCCATCATGCGCCTGCGCTTCTAGGGCAACTGGAGCGCTGAGTGCCAGGAGAAGGATATAGGTCAGGAACGCCGCCCGGTGTCGGATCTCACGGTTCATGGATTCGAGCTACCTAGAGGGTACGTTACCTGCTGCCGATTCAGATGTGTCAGTCAGTTGTTAGCGTCGACGCAGGGCTGCCGGGCGCATTCGGCAGTCAAGGCCGATAACAGATATTATGTAAACTACTGGAAATCGATTTCTCAAACACGAAACCGGAGTTGGACGACGATGCTCTGCCACTGGCAGGTCGTGTTGGGAAGAAGATTGGTTCACCCATCGGATCCGCAAATTTCACCGGATGGAACGTCGATAACTATCGTTGTGTCCCGGCCTGACTATGAGTTGGACTTGTATCGAGCGAGCTCGTGCTGGTGGAAGTCGCAACGCACAAGCAGCGGGTATTGACGTATGAACGGAAAGGCGTCCACTACCCACGATGGTCACCTTCTGGAGATCGCCTTGCCTTCTTGGCAAATGACGCTAACGACAAGCCGCAAATTTTCGTTATGCCGATGACGGGCGGCGATGCAGAACAATTGACAAAGGCGGTTACCGGCGTGCAGCAATACAGGTGCCGACCTGACGTCAGGAAAGCATGCCGCGATGGTAAAAAAATGCCGCTCCAGCTCTGTCAGGTGAGCCGGAGCGGCTGAGGGAAGATCAGATCATGACCTTCAGCGGCCGTGATGACCGCCTGAAGAAGAATGCCCACCGCCACCACCGCCGTGCGGGGATCCCCCGCCTCCATGGAAGGAACCTCCGCCGCCACCGCCTCGAGGAGCAGAGGGCGCGCTATAGTGCGGCGCGCTGTAATGTGGCGCGGAGGGCGCGCTGTAGTGCGGCATGGCCGGAGCGCTATAGCGAGGCGCGCTGTAAGCCGGACGCCCGCCGCCGTATGCTCCGTTGAAGCCGTTTCCATAACCAGAGGAACTCGGGCGCTGCTGACCCGCCGATGGATTCATGCCAAGTGGGCGAGATTGATAATTTCCGTTGCCGAACGATCGGCCTGCATAATTCGGTTGTGGCTGCGCGCGTGCCTGACCATTCAAACCTTGAGTAGAAGGTTGTGGTTGCCCGAACCGGTGCCAGCCACTCGCTTCCTGGCCGCCCGTGTAACCCTGACGGAAGCTATTGGCAGTTCCCGGCTGGCCGAACCGCTGCCAACCGCCCGTAGCGCCCCTACTAGTTCGCGGCGCAGAACCGTTCCTTCCTGCGTAGGCGCCTTGCATGTTAGGCGGCGTGCCGTGGGAGCTCTGCGGCGCAGCGCCGAATCTCGAGCCGCTTAATCCGGGTGCACTCCGCACGCTGGGTGCATTCCCCATCGACCCACGAGCCATTCCAGGACTTATTCCTCTTTGCGCACTGCCCAGACTGGCCTGATTCCGGAACTGCTGATGTTGGAAGAACTGGCGATTCGCCGCTGACGCCAGCCGTGGATTCGCGGTCGCCTGCCGATTTGAGAATTGATAACTTGCTCGCGTCGGCGACACTGGAACCTGCCCGCGATACAAACTCGCATTCGTCAGCTGCGCGCGTGTGGCGGGACTGAACCGCTGACCCGGACGCCCGAAGCTGTTAGCAGCCGCGGTCATCGCGCCACCACGAAAGGCCGCGTTCCGATACATGCCCGCAACATTGCCGCGTCCGTATCCGCCATACCCTCCACGCCAGCCGTCGCGCCCCCAGCCGTGTCCCCACCAGCCGTGGAAAATCTCAAATGGAGCGAGCGCACACCAACCAAGACCTCCGAAGCCAAGGCCAAATCCGCCCCATCCGAAGAAACCCACCAGCGCCGGGCTCCAGAGATACGATCCGAACCCCCCGCCCGGCCACCAGGACCAGCCATAGCCGCCATTCCAAAACCAGCGTCCATAGTGGTACGGCGCCCATCCCCACGGCGCATTGTCGACCCATGTCCAGCCGTAGTAATCCTCCCAAGACCATTGGCCTTCGCTGTACGGAGACCAGTTCGCGTCGGGTGGACGTGGCGCCCAAACCTGTCCATATTGGGAAGGCACCCAATTCCCGTAAGCATCCAGATCGTCAGCGCCGTAGATATCCCGGCTCACATGCTGGTAACTTTGGGAAGCGAGCAGCTCACGATCTCGCGTGGCGCTCCAGTCATCGAACTGGTCGCGCGCAACCTCATACGTGTTCTGAAATTCAGGATCCGAAGGATTTCCCCGCACCAGAATCGAATGCCCGGACTGCACACGCTGCGAGCCGCGCGGGCTGAATATTTCCACTTCACCCGAACGCACCGTGATCTGTGTGGTTCCATCATCGAGCACCGAGATGCGAGATTCTCCCTGCCCGGCCGGTCTCACCGCGATGCTCGGCGTGTCCACTTCGGTCTGCGCGTTTGAATCGCGCAGCACGCGATAAATGATCGTTCCCGCTCCCAGCTGGACCTGGTAACGGTGGTACTCGAGATCGGCGAATCCTACATCTGTATTCGGCGCAAGGCGGATCAGGTTTGCGGAATCCAGCTCTACTTCCGCTCGGGAGCCCGGCGAGGTCTGCAGATGATCTTGCGTCATAAGCGGAGCATTCACCACTGCCGCGACTAGATCACCGGTGTCGCCGCGCTTCACATTGACATCGCCCTGAATAATGCTGATGCGCGCCACGCCATGCTGCTGGTCTTGAGCTACATCTTGCTGATCGCCGCCCTGCTGAGCACTCGTGTCTGGCGCAGCCTGCCCATACTGCGGGTATTGCTGCGTCTGCGGATATTGTTGAGGCTGGCCGTATTGTGGCGAAGGATACTGCTGCGGCGGGGGATATTGAGACTGCGCCTGTGAATACTGGTCCTGCGGTGGTGGTCCATATTGCGCTGCTAGGGGTGGTTCAATCCCGAACGCCGCCACCGACATCGCTAAAAATACTGTAAACAGGTTGCGAAACATACTGCTCGCTCCTGTCTAATACACGTCGGATTCCAAACCCATAAGTCCCTGATTTTAAGGTGGATCTGATCAACAGCCCGTTTTGACAAATGGCTGAAAACCACCACGGCAAGCGGATTTCCACCGCTATACCGGAATGGTCAACTTGAACACCGATCCGTGCTGGCCATCGCTCTCTACCCAAATCCTTCCGCCATGTGCCTGAACGATCTTCCTGCACAAAGCGAGACCCAATCCGCTGCCCGGTATTTGCTTCCCATGCAGCCGCTTCAAGGGTTGAAAGACCTGCTCGTGAAAACGCGGCTCGATTCCCTGCCCGTTATCGATGACTGAAATGGTGTAAGCTTCTTCGTTTTCATCCGCGGCTACTTCGATTCTTGGCGTCTCGCTGCTGCGGAACTTCAAAGAATTACTGAATAGTTGCTGAAAAACTTGCACGAACTGCGACTCATCAATTGACAATTCCGGCAAGTCCGAGTAAGTAATCTGCGCGTTGCACTCGCGAACAGCATTCTGAAGATTCATCAGAGCCCACTGGACCACCGAATTCAACTTCACTGTGGTTCGCCTCGGCGAGTTCCCTGCCCGCGAGTACTTGAGCAGGTCCTCGATCAGCGTATTCATCTCGTTCACGGCTCCAACGATGAATGAGGTCAGCTCGTTCGGTTGCGGACTCTGCGCGTATTGCCGCTGTAACAGTTGCGCGTAATTGCCGATGGTCCGCAACGGCTGCTTTAGATCATGCGCAGCAGCATAAAGAAGATGCTGCAAGTCGGCATTCTCTCGCAGTGCTTCCGCTAGCTGCTCTTCCAGCGCCTTTGATGAATCCAACTCTCACTCTACCTGGGCAGAGTACAACCCGGTTTCTTCGAGCGCTTTGCTCCAGACAGAATTAGATGCATTTGGATCTAGATGTAGCACCTCATATAAGAACAAGTGACGGCGCAAAAGATCGTTGTAGTAGCGCGTTCCGATCTGGACCTTTGAGCAACTGCCATCGCGCACAGGAACCGGCGTCATCGTCCAGACCTTCAGAGTCGGGTCGCCTCCGCCTGACGCATTTTCGTCGCCTGTCAGAAAATTGGAAAGTCGGCTGCGGCACTTCGCATCCCGATATTTCACCTGCGCGAATGGCCCAGCCTCATCGGGAGCGTTCAGCGTTTCGTATCCATGGCACCCCGCACAGGAGCTAATGGACAATGAGGCCCGAGCATCATCCAGAGCGGCTCGTTTGAGACGATTCAGCGTATTTGGCGCGAGTGTCAAGACCGTGCTCGAGGACTCGAGAATCTGCGTGGCGCTTGTTTGCAAAAACGTCTTATCGAAGGACTGCCGCCCTCGAAGGATCTCGGGCAGATGTTGTCGCGTGAAGCATGCCAGCTTTGATGTTGCCTCCTGACACACGGCGGGACTGGCCATGTACGGATGCGGCTGCTGCTCGAGGAGATGCGGGACTAACCCTTTTCCGTTCACGAAGTAATACTCTGAAAAATCCCAAGACCCGCTGTTAACACCGATAACGCGAATTCTAATCGCTTCGGGATCGGCAAGGAGCGAACCTAACAGATTTGCCAAAGCGGAAAGATAGTTCCCACCCTCGAGGCGTGCCAGGTCCGCCCATCGCGTTGCGACAGCTTTAAACTGGTTCTTGCGCTGTCCGCGAAGCACGAACTCTATGATGAGCGAAAATGGCGGTATAGTTTCCTGGGTCACTGCGCCGTATACAAATCGGACCTCAGGTTGACACGCCCACCCCTCTTGGCAAGTGTCGAATTTTGCGAGATCGAGCCGGTTGACCACCGCAAGAAGGCGCAATGGAATGGTGTTCACCGATTTTGGCTGATTAGGGCAAACAGACCACGCGCGCCTCAGAGGGCCGAGGGCCGAATCCGATTCCATACATACCCAGCCATTTACCCGTTTCTCTACCTCGTCGCTCCGAATAGATGCCCAGGCGAAAGCTCGCTCAATGATTTGCTGGAAACTCCACCGTCCAGGAGTATATGGATTCGTCGGATCGGTGCAGAATTCGACGGAGTTCACAACCAGCGTGGACCGAATCAGCAGCGATCGCTCGCAGAAGGTAGTGTGCTCGTCACCGCTAAAAGGCAGCTGCCACCGCCTGTCGCTATTAAGTAGGATCTTCCCATTTACAAGCGACCGGTTGATAAAGTGAAAATCCTCCAGAATGTCTGCTCCAGGCGCGTGAGCTAGCGTTAGAACCGTCGCAAGGGAGACGCTCAAGAATTTACTGAGTGAGCTTCTCGGCATCAAGCGGCTCCAAATCGCCTATTTGTCGCAAGCGCTGCGGATTGGCAACCGGATGGACGTGACCTAAATAGAAAACCGTTCGCAAGTTGCAGTGGGGCTCCCAAAACAAATTGCAAAATTGATCGGAAGCCCCGCTGACTACCATTGTCTTCTGCTCGCCAACTTCATATCCAAACAGTTGGCGCAGGTCTGTGCGATCGGCAGGTAATACAGCGCAAAAGCCGAGCAGATCGAAAGCGTTCGCGCTCGCGAGCGCCCGTGAACGAAATTGCTTATCGACGATCATTGCCCCGAAAGCGGTATAGAACAAGACAGAACGGCCACCGATAGCGATGTTCAGAGACCCGGCTGCATCAGTAATACTGCTCGCTAATTTTTGCACCGCATCCATAAAGCCCTGGACAGTTCGCGCGACGAGCAACTCGCCTAGCGCCATCAACGATATTGGTCTGCCCCGGAGTCCGTGCTGGTTGATGATGTCACGAGCCCTGTCGTAATCCTCGTTGAGAACAATCGCACAACAGCACTTATCAATTGCATAATGCGGCTGAAACGGGCCCTTGAAAATTGCACGGCGGAACGCGTCATCCGTTGCCAAGCGTCCGAATATTTCCCAAGCATCAACCATTTTCTTCTCCTTTTCTCCTGTTTGAAATTTTTCGATATTCCAGGTGAAGCTGCCGAACCAGCGAAAATGCCGCCGCATTCGGATGCCAGCAGTTCAGTACCCGCTCGTATACGCGCAATGCCTCCCCGAATCGGGACATCAGGGCCAGGCAACGCGCTTGATCTATCCAAGCAAGAACTGTTAGGCCTGGGAATCCGCGCCGCAGCATTCTTCCCCGCTGCTGATTTATAACTTCCAAGGTCGCCAACGCGCCTACGAAATCTTTCTGCTGCATCTGCCATCGGCAGACGGACCATAGCGTCAGGGGATCCGGCCACAGCCCTCGCGCTTCGCCAAGCAGATCGCCCGCTTTTTGTGCATCATCTTGCATCAGCGTCGCGCCCTCGATGTGAGCGCGAACGCCGCGGCTGTGGGTCGAGGGCCACTGCCGCTCAATGCTTCGCAAGCGTTCTAAACAGGTGCTTGCTAGCTCCGGCGCGCCGATTAACAACGCCAGAACACCACCCTCTCGAATTGGTTCAATCCAGACCGGCGATGGATCGAGGCCGGCGAGCGCCTCCGCCTGAATCCGCGCTTCTTCCGGCGAATCCATCAGCCAGTGCAGGCTGCCTAGCCACGACCGGCGTATCTGACGGCGATTCTCTTCGCCGGTGGCGATATCATATGCCAAATCGGATGCGAGCCGCGAGGCCGCCTCTGTGAAACGGCCTTCCAAAATCAGCGGTTCACAAGCCAGGAGCCGCGACCAGCGTTCCCGCTCCGGCGCTGTCGCCATCGCCTCGAAAACCGTTCGCGCATCTTCGTAATCGCCCTTCCCCAAATGCGCCAGTCCAGCGCCCCAGTTGAGAAGCGTGGAAGTGTGTCCCTCCCCCCTGAATTTTCGGTAAAGCTCCAGCGCTTCGTCGTAGCGGTTTGCCTCCATATGGTTAACGATCAGCTCACTGAGGTTGTTGTCGCTCGTTGAATCCAATGCGACCGCACGCTGGTTGTATGGCAAGGCGTCCATAGGTCGTCCCACGCGAACCAGCGCAAAGGCGGTATACCTCTGAAACGTGGCTTCTTCCGGAAAGAGCAGCACGAGATGACGGCATGCCTCGAGCGAGAGGACGAAATCGCCGATGATGTTGTAATAACAGGATTCGATCAGCAACCGCTCACGCTCGCTGACGCGATTTCGCATAGTGAACGCCCGCTGATACGATTCGAGGGCAGAAGCGGCCTGGAAGCGCGAAGCCAGAGCATTGCCGCGCTCCATGTGCGCCAGCGCGAATTGGGGATCAATTCGCAAAGCTTCGTCGAACCAGGCTTCGGCCTCATTGCTTTTGGCCGAATCGTACTCCCGAAGGCCCTGATAGTAGGCTTCAACCGCCTCTGGCGCAGCAGAAGTCACCCGCTCCAGAGGTGTATATGCAGAGTGAAGCGCGGCCGCCGATTCGCCAAGATCCTGCCGGAAACGCAGCGCGATCTGGTCCACTAATCGAACCATGTTCTGTTTAGGGGCACTCTCGCGCAAACCCAGCAGCGGCCTGCTCTCCTCCCGCTCGAACAGCTCGACCGCCAGTTGCATTTCGGCAGCAGTCTCCCGTAGCGTGCCTTCCAGCACAAGAGCCACGCCATCGCGCGCCAGCGCGGCGAACAACATCCCGCGGTTTACCGGAGTATGTGTTCGAGCGCCCAGGCTCTCCAGTGCGGCTCGAACGTGATCGTCGCTCACGACACTGAGCAGGGGTGACTGGCGGAGGGCGGTAATGAGAAGATCGCGCGCCATGCTCACCCGGCTGGCTTCCGCAGGGCGGAACCCGTTCACGGCCAGACGCTGACGGCCTGCTAAGGCGACCGGCTTCCCCTTGAAAAGTTCGAATCCGGCAATAGCTGCTGCCGGCGCCAGCGCGCCGAGAGTCCACAACACACGACGCCGGAGTACGCCTCCTAAGGAACGAATCACCGGTTCGAGCGAGTCCAAGCGATTAGCAGGGAGTCGCGCAATACAGAGCGGCACTAACCGGTGGCCAGGCAATAGTTCGGCGAGCACTTTGCCATACGCATATATGTCGGTTCGTATTGTCGGCGGGGAACCCTTCAGCAGTTCCGGCGCCATATAATCCAGGGTCCCGGCTCGAAGAGAGTACCGCTCTGGCGTGCTCGCCCCATCCAGGCCGGTACCGTCCGAGAATGCTCGGGCCAGGCCGAAATCCGTAATGGCTGGCCGCAAATGAGGTGGATCGCCTATAAGGATCACATTTGCCGGCTTGAAGTCCGCATGAATGACGCCGCTGCGGTGCGCCGCCGCCAGTCCCTCGGCCAGTTGTAAAGCTACCCGATGTCTCAGCGATCGTTCCTGCCGGCCTGTTCGGATCCATTCTGATAACTGCGTTCCAGGGAGATACTCCATGGAAAAGAATGGCGTGTCAGCCTCGTCGAAAAGATCGAAGATGCGGCATACATTCGGATGTGTTACCCGGCGGGCGTTTTGTACCTCCGAAAGGAATCGACGGCGTATGGCAATGTCCGCCGCCAGCTCCGCGCGAATAGTTTTGATGGCCACGCGCTCGTTCAGGCGACGATCTTGAGTCAGGTACACCTCTCCCATGCCGCCCCGGCCGAGTAGTCGCTCGATGGCAAAACGCGCCATTAGAATCTGCCCCGGCTGGAAGCGCGGCGGAGCGTCAGAAACCAGGTTCCGAACCAACGTGATTGGCTCCTCGAGGAACGCGCGCTGAATAGCTCGATGGTGATCGCGCAACAGACGCTCGGCGAGCGCGGCGACTTCTTGGTCGGGCTCCTGCGCGAGAAGGTTTGCTACATCGTCGGACTCGAGCAAGCGCTCGAACAACGCCTGGGCGTCGTCCCACTTATGCGGTAGAGTTTCGCCGTGTTCGCTGGACATGGGATTCTCTATTGAACGCGTAATCGCGGTTCCCGAAAGGCCACTGGCCGATAACGAGTCAGCGGGAAAGTTCGCCATAGAGCCACGCCCGCGCCATTCTCCAATCACGCCTGACCGTACGCACTGTTACTCCGGTCACCTCTGCAATTTCCTCTTCGCTCAAGCCGCTGAAAAAGCGTAACTCCACGACGCGGGCTTGCCGTGAATTCAGGCGCTGTAATCGCTCTAATGCTTCGTCAAGCGCGGTAACTAGCGTGCAATGTTCGTCCGAGATGCAGATTTCTTCGTCGAGCGGAACACGAATCTCATTTCCCCCGCGCTTTTCCGCTCCACGGTGACGCGCATAATCCGCAAGAATGCGCCGCATAGCTTGCGCCGCGATTCCGAAAAAGTGGGCTCGATTTTTCCAATGCACTTCCCGCTGCGCGGAGAGGCGCAGATACGCTTCATGTACCAGCGCTGTTGCCTGCAGAGTGTGATCGGGCCTCTCCCTGCGCAAGTGCGCTAAGGCAATTTTTCGGAGCTCACGGTAAACACGGGGCATGAGATCAGCCTCCGCCTGCTTATCGCCTTGAGCGACACGCTCCAGGAGATCGGTGACCTCAGATGCGCTCATGGAGTTCATATTTTACATAAGCGTTTTCTGGAAATTCAATTTTTTTGGCCACAAAGCAATCCCGCTCAACCAAATCCCCCGCAATGTCCGTTTTCCTTTGCCGGGTACGCGTTATATGGCGAGGTCAGCAGTACCTCAAAGGAGCTAAAATCATGCGAATTCTTGTTTCCGCTTTTCTGCTCGTTGCGGCCATATCGAAGTGCGCGCAAGCTGCGCAGAGTAGCGATCCTGGGGATCCGGGAAAAGTTTCCCATCGCCACCGCGCTGCAGACGGCACATTGCAAATTGACGGTCGGGCTGCTTCGCCGACCCAAGCACCATCCGGCAATAAACCCGGATGCGCTCAAAAGTGCGCGCGCGGCAAAGACGTGTTCGTAGTCTCGGCTCGTAACGGCAGCGGCTTCGGTGACGAAACCATCGTAAAAAACTCCGCAGTATGCATCGTGGATCTGAATCCAGTCAAATTCGGGTATTCGCTGGACCCCACTGTAACCGCCGTCAAGGACAGCGTCGATCTGGGCAGCCTGGGGTTCATCCCGAAACCAGCCTCCACAGGAACTCCGACGAGCACGCCAAAATCCATATCAACGCCCGCCTTAGCGGGTCTTAGATATGAGTTCAGAGAGCCGACCCGGATTCCGGAGCCAAGCGAGCCGCTTGAAAACGAGTTTCACAGATTGGCAGACCAAGTGGATCTGCTCGGAACTGGTAACCCCGACGATAAGCTCACTCCGGTGCAAACCAGAGTCACAACTCTGACCGACTTCACGAATCGAGCGAAAACAGAAACAGATGATTTTCGAAAATCAGACGATAATTACGATCGTCAGGCAGCCCGATCCGGGATGATCCGGCTGTTGAATACCTTCATATACCCGTTGGCTGACGACAATCGATATGAATGGCCGGATCAGGACATTCAAACGCTCCAGAATCTCCTAAACCAGCTCCAGTCGGGCTTAGAGGCGCTGCCAACAACCTATTCGGATGTTTGGACCACATGGAGCAAGTTGAACGATCATCTTAATTCCTACAACAGAGTTCTCGCCAGGGTCAAAGATGTGCAGAGCCAGCTCAAAACAATCAATGGGGGTCGGAAGGCCTGGGAAGATATTAGGGACGCCCTGATTGCCGTAGGCGAGCACTTCGATCATCTCCTCGATGACGCTACGGATCCTTTCACGATTGTTTTCTGCCAAGCCTGTGGAATCTTTGGTAAGAAAACAGAGTTGAAACTGAATTCGCAAGACTTGACCGATAGCAAGGCAAAGCCGGATAAAAAGACGCTTTTGACGCTCGAGTGCGCGTCCCCGTTGTCACTGAGCGGCGGATTCGCGGTGAGCACCCTGGATGAACGGGATTACGAACTGGCGGCTCCACCGGCCCCCGCGGGCGCGAGTACGACAAAAACCAGCGGAAACGTCGTCATCAATCTGAACAGCCAATCCAGGTTTCATCCTTACCCACTTTTGCTTTTGAACATACGGCTTGTGCAGCTATCTCCGTCAATTGCCCTGCACTATAGTTTCGGATCAGGCGTGGATCTAACCACAGGAAAAATTGGAACTGATTGGGAGCTACTGACTGGGCCAAGTCTCGCAGTCGCCAATCGGCTTTTCTTCACGATCGGCCCTGATGTAGGGCGAACGCCGGCGCTCATTCCCGGTTTTGTAGTGGGACCTCCTGGCTATACCGGTTTGCAACAGGCGCCCATCCAGAAGCATTGGAATACCGGCCTCGCTCTAGCGTTTACCTTCAAACTGAAATAGATCACCCGATGAGGAGCTCACGCGGCCTGCAACAAGCCCAAGCGCTCCAATAATGCGCTTGGGTCCGGGTCGCGGCCCATGAACTCGCGATACAGCTGCGCCGGATCTTCACTGTCTCCACGCTCGAGAATCTGCCGCCGGTAATTTTCGCCTGTAGCGCTGTTGAAGATGCCTTCCCGCTGAAATCGAGTGAACGCATCGGCATCCAGCACTTCAGCCCATTTATAGGAGTAATAGCCCGCTCCATAAGCGACCGGGCTCGCAAATAGATGCGTGAAACTCGCAATCATTCCGTAATCTTCAGGCAGAGGCGCTGGCGCAAACTGCGCCAGGATCTCGCGAGTATAAGTCACTACATCGCCGTCGCGGTCGGGATCGTATTCGCGATGAAGCTTCAGGTCCGCCATCGCAAATCCAAGTTGCCTCATCTGGTCATTCGCGCTGCGGAAGGTGCGGGCTCGCTTCATCTTTTCGAATAGTTCGTCCGGAATTCCTTCGCCGGTCTTGTAGTGGCGCGCGAAAAGCTGCAGAGCCTCGCGTTCCATGCACCAGTTCTCCATGATCTGGGATGGCAGTTCCACAAAATCCCACGGCACGTTGGTTCCGGAGAGCGTGCGGACCGGGACCCGGCTCAACGTATGGTGAAGCAGATGCCCGAATTCATGGAAAATGGTCTCGACTTCGCGATGCGTCAGCAGCGAAGGAGTATCCTCCACCGGGGGCGTCAAATTACCGCAGATCAAGCCGAGATGCGGCCGGCCTTCATCAGGATTGCCGGCAATTAACGAATCCATCCAGGCGCCGCCGCGTTTGTTTTCTCTCGGAAACCAATCCGCGTAGAACCCACCCAGAAGTTCGCCCGAGCAAACATCTTCTACGCGGTAGTATTTGACGACGGGATCCCAACCCGGTACGCCCGGCTCTTCGATCACCTTAATACTCAAAAGGCGTCCGAAGATATCAAACATCCCAGCCACCACTCGATCGAGTTCGAAATAAGGCCGCAGCTCCTCTTCATCAAATTGATAAAGGGCTTCGCGCTGCTTCTCGGCCAGATAAGCTACATCCCAGCGGTGAACCTCGGGGTAATCTAAAGTCCTTGCGATCTCACGAAGCTCTTCATTCTCTCTTCTAAAGGCAGCGAGCGATTTAGCGCGCAGATCTTCAAGGAAAGCTTGAGCATTTTCTCCCGTACGCGCCATTCGCTCTTCCAGCACCAAATCGGCGAAATCCCGGTAACCGACAAGCCGGGCCTTCTCGTGTCGCAAGCGAAGAATCTCAGAGATAAGTCCGCGATTGTCGTAAGCTCCGAAAGTCGCGCGGCTGTTGTACGCTTCCCATAACTGCTGCCGGATAGCACGATCGTCCAGGTAAGTCATGGCCGCGATATAGCTCGGTGCTTGAAGCGTCAGACGCCAGCCTTCCCTGCCCTTGCTCTTTGCGCTTTCGTGAGCGGCGGTTCGCGCGGTCTCCGGCAAGCCCGCGAGCTTCCGCTCGTCGGTTATCAACAATTCGTATGCGTTGGTAGCGTCCAAAACGTTTTCGGAAAACTTCGTCGTAGCCTTCGTCAACTCTACATCCAGTTCTTCGAGCTTCTTCTTGCCTTCCGCATCCAAATCCGCGCCTGCACGGCGGAATCCGCTGACTGTCTTTTTCAGGAACCGGCGATGTACAGCAGCAAAATTTTCCGCTTCTCCGCTCTCGCTCACCGCCTTCACTGCCGTCCATAGGCCAGTGTCCAAGGGAATGGACGTATAGAACATGCTGACTGGCCCCTGCACCGCGTTATGCGCGGCACGCATTTCAGGAGTTGTTGCGACTGATTCCAAATGACGCACAACCGCCATTGCGAAATCCAATGGCTCGGTCATCTTGTCCAGAGCAAGCAGCACGTCCTGATAAGTTCGCGGCACATCCGGATTGCCCAGATTTTTCAGCCGCTCCTTCATTTGCTCCAGCAGCGCTTCAATCGCGGGCTCCACGTGGTCCGCCCGGATGGCGTCGAATTGAATCGGAAGCCGCTCGACGAGGAGGGGATTATCGGCTGTGCTCACCAGACGCGGCATCCTTTGCCTTTGACGGCATACATCTGGTCCCCGGCTTTACATCCGAAGGCTTCACTGAATTGAGCCACGTTCGAAACCACGCCATTGGTGCGAAACTTCCCGGGAGAGTGCGGGTTCGTCTGAGCCAGCAATCGGGATTCTTCCGGAGTCGTATTCTGACACCAGATTTGCGCGAACCCTAAAAAGAACTGCTGCGCCTGCGTGTAGCCGTCTTCCTTTTTCGATAGCGGCACATTTTTCTTGGCGAGATCATCCATCAGAGCGTAATAGGCGAGATGAATCCCGCCATTGTCCGCTGTGTTTTCGCCGAGCGTCAGTTTCCCGTTTAAATTGACACCAGGTTCGGGGCTGAGATGTCCATATTCATCTACCAGGCACTGGGACAGCTTTTCGAATTTTTCTTCATCACTCTTTTGCCACCAGTCCTTCAGATTCCCGTCCGCGTCGAATTGGCGGCCCTGATCGTCAAAGCCGTGCGTCAGCTCATGTCCAACCACCACCCCGATAGCTCCGTAGTTCACCGCATCGTCGGCCTGATTTGAATAGAACGGAGGTTGGAGAATGCCCGCGGGAAAATTGATGTTGTTTTCCGTAGGGTTGTAGTAAGCGTTGACGGTTGGCGGAGTCATGCCCCACTCGGTCCGATCCACAGGCTTGCCAATCTTGTCACGCTCGCGCTTACTTTCAAATTCATTGGCCCTATAGTAATTCCCGAAATAATCGTCGTCGACGATGTTGACAGTCGAGTAATCTCTCCATTTTTCCGGATAGCCGATCTTATTCGCGACCGCATGCAACTTGACCATGGCTTGTTTTTTGGTTTCCGGGCCCATCCAGGTAAGAGACTCTATGTCGTCAGCCATCTGGTGTTCAATTTCGTGAACCATTTCGAGCGTGCGTTGCTTTCCCTGCTCGCCAAAGGTCTTCTCAACAAATTTTCGGCCGAGCGCTTCGCCCAGCTCGTCGTCCGTTGCTGAAACGCAGCGTTTCCAGCGCGGCTTCAGCTCCTTCACTCCCGACAATGTTCGTCCATAAAAGTCGAAATTCTCATCCACAAACGCTTTCGTGAGGAGAGCCGCGCTGCCGTTGAGATAATGCCAGGTCATGTAATCTTTCAACTCGCCCATCTTCTCTGTTGTCAAAAGACTGTTGAAAGCTTTGAAGAAATCCGGAACTGCCACGTTGAGCGTTGAAAAGTTTGGCGTATTCAATTCCAGGAAGAACTGATTGAAGTTGAAATTTGGCGTAAGCTGCTTCAGATCGTTCTTCGGCATCTCGTGGACCAGCAACTGCGGATTGCGCCGCGAGGTTACATCGAGCGACGCCTTGGCCAGATCCGTCTCAACCGCCATGACCGTTTGTGCTTTCTTGGAAGCCTCCGCTTCAGGAACCCCGATCAATTCGAACATCTTGGCGATGTGAGTGACGTATTTCTGGCGCGTGTCTTGGGACTTCGGGTCGGTGCGGAAATAGAAATCCTTCTCAGGTAGCCCGATACCTCCCTGGTCTATCGCGGCGAGCATCATCTTCGCGTCCTTGGGATCAGGCGAGGAGTAGAAATTGAAGAACACATCCACTTGCCGGTCTTGTAAACGCGCTACTTCGTCCAATAGCTCCGCTTGATTCTCAACATGAGAAATTCGATCCAGTTCGGATTGGAGCGGAGTCGTGCCTCGTTGCTCGATCAGGCCTTCGTTCATGCAGGATTCATAAAAACCGCCGATCTTTTGATCGAGCGCGGACCGGTCCTGATGCTTTGCCGAGTCCTCCAAAATGTCGCGAAGGATCTTTTGATTTCGCTCAAAAAGCTCATCAAATCTGCCCCAGCGGCTTTCATCTGCCGGAATGGGATTGTTCTTCATCCAATTGCCGCACGCGTACTGATAAAAGTCGTTGCAGGGGTCGGCGGACTTATCGATCGCGGTCAGATCGACACCGCTATGCGATCCCGTTTTACCGACAATTTGCGCTAGCGCTCCGCCCGCGAGCAAAGCGCAGACGGCGACGCTCAGAAGGAATTTACTCGGTCTCATCAGCCTTCAGTGTAATCATCCGGTCTACCAGGCTCTTTACCAAACCCTGCAGCCATTAGCGGCCACCATTGGCTGCCCAGCGGAGCAACCGAACGCCTTGGCGAACTCAGGGATGTTCTGAACGACACCGATGACCCGGAACTCTCCTGGCGAGTGAGGATTGGTGCGGACACTGGTTCGCAGCCCTTCCGGACGCTCGTTCATGCACCAGATCTGCGCATAGGCCAGGAAAAACCGCTGCTGCGGAGTGTAGCCGTCGAGCTTATCTTTATCCACCGTGCCGTTTTCCAGGCCACCCAGCAGCGCCATGAATGCGAGGCGAATGCCGGCGTTATCTGCGCCGTTTTCCCCCAAAGTCAAGCGACCGTTTAAATTCACGCCCTCCACCGGGCTGAACTTCGAGTATTCGTTTACGATACAGTCCGCGCGCTTCTTGAATTCCGCCGCATCTTGCTGGGTCCACCAGTCGCGCAGATTCCCGTCAGCGTCGAATTGACGGCCCTGGTCATCGAAGCCATGGGTCAGCTCGTGCCCTATCACTGCGCCCACTCCACCAAAGTTAACCGCCATGTCGGCGGTGCTTGCATAGAAGGGGGGCTGCAGAATCCCTGCCGGGAAATTGATATTGTTTTCCATTGGGTTGTAGTAAGCGTTCACAGTAGGCGGAGTCATGTTGAACTCGGAGCGATCAACCGCCTTGCCGATTTTCGTAGTGTTGCGATGCACCTCAAATTCGCGAGCGCGTTTGACATCGCCAACCAAGTCCGCATCCGAGACCTTTACGCTCGAGTAGTCTCGCCACTTCTCCGGATAGCCAATCTTGTTTGTGACGCCTTTCAGTTTCGCGATAGCCTGCTTTTTCGTCTCATCACTCATCCAGGTCAGCGAATCGATATCGGTCTCCATCTCCCGCTCGATAACTTTGACCAAATCCTGTGTCTTCTCTTTCGATTGCCCCGCAAACGCTTTGTCTACATACTTCTGCCCTAACGCCTCTCCCAGGCTGCGGTCGGTAAGCTGTACGCAGCGCTTCCAGCGCGGCAGCAGCTCCTTTGCGCCGGTCAGATAGCGGCCATAAAAATCGAAGTTCTCGTCGACGAAAGCTTTGCTTAACTCTGGCGCGTAGCTCGAAACGTAATGCCAGACCATGTAGTTCTTTAGGTCATCCAAGCTGGCGTTGGCCAAAGTGCCGCTCAGAGCTTTAAAGTAGTCGGGAACGGAAACGTTGAGCGTGTCGAAGGGCGGCGCGCCCCGGT